>CAYFFC010000029.1:29019-32455 GCA_964342295.1 uncultured Lutibacter sp. | reverse complement strand
ATAAAAAACTTCCGTTTGGTTTATACATCACTAACTCGGTTCAAGAAGAAATTGGCTTGCGCGGGGCTGAAATGATTACCCAAACTATTAAACCCAATGTTGCTATTGTTACCGATGTTTGTCATGATACAACCACGCCAATGATTGATAAAAAGAAAGAAGGTGAAACTAAATGTGGCGATGGACCGGTTATTAGCTATGCTCCGGCTGTGCAGCACAACGTACGCGATTTAATTGTAGAAACTGCAGAAGCTAAAAAAATTCCTTTTCAGCGCTTGGCTTCATCTAGAGCCACCGGTACCGATACTGATGCTTTTGCCTATAGCAATGGCGGTGTGCCGTCAGCCTTAATTTCATTGGCATTGCGTTATATGCATACCACGGTGGAGATGGTAAATAAACAAGATGTTGAAAATGTAATTAAACTAATTTACGAAACTTTGCTAAACATAAAAGAAGGTGAAACTTTTAGCTATTTTAAATAAATGGTTATAGTAAGGTTTTTAGTTGGACTCATACGACTTTTGCTGTTTGCAATTACAACTTTTACCTTGTTTTGCTGGCTTTTATTCACTAATATATTTTATAAAAATAGCCGGCGATTGCATAGAGGATTGGTGTACAGAAGGTTTATTATTAGAATTTTACATGGTATAGTAGGGGCTAAAGTAATTGTTTATGGAAACGAATTGGGTAATAAAGGATTGGTTATTTCAAATCATAGGAGTTATTTTGACTCCATTGTTCTATTAAAAAATATGTTGGCCTACCCTATTGCTAAAAAAGAGGTAGCCTCTTGGCCCTTGGTAGGTGCTGTTGCCAAGGTTTCGGGCGTACTTTTTGTAAATAGAAATAGTAAATTGAGCAGAAAACAAATTTTGCTTGAGATTACTGAAATATTTAAAAAAGGATATACGGTATTAAATACGCCGGAAGGAACTACTCACAATAAACCTACAACCATTCCTTTTAAGCCGGGTGCATTTGTTATTGCTGCACAATTAGGTATTCCTGTAGTGCCTGTTGCCATAGATTACAAAGATTTAAATGATGCTTGGATTGGAAACGATACTTTTTTCCCACATTTTATACGATGCTTTGGAAAATGGCAAACCGAAATTAAAATCAGTTATTTAGATCCAATTTTATCTGAAAACGCCGATGAACTAATTGCTAAATCAAAAGAGCAAATTGACCGAGAGCTCATTCGATTTAGAAATGAATGGAATGCTGCATAACCGCCTAATTAATGGCTTAATTGTAAAAGAAAAATTTTACCAACTATACAACACCTTACCGTATGGTTAGGATAAAATTTCTTTTTTAAATTCATTTAAAATAGCTTATTTTTAACCAAACTTAATTTTTTTTGCAACATGAAAAACTTTTATATAATAACGCTTTTTGTAATAACGTTTATTTCGTCACTAATTAGCTACGGCCAAACTATGCAAATGGATATTGAAAAATTAGCGAATGACAGTATGGAAGGTAGAGAAATTGGTTCGAAAGGCGAAAAAAAAGCTGCTAAATATGTTAAAAAAAGATTTAAACAAATAGGCCTTTCTCCTAAAGGAACTGAAGGCTATTACCAGGTTTTCACTGCAAAACCAAAAATAAATCCGCATGCGCTAATTAAGGTTGATACCAGTAAAGTAATTGAAGGAAGAAATGTAATAGGATTTTTAAATAACAATGCCAAAACTACCGTAATAATTGGTGCACATTTTGATCATTTAGGATACGGAAATGAGGGTTCATTAAGTCAAGAAAAGGCAATTCATAATGGAGCAGATGATAATGCCAGCGGAGTAACTGTATTACTACATTTAGCCACTTTGCTAAAAAATAGCTATTCAAATAATAATTACTTGTTTATAGCCTTTTCAGGTGAAGAAAAAGGACTTTGGGGCTCAAATTGGTTTACCAAACACCCAACTATCGATTTAGCTACCGTAAATTATATGATTAATTTAGATATGGTGGGACGACTGGATAACGAGCGAAAATTGGCAGTTTATGGTACGGGGACTTCTCCTGTCTGGAATACCATTTTATCAAAAATAGCAACTGAAAACAAGGTTAAAATGATTTCAAAAGAAAGCGGTATTGGCCCTTCAGACCATACCTCATTTTATTTACAAGATATGCCTGTTCTTCATTTTTTTACAGGCCAACACAAAGATTATCACAAACCATCTGATGATGCCGATAAAATTAATTATGCCGGGATGAAAGTTGTTCAAAATTTTGTTGAAGATATTATAGAGAAGGTTGATAGAAAAGGTAAACTCGAATTTACAAAAACTAAAGATGAATCAACAAATACACCATCGTTTTCTGTAACTTTAGGCGTGATGCCGGATTATATGTATGACGGTAAAGGAATGCGCATTGAAGGAGTTAAAGAAAACAGACCTGCACACAAAGCCGGTATTGTACAAGGAGATATTATCCTTAAAATTGATACACTTGAAATAAAAGACATGATGGCTTATATGAAAGCTTTAAGTCTTTATAAAAAAGGAGAAAAATCTGATATTACTGTAAAACGAGGAGCAAAAGAGCTTACTTTAAAAGTAATTTGGTAAATCATGTAAATAATAAACTAACCAGTTACAAGAATTCCTCAAATACAATCTTTTTATACTATTTTAATTTACCAAGATCACTAAAAAATTCTCGAATAAGTTATTTAGTTTTAATTATTGTTATTCCTTTTTTTTGTAAGCTAATTTTCCTAATTCAACGGCTATTCCTGTTTTTGCCAAAATGGTAAAAATAAATGCACCCATAGCCCAAATACCAAGAGTTACAGCAATTTCAACAAAAGTTGGGGTATATTCTGCAATTTTTCCCCAAGGCCCCGGTACAAATCCCGGTACAATTAAGCCAAACCCTTTTTCAATCCAAATGGCTACAAACAACATTGCACAAACAATATATAAGATAGTTAAATTGCCGCGTAACTTATGGAAGGTTAGGGCTGCAGTAGCCATAACATTTAAACTAATAGATGTCCATATCCAAGGTAGTAAAGCCGATTTCCCTTCTAAGCCAAAATACAAATAATAAGCACTTATACTGTGGTGTGTAGGCGCATAAAACTCTTTAAACAATTCAGAAATAAGCATTATTAAATTTATTTGAGCTGCAACCGTTACAATAAGGCTAATTTTTTTAATGGTTGCATCCTCAATTTTAAAATCGGTAAATTTTCTAATAATAGCTAAAACCAATATTATAAGTGCAGGTCCTGCGGCAAATGCCGAAGCTAAAAATCGCGGTCCTAACAGGGCATTATTCCAATAAGGACGTGCTTGCAATCCTTCGTATAAAAAAGCGGTAACCATATGTATAGCAACTGCCCAAAACACCGAAATAAACACCCCCGGAATATAAATTTTGGGATTAGGAACTTTGCCTTGGTAGCGCA
>CAYFFC010000029.1:27425-28919 GCA_964342295.1 uncultured Lutibacter sp. | reverse complement strand
ATAAACACCCCCGGAATATAAATTTTGGGATTAGGAACTTTGCCTTGGTAGCGCATAATTAATATATACAATGGTACCGTTATATTTATAAACAAATATCCATTTAACACTATTACATCCCAAGTTAACATGGAGTTCGGAAAATTAAATACGCCAATAACCGGTATCATGTGCCACAATCTTGCAGGTCCGCCCATATCAGCAATTACAAAAGCCAAACACATTAACAATGCTGCTACAGCAATTCCTTCTCCTATTAACACAGCTTGTTTAAAATCAATATTTTTTAACACATAAGCAGGCAAAACTAACATTACAGCGGCTGCAGCAACGCCTACTAAAAACGTAAAGTTAGAGATATACAATCCCCAACTCACACGGTCGGTCATACCGGTTACACTTAATCCGTATTCCAATTGCGTACCGTAGTTATACATTCCAAACAGCATTACAAATGTTAAAAAAGCCATCCAAATATGATAAGCTCTATTGCCATGGGTAATTTCTAAAACCGAATCTTTAATTAAACTCCCAAATACTTTTAATAGTTTCATTGTATATTTTTTTTGGGCGTGTCCTTTTATAAATAAAAGGCCGGGCTTTTGCTACTCGCTTCCCACAAATGGGAGAGCTCAAACATACCGCGCAATCCCTCACGCAAATTTTTAATCGTTTAACCTTTTTTAGTCCATATAATACCAAAACTTTGGTTCGGTACCTAAATCTTCTTTTAGTCTAAATACTTTTTTATTTTCTAAAATCCATCTAATTGTACTGTTGGAATCTAACAAATTCCCAAAAGTTCTTGCACCGGTAGGACAAGCCTCAACACAAGCAGGATTTTGCCCTTCTCGAGAACGTTGAATACAAAAAGTACACTTTTCCATCACCCCTTTTTTCCTAAGTCTGTTCCCTAAGTAATGCTGTTTTTTATTTACTTCGTTTTCAGGAACTTCCGGTGTTTTCCAATTAAATCGTCTGCCATCATAAGGGCAAGCTGCCATACAGTATCTACAACCCACACACCAATCGTAATCTATTACAACAATACCATCTTTTTCCTTCCAGGTAGCTTGTACCGGACAAACCTCAATACAAGGCGCTTTTTCACAATGAAAACACTGGGTGCCCATATAAAAATGACCTTCAGCAGGAACTTCATGGTAATAATTATCATCGGCTTCTTCAAAATTAAAGCCTTTACCGTCTTCCATTTCATGAATCCGTATGTATTGCATTTGGGTTGAACGGTCTTGGTTATTCTCTTCAACACACGCATTTATACAATCCATATAGCCTTGGCACTTTGATATATTAAAAGCGTATCCAAACAACACATCTTCGGGTGCCTCGGTAGTAGTCATATTAATTTTTTTACCGGTTCTTAACTCATAAGAACGTACTAAACGGTTTACGGTTTCCTGCTTTTCATCGGCAGTCATTAACTTATAATTTCCTTTAAAATACTCATCCCACTCAATTTCAGCCTTTTCC
>CAYFFC010000029.1:22497-27325 GCA_964342295.1 uncultured Lutibacter sp. | reverse complement strand
CTAACAATTATTGTCAAAGCTGCACCATATAACCGATATTTATTCATTTGTTTCATAGTTTAATCTTATAAATTCATCACTAACGGTTATTCCCATATTTCCCGGCACATGGCATTGCCTGCAGTTAATTCTGTCTGGGTGACTCACTTTAATTTCAACCGGTGCTGCTGGACCGGCATGACAAGCCAAGCAATTTTCACGCAATTGCAATTGATGCGGAATTACAGGAGGGCTTCCTTCCAACGCTGCATTATTTAACTCGGAAACACTCACATTTTCCCAATTTGTTGCCACAAATACTGAGTTTGTATTTTGAGGCACATGACATTGACGACAGTTTACAAACTGTGGATGCGGAGTAACCGGTGTATACGCTTTATATTTTTTCACAAAGCCTCCATTTTCATGGCATTTTAAACAGCTTTTATCTCCCATATTTCTATCATCCTCAACTTCGTGAGGTATGCTGGGAGGAGCTCCATAAAATGCCCTGTTTTTATAGTATGTATTTAACGAACGCTTGTGTTTGTCATCATCCGGAATGTTTAAATAATCCAAGGCAAACTCAGATCGTTCGAACACTCCTATTTCTGACGGAATGCTGTAAGTAGTTGAATTGGAAATTAATGGTGTATATGCCTCTTCTTTAGAAGTTTGAAAACTATAACCTCCTATAATAATAAAGGTTAACATTAAAACCGAAAATAAACTTATAATTATTAATCGTTTCATAATTTAAAGTTTTAAGCCTTTTCTACTTTAACAGCACATTTTTTATAATCAGGCTCTTTTGAAATTGGGCAAAATGAATCTAATGTAATATCGTTAATTAAAAATCCTTCATCAAAAAACGGAACAAATACTTGGCCTTTAGTAGGCACTCCTCTTTCATTTATAGATGCAGGTATTGTTAAACTCCCCCTTCTGGTAGTTAATTTTACATTGTCACCGGTTTTAATATTCATTTTTTCAGCATCATCTGGGTTTAATTCTACATATGCTTTTGGCATGGCTCTATGCAAAACAGGAATTCTTCTGGTCATGGAGCCTGTATGCCAATGCTCAACTACTCTACCGGTATTTAACCAGAACGGATATTCATTATCAGGTTCTTCAGCAGCCGGTTCATACGGACGTTGCCAAATTACAGCTTTACCATCCGGTTTTCCGTAAAAGTCGAATTCCTTTTCGCTATTGGCTGCAGGATCATACTTAGGGTTGTATCTCCATTTAGTTTCTTTACCGTCAACAAATGGCCACAACGCACCGGACTGTGATTTTAAAACTTCTAACGGAGCCATATTGTGTTTTTTTCCAACATGATGCTTTCTGTATTCATTGTAAATTTCTTCAATATGAGTTTCCTCATTATAATAAAACTGCTTTTCAAAACCCAGTCGTTTAGCAACTTCAATTATTTGCCACGTATCACTCATAGCTTCCCCCGGTGGCTCTAACATTTGCTCAAAGTACTGAGTTCTACGTTCTGAATTTCCGTACAATCCCTCACGCTCTATCCACATAGCCGATGGCAATATCACATCGGCAATATCAGTTGTTGGGGTAGGATATATATCTGAAACTACAATAAATCTCCCTTCTTTTTGCGCTCCTTCTCTATACCTTTTTAATTTTGGCATGGTTACCATTGGATTGGTAACCTGAATCCACATAAACCGTATATCGCCCCTATCTAAAGCCCTAAACATTTCAACCGTATGGTAGGTTGGTTTTGGTGCAATATTTTCAACAGGCACATCCCAAATTTTTGCGGCAAATTCCCTGTGTTTTGCATTCATCACTACTCCTTTTGGTAATTTATGAGTTAGTGTGCCAACTTCTCTAACAGTTCCGCAAGCACTTGGCTGACCAGTTAAAGAAAACGGACTGTTACCAGGTGATGAAATTTTACCTGTTAGTAAATGGATATTGTAAACTAAGTTGTTAATCCACGTTCCTCTGGAATGCTGGTTCATACCCATACACCATAACGACATTACTTTTTTATTTGGGTCACCATAAATTGAAGCCATATATTTTATATCCTTTGCCGAAACTCCTGATATTTTTTCAACTTTTTCAGGTGAATAATCATCTAAAAACTTTACATAAGCATCAAAATCAATTTTCTCAGGTTTGTCTGTAAACTTAAATTTGTCTTCCAATCCATAACCCATTTTTGTGAGACCTTTACTAAAATTACAATGCTTTTCAATAAAAGTTTTGTTAACCCAACCATTATGAACAATTTCAAAACATATAGCATTTGCTACAGCTAAATCGGTTTGAGGTTTAAATAATACCGATTTATCGGCAGCCATACTTGTTCTTGTGGTTCTGGTTGCAAAATCTATAATTTCAACACCTCTCTTCAGCCGCTGATCTAATAATCTTGAAAATAACACCGGGTGCATTTCTGCCATATTATTGCCCCATAAAATAAAAGCATTGGCGTGGTCTATGTCTTCATAACAACCCATTGGTTCATCTGCACCAAAAGTGGTTAAAAAACCGGTAACCGCACTTGCCATACACAAACGGGCATTTGCTTCTAAATTATTAGTTCCTATACACCCCTTAAATAGTTTGGAGGCGGCGTAGCCATCGGGTATAGTCCATTGCCCTGAACCATACATGGCAACGGCATCTTTACCATAATCACCTATAGTTTCCTTCATCTTAGAAGCTACTAAATCGAGTGCTTCCTTCATAGAAGTTTCTACAAACTTACCGTTTTTCTTTACCAAAGGTTTGGTTATTCTATCCTTTGCATATAAAGCCATTACAGAATGATAGCCTTTAACACAGCACAAGCCTTTATTTACGGGCGACTTAGGGTCTCCTTTTACAGCAACGGCTTTTCCTTTTTCAACCCCTACCAATACTCCACATCCAACACCGCAAAATCGGCAAGGCGCTTTTTTCCAGTTTAAATTTCCGCCAGAAGTGCTATTAATTTCTTGCTCCGATGCAAATATAATTCCGGGGAACATACTTGCAGCAGCGGTCATTGCAGCAGCAGCTGCCATTTTTTTGACAAAAGATCTACGGTTTATATTATTTTGTACCATAATTAATTTATTTAGTATCAAAACCCGAAACCATAGAAAGGTGTTTCAGATTTTTCAATTTTAATAAGGAGTTATACAATTCTTTATCTTCAAATTCACTTTGGGTGTCTGTAACCAATACAATAATGTCATGGTTTTTAGCCGGAATCACTTCGCATTGCTGCAACGTTTGTAGTTCTAAAAGGAGTTCTTTTTTCTTAAAATCCTTACAATGAAGTATATAGCTTTTAATAGGCATTGTTGGTTATGGTTTGATTTTTAACAAATTAAATTAATATTACAATTGTAATTCCTGACATATATCAGCATTTTTGTTTAAGAGTCTAATTTATAGCTATTCTAAATAAAGATTATAAGATGTTTTTATCTGTTTTATTAATTATAGAATTTTTCCTTCAAACAAAATATAGCACCTCTGAATATATTACTTACAGCCTGTTTTCAATAATATTTTCAACTACTTCCGGATTTAGCAATGTTGAAATATCTCCTAATTCGGTAGTTTCATTATTGGCTATTTTTCGCAAAATACGTCGCATTATTTTTCCTGATCTGGTTTTTGGCAATCCTGGTACAAACTGAATTTTATCTAATTTAGCAATAGGTCCAATATGCTCGGTAATAATTTGATTAATTTCCTGCCTTACATTTTTATGCAATCTCGATTCACCCGTTTCCTTTAAAATTACAAATCCGTATAACGCATTTCCCTTAATTTTATGCGGAAAACCTATTACAGCCGATTCTGCAACAGCTTGGTGTTCATTTATAGCATCTTCAATTGGTGCGGTTCCTAAATTATGACCGGAAACTATAATTACATCATCTACCCTACCGGTAATACGGTAGTATCCTACTTCATCGCGCAAAGCACCATCACCTGTAAAATACATATTTTCAAATGTTGAAAAATACGTGTTTTTATACCGATCATGGTTTCCCCAAATAGTTCTTGCCATAGAAGGCCAAGGAAATTTAATACACAAACGACCATCAACCTGATTCCCTTTTATTTCATTACCATGCTCATCCATTAAAGCCAATTGCACACCCGGCAAAGGCAAGGTTGCATAAGTTGGCTTTGTTGGGGTTGAATACGGAATGGGTGAAATCATCATTCCACCGGTTTCCGTTTGCCACCAAGTATCAACAATTGGACTATTTTTTTTACCCACATTGTCATTATACCAATGCCAAGCTTCTTCATTTATAGGTTCACCAACTGAGCCTAAGACTTTTAGAGATGACAAATCATATTTATCAACAAAATCCAATTTTTCTTTTGCCAAGGCTCTTATGGCTGTGGGTGCCGTATAAAATTGGTTTATTTTATGTTTTTCAACAATTTCCCAAAATCGCCCAAAATCCGGATAACTTGGAACTCCTTCAAACATAACTGTGGTGGCACCGTTTGCCAAAGGTCCGTAAATAATATAGCTGTGACCTGTAATCCAACCTATATCTGCCGTACACCAATACACATCATTTTCTTTGTAATTAAACACATTTTTAAACGTAAATGCGGTATAAACCATATAACCGGCTGTGGTGTGTAACATTCCTTTTGGGCTGCCCGTTGAACCTGATGTATATAAGATAAATAACGGATCCTCTGCATTCATAATTTCAATTTCGCAGCTATCTGAAGCTTCGTTAAGCAGTGGTTGTAACCATTTGTCTCTTCCATCAACCATAGATATTTTCTCATTTGTACGGTTCACTACCAAAACAGTTGTTACGCAAGGACATTTTTTTAA
>CAYFFC010000029.1:20651-22397 GCA_964342295.1 uncultured Lutibacter sp. | reverse complement strand
GATTTTAGCACATTTGCAAATTTATTTACGCGTTTAAACAAGTCTAAATACGTAATGTGTTGCGCCGCTTCATTAGGGTTATTAGGTTCAAATAAAATGGCTGTTTTATTTGGTCGAATTTGCAAATGCCTGTCTATACAATTTTCGGTTATGTTTAATTTTGCTCCTTTAAACCACGTAACCTCAGGTTTTTTAAAATCCCATTGCAACACAGTATCCCACCGTTTTCTCCACACAAAATGTTCTTCTGCAATTTCTTCCCAAAACAATTCCGGATTTCGTATAGATTTTCTGTACACCTGAAAATATTCTTCTAAATGTTTAATATGGTAATTACTCATATATTAATTATTTAATCTTTTAGTTTATAAATCGACTCCTAATATATTAAAATGTTATGAATTTGATATTCTTTTTAAAATTACAATTACTATTTTTCAATATTTCGTTTATTTACTTAAATGTTATTATTTGAACAACCCTAACTTATCAAAATCCAACTTACAGTTCTTAAAATTAGTATATTTGATTTTTTGATTTAAAATATACCTGATGCCTTTTTTAGAACCCATAATTAATAATTGGGAGATTATTTTTTTATTTTTTCTGATTGCAATTTTATATGCTTCTGTTGGATTTGGAGGAGGTTCTAGTTATTTAGCAGTTCTAGCACTCACAGCATTACCGTTTATTCAAATAAGAGCCATTGCATTAATTTGTAACATTGTGGTTGTTACCGGAGGTACCTATCTGTATATTGAAAATAATCTTTTCAATTGGAAAAAAATTACTCCACTAGTTATAGCTAGTGTGCCAATGGCATTTATTGGGGGTTATTTAAAAATAAGTAGTTCTTTTTTCTTTATACTTCTCGGTCTTACACTTTTCATTGCCGCATTGTTAATGTTTTCATCAAAATACATTTCGGAAACCGCTAAAATAA
This sequence comes from uncultured Lutibacter sp., assembly GCA_964342295.1. Classification (GTDB taxonomy): domain Bacteria; phylum Bacteroidota; class Bacteroidia; order Flavobacteriales; family Flavobacteriaceae; genus Lutibacter. The sequence goes on along the minus strand of CAYFFC010000029.1, from coordinate 21,454 downwards.
GATCATATAAAAATTCAGTTTTTAAAAACAGTGCTTATGGCGGTATTATAGGGTTTGTATCGGGTATGGTAGGCATTGGTGGTGGCATCTTTTTATCTCCATTATTACATTTAACCAAATGGGATACACCAAAAAAGATTGCTGCTACATCCAGTTTTTTTATTTTAGTAAACTCTCTTTCGGGATTATTGGGTCAAGTTTTAAACCCTCAGTTTTCTATCCCCCCTTACTTAACTTTTATTTTAATGATTACGGTTTTAATTGGTGGTCAAATTGGAACACGATTGAGTATACAATTAGTATCACCTGATAAACTAAAAAAAACTACGGCCATTTTAATAGTATTGGTTTCAATACGCATTTTTTATAAATACCTATTAATTTCTTAATGGTATTTTTTACATATAATAGAATTAAATAATATATTTTTTGAATTTATATTATTTATAATATTTTCTTATTTTCATTACTTTATTTACAACGTTTTCGTTATTTTTTAATTTTTTCGATAGTATAATGTTTATTTTTGTAATTATTCCTTAAAATGATTTTTATATGGAAAAACAAGGCTTATACTTACCTGAATTTGAAAGAGACAATTGTGGAGCAGGTTTTATTTGTAATCTAAATGGCGAAAAATCAAATCAAATAATTCACGATGCACTTGATATTTTAATTAAGCTCGAACATCGGGGTGCCGTTAGTTCTGATGGTAAAACAGGAGATGGAGCCGGAATATTAATTGACATTCCGCATGCTTTTTTTACAAAAAACACTCAATTTGATATTCCTCAGGCAAAAGA
>CAYFFC010000029.1:0-20551 GCA_964342295.1 uncultured Lutibacter sp. | reverse complement strand
TGTATGCAGCTCGCAAAATAACAGAACACAAGATTGAAAAATCAAAAATATCAGAAAGAAACTCTTTTTACGTTTCAAGTCTTTCTGCATCAACCATCATATACAAAGGTTTATTAAAACCTGAAGATATAAGAAAATACTATACCGATTTAACTCAGAAGGATGTAGTAACTAGATTAGCCTTAGTGCATCAACGGTTTTCAACCAACACATTCCCTTCTTGGGATTTAGCCCAACCCTTCAGATATATGTGCCACAATGGTGAAATAAATACCCTTAGGGGTAATGTAAACCGTATGAACGCAAGAGAAGAGTTAATGAAAAGTCCAATTTTTGGCGATGACCTGAAAAAACTATTCCCAATAATTTTACCTAATAAATCTGATTCTGCAACAATGGACATGACCGTTGAACTGCTTTTAATGACGGGCAGAACCTTACCTGAAGTTATGATGATGTTAGTACCTGAAGCTTGGGAAAAAGACACTGCAATGAGTGCAGATAAAAAAGCATTTTACGAATATAACTCCTGTATCATGGAGCCCTGGGACGGCCCCGCATCTATACCATTTACCGATGGCAATTATATTGGTGCCTTGTTAGACAGAAATGGGTTACGCCCATCTAGATATACGGTAACCAAACAAGGCAATGTAATTATGTCTTCAGAAACAGGTGTTTTAGATATTGCTCCTGAGAATGTAGTAAAACATGGACGATTAGAACCCGGTAAAATGTTTTTAGTAGATATGAATGCCGGAAAAATTGTAAACGATGATGAAGTTAAACAACAAATTGTATCAAAAAAACCATATCAAAATTGGTTAGCTAAAAATATATTACCCCTAGCAAATGTTCCCTACACCGGTAATAAAATTACGAATGAAAAAACCGATTTGCTAACCCGGCAAAAGGTATTTGGCTACACTGTTGAAGAGGTAAAAAATATTATTACCCCAATGGCGCTAACTGCCAAAGAAGCCATAGGCTCAATGGGTAATGATACTCCACTGGCTGTACTTTCAAACCAACCTCAACTTTTGTACAACTATTTTAAACAGTTGTTTGCCCAAGTTACCAATCCGCCGTTAGACGGAATTAGAGAAGAAATTGTTACCGATTTTAGCCTACCTATTGGCAGTGATGTAAATATTTTTGATGTAAACGAACAGCAATGTATAAAGTTAAAAATTCAAAATCCAGTAATTTCAAATGAAGACTTATACAAAATAAAAAATATTGATCACCCCAATTTTAAGGCAGTTTCCATACCTGCTTTATACAACATATCTACTGGACTTAACGGATTAGAGGCCGCATTAAAGGATATGGTTAAAAAAACTCATAAAGCAGTTAAAAACGGCTGCAATATTGTAATATTATCGGATAGAAACGTAAGCTCAACATTAGCACCCATTCCAATGCTATTGGCTTGTTCTTATATTAATAACCAACTTAACAAATTAAAAAAACGATCGAGTTTTGGTATTGTAATTGAATCGGCCGAACCAAGAGAACCTCATCATTTTGCTGCATTATTTGGTTATGGTGCCAGTGCAGTAAATCCGTATTTAATAAACGAAATAATCCATCAACAAATAAAAAAAGGTGATTTTATTGAAATTTCTGAGGAACATGCAATTGATAATTTTAATAAAGCTATTGCCAAAGGGGTTTTAAAAATTATGAATAAAATTGGTATTTCAACATTGCTATCATACAGAGCATCACAAATATTTGAAGCAATTGGCTTGAGCAGTAAGTTTATGAATACCTATTTTCCAAATACACCATCAAGAATAGATGGAATTGGCTTATATGAAATAGAAAAAGAAATTTTTTTACGACACAGAAGTGCCTTTGAGAATTCAGATAAATTCATTTCAAAAAATTTAAATATAGGGGGTGATTATCGATGGAGAAGAAATGGAGAACGTCATATGTTTAACCCAACAACAGTTTCAAAATTACAACAAGCAGTTAGAGGCAATAGTTATGAAAAATATAAGGTATATGCTAAAACAATAAATGAGCAAAGCAAAAACTTAATGACCCTCCGAGGTTTGCTCGAATTCGATAACTTAAACCCTATTCCTTTAGATGAAGTTGAACCGTGGACTGAAATTGTAAAACGATTTAAAACCGGTGCTATGTCTTATGGCTCTATCAGTAAAGAAGCTCATGAAAATTTAGCCATTGCTATGAACAGAATAGGAGGTAAAAGTAATTCTGGAGAAGGCGGAGAAGATAAAAACCGATACATAAAAGACCTTAATGGCGACAGTAGAAACAGTGCTATAAAACAAGTGGCATCAGGACGATTTGGAGTCTCTATAAACTACTTGAGTAATGCAAAAGAAATTCAAATTAAAATGGCGCAAGGTGCCAAACCTGGTGAGGGTGGTCAATTACCGGGAGAAAAAGTATTGCCTTGGATTGCTTCCTGCCGAAACTCAACCCCTTATGTGGGATTAATTTCACCGCCTCCGCATCATGACATTTACTCTATTGAAGATTTAGCACAACTGATTTACGATTTAAAAAATGCCAATCGTGAAGCACGAATTAATGTTAAATTGGTTTCAAAAGTTGGTGTGGGAACCATAGCAGCCGGGGTAGCCAAGGCAAAAGCTGATGTTATTTTAATTTCCGGCTATGATGGAGGCACCGGCGCTTCTCCTCTAACTTCATTAAAACATACGGGCTTACCTTGGGAACTGGGTATTGCAGAAGCACAACAAACACTGGTTTTAAATAACCTAAGAAATAGGGTGGTTTTGGAATGTGACGGCCAACTTAAAACAGGGCGAGATGTTGCAATTGCCTGTTTGTTGGGTGCCGAAGAATTTGGTTTTGCAACTGCACCTTTAGTAGCTTCAGGATGTATCATGATGCGCGCTTGCCATTTAAATACTTGTCCTGTTGGTATAGCAACGCAAGATTCTGAATTACGGAAAAATTTTAAAGGCACACCGGAACATGTTATCAACTATATGTATTTTGTTGCTAAAGAATTGCGTGGAATAATGGCGCAATTAGGGTTTAGAACGTTAGATAAAATGATAGGCCAAAGCAATAAACTCAACCCTTTAAAAGCAATTGAACACTTTAAAGCAAAAGGATTGGATTTATCATCAATTTTACATCAACCTATAACCACCAAACCAGTTAGAAATACAGAAAAACAACATCATGATTTGGATGAAGTGCTCGACTTTGAAATTATCAGAAAAGCTCATCCTGCTATTTATAGGAAGGAAAAAATGGAATTGGAATATCCAATCAAAAATACCGATAGAACAGTTGGTGCTATTTTAAGCAATGAGCTCACAAAAATATATGGTGAAAATGGCTTACCAAAAGATACCTTAAAACTAAAATTCACCGGATCGGCCGGACAAAGTTTTGGAGCTTTCGCAACAAAAGGTTTAACTATGATTGTTCAAGGGACTACCAATGATTATTTAGGAAAAGGGCTGTCGGGAGCCAAGCTAATTATTAAGAAACCCGATTTGGCAACTTTCCCTTCTGAAGAAAATATAATTGTAGGTAATGTTGCATTATACGGCGCTATTGGCGGTGAAACGTACATCAATGGTATTGCAGGTGAACGCTTTGCCGTTAGAAATTCAGGTGCTACAGCTGTAGTTGAAGGTGTTGGTGACCATTGTTGCGAATATATGACTGGCGGAACGGTTGTAGTTTTAGGAAAAACAGGAAGAAATTTCGCTGCAGGAATGAGTGGTGGAATTGCATTTGTATTTGATAAAAACAACCGTTTTTCAAGTGGAAAATGCAACATGGAAATGGTAAATTTTGAGGCTATTTTAAAAGATGATGAAAAAATTTTAAAACAACTCGTTAAAAATCATTTTAAATATACAAACAGTGAGTTGGCCTTTTCTATTTTACAAAAATGGGAGAATAGCTTGAAGCATTTTGTTAAAATAATGCCTATAGATTATAAAAAAGCTTTAGAGCGATTAGAAAAAGAACAGCATATCAACCAAAAAACCATGGCTTAATTATGGGAAAAATATCAGGTTTTAGAGAATACGAAAGAAAAAATGAGGCCTTAAAAACAATACCGGACAGGCTCCAAAATTATAATGAGTTCACCATTCCATTAAAACAGCAAGAAATTGAAAAACAAGGTTCACGTTGTATGGATTGCGGAATTCCATTTTGTCACAGCGCTTGTCCTTTAGGAAATTTAATTCCGGATTTTAACGATATGGTTCATAAAGGCAAATGGAAAGAAGCACTTGAAATTTTACATGCCACAAATAATTTTCCAGAGTTTACAGGTAGGTTGTGTCCCGCTCCTTGTGAACAAGCATGTGTGTTAGGTATAATTAAACCACCTATAAGTATAGAGCAATTAGAAAAGCATATTGTTGAGAAAGGTTTTGCTGAAGGATGGATTAAAGCAAATCCACCAAAAGTAAGAACTCAAAAAACTATTGCTATTGTAGGCTCAGGACCTTCAGGGTTGGCAGCCGCACAACAATTGAATCGCGTCGGACATAGTGTTACCGTCTTTGAACGCGATGATGCTATTGGCGGGTTATTGCGTTATGGTATTCCAAATTTTAAACTTGAAAAAAAAATTATTGACAGGAGAATTGCTATTTTAAAAGAAGAAGGAATCACGTTTATTACAAATACGCATGTTGGTGTAAATTACCCTGTACAAAACCTTAATAAGTTTGATGCTGTTTTACTTTGCGGAGGCGCTACACAACGCCGCTCTTTACCGGTAAAAGGGAATAATCATAAAGGTGTTGTACAGGCAATGACTTATTTAAAACAACAAAACAAAAGAGATCAAAACATAAAATTTAGTGAAGAAGAAATTTTAGCTACTAATAAAAAGGTAATTGTAATTGGTGGTGGCGATACCGGATCGGACTGCGTAGGAACCGCCAACAGGCAAGGCGCTAAATCCGTTGTAAATTTTGAAATTATGCCTAAACCTCCAATAGAAAGAGACGCTACTACACCTTGGCCTTTTTGGCCTTTAAAACTAAAAATTTCAACTTCTCATGAAGAAGGTTGTGATAGAAATTGGCTTGTTTTAACGAAAGAATTTATTGGTGATGAAAATGGAAATCTAAAAGCTGTAAAAACCGTTAATGTTACTTGGAGTGCAGTACCCGGAAAGCCCCCAATTTTAAAAGAAATTCCAGATTCAGAAAAAATATGGACTTGTGATTTGGCACTGCTTGCCTTAGGATTTACAGGTCCTGAAACATCACTCAGCAAGTTGCTAGGTATTAAAACTGATGAACGCAGCAATTACATAGCAACGACTTATCAAACTAACATCCCTAATATTTTTACTGCCGGTGATATGCGTAGGGGGCAAAGCTTAATTGTATGGGCAATTTCTGAAGGTAGAGAAGCTGCAAAAGCCATCGATACCTATTTAATGGGTAAAAGTTTGTTACCTACAAAAGGGCAAGGCGATTTACCAATGGTGTGATTTAAGCGTTGCGGTAGGCGTGCTGTAACATAAAATCGGTGAGTACCATTGCCGCCATCGCTTCTACTATAGGGACTGCCCTAGGCACTACACAAGGGTCATGACGTCCTTTCCCCATCATTTCAACTATATTACCCTCTTTATCAATGGTTTGTTGCGATTTCATTATGGTGGCAACAGGTTTAAAGGCCACCCTAAAATATATGTCCATTCCATTACTTATGCCTCCTTGTATTCCACCTGATAGGTTTGTTTGGGTAGAACCATCGGTATTAAATAAATCGTTATGCTCACTACCTTTCATTTTGGCACCGCAAAACCCACTACCATATTCAAAACCTTTCACGGCATTTATAGAAAGCATTGCTTTACCTAATTGCGCATGTAATTTATTAAAAATAGGTTCGCCCCAACCTGCAGGGACATGTTTTATTACGCAGGTAATTGTTCCTCCAATGGTATCGCCGCTTTTACGTACGTCATCAATTTTGGCGATCATTTTAGTGGCAATTTCCGCATCCGGGCAACGCACAATATTATCTTCAACCTTATTAAAATCGATCTCTTGATAGGGTTTTTCTAAAAACAAATTACCCACCGACGAAGTATAAGCGTTTATTTTAATTTTTGGAATTACTTGCTTTGCCAATGCTCCTGCTACTACCCAATTAGCTGTTTCACGGGCAGAAGTGCGTCCTCCACCTCGGTAATCGCGATGTCCATATTTTTTACTGTAAGTAAAATCGGCATGTGATGGCCTGTAGGTATCTTTTATATGGCTATAATCTTTAGAGCGCTGATGCACATTTTTAATAATAAAGCCTATGGAAGCACCTGTAGTTTTTCCTTCAAAAATTCCGGATAAAAACTGTACCTCATCGGGCTCTTTACGTTGGGTCACAATTTTAGACTGCCCCGGTTTTCTACGGTTTAGTTCAAGCTGAATGGCATCAAGGTTTATTTCAATTCCAGCCGGACAGCCATCAATTATGCCACCAATTGCCTCGCCATGTGATTCTCCAAAGGTGGTTAAGGTAAATATCTTCCCAAAAGTATTAGCCATATAATAATTATTTAGAGCAAAAATATAAAAACAATCTTAGTGAGACTACCTTAATTCATTGAAATAAATCTAAAAAAACCACAATTTTATTGCCATAATTACAACCATTATCACCAACACCTGTTTAACAAGTTTATCACCTTTTCTAACTGAATACCTACTTGTTATCCATCCCCCAATTGAATTTCCAAGAGCTAGCGTTAAGCCATATTGCCAATTAATTTTGTTGTGATATGCAAATACAATCACAGCAGCCAACGTATAAATTAATACCACCGTAACTTTAACGGCATTGCTTTTTACCAACGACAAATTGTTTACAGAGGTTAACACGAGTAACATTAAAAAACCAACACCCGCTTGAATAAATCCGCCATATACACCCACAAAAAAGAATAATAAAGTACTGAACCACAAACTTTTACCAGAAGTTAACTCACTTAAATTTAAATTACTGTATTTAGGTTTTAATACCATGTAACCAACCACCAACACCATTACAACGGCCAGTATTTTATTAAAAGTCTCTCCCTTAATATCAACTGCTATTTGCGCTCCAATTACAGCTCCTAATAAGGCTGAAATTCCCAAGTAAAGGCTAAAAGGAAATGTTTGAATGCCTTTACTTTTAAATCCGGCAGTGGTAAAAATGTTTTGAAAAACAATAGCAATACGATTGGTACCGTTAGCAACACTAGGTGGTAATCCTAAAAAAATAAGTATAGGTAAAGTAAGCAATGAACCTCCACCTGCCAAGGTATTAACAAACCCGGCAAAAAGCCCGATACCTATGAGTAGAACTATTTCTAAGTATGAATCCATATAAAGTATTGAATACAAATGTACCCGAAATATTCTAATTTTTTTATGTAAAAAAATTTCAAAAAAGTTTGAGTTAAACAAAAAAGGGTTTTATATTTGCCTCCGCTAAAGGAGAAATGGCAGTCCCGATAGCTATCGGGAGATCGAATGCGGCGAAAGTCGCTTCTATAAATTGGAGAAATGGCAGAGTGGTCGAATGCGGCGGTCTTGAAAACCGTTGAGGGTCACACCTCCGGGGGTTCGAATCCCTCTTTCTCCGCAAAAAAAAGCTGAAACATACGTTTCGGCTTTTTTATTTTCAGAAATGTCGAAAACTCATTTTCGTAAAATGAATGAAAATAAAAAGCAAAAAATTCGAAGAATTTATAGACTTTTTAAATATAATCAGATAAAAACTTAAAGAATTCCTTTTTTAAATTGCCGTACATATGGCGTTGCACTTCCATTTGAGTTCGCATTTCAAAATGCTTTTTTAATAAAACCTTATCCAAAGCATCTTCACCTTTTTTATAATGTTCAGCCATGTTGGCTTCGTGTACATGAATATCATGTTGTAAGGTATCAATAACTTCTGAATGACGAATAAATTTATTTTGATATTGCTCTAATTTCGTCAACAACTCCCTATCACTCCAGTTATTTACCAATTCCCCCAATCGGTTGTGAAATGATTTTAATTCATCTTCCCAAAACAGTAACTCTTTGTTCCATAGTTCATGCTCAAAATGCAAATCGGCATTGTAAATTATTTCTTTTTCCATCACTTATAATTTTAAATTAATATTTATTTTATTGCAGTGTTTGCTTACTTCGCTCACCTAATAACTCTTCTAAATCTTTTTTATACACCACTTCTTTTTCTAGTAAAAGTTGTGCTAAATTTTCCAGTTCATTTCTATGTTTCAATAATAATTTCTTTACCAGTTGATAGCTTTCATTAATAATTTTTTGAACTTCCACATCTATCAACTTTGCCATATGTTCACTATAAGGTTTACCGAGCAAGCGCTCATTTTCACCGGTTGAGTCGTAAAAACTTATAGGACCTACGGCTTTATCCAAACCATAAAAAGCAACCATATTATAGGCTAGTTTTGTTACTTTTTCTAAATCATCTATGGCTCCTGATGAAGCTTCGTTAAAAACAATATCTTCTGCAACACGCCCGCCTAAAGAAGCTCCTATCTTATCAACAAATTGGGCTTTGGTTATTATTTGGTGTTCTTCAGGCAAATACCAAGCAGCTCCCAATGACTTACCCCTTGGGATAATAGAAACTTTCACTAGTGCATCTACATTTTTTAAATACCAACTTGCCACCGCATGACCGGCTTCATGGTAAGCCACAATTTTCTTTTCTTTAGGAGAAATGATTTTACTTTTACGCTCAAGCCCACCAACCACCCTGTCTCTTGCCTGCATAAAATCATTATGTTCAATAATATTCTTTTTTTTACGAGCTGCAATTAAAGCAGCTTCATTGCAAATATTTGCGATATCAGCCCCTGAAAATCCGGGACTTAAAGATGCGAGCAGGTCTACATCTACACTTTCATCCATTTTAAGAGGTCGCATATGTACTTTAAATATTTCTTTACGTTCTTGTTTATTTGGCAGTTCCAAATATATATGCCTGTCAAATCTTCCGGGGCGCAACAATGCCTTATCCAATATATCGGCTCGGTTTGTAGCTGCCAATACTATTACTCCTGTATTGGTACCAAACCCATCTAACTCTGTTAATAATTGGTTTAATGTATTTTCTCTTTCATCATTGGTTTGAAAAGCATTTGCCCTACCTCTAGAGCGACCTATAGCGTCAATTTCGTCAATAAAAATGATGCTTGGGGATTTTTCTTTTGCCTGTTTAAATAAATCGCGAACTCTTGAGGCTCCTACCCCAACAAACATTTCAACAAATTCTGAGCCCGATAATGATAAAAAGGGAACTTGGGCTTCACCGGCCACCGCCTTTGCCATAAGTGTTTTTCCTGTTCCCGGAGGGCCAACCAACATAACTCCCTTAGGTATTTTAGCTCCCAGTTTTGTATAGTCTTGTGGATTTTTAAGAAAGTCCACTATCTCCTTAATCTCTAATTTTGCTTCCTTTAAACCAGCAACATCATTAAACGTGATGCTACTTTTTGTGTCTTTCCCTAACAATTTTGCAGTAGATTTCCCAAAATTGAAAATAGAACTCCCTCCCATTCCCTTCTTTCCAATACCTCGTAACATTAAAATCCAAAATAAAAAAATAAGTCCTAGGGGTAATAGCCAAGATACTATGGTTGCCCAATTAGTTCTATTAATATATTTTATATCAACTCTCTCAATTTCAGGTGTATTTATTTGTGCTTTTTCAAGTTTGTTTTCAAAACTTTCAACAGAGCCTATACGAATTAAAAAATGAGGACCTGTTTGTGAGATAAATTTATTTTTTTGCAAGCTTTTATATGTAGAATTGTCTAAGCTGCTTTTTTTTATAAAAATCTCTGCAATTTCTCTATTAACAACTACTATATAGTCAACATCATTGTTTACCAAAATGTTTTTTTTAAATTCTAGCCAACTGATTTCTGACGGCTTAAAAGATTGCCCAAAAAAGACCAGAACAAGTAAAAACATTAATAACAACACATAAAAAAAGTTGAATTTAGAATACTTTTGTTGTTTCTTCTTTGTTAAAGGACTGGCCTTTTCTTTTTCTGAATTGTTTTTATTTGATGAAGGCTTATTCATTTCAAATCGAATTTTTCTCGCCTAATGCATACTTATAAACATTATTAATAACGCTTATTATTTTTTTTTAATAATTGTTCATTTTCAAGGCGCTTGATAATTTTTGATACATATTTAGTGGCAGTACGCGATACATCTTTCGGGTCCACCATATCTATTAATCCTACCCAAACCAACGATTTTTGCTCGTCTTTAGTAATATTATAAATGGCTGTTTCTACATGATATACCTTATAAGTACTGTAATAATCGGGGGTGTGAAATACATCCTGAAACTCAAAATAATATCCTTCAAAATTAGTCCACTGGTAGCCAATTGTATAATAGCTGTGCCGGTAGTTTCTTTGTTCGTGAACCCCTTTAACTGAAGTTATTAAAACAGCATCAAATTGTTTTTTGCAAATCTCACCAATCATTTCATTAATAGAGGCTTCTGTTTGTTTTGTTGATGTAAATTCGGTGCTTAAAACAGCATTGCTTACCTCTGCCTTTATGTCTCTATCTCCTAAAGCCGATTTCATTTCATTTTCAAATACAGCCCTTCCGGTAGCATTATCTGTCATACCAATTACCAAGAGCTTGTTTGGTGTAAATGTTGTTACTTTTGGATTTTTCCAACTTTCAACAAATTGCATGGAACTACAAGAAATTAAAAAAAACAACACCAAAATTAAACCTACTTTTTTCATATAAAACCGTTTGTATTTTAAAATTAGTTTAAATGGAGTTTTATAGTACTGATTTTCATCATTTTTAATGAATGATTAATATCAATTTCGTATCAATAAAAAGGTAATATTACTTAACATATCCTCTTTTGTAAGTTATTTGGCATTTGAAATAAAAAATTTATGGCTGACTCGCATCATTTTAATACAGAATATTAAATAATACATTCAAAATGTATTAACCAAAAACAGAAAATCATGTCAGTATTAAAAGTAATTGAGTTATTAGGAAACTCAACCGTTAGTTTTGAAGATGCTGTTCAAAATGTTGTGAACGAAGCCGCAAAAACAGTTAAAAATATAAAATCTGTTTATGTACAAGATATGCAGGTTAAAGTATTAGATAATAAAATTTCTGAGTACCGGGTGAATGCCAAGGTTTGTTTTGGAATTGTTGAGGAGTAGCAGGAGTATTTTTACATGAATAGCTGAATTTTGTAAAAATATATATTGTTTTAAAAATATATTGAAAGTTGCTTATTAATACAGTTGAATATGGCAACTATACCAGTTGTACCTTATTTTACCCATTTACAAACTTTTAAAAAAGCTAAAAATGATTCAGTACGAAATTTATGACCGACACACAAAACAGTATAAGGCTTGGTATGAGAAATACCCGGAAGTTTACCTGTCTGAGGTAGCCGCAATTAAAGAACAGCTTTTAAAATTACCCGAAAATATAAGAGGGATAGAAATTGGGGTTGGAACCGGGAGGTTTGCCAAAGCCTTGGGAATTAAGGAAGGTGTTGAACCTGCTAAACAAATGGCGGCGATTGCAATTAAAAGAGGAATTGAAGTAGTAAAAGGCACTGCCGAAAATTTACCTCATAAAGACTTGTACTTTGATTTTGTTTTATTTGTAACCGTTTGCTGTTTGGATAATTTTAAAGAAGCCCTAAAAGAAGCACATAGAGTTTTAAAACCCAAGGGAAGCATTATAATAGGGTTTATTGATAAAAACCAATCGGTTGGCAAAGCCTATGAGGCTAAAAGAAAACAAAGTACTTTTTTTAGATATGCCACTTTTTATTCTGTTAAACGTATAAATAAAATGTTGAAAGATGCTGGGTTTATTAATGCTGAATACAATCAAACTTTATTTGGTAATCTAGAATTGATTAGCGAAGTACAGCAACCTCAACAAGGCTATGGAGAAGGATCGTTTTTAGTTGTTAAGGCAACAAAAAAATAGTGCAATTGCCATAATCATGTAATAAAATTAACCAAAATATAGTATTGACTCTTGCAAACAGTGTAAATTAACAGCAAAAGTAAATATTAGTTGTACTTTTGCTTTACCTAAATTACAATTTTGGAAAATCGTCAAAATTCATCAATAAACTTAAACAAGTACATTAGTAGTACAGGGATTTGCTCTAGAAGAGAAGCTGAAAAATTTATTACTGAAGGACGTGTAACCATAAATAACAAACCTACACAACTTGGAAACAGAGTGTTTGAAGGGGATGTAGTAAAATTGGATGGCAAATTGTTAAAAGCAAAACCAAAAGCACTGTACATAGCTTTAAACAAACCTGTAGGAATTGTTTGCACTACCGATTCAAAAGAGTCTAAAAATATTGTAAAATTTGTAAAGCATTCACAACGATTATTTCCAATTGGAAGACTCGACAAGCCCTCTGAAGGTCTTATCTTTTTGACAAATGATGGTGATATTGTGAATAAAATATTAAGGGCCGGCAACAAGCATGAAAAAGAATATTTGGTAACCGTAAACCAAAAAATTACGCCTGAATTTGTATCAAAAATGGCAAATGGCATTCCAATTTTAGGAACAGTAACCAAAAAATGCACAGTAACTAAACTAAACAATTACACCTTTAAAATAGTACTCACCCAAGGACTGAACCGACAAATTAGAAGAATGTGTGAATTTCTAAGTTATAAGGTGACTAAACTTAAACGCACTCGAATTATGAATGTAAGTTTGGGTAATTTAAAAACCGGCGAATGGCGTGAGTTGACAAAATCTGAAATTGAACAAATAAACAAACTTACTGCATCTTCCAGTAAAACTGAAGAAGCTTCTATAGTTAAAACTACTTCAAAAAAATCATTTTCAAAAAAACACCCTTTTTATAAAAAAAGAAAAAAATAAGTAGGCGTAACAATTTATATTATTACAATTCTTAATTATACCTATCTTTGCCAACTATGCAATTTGAATTAAAAACAACCGATACTAAAAGCAAGGCTAGAGCCGGAGTTATAACAACAGATCACGGTAACATTGAAACTCCTATTTTTATGCCTGTTGGTACTGTTGGTACTGTTAAAGGGGTACATCAAACAGAGTTGAAAAATGAAATAAACCCCGATATTATTTTAGGAAACACCTATCATCTCTATTTACGTCCACAAACACCTATTTTGGAACAAGCCGGTGGCTTGCATAAGTTTATGAATTGGGACAGAAATATATTAACAGATAGCGGAGGGTATCAAGTTTACTCATTATCAGAAAGAAGAAAAATTAATGAAGAAGGTGTTCGCTTTAAAAGTCATATCGATGGCTCTTATCATACTTTTACTCCCGAAAATGTTATGGAAATTCAGCGCTCAATTGGCGCTGATATTATTATGGCATTTGATGAGTGCACCCCCTACCCTTGCGATTATGATTATGCCAAGCGTTCTATGCATATGACTCACAGATGGTTGCATCGTTGCATTAATCATCTTAAAAAGGTTCCGCCAAAATACGGTTATAACCAGTCTTTATTTCCAATTGTTCAGGGGAGTACTTTTAAAGATTTACGAAAACAATCTGCCGAAGTTATTGCATCAGTTGGAGCCGATGGGAATGCAATTGGAGGCCTTTCTGTTGGGGAGCCTGCTGAAGAAATGTATGAAATGACTGATATTGTTACGGAAATTTTACCAAAAGACAAACCGCGCTATTTAATGGGAGTGGGTACACCTATAAACATACTCGAAAATATTGCTTTGGGAATTGATATGTTTGACTGTGTAATGCCAACTCGTAATGCAAGAAATGGTATGTTATTTACTGCACACGGCACCATAAACATCAAAAACAAAAAATGGGAAAATGACTTTTCACCTATTGATGAAATGGGTATAACTTTTGTCGATACCACATACTCAAAAGCCTATTTGCGACATTTATTTGCCGCAAACGAATTGTTAGGCAAACAAATAGCATCAATTCATAATTTAGGATTTTATTTGTGGTTGATTCGTGAAGCCAGAAAGCATATATTAGCAGGTGATTTTGTACAGTGGAAAAACCAACTAGTAGAACAAATGGATAAACGCCTGTAAGTTTTTTAATTACCCAATAGCATTCATTTGAGAATTTTAGATAAATACATATTAAAAAAATATTTAAGCTCTTTTGCTCTAATACTTACATTGCTAATTCCAATTGCAATAGCTATAGATGTTTCTGAAAAAATTGATAAATTTTTACGCCACAGCGATTTAGGAGTAGGTGAAATTATTAATGATTATTATATAAACTTCATCATAATTTATGGTAATACTTTTATGCCGCTAGCACTATTTATAGCTGTAATTATTTTTACCTCTAAACTTGCCGGTAATACAGAGATTATTGCAATTCATTCAGCTAAAATTTCTTTTCCAAGATTCTTGAAGCCCTATTTTATAGGCGCAACGTTGGTTACAATATTTGCATTGTTCATGAACCACTTTATTGTACCTCGAAGTAATAAAATTTTTGAAGAATTTAATCGTGCTTATTTAGCTAACAAAAGACTGGACGCTAATTTTATAACTAACATTAATTTGCAATTAGGACCCAACGATTACATTTTTCTAAAAAATTATACGATTGACAGAAAAATGGGATATAATTTTTCTTATGAAAAATTTGAAGGTACTAAACTAAAATATAAATTGTTTTCAGATAATATACGCTGGATTGAAAAAGACAGTACTTTTAAATTAACAAATTATAAAAAAAGAACTGTTTTAGAGAATGATGATATAATTGAATCCGGTTCAAGATTAGATACCACCTTTAGTTTTACACCCAAAGATTTAATTAATGTTGACTATATGGCCAAAGAAATGAATTCGGTCGATTTAAGTGCATTCATAAAACAGTCTAGGCAACGTGGCATTAGCAATTTAAACACTTATTTGGTTGAGTTTCATAAACGTACCAGCTTACCGGTATCTTCATACATTTTAACTTTTATAGCCGTTGCATTGGCCTCAAAAAAACGTAGAGGAGGTATGGGAATTAACTTAGCCATAGGTATTACTTTAATGTTTGTATATGTTTTTTTCTTAAAAATTGCAGAAGTTTTAGGGGCCGGTGCCGATACCAATTCACTTTTTATGGTTTGGTTGCCCAATATAATATTTGGAATATTAGCCATTTACTTATATTTTAAAAATGCCAAAAACTAATTTAAATAACTATCTACAATTACACTTTTTGGTGTTTATTTGGGGCTTTACCGCAATTTTAGGTGCTTTAATTAGCCTCGACGCAATTCCTCTTGTATGGTACAGAATGTTATTGGCAACCGTATTTGTTTATCTGTATTTTGTATTTAAAAAGAAACCGCTTAGAATTGATCGAATCGCACTTTTTAAATTTTTTATTGGGGGTACCATTATTGCATTGCACTGGATTGCCTTTTTTGGTGCAATAAAAGTGGCAAACGTATCGGTTGCACTTGTAGCCATGAGTACCGGTGCACTTTTCACCTCAATTATTGAACCTATATTTTTTAAACGAAAACTAAGCTTTGTTGAACTTTTTTTTGGAATTATTGTTATTAGCGGTTTGTATTTAATTTTTAATGTTGAAGGAATAAATGTTTTAGGGATTTTTTACGCGCTTATTGCAGCCTTTTTATCTGCCCTATTTTCAGTATTAAATGGGCTGTATGTAAAACAGTACCAACCCGATGTAATTTCTTTTTATCAACTTTTTTTTGGTGTTGCATTTATTTCTGCATTTGTTTTTTTAACCAGTGGTTTTACGCCTGAAAAATATAGTTTAAAAGGATATGATTTATTGTACTTACTAATTTTAAGCAGTATTTGTACCGCTTATGCTTTTATAATTTCAGTTAAAATAATGAAATATTTAACTCCTTATACAGTGATGTTAACCATAAATTTAGAACCTGTTTACGGAATTATTTTGGCAGTAATTATCTTTGGTGAAAAAGAAAAAATGAGTCCGCAATTTTATATCGGTGCCGTTATCATACTCATAACTATAATTAGTAATGGAGTCTTAAAACATAAAAAAAGAATTTAATTTAATTACTTAAAATTGATAAGTTATTATATTTGTACCTACATCCAAACTAAAAAATATGGAATATTTAGATTTTGAATTACCAGTTAAAGAATTAGAAGAACAATTAGAAAAATGTGTACTAATTGGTAAAGAAAGTGAGGTTGATATGACCGAAAGCTGCAAAAACATCGAAAAAAAACTATTAAAAACTAAAAAAGATATATATAAAAATTTAACGGCTTGGCAACGGGTTCAACTATCTCGTCATCCTAGTAGGCCTTATACGTTAGATCATATAAATTTTTTAGCCGGTGATACTTTTATGGAACTTCATGGAGATAGAACCGTTAGAGATGATAAGGCAATGGTAGGCGGTTTAGGTAAAATTGGCGACCAATCTTTTATGTTTATTGGTCAACAAAAAGGATATAATACCAAAACTCGCCAGTATCGAAACTTTGGAATGTCAAATCCTGAAGGATATAGAAAGGCCTTACGACTCATGAAAATGGCTGAAAAATTCTGTATTCCTGTTGTTACTTTACTAGATACTCCCGGGGCTTATCCCGGTTTAGAAGCAGAAGAACGAGGACAAGGTGAAGCTATTGCCAGAAATATTTTTGAAATGACTCGCTTAAAAACTCCAATAATTACTATTGTTATTGGTGAAGGTGCCTCTGGTGGTGCTTTGGGAATTGGAGTTGGAGATCGGGTTTATATGATGGAAAATACTTGGTATACTGTTATTTCTCCTGAATCTTGTTCATCTATTTTATGGAGAAGTTGGGAAAAGAAAGAAGAGGCTGCTGAAGCTTTAAAGCTTACTGCCGTTGATATGAAAAAACAAAAACTAATTGATGGTATTATAAAAGAACCTCTAGGCGGTGCACATTATGATAGAGAAACTGCTTATAAAGAAGTGAGAAAAACAATTTTAAATGCTTATGATGAGTTAAAGGATTTAAAACCCAAGGAACTTGTAAAAAAGCGAATGGAAAAATACGCTAATATGGGCGTTTTTAAAGGATAACATTAAAAAAACTCTCAATATTGAGAGTTTTTTTTTAATTTTATTAAATGTATATCCTTACAAATAAACAAATTGCTGAAACTGATAAGGCTACCATTAAAAATCAAGGAATTTCTTCAATTGATTTAATGGAACGTGCAGCTACACTTTGTTTCCAGTGGATTCATGATAAATTAAAACAAAACAATGTAAAAATACATGTGTTTTGTGGCATTGGTAACAATGGAGGCGATGGTTTGGTTATAGCTCAGCATTTGTATCAACATAAATATAATGTAAATTGTTATGTCGTTAATTTTAGAGATAAACGTTCAAAAGAATTTTTAATAAATTACAACCGTTTAAAAGAACTTGGAGAATGGCCAAAAGTTATAAGCTCTGAATCTATTTTTCCTGAGATTTCAAAAGAAGACATTGTAATTGATGCAATATTTGGAAATGGTTTGTCAAGAAAACCAACTGGTTTTACTAAGAAATTGATTCAGCATATTAACAATTCAAATGCTTTTATACTCTCTATTGATTTTCCATCAGGACTATTTGGAAATAAGTCTGTAAGCGATAAATTTTCAGTTATTAAATCAACCCATATCCTTACATTTCAAACCCCAAAACTTGCATTTTTGCTTCCTGAAAACAAGGAATACGTTGATACTTGGGAAATTTTAGATATTGGGTTAGATACAGAATTTATTACAGACTTAAAGCCTACTTCAAAATTTATCACAAAAAATGATATAAAAGACCTGTACAAACCTCGAAATAAATGGGATCATAAAGGAACTTTTGGTCATAGCCTTATTATAGCTGGAAGTTTCGGTAAAATTGGAGCTTCTATTTTAGCAACAACTTCAGCACTTAAAATTGGCAGTGGTTTAGTTACAGCTTACATTCCTAAATGTGGTTACACAGCAGTGCAAACAGCAATTCCGGAAGCTATGGTTGAAGTTGATAGCGATAATGAACTCAGCTATTTTAATTTTAAAACAATTCCAAATGTGATTGGTATTGGACCGGGTATTGGAACTAAGGAAAAAACTTTAGAAGGTTTCAAAAAATTCATTTCAGATAATAAAAAATCATTGGTAATAGATGCCGATGCTATAAACCTGCTTTCAGCAAACACTAATTTACTTAAATATTTACCTGAAAACGCAGTATTAACACCGCACCCCAAAGAATTAGAGAGGTTGATAGGCACATGGAAAAATGACTTTGACAAACTTAAAAAAGCTTCAGAATTTTCAGTAAAATATAAAACCATTTTGGTGATAAAAGGTGCACACACTGTTATTATTAAAAATAAGAATTTTTATTTTAACTCTACCGGGAACCCTGCGCTGGCTACTGCAGGGAGCGGAGATGTGTTAACCGGATTTATAACAGGATTAATAGCACAAGGATACACACCTCTTAACGCATCCATAGTTGGAGTGTATTTGCATGGAAAAACTGCGGATATAGCTTTACAAGAAACAGGATATGAAACATTTACAGCATCATCAATTTTAGAATATTTACCCGATGCAATTTTAAATTTGTTTGAATCCGCTGAGGTTGCTAATGATACTAACGAAAATAAAAAGCTATGAGCAGAAGATTATAAATATAGTAGTGCAGTTGATTATAATGGTGAACAAGGATTGTTGGAGGGTGTTGTAGTCTTTGAGTATTATGGTTAGCTACCACACGAAAGATTCGTGCGGCAACTATAGGAGTACTAACAAATAAACCCTATAAAAAATAAAAATGAGTAATTTAATTTGGGGGATAGGTGAAATTCTAATTGGAATAGGTATTATTATTGTAGTATTTAAAAATACTGATGTTGAAAAAGATAACTCATATAGTTTATCAACAAGTACAAAAGCAATAATAGGTGGAATCGTATTTATTGTATTAGGTATTATACAGCTGTTAAAATATTTCGAACTATGACGATTAGAATGCAACACTTAGGTAGTAAAATATCCTAATGGAGAAGTAAATATTATTTCCGCAAAAGAAAATAATAAGCTTGTGAAAGTGGTATAAAACAAGAAAGTTTTGGTGAGTTTGAAAGTAATGTTAATGAAGTCGAAAGTGGAGGAGGTGATGCAATAGATGTTGCTAACTATGTTGTTTCAAATTCAGGAACCCTTGCTGGTGGAGCTCAATATACTGTAAAATCTATGAGCAATAAACAGCAATGGAAGTATTCTTACAAAACAAATAAATATTTAAAAGGTAAAGGCATTAATGTTCAGACAAGAGCCATTAAGCATGGAGCAAACGGATTCCTGAAAAATGCCAGTCGAAAAATTACTTATGTTGGTGGTGTTTTGGCTATTGCTGATGTTGCTATAGATGGAGAACTCAGAGCCTCTCATTTATTAAACGCTGGAATGGTTGGCATTTCCGCAATACCTGTTGCAGGCTGGATAATTGGAGGAGGGTATTTTGTAGTAGATATGATTACGCTTGGAGTTTCTGGGCAATCTATAGGACAGCACATGGATAATGCCGTGGGTGCTCCTTTAATTAATAATATTTATGATTGGTAGTATTTAAATTAGAAACACATGTTTGATTACATATTTTTTAGGTTATTCAGTTTTTACGACAAGAAAGAAAAGGGTATTACTCCAATTTCAACAGCAGCAATGTATCTGTCATTTCTACAAATATTAATAGTTTTCTTTATTTATATGGTTGTAAATATATTCCTAAACGGGAAAGTAGCATTTAAGGAATTATCAATTAATAACAATTACTTAAAAATAGGAATTATGGTTGCAGCTTTACTGCTCAACGTTTTTAATTATATAATTTATAAGCGAAAACATAAAGTTCTTATTAGTAGATACAGAAATCATCCATTAAATAAGAAATTTAAGATATGGATGCTATATATAGTAGGGGCAGGATTATTTCTGCTACCTTTTCTGTACAGAAGTGTACTTAAGATGTTTTGATATATACACGATGGTATCCCCGCTCCCGCGCGATTGTATCGCGTGGTTTATAAAAGTAATATAATCCTAATCCGTCCAATGACTATACCTACGATGCTAATGGCAACTTAACATCAGATGCCAATAAAGGAATTATAAACATTAGTTACAACCATTTAAATTTACCTACACTTGTAGCTTTAGCATCAGGAAATATTACTTATATTTTACGATGCATCAGGAATAAAACAAAAAAAAGTAGTGAGTACTGGAACCACCATAGAATACGCCGGTAATTACGTATATGAAAATGGTAATTTACAGTTTTTTAACCAACCCGAGGGTTATGTAGAACCTGATGGTTCTGGCGGATATGACTATGTATATCAATACAAAGACCACTTAGGGAATATCAGAATGAGTTATAAAAATACTGGTAGTACTAGTTCTCCAACATTACAAATACAAGAAGAAAACAA
>CAYFFC010000028.1:0-33015 GCA_964342295.1 uncultured Lutibacter sp. | reverse complement strand
CACTGGTTTTTCCTCCAAGCTCAACGCCGGGTTCTATGGTAAGTGAATAGCATTGTTCATACCCCTCACCATCAACGGTAATACAAAAATCATAAGAGCCGGGAGCTAAGTTTTCTACCACCAAATTGGAACTGTTTGTGAAATTATACATTGCACCATTTATAGTTGTAGAATAGTTGTAGTTTTCTTGAGCCGAAATTATGATTTGACCATTATCTTTATCTACACAAGTTTCTCCAACAGCTTCAATACTAAAATTATTGGCAGGTAAAGAAAAGATTGGACAACCGGTTGCATCAACCGTACTGTTTAATGGTGTATTTGGACATAAATCATTTGCATTTACAACCCCATCTTTATCGTCATCATTACTTATTACCGGTATACCACAAATTTCAATAGTCCAATTTTCAATAGTACCAACATCTTGAGCCTGAGAATCTGTAACCGTTAGCGTCCATTCCCCGTATGATTCTTCATTATTAAAAGTTGATAAACTGGTTTCGGGTCTATAAGTACCAGTAAATGGTGCCACACCGGAACCAACAGCCTGACCAGCATCATCATCAAAAACAGTATTCGTATAATTATCGCCATCCCCTCCATTTGCAGAAGACAAAATTACGGGAGTACCTGACGGACTTGTTAATTTCAACGTCAAATCTTCATCCCAAGTATGCGATATATTTACTGTTACATTTATGTCTGTTACGGTTTTATTATTAGTAATATTTATTGCTGAATTTGCACCTGTCACGGTATCATTATCCGGAATAGCAATTGGTGTATCAGTAGAATTGTCAGCTTCACAGGTAACATTTTCGGTTGTAAAGCTGAAAGTAGTTGAAAAAGCACTTTCTCCGGGACAATCATTCCGCCCTTTAACACGCCAATAATAAGTTGTATTAGGCGCTAAACTTGAAACAATGGTATATGTTGATGAAGACACTGTGCCCGTTTCAACAATACCGGTAAATGAAACATCAGAAGCTAATTCAATATCATAATTCTGAATATTGTCATCAGTATTCCAACTCAAGTTATACGGACTCAATAAATTAGTACTGTTATTTTCCGGGGTAGCTAGAACCGGAGTAGTAATAACAGCATCAAAAACATGTAAAGTTAATGCTGTATTTCTTACAGCAGAAGCAGATGTACCTGTAACTGTAATAGTATTTACACCAACATCATCCGCTGCAATTCCACTAACCGTAACTTCCACAGGAGTTCCATCGGTACTAGCTGTAGTTGGGTTAAACGTTACAGTAGTACCCGGTGGGTTACCACTAGCAGAAAAAGTAGTTACTTCATTAAAACCATTAAATGTATTATACGTAAAATTATAAACAGCATTGTTTGGAGCACATATATTTTGGTTAGTTAACGTAAAATCCATTACAAATTCTGATGCCTGAATATTAATATTGGCAGCACTCATAGCATAGAAAACATTTCCAACACTTTCAACCTTAATTCTGCCGGAAATAGTTGTTTGGTTAGGTACATTTATTTCGTAACTACCATTGTTTGGTATATTACTTGCCAAGGTTATTGGAAACGTAAATCCACCATCCAAAGACAGTAGTATATTAACTTGAGAGACATTAATTGGAGCATTATTAGTGTTTGCAACATCCCAGGTTACCGTTTGAGTTGTACCTGCATTCCAATTCTCGGGAGTTGCTTGTGAAGTAACCGAAAAGGGTCCGGAAGCTGCATCAACGGTTAAAACAGTTTCTGTACTTGCAGTTTGCCCTCCACTTAAATTATTATCTCGAACCGTAACACCAAAACGCATAGTCCTTGCAACAGAAGGTAATACCTCCCACTCATTTGCCAAATCACCCGAAACTACAGTGTTTAAATTTGGGAAATACCGTTTTGAGTCGGCTGAAGGTGCAATAGACCTGAATACTGCACCTCCTGTTGCTGTTGAAACAGGAGGAATGGTAGTAATTTCATTATCTAATTGTTCCCATATATAGGTTAAGTTATCTCCATCAACATCATTCCCTGTGGCATCCAAAACAAAAGGAGTTGAGACAGGAATGGTATAATCAGTAACCTCATTAACCGTAGGTGCTGTATTTCCGGTAGCCGTAATTGCTCCACAAGTTGCATTTCCACTGGTTATGGTTGTCCACATTTCTTGTATACTTATTAAATGAAAATATGAGTCGGCAAAATTTTGCACATTTTGACCCCCACAAAGTCCGGCATAAGCCATAATGGTTGAACCGCTTCCCGGTTCTACTGCAGTACCGTCATTTCTATTATCACCAGCACAATTTAATGCATCACCATTAAAAGTATGATGTGCTCCAAACTGGTGCCCCAGTTCATGTGCAACAAAATCAATATCGTAAGCATCACCTATTGGGCTGCTTGAACCTGTAATACCTCTTGCTTTGTTATTTGTACAAGGTGAATATAATTGTGCCAAACCACCTCCACCGGTGCTAAATGTATGGCCAATATCATAGTTCGATAATCCAATATTAGAATCAATAACAGATTGACTTTCATCAATTAGCACAGATCCATCGTCATTAGTAAATGGATCTGTAGCTCCATCTAAAAATATGATATCGGTATTATTTGCTATAAGCTCAAAACTTAAGGCAACATCTCTTTCAAATATTGCGGTAACACGAGTTAAAGTTGCATTGACAGCCGATAATACGGCCGCCTTTTTTTCAGCATCAGTTGCAGTGGCGCTTATACCTTGATAATCTAAATGAAATTGTGAGTACTCTCCTGTAGTGGCAATGGCTATTCTAAAAGTTCTTAAATTTCCGTCATTGGCATTATTAGTTCTCTCGCTTAGGTTTGTTTTGTTTTGAACATTTCTTTGACTTAAATCGTTCACCTCTTCAAACTTACATACAAAAGGTTCTATTTCGGGTAAGGATTTTTTATTATAAACTATATACGATTTATCACCAACAGTATAGGGATCGATAAAAATTGCTTCACCAGAATTTTTCAATATCATTCCATGAAAACCTATTGGTGACATACTAATTCTGATAGTAGTTCCGGGGTTATCCAAACTTTTACCTACATATGATTTGATATTGGGATATTTTTTTTGAAGCGCTTTTTCCATAACAGAGGCTTCCATTATCCTAAATTTTTCCATTTCCCCGTGAGAAGAGGGAAAATTTACTACCGCACCTGCTTGTAACTTTGCACTTGTTCTGTTTGGCGCTTTTTTTAACAAAGCATCTAACTTGTTTTCATCTAAATCAAATAAACTATACTTCTCAGGTAGGGATTTTCTTACAAGTTTAATTTCATTTATTTTCTTAAATTCAGAAGTCTTTATCCAGAAATTCTCAACTTCTTGCGCCTTGACAATTAAAAAGGATAAGCTGAATAAAACGATAAAAAGGTATTGACTTTTACTATACTGTTTCATAAATTAACCTGTTTATGGGGTGCATAAAAATAGCAAAATAATTTCACTTGAAATTAATAAAACTGCTACTCATTACTAATATGGACATTTTTTTAATTAAATAGCTTATTTTTGCACGTCTTACTTAAAGAAAAGTTTTTACCGTTTTGAAAATTATTGAAAACCTGGACAGTTACTCCTCTACTCAAAAAACCTTTGTAACCATTGGAACGTTTGACGGTGTGCATAAAGGACACCAAAAAGTTCTAAAAAAGCTGGTTGCAAGCGCCAAAAAAAACAATGCAAAATCGGTATTATTAACATTTTTCCCTCACCCCAGAATGGTACTGCAAGAAGATGTTAACATAAAGCTTATAAATACGTTAGAAGAGCGCATTGAATTGCTAAAAAAAACAACTATTGATGTATTGGTTGTGCAACCATTTACTAAAGAATTTGCAAAGCAATCGGCCTTAGATTTTGTAAGAAATTTACTGGTTAACAAACTAAATATTTCAAAACTTGTAATTGGTTACGATCATCATTTTGGTAAGAATCGTGAAGGAAATTTTGAACAGCTTGAAAAATTTGGCCATACCTATGGATTTAAAGTTAAAAGAATTAGTGTTAAGGATATTGACAATATTGGAGTGAGTTCTACCAAAATAAGAAAGGCCATTTTAAAAGGCGATATTTCAAAAGCCAATCGCTATTTAGGGCATAACTTTACTTTAACCGGTACGGTTATTAAAGGTAAAAATTTAGGTGAGAAAATTGGATTTCCAACCGCAAATTTACAAGTAAACGAAGCCTATAAATTAATCCCAAAAACGGGTGCATACATTGTAAAATCCAACATAAACAATAGTAGCGTTTACGGAATGATGAATATTGGTTTTAGACCAACTGTTAGTGGTAAAAACCAAACCATTGAAATTCATTTTTTCAACTTTAACAAATCGCTGTATGATGAAAAAATTACAGTTGAGCTATTGGAATTTCTTAGAGAAGAACAAAAATTTGAATCGGTAAATTCTTTAAAAAAACAGTTAATTGCAGATAAGGCAAAATCACTTAAATATATAGATGCTATGTATTAAATTTATATTCACTAAATTAATACCATGAAAAATCTTATTTATTTAACGCTTTTTTTATTGGTTGGATGTAAAACAACTGTAACAACCACTTCACAAAACATGCTTCAAAATACAGTGACAGTTACCCCCGTTAATTGCCCTGAAAATGGCGCTTGTACGCTAGAACTTATTCCTAACAAAACCATTGAATTTAAACATGATAAATTTGGAAATACATACCCGGTAATTTCAGAAGGAACAAAAACGATTTTAAAATTTACCTATACAAAAAATACCCCTAAAGGTTTACAGGACAGCTCATATACTGAAATTATTTACGCCGAGTTGGAAAATAATTTACCTGAACTGTCTTTACATAACGAAAACCTGAACAACGTAAAATTACACTTTGGAAGGTTGTGCTATTGTAAAGGCGAAACCGGTTATTACCAGATTAAAAGTGGTGAATTTAATTTTAAAAAAAGCAACTCAAATTCTATTCAGCTTAGTTTAAGTTTTAAGGTTTCCATGGTCCCTCAAATTATCTCAAAAATTAATGAGATTATTCCTATAAAATGAAATTGCTATAAAGAGCTTCTTTTAATTGCAATTTCTTAAATTTGCGCTTTACTAAAAGGTTGATATCAATGTTACAAGTTGCATTTATTAGGGAAAATAAAGAGCGTGTTTTAAAAGGACTGGCAAAACGTAATTTGTCAAATGCCGAAGCGTTAATTTCAAAAACTTTACAAGCAGATGAAAAAAGGAGGGCTTTTCAAGCCGAATTAGATACTGTTTTGGCTGAATCTAATAAACTATCAAAAGAAATTGGTAAATTATTTAAACAAGGTGAACGCCAAAAGGCTGAAATTGTGAAACAAAAAACTGCGCAATTAAAGGAAACATCAAAAAATTTATCAGAGCAGCTTCAGCATACAAGTACTGAACTTGAAGAACTGTTGTATCTTATTCCTAATATCCCTAATGATTTGGTTCCGGCAGGCTCAACCGAAGAAGACAATGAAACTGTTTATAGTGAAGGTGAAATTCCAACGCTTTTTGATGGAGCTTTACCTCATTGGGAATTGGCCAAAAAATATGATATTATTGATTTTGAACTTGGTAATAAAATTACCGGAGCCGGTTTTCCGGTATATAAAGGTAAAGGGGCTAAATTACAGCGTGCATTAATAAACTATTTTTTAGATAAAAATACAGCCGCCGGTTATGACGAGGTACAAGTTCCGCATT
This sequence comes from uncultured Lutibacter sp., assembly GCA_964342295.1. GTDB lineage: Bacteria > Bacteroidota > Bacteroidia > Flavobacteriales > Flavobacteriaceae > Lutibacter. The sequence goes on along the minus strand of CAYFFC010000028.1, from coordinate 27,282 downwards.
TAGTAAATGAAGCTTCAGGTTTTGGTACCGGGCAACTCCCGGACAAAGAAGGACAAATGTACCATGTTACCGAAGATAATTTATACTTAATTCCTACTGCAGAAGTGCCTGTTACCAATATTTACAGAGATGTATTGTTAAAGGAAACTGATTTCCCAATTTGCAAAACAGGTTACACCCCATGTTTTAGAAGAGAAGCCGGTTCTTATGGCGCCCATGTAAGGGGTTTAAACCGATTACATCAATTTGATAAAGTTGAAATAGTGCGCGTAGAACATCCAAACAAATCTTACAAGGCACTTGATAATATGGTTGCCCACGTTAAAGAAATTTTACAGGAGCTAAAACTTCCTTACCGGGTTTTACGTTTGTGTGGTGGAGATCTCGGGTTTACTTCGGCATTAACTTACGACTTTGAAGTATTTTCAACAGCGCAAAACCGATGGCTTGAAATTAGTTCTGTTTCAAATTTTGAATCGTTTCAAGCAAACCGATTAAAATTACGTTTTAAAAATAAAGAAGGTAAAAGTCAATTGGCGCACACCTTAAATGGAAGTTCATTGGCATTACCAAGGGTTTTAGCAGGGTTATTAGAAAATTGTCAAACCCCGGAAGGCATAAAAATCCCTGAAGTTTTAATTCCATATTGCGGGTTCAACATTATTAATTAGCTGCTACAGTTAGCATTAATTTTTTATAATTATTCATTTCATTCAAGGCTTGAAAATAAGCGTGTAACTGCCCTTTTTTCATAAAAGACAAAGCCTTTGTTTTGGCTGTTTCGTATTGTTTAATTAGTTCTTGCATTTTTAAAAATTGTTTGAGTTTATATAATAAAGACAATTTTTGTGCCAAAACGTTACATCAAACCATTCGCTTTATAAAAAATTTAACAATTTGAATCGTTATCTTTGAGTACAAAAAAACACAAAATGCGAAAAATTTATTTTCTTTTTTTTCTGTTATTTTACTTGCAAATTTTTGCACAAGAGCCGCGTTTGGCATATCAATATTTTAGAAATGGTGCCTATGAAAAAGCTGTACTGCTATATAAAGAGTTACATCAAAAACATCCTTACAATACTAATTATGTAACTTATTTAATTAAAAGCTATCGGCAAACAAATAATTTTGAAGAGATTAATAAATTAATTTTAAAACAATTAAATGATTATCCGCATCAAAATTTTTTATTGGTTGAATTGGGTTATAATTATCAATTACAACACGTAAATGAAAAAGCAAATGCCTTATATAAAGATGCCCTTTCTTCAATTGAAAATAATCCCTCCAGTGCCTACCTTATAGGAAAATCGTTTCAGGAAAATCATTTATTACAAAACGCTTTAAAGGCTTATAAAAGAGGAATGCAACTTAATACCAATGTAAATTTCAATTTTCAAATAGCAGCAATTTATGGTGAAATGGCCGAAATGGATAACATGTTTAATACCTATTTGGATATGGTAGCTGCCAACAGTAATTACCTCCCCACCATTAAAAATTTTATGGGGCGTTTTATTTCTGACGATAGTGAAAACTCCACAAATATCACCTTAAAAAAATTGCTTATAAAACGTGTTGTGGGACAACCAAAAGACAGTTGGAACAAGTTACTAAGCTGGCTCTATATTCAGGAAAAAGAATATGCAAAAGCATTTATTCAGGAAAAAGCACTTCACAAAAGAAATCCTGTTAATATTAAAGGCGTTGAGGTTTTAGGCGATTTAGCTTTTAAAAATGGCGATTTAAAAACTTCTCAAACCTGTTTTCAATATATTTTAGAAAACACGTCCAACAGCAACCAACAACTAAACGCACAGCTTTATTTACTGGAAATTGAAATACAAACCAATGTCCCGTTAGCGCAAATTCATGCTAAATTCAGTTCCATTTTCAGCACCTATGGCAAAACTGTAGAAACCTTAAACATACAATTGGTTTACGCCACATTTTTAGCTTTTAAATTAAGAGCAACCGACAAAGGAATTCAAGAACTTAAAAACACCTTACAGTTACCTTTAAGTAAATTTGACAAAGCCCGAATTAAAATTAAACTTGCCGATATTTACGTGTTTAGCAACAAATTTAATACAGCTCTTATTTACTATACACAGGTTCAAAATAATTTAAAAAATCACGAAATTGCTCAGCAAGCACGTTTTAAAATTGCACAAACCTCTTATTTTAAAGGAGATTTTACATGGGCGCAATCGCAACTTGGCGTATTAAAAAATTCTACTTCACAATTAATTGCTAATGACGCATTGGACCTAAATTTATTAATTACAGATAATACTGTAAAAGACAGTTTAAAATTGGCATTAAAAACATATGCTGTTGCAGAATTGTTGGCGCTTCAAAACAAAAATCTACAGGCAATTGATACCTTAACTACTGTTTTAACAAATTTTAAAGGACACCCAATTGAAGACGAAGCACTGTTTAAACAAGCCAAGTTATATGAAAAAACCAATGCAGTTAACCAAGCCGAAAATAACTATCTGAAAATTATTGAAATAAACCGCCATGATATTTTAGCTGATGATGCTCATTATTATTTAGCAGAACTTTATTTAAATAAATTATTAATGCCCGAAAAGGCCAAAGAATACTATCAAAAAATTATCTTTGAATATCCATCAAGTATTTATTTGGTGGGGGCTCGTAAAAAATTTAGGAAATTAAGAGGGGATGTTGCTAATTGAATAATGAACATTTTTTTCACTAAATGGATAACTAATTTTTAAATTTTAAAATATTTAACATCAAAAAACAACATGTATATATACAACGTAACTATAAATATAGACGAATCCGTTCACGATGAATGGCTCCAGTGGATGAAAGAAAAACATATACCGGCAATGCTTGCCACAGGTAAGTTTAGTAGTGCAAAAATGAGTATGGTAATGGTAAATGAAGTTATGGGTGGTATCACCTATTCGGTTCAATATACAACTGACAACTTAGAAACCCTGCATAAATACTATAAAGAAGATGCCGAAAAATTACGAAATGAAGCGCTTACCTGCTTTAAAGATAAATTTGTAGCTTTCAGAACCGAGTTAAAGGTAATAAGTGAGCAGTTTAGTATAAGTGCTAAAAATTAAATGTATGAGTGTTAGAGCAAAAAAACACCTGGGGCAACATTTTTTAAAAGATGAACAAATAGCTAAAAAAATCGCTGATACCCTATCGGGCATTGGCTATAAAGATGTGCTAGAAATTGGACCTGGAATGGGTGTTTTAACTAAGCATTTACTCAATAAAAAATTCACAACTCATGTAATTGAAATTGATACCGAATCTGTTGAATACTTAAAAACTCACTACCTAAATTTAAGCAATAGAATTATTTCAAAAGATTTCTTAAAAATAAATTTAGAAGATTATTTTGCCGAAAAGCAAATTGCTATTATTGGTAATTTCCCATACAATATATCATCACAAATAGTTTTTAAAGCTATTGAAAACAGGCATCAAATCCCTGAGTTTTCAGGCATGTTTCAAAAAGAAGTAGCACAACGCATTGCTGAAAAAGAAGGCAGTAAAACTTATGGAATTTTATCGGTTTTAACACAGGCCTTTTATGAGGTTGAATATTTATTTACCGTCCCACCTAAGGTGTTTTCACCACCACCTAAGGTGGATTCAGGTGTTATTAAGCTCACCCGTAAAAAAAATAGTACATTGCCGGTAAATGAAAAGTTGTTTTTTAAAGTAGTTAAAACAGCTTTTAACCAACGTAGAAAAACCTTGCGCAACAGTTTAAAACCTATGAATTTATCGGAAAATTTAAGAGAAGATAGTATCTTTGCTAAACGTCCGGAACAATTATCTGTTCAAGAGTTCATAACACTCACATCAAAAATACAGCACGATGTCGTTTGAAATTAACAAAGCATATATTGAAGAAATTCAGCAACTAATTGACGCTCAAAAGAATGACACACTTTTAGGCTTATTAGAAGAAGTTCATTATGCAGATATAGCCGAGATTGTTGAAGAATTACAAACTGATGAAGCACTGTATTTAATCAAATTATTAGACAGTGAAAAAACTTCTGATGTAATTGCTGAATTGGATGAAGATGATCGTGAGAAAATATTAAAAGGACTCTCATCAAAAGAAATTGCCGAGGAAATTGATGAATTAGACTCCGATGATGCTGCTGATATTATTTCTGAGCTCCCTGAAGATCAAAAAGAAGAAGTAATTTCTCAACTTGAAGACGTTGAACACGCCAAAGAAATTGTTGAGCTTTTAAGATATGATGAAGACACCGCAGGTGGTTTAATGGCTAAAGAGTTAGTAAAAGTTAATGAAAATTGGAATGTGCTTACCTGTGTTAAAGAAATGCGGGCACAAGCCGAAGAGGTTACCAGAGTACATTCTATTTATGTGGTAGATGACAACGAAATACTTAGAGGAAGACTCTCACTAAAAGACTTACTTACCACCTCTACGCGTACAGCAATTAAAGATGTTTATATTAAAAAGGTTGACTTTGTAAATGTAAATGACAAAGCCGAAGAGGTTGCCAAAGTCATGCAAAAATACGACCTAGAAGCTATCCCGGTGGTGGATGAAATAGGGCGTTTGGTAGGACGCATTACTATTGATGATATAGTTGATGTAATTAAAGAAGAAGCTGAAAAAGATTACCAACTGGCAGCTGGTTTGGTAGAAGATGTTGAAGCAGATGATTCTATTTGGGAGCTTACAAGAGCCCGCTTACCATGGTTAATATTAGGCCTAATTGGCGGTTTGGGTAGTGTTTTTATTATGGAAGGTTTTGATGAGGCATTAAGTAATTATAAAGAACTGTTCTTTTTTACGCCATTAATAGCTGCTATGGCAGGCAATGTTGGTGTACAGTCATCGGCAATTGTTGTTCAAGGGTTGGCAAATGACATTATTAAAGGGAGTTTGTTTAAAAGACTTTTAAAAGAAATTAGCCTGAGTTTGATAAGCGGTGTTGTACTAGGGGTGCTTATCATTTTGTTTGGAATGCTTACAAGCATGGATCTTAAATTCAGCTTTACCATAGCAATTTCTATGCTGTGTGTAATTATAATTGCATCATTAATAGGAACCTTTGTACCTATAATTTTAGACAAAAGAGGAATAGATCCGGCAATTGCCACAGGGCCTTTTATAACTACCAGTAATGATATATTTGGAATTTTCTTATTCTTCTATATTGCTAAAATAATATTAGGCTTTTAAATTTTTAAGCCACAACAAAAAATATTACCAAACACTCGCTATTAAAAACAAAATTTCTTAAAAAAATCCCATAACACCACTCCGGCACTTACCGAAATATTTAATGAATGCTTGGTTCCAAATTGAGGAATTTCTAAACAAAAATCACAAGCAGAAACAACCTCTTGCTGTACACCTTTTACTTCATTTCCAAAAATTACCGCATACGTTATATCCGGTTCAATTTTAAAATCTTGGAGCTTAGTGCTATTATCAACCTGTTCAATAGCAATTGTTTTAACACCTTCTGCTTTTAGTTTTTTCACTAATTTAAGTGTATTTTCTACATACTCCCAACTCACAGATTCGGTTGCTCCCAAAGCTGTTTTATGAATATCTTTGTGTGGTGGTTGTGCGGTGATTCCACATAAGTAAATCTTTTCAATTAAAAATGCATCACCGGTTCTAAAAACCGAGCCAATATTGTTTAAACTTCTAATATTATCCAAAATAACAATTAACGGAATTTTCTTTGTTTTTTTGAACGTTTCAACATCAATACGCTCCAACTCGCTATTTTTTAATTTTCTCATTTTCTGAAAATCTTGCTTTTCATTCTAATTTTATATCTAAACAGCCTTTCAATAATTAATTTTTTCAAACTTTCAATATAAAATGTAACTTCGCAAAACTAATGTAAATTCTCACAAAATTGGCAGCAAAAACCAAGAAAGTTACCCCTTTAATGAAGCAATACAACAGCATTAAAGCAAAATACCCTGATGCTATGTTGTTATTTAGAGTAGGTGATTTTTATGAAACATTTGGAGATGATGCCAAAAAAGCCGCACAAATTTTGGGAATTATATTAACCAAACGCGGCGCCGGAAGCGAATCTGAAACAGCGTTGGCGGGTTTTCCGCATCACTCATTAAACACCTATTTGCCAAAGTTGGTTAAAGCTGGTATGCGCGTGGCTATTTGCGATCAGCTTGAAGATCCAAAAATGACAAAAACCATTGTAAAACGTGGTGTTACCGAGTTGGTTACGCCTGGTGTAGCACTAAATGATGAGGTGCTGCAATCAAAAGCTAACAACTTTTTAGCGGCTGTACATTTTGATAAAAAGTATATTGGAATTTCTTTTTTAGACGTTTCAACAGGGGAATTTTTAACCGCCCAAGGAAATAGTGAATATATTGAAAAGTTACTTCAAAATTTTAGCCCAAGTGAAGTGTTGGTTCAAAAACAACATAAAAGCAAATTTTTTGAATTTTTTGGTGATGGATTTTACACGTTTTACTTAGAAGATTGGGTTTTTCAAGCTACCTATGCTTTCGAAACACTTATTAATCATTTTAACGTTAAAAGCCTTAAAGGTTTTGGAATTGATGATTTAAATCAAGGTATAATTTCCTCAGGTGCCATATTACATTATTTATCCGAAACTCAGCATAACAAGTTAAACCATATTACGGTTATTAACAGAATATCGGAAGATAATTACGTTTGGATGGATCGATTTACCATTCGAAATTTAGAATTATACCAATCCTCTTCAATAAATGCAGTTACCTTATTAGATGTTATTGATAAAACCATTTCACCAATGGGTGGAAGGTTATTAAAACGTTGGTTGGCGCTTCCGTTAAAAGATAGCAATCGCATTAAAAAAAGGCATGAAATTGTAACATATTTGATAAATAATGATGCTTTCTTTGAATTAACAACTTATCAAATTAAACAAATAAGCGACTTGGAAAGATTGGTGTCAAAAGTTGCTACCGGAAAAGTAAATCCGCGTGAAGTAATTTTATTAAAAAACTCGTTAAATGCAATTATACCAATAAAAGAAGCTGCTGAAAAAAGCAATAACAAATCGTTAAAAGTTATAGGAGAGCAAATACAAAGCTGTACAAGCCTTAGAGAAAAAATTTCCACTGTTTTAAACGAAGACGCTCCGGTAAATTTAAATAAAGGAACTGTTATTGCAAGTAAGGTTTCTGCAGAACTCGATGAATTAAGAACCATTGCGTCGTCAGGAAAATCATATTTAGATACTATGCTGGCACGCGAAACTGAACGCACCGGTATTCCATCATTAAAAATAGCATTTAACAATGTTTTTGGTTATTATATTGAAGTTAGAAATACACATAAAGCTAAAGTTCCGGAAGATTGGGTTCGGAAACAAACTTTAGTGAGTGCCGAAAGATATATTACCGAAGAGTTAAAAGAATACGAAACTAAAATATTAGGCGCCGAAGAAAAAATTAGTGTTTTAGAACATGAGCTGTTTGCTCAATTGGTTAGTGAATTATTAGATTACATACAACCCATACAGTTAAATGCACAGTTAATTGCTCAAATAGATTGTTTGTGTTCATTTGCTGAAATTGCAAAAAGCAATAATTATATACGACCACAATTAGATGACAGTACCGATTTAGAAATAAAAAACGGGCGTCATCCGGTAATTGAAAAACAACTTCCGTTAGGGGAAGATTACATTGCCAATGATGTTGTTTTAAACAGAAATCAGCAGCAGATTATTATGATTACAGGTCCTAACATGAGCGGTAAATCGGCAATATTAAGGCAAACTGCCTTAATAGTTTTATTGGCGCAAATGGGAAGTTATGTACCTGCGCAACACGCTAGAATAGGAATAGTCGATAAAATTTTCACACGGGTAGGTGCCAGTGATAATATTTCTATGGGCGAATCTACCTTTATGGTTGAAATGAATGAAACAGCCAGTATTTTAAACAATATTTCTGAAAGAAGTTTGGTATTACTCGATGAAATTGGCAGAGGAACCAGTACTTATGACGGCATATCAATTGCTTGGGCAATTTCAGAATATTTGCATGAGCATCCTTCAAAAGCAAAAACCCTGTTTGCCACCCATTACCATGAACTAAATGACATGGCAAATACCTTTGAGCGTATTAAAAACTTCAACGTATCAGTGAAAGAACTAAAGGATAAGGTTATTTTTTTAAGAAAACTGGTGCCCGGAGGAAGTGAACACAGTTTTGGAATTTATGTTGCTAAACTTGCCGGAATGCCTACTTCGGTAATTCACAGGGCAAATAAAATGTTGAAGCAATTGGAAAAAAATCATACAAACGAAGATGTAAAAGAAGCGCTGAAAAATGCTGGAGAAGAAGAAATGCAATTGAGCTTTTTTAAATTAGACGACCCCTTGCTTGAAGATATTAAAGACGAAATTCTTTCCACAAATATTGACAGCTTAACCCCTATTGAGGCTTTAATGAAATTAAATGAAATAAAAAGAATGCTTACAAAAAAATAGCAATTTTAACTATCTTTGCAACTTAAACCCTTGACTATGTATCTTTTTATTAGCGGTGCTGAAATATTTGTAATACTAATTATTGTAGTAATGCTTTTTGGTGCAGACAAACTTCCTGAAATTGCACGAGGGCTTGGTAAGGGTATGCGTCAGATTAAAGATGCCACGAACGATATAAAAAGAGAAATTAAAAACAGTGCTGAAAAAAACGACTTTGATATTGACGCTGCTTCCGGAATTAAAGATGAAATAGATAAAGTTAAAAAAAGAGTTGATGATTTTAGCAGACCGGCCTCAAAAATAAAAAATGATATTTTAGATGATATCACAGGCCCGGTAAAAAGAAACAAGTAATATTCTACTTTACCCTACTTATAGTTAAACCATCTCTAATTGGCAACATGACCGTTTCAACTCTTGGATTAGTACTTAACAGTTTATTATATGCTTTTATAGCCAAGGTATCTTTATCCTTTTCTTTTATTTCTGCTACAACTTTACCACTCCACAATACATTATCTGATAATATTACGCCTCCGGGATTCATTTTATCAATAATCATTTTAAAGTAATTGGCATAGTTTTTTTTATCAGCATCAATAAAAACCAAGTCGAATTTAGCATCAATTTTTGGTATCAACTCCATTGCATCACCAACCATTTGCTCAATTTGATTTTTATATGCTGATTTAGTAAAATAGTTAGCTGCAAACCTCTCCAATTCTTCGTTTTTATCTATGGTAATAAGTGTTCCATCATGTGGTAACCCTTCAGCCAAACACAAGGCCGAGTAGCCTGTATAGGTTCCTATTTCAAGAATAGTTTTTGGTGAAATTAGTTTCGATAATAAAGCTAAAACTCTACCTTGATATGCTCCTGAAAGCATTCGAGGATTTAAAACTTTTTGCCAAGTTTCTTTATTCAACTGTTTTAAAAGTTCTGGTTCTTGCTGTGAATGCTCCACAACATAGTTATCAATATTACCGGGAAGAAATGTCATTGTTTTTTAAACAAAATTACAAAATAAGTGATTTTAAAAAGTACTAACTTGGAATTTTAATCTTTACCTTTTCTTCAATTTCAATTTTCTCGTCTTCTTTTAAACAACACTCTTCACTATTTAGTTTAACTTGGTGTTTTTTGTAACAACTCGTTAAAATAGTATTTTGTTTTGAATACATTCTGCAATTTTTACAAAATATTAGATGAAAAATTAATCTTATTTTATCAAATAAACGTGCCTCACCGTATTGGTTTTTGTCACATATTTTTGAGGCTTCATCGCAAGTCAACATCATTTATTATTTTTAAAGCAATTATTTTTTAAACCAATTATCTTCCATACATCGTCTTAATTGAGTTCGGGCTCTATGTATTATTACCCAAAGATTTGACGAGGTGATCTTTAATTCCTTACATATTTCATCAGAATCAAACTCTTGTATGGTTTTCATTCTAAACACCATTTCATACTTTTCAGGTAAATTGGATATACAATTTTCAAGCACCACACTTAATTCATCATTTTCTATTTTTTTTTCAACGTCATCAGCCCATTGTGTTGGAATACGTTCTTCTAACCATTCCCCCTCTCGTTCACCGTTTTGATAAAAGTTCATTTTTACTTCGGCCTTTCCCTTATTTGAATTTATTTTTCGGTAGTAATCAATTATTTTTCTTTTCAAAATTGCAATTAACCATGTACGTTCACTTGCTTTCCCTTGAAAATTTTGCATAGCTTTTAAGCCTGCAAAAAATGTATCTTGTACCAAGTCTTTTGCAGTATCACGCCCTTTAACCCTACTAATTGCGTAATTAAAAAGGTAATCTGCATGAAGTTTTACCCAGAAATTAGGATTTAATGTATGCTTTTTAATTGCTGACACAACAAGTTGTTTTATGCTAATTTAATTAATTATTTAGAATTAATCTAATTAATTATCAGCCTTTTCAATTGGCAACAACTTAATTCCAAAAGAGTTTATGTAGTAAATTTAGCTATAGTTTCAAACAACTGTTGTTTATCTATAGGCTTTGTTAAATAGGCATGAAAACCTTCTTTTAAGGCATCTTCTTTGTCTGAGGCCATTGCAAATGCTGAAAGACCAATAACCGGTAGTTTTGGATGCGTTTGTTTTATTGCTTGCATAGCTTCCTTGCCGTTCATAACAGGCATTTTGATGTCCATTAAAACCAAATCTATTTCCGGGTTATTCTGAACCATCTCAACAGCTTGTTTTCCATTTTCAGCTTCAATTATTTTAAAATTTGTTTCAGAAAACAATTCGTTCATATACATCATATTATATATTTCATCTTCAGCTATTAAAATTGTAATTTCTTTATTTTTCACGGTTTCTATAGATATTTTTTCTTCAATTACACTTGCTATATCGGGTACAGGCGCTTTTTTATAAGGTATGGTAAAATACACTTTAGTACCTTTTTCACTTGAATTTAGCCATATTTTTCCTCCAAATAATTCTACAAATTTCTTAGAAATTGCAAGACCCAACCCTGTACCTTTATTTTGTTTTGTTAAATTGTTCTCGGCTTGCATAAACCTATCAAATATTTTAGGTTGATGACTTTTTTCAATTCCTATTCCGGTATCTTTAACATAAAACTGTAACTCAGCACCCTCAAATTCATATCCAAATGTAATACTGCCTTCATCGGTAAATTTAAATGCATTCGACAGTAAATTTGTCAATACTTGATTTAGTTTGGTTTTATCAATATGAACAACACTTTTGTAATTATCCAAGCCTTTTTCGCAAACAAGATTTATGTTATTTTTGTGAGAAATTGGTTCATAAAACTTAAATAAACCATCTAATAACTTATTTATATTTACGTTTTCATAATGCAACTTTATAGCGCCTGCTTCTATTTTAGAAATATCTAAAATATCATTTACAATTGATAAGAGTTGCTTGCTTGAATTTATAACTATTTGGGCATAATTTTTACGATCCTCTTCCGTTAAATTTGGTTTTAAAAACAATTCTGAAAATCCAATAATTCCGTTCATAGGAGTACGAATTTCATGGCTCATGTTAGCTAAGAAAGATGATTTTAACTTATCAGCCTCTTTAGCTTTTACCAAGGCTTTTTGCAACTCGTTTTCAACCTTTTTGCGTTGTATGGTGGTACTTATTTGATCGGCAACAAACTCCAATAAATTTACATCATTGCTATTGTAAGCCTTTTCATCAGTATAACTTTGTACAACAATGGCTCCGATAACTTCATCGCCGATTATGAGCGGAACACCAAGCCATATTTTAGAATCGGCTCCGACTAAATTTGCCTCACCTGACTCATATAATTCACCTGTTTTTATATAATCAGCCAGTAATGGTTTTTTGGTTTTAATAACATAACCCGTTAAGGTTTTATAAGCCGGAAATTCTTTCATATTATCCGTTTCATCAACCATAAAAGGCGTACTAATCATATCAGTTTCTTTCTCATATAAGGCAATAAAAAAATTAGTACAATCAATTATTTTATGTAATTCTTCTCTAATGTATGCGCTAAAATCTTTAAATTCTGGAATAGTTAAAGCAGCTTTAGAAATATTGTATAATACATCTTCAAGGGTTTCTTGTTTTACTTGATCACTAATATCTTTTATTACAATATGAAGTGATGAGTTTTGGTTGTGTTCTTCAAGTTTTGTAATAGTAACTTCCGTTGGAAACACAATACCGTTTTTTCTTAAGTGATGGCATCTAAACCTATTTACACCCTCTTCTATAGCAATTTGCATCATTTTTTGAGCTTTATCATGCGCCTTACTGCCATCAGGTAGTATTTTTGGAGCTAAATCAAATAGCTTAACATTTAATAAATCTTCCTTGTTTAGGTATTTAAAGGTTTTTACGGCAGCCAAATTACAGTCTATCAGCTCATCTTTTTTAACAACTAAAACTGCATCACTCGATTTTTCAAAAATATTTCGAAATTTTCGCTCTGACTTTTTCAGCTGTTTTTTTGAAGCCCTTCTATCGGTAATATCGTCGGCTAATGATGACACACCAATTACTTGCCCAGCATCGTTAATAATTAGCACATTATACCAATCACAGGTGATTATTTTACCAGATTTTGTGATGTTTTTATTAGTGTGCCTTAAATTATTCCTTTTTGAAATTAAATCGGACCATCCTTTTGCAATGGTTTCTTTTAGGTCTACAGGGATAATTAAATCGTAAGCTGTTTTTCCTAAAGCCTCTTTAGCAGTATAACCAAAAATACGATTAGCTGACTCATTCCACTCGGTTACTTTAAAATCAGCATCCCACATTATTGCAGCCAACGGGGTATGGTTGAACTGGTCTTTTAGCAGCTGGTTACTTTTAAGTAGTTTTTTTCTTGCATTTTTCCGTTTAGAAATATCTTCAACCGAAATAATGATATTTTCCAGTGAGTTTTCTATACCTTCAATTACATGAAACTTAATTGAAATATCAAATTCTTTACCACCAAGTGTTTTATTAGTTGTTTCAACTTCAGCCTCCGATTCACCATTTAAAATAGCTGTAATTAATTTGGCATACCCAACATTTGAGTTTTCGGTATACACCTTTTCAATATTTTTAAACAACTCATCTTTACTAGTGGCACCGTATAGTGCTACTGCCTTTTTATTAACATCTTTTAAAATTACTTTGGATGCTGCTTCCTCAACTACTTTCGGATTATTAGCAATATATTTTTTAAATTCAATATTACTTTTTTTTGCCTTATCTATCAAAAAACTATTAACTTTAGAAAAATCTTCAATCCACAATGCAATAGGAGCATTTTCAAAAAATAAAAAATAATGCTCTTGTCCGGGAGATTTAACTTCCAAAGAATAAGCTTCTCTTTGTTTCTTTTGAGGTGTTGTTTTTTCTATTAAGTTTTTCCAAGCTTTCATTTTTCAATGCCTTTGGGGTAAATTTTTAATAAATATACATTTATTTAATACAATTTAAATATATTGTTAATTTATTAGAGGTTTTTAATTATTAATTTTTCGGAATAATAACACAAAATTCAGAACCTACATTTTCGGTACTTTTTACTAATATTTTTCCATTGTGTTCATCTATAATTTTTTTTACCATAGAGAGTCCTAATCCAATACACTTCTCTCCTTCTGCATCATACGTATTTACAACATAAAATTCATCAAATATTTTTGGTAAATCGTCTTTTGAAATTCCCAATCCCGTATCAGTTACCTTAATTTCAAAATTTTGCAAATTCTCTTCCACATCAATTACAATTTCACCTTTTTCAGCAGAAAATCTAATAGCGTTTTCAATAACTTTAGTTAACGCTAAGGTAAATTCGTCTTTATCAACAAGAGCTTCAAATGTTTCAGGCTGTTTATTTATCTTTATAAAAACACCCTTACTCTTGGCATTATCTTGTAAACTTTCTACTATATCATATAGTAATTTATTACAATCTTCCTTTGTAAAATTAAATTTTAAGTCAACATCATTTAATCGCGTAATTTCAACAATATCATTTAGCAATTCAATTGAAAAACTTGCCGAATTTTTTATTATTTGCAAATACTTTTTAACTTTTTCACTATCAAAATTACCTTTATTATCCAACATCATTTCAGAAAAGGAATAAATAACGCCAACCGGATTTTTTAGATTGTGGGAAATTTGGCCAATACGCTTTTTATTGGCCAACTGTATATCAGAAATTACCTTTTCTTTATTTTTCAGCTTTATAGATAGGTCAACAATTTTATCCTCTAATTCGTCAACATATTCAGCTGTTATAGTTTGGTTCTTTTTCACTGAATGGTGTTTTTCCGTAAAAGTAATTTTAAAAAACCACATTTTCAAGTTTTTATGCCATTTTTTTACAAATTCTATCCATTTATAAATAAAATTCAACATTTCAAAAAATGTTGATTTGACAATAAATAGATTAAAAAACAACCTTTTTTTAACAGAGTTTGATTTTTCACTATTTTTACCAATTAAGTTTTAAATTTTATTAGATGTCATCAGCAAAAAAAGAATATAAACGTATAACAACCAAAAGTTTGGTTGAAATGAAAAAGAACGGTCAAAAAATTGCCATGCTTACCGCATACGATTATACCATGGCCAAAATAATTGACAGTGCAGGAATTGATATTATTTTAGTTGGTGATTCGGCCTCTAATGTTATGGCGGGTCATGAAACTACACTTCCTATAACCTTAGACCAAATGATATACCATGCAAGTTCTGTTATTAGAGCTGTGGAAAGAAGCTTGGTTGTAGTTGATTTACCTTTTGGAACCTACCAATCCGACCCGAAGCAGGCCTTGCGATCGGCAATAAAAATTATGAAAGAGTCGGGTGGTCATGCAGTAAAATTAGAAGGCGGCTCAGAGATTAAACAATCTATTAAAAAAATTTTGAATGCCGGAATACCCGTAATGGGGCACTTAGGTTTAACACCACAATCTATTTACAAATTTGGGACGTATACAGTTAGAGCAAAAGAAGTTGAAGAAGCCGAAAAGCTTAAAGAAGATGCCCAGTTGCTAGAAAAATTAGGTTGTTTCGCCGTTGTTCTTGAAAAAGTTCCGGCAAAACTTGCCAAAGAAGTTGCCCAAAGTATTTCAATACCTGTTATTGGCATTGGTGCAGGAAGTGGCGTAGACGGGCAAGTATTGGTTACCCATGATATGCTGGGAATGACCCATGAATTTCATCCACGGTTTTTAAGAAGATATTTAGATTTATATACTGATATGTCAAATGCTTTTAAACAATACATAGCTGATGTAAAAAGTGTTGATTTTCCTAACAACCAAGAGCAGTATTAAATTTCAATAATTTCACAATCTTATCATGAATGTCCTTTTATTAGATACCAACCATGCACTTTTAAAAGAAGGTTTGGAAAAGCTAGGTTGCGTTTGCGATGAAGATTTTGCATCATCCAAAGAACAAATTGAAAAAACAATAAGTAATTACGACGGGGTAGTTATTAGAAGTAGATTTAAAATTGATAAAACATTTTTAGATAAAGCCACTCGATTAAAATTTATTGCAAGGGTGGGCGCCGGGCTAGAAAGTATTGAAGAAGATTATGCTGCAAAAAAGGGAATCCAACTTATTGCTGCTCCGGAAGGTAACAGAAATGCTGTAGGAGAGCACGCTTTGGGAATGCTTTTGGCCTTATTTAACAACCTTAAAAAAGCCGATTTAGAAATTAGAAATGGGCAATGGTTAAGAGAAGCTAACAGGGGAATTGAATTAGAAGGTAAAACCGTAGGAATTATTGGCTACGGAAATATGGGCAAAGCCTTTGCTAAAAAATTAAAAGGATTTGATGTTGAAGTACTTTGTTATGACATAAAAGAAGACGTAGGAGATGAAAATTGCAAACAAGTACCATTAAAAGAGCTGCAAGAAAAAGTTGATGTGCTAAGTTTACACACTCCTTTTAATGCGTTGTCGCACAACATGGTAAACAACACTTTTATAACTAATTTTAAAAAACCTTTTTACCTAATTAATACAGCCCGAGGGTCGGCAGTGGTAACCGATGATTTGGTTGAAGCGCTTATCAGTAAAAAAATTCTTGGTGCTTGTTTAGATGTGTTGGAATACGAAAAATTATCGTTTGAAAATTTATTTGAAAACGAAACGCTTCCGGAGGCTTTTGATTATTTAATACATGCTGAAAATGTTTTATTGTCACCGCATATTGCAGGTTGGACCGTTGAATCTAAAATAAAACTTGCTGAGACCATAGTTTCTAAAATTAAGTCCCATTTTTTTTCAAATAATAAAACCGAAAAAGAGAAACCTACTAACAGGGTTACAGGTATTGGAGGCTTATTTTTCAAATCAGAAGACCCCGAGAAACTCAAAAAATGGTATAAAAAACATTTGGGATTTGCTGTTGATGATTGGGGATGCACCTTCTGGTGGAACGATAAAAACCATAAAAAAGCAAGTACCCAATGGAGTCCTTTTAAAAATAATAGTACCTACTTTGCTCCGTCTGAAAAAGATTTTATGTTCAATTATAGAGTTGAAAATTTAGAACAACTTATGCTGCTTTTAAAAAAAGAAGGTGTTACCGTAATAGGAGACATTGAAACCTATGATTATGGGAAATTTGGCTGGATTTTAGATCCCGAAGGAAATAAAATTGAACTTTGGGAGCCAATTGATGCTGCTTTTTTGTAAATTTATCTAACAAAAATCACAACCATGGAAGTAATAGACGAAAAAGGAAACGTAGTTCCAAACAGTATGGAAGAAAGTAAACGTGTAATTGCCGGAATTTTAGGTATACTTTTAGGAGCCTTTGGTGTACACAAATTTGTATTAGGATACACCAATCAAGGTATTATTATGCTTGCCATAACCATTGTAACTTGTGGTATTGGAGCAGGTTTAACAAGTTTAATTGGTTTAATAGAAGGTATTATTTACCTCACAAAGTCGGATGAAGAATTTGTATATATTTATCAAACCAATAAAAGAGAGTGGTTTTAAAAAAATAATAGTTATTTATCAAACAATGGGGCATTTGTAGCAGATACCTTTTGGGTATTCTCCTGCTCAACCTTACTCTCAAGTTCGGCCTGAAATTCTTCCATAACAGGTTTTACGGTACTTTCAGGAATATCAGCAACCCTAATATACATAAGGCCATCAACCGCATTGTTAAACTTTGGATCAACATTAAAGGCTACCAATCGGGCATTTTGTTTTACATATTTTTTTATTAATACAGGAATTCTAAGTGCTCCCGGTTCAATTTCATCAATTATTTTATCAAACTTATTTAAATCGGCTTTAGATGCGTCAAAAACAAAATCTTTATCGGCATCATTTAATTTTACTTTATATTCTTTTTTTGGATGAATGTATTGCGCAAAATAAGGATCGTAATAATGCGATTTCATAAATTCAATCATTAACGACTTTGAAAAGTTCGAAAATTGGTTACTAATACTCACACCTCCAATTAAATATTTATATTCAGGGTACCTCAAAGTGATATGAACAATTCCTTTCCATAATAAAAATAGCGGCATTGGTTTTTGCTGGTATTCTTTTATAATAAAAGCACGCCCCATTTCTATAGAGTTTTCCATCATGGCATATAGTTCGGATTCAAACTTAAACAGACTTTGCACATAAAAACCTTTCATACCGTATTTTTTAAATATTTCTTTTCCTAAACCCATACGGTAGGCTCCCACAAGCTTTTTGGCTTCATTATCCCACAAAAACAAATGATGGTAATATTTATCAAACGTATCCAAATCTATCGATTTATTGGTGCCTTCACCAACTTCTCTAAAAGTAATTTCACGCAATCGACCTATTTCAAACAAAAGGTTTTGAATTTTTTTACTAGGAGCAAAAAACACTTCATAATTTTTACTTTGCAATAGTCGGCCATTCGTGTTTCTAAGCATTTCAACTTCCAAAATCATTTTATCAACATTGCACTGACTCACAATTTCTTTAGGTGATTTGGGTAATTTTAAGGAAGCTGTATTCAACAAATTAGATTCCTTTTCAAAAGGGTTTGCGAGCATGTACGTTTTTTTTCTGATAAACTCGCAAAAGTCAACGGTATTGGTATACAATTCTTGATCCTTAACTGTAATTGGTTTGCCAATTCTAACCTTAATAACACGCTCTTTTTGTGATAATAATTCTGATGGAAGTTTGGCTGTTCTTAATTTCGGATTTAACCCTGATAAGAAATAAAACAACCTACTGTTTTTTGCATGAAAATATATTGGAATTATAGGGACATTTGCTTTTTTTATAAGTTTTATAGCACCTTCCTCCCAAGGTTTATCAACTATTAATTTCCCGTCTTTATAAGTTGAAACCTCACCTGCAGGAAAAACACCCAACGGGTTTCCTTCATTTAAATGTTTTAACGCGCTTTTTATTCCTGCTATACTCGATTTTACATCCCTTTTTTCTTCAAAAGGGTTTACCGGCATAACATAGGGTTTCATCGGTTCAATTCTATGTAGTAAAAAATTGGCTATAATTTTATAATCGGGTCTTTTTTCAATTAACAATTTCAACAGTAAAATTCCGTCGATACCCCCTAAAGGGTGATTAGAAACTGTAATAAAAGCACCATTTTTTGGGATACGTTTCAAATCTTCTTCAGGAATTTCAAATTTAATTTGCAAATCATCTAATAACGTAGAGAAGAAGTTGAGTCCTTTTAAATGTTTGTGCTTATTGTACTTTTTATTTATTGCAGATATTCTAAGAATTTTCATGAGTACCCATCCCAAGAAAGTTCCTATAAATCCATACTTACTAAGGTTTGTAACTTTCGCAACTTCTTTGGCGGTAACTAAACTCATTAAAATATTATTAAGGATAAAAACAAAAATACAACTTTATTTGCTAATGATTAATTGAACAGTACCTCCGGTAGCCTGTTTTAAAAGTACTTTCCCTTCTTCTTCAACTTTTGCAACAGCTTCTTTAGTGGCATGCCTTACTGTATATAACGATACATTTGTTTTATAAATTACATTGTAATTTTGTTTTAATTCGTTTAAAAAGTTTTCAAATAAACCATATTTATCTTCAATACAAATAGAAAAATTTAAGGCTGAATTTTGAATTAAATTAACCTTTAATTTATAGTTGTGCAACACCTTAAAAATATGGCTTAAATTGTATTCCACCATAAATGAGAAATCCAATGCCGAAATAGACACAAACAGTTGCTTGTGTTTTACAATAAAACAAGGCATCTCGGGCACTAAGCTACTCCCTTTTGCAACAGATGTTCCTAAATTATTTAGTTTATAAAAAGACCTCACATACAAGGGTATGTTTTTGTTTTCTAAAGGCTTAATTGTTTTTGGATGAATAACAGACGCACCGTAAAATGCCATTTCCAACGCCTCAGCATACGAAATTTGATGCAATAATTTTGTATTGTTAAAATATCTTGGGTCTGCGTTTAGTACTCCTTCAACATCTTTCCAAATAGTTACGTTTTTTGCTTGTAAACAATATGCAAAAACAGCAGCTGTAAAATCAGATCCCTCGCGCCCTAATGTTGTTGTATAATTATGTTTGTCGGCTCCTAAAAATCCTTGTGTTATACTTAATTTATTAAAGTTATTATTAGACATCGCTTTTTGGGTAAGTGTCCAATTTACCCTAGCATCTCTGTAATTGGAATCTGTTATTATAAAATTTCGTACATCCAACCAGTTATTTTCAATGCCCACATCCTTTAAGTAGGAACTTATAATTTTTGTAGAAAGGAGTTCTCCATAACCTACAATTTGATCGTAGATAAAATTGTAATCGTTGTTGTTATTTGTAGTTATAAAAGTGTTTAACTCGTTAAACAAATTATCGACTTCATTATAAATTTTAAGAGTAGTGTTTTCAAATAATTTGTTGATAATATTTGTGTGAAAATCTTTCACAAATTGAATATTCTTAGTTAAATCATTTTCTTGATTACAATATGACAGCACAATAGCTTCAAAGGCATTAGTCATTTTCCCCATGGCAGAAATTACCACCAACGTATTTTCATAACCTTCAGTCCGTAGCACTTTCACTACATTTTTTACACTAATAGCATCCTTTACCGATGCCCCTCCAAATTTAAATACCTTCATATTTTATGCAAATCCTAAATATTTTTTAATAGCTACATCGTCTATTTGAGCAGAATCCCATTCTTTTAAAATAACCGCTCCGGTACTTTCGTAAAATTTTATGGCAGTTTCATTCCAATCTAGTACTACCCATTCTACTCTCTTAACACCTTGATGGTAACTATACTCCAATACTTTTTTATACAACGCCGATCCAATTTTTAATCCCCTTTTGTTTTTTGTTACAATCAAATCTTCTAAATGAATAGTTGGTCCTTTCCAAGTTGAGTACCTTGGGTAAAAGAGTGCCATACCAACAATTTCATTATCCATTTCAGCTACAAAGGTTTTAAACAAAGGGGTAGTACCAAAACCATCTTTCTCCAAATCGTTAACGGTAACAATTACTGCATTTGGTTCTTTTTCAAAATGTGCCAACTCTTTAATTAATTTTAAAACTGCCGACATGTCTTTTTTTTCACCTACTCTTATTGTAAAACTCATATTACTTCAAAAAATTTTATGCTGTTTGCTAAAGTAAAAAATTTGTATGCAACTATTCTATTACAATACCTAATTTTAAAAATATTTTTCTCGATATTTGTAAACAACTAACAACCTACACAATGCTTGAAAATAATCTTACTCTTGGAGAATTTATAATTGAGAATCAAAAACACTATCAATCAACATCAGGTGAATTCACCCGACTTTTAAGCTCCATTAAATTAGCAGCAAAAGTAGTTAACTACAAGGTGAATAAGGCCGGATTGGTAGATATATTAGGTGATGCCGGTGATAAAAATGTGCAAGGAGAAGATCAAAAAAAATTGGATGTTTATGCCAATGAAGTATTTATGCAAACCCTAATAAACCGAGAAATTGTTTGCGGAATTGCCAGTGAAGAAGAAGACGATTTTGTTATTATTAAAGGTAAATACGGAACCAATGAAAATAAATACGTAGTATTAATTGACCCATTAGATGGTTCCTCAAATATTGATGTAAATGTTTCTGTGGGAACCATTTTCTCTATATATCGAAGGGTTACCCCTATGGGAACGCCGGTTGAAAAAATAGATTTTTTACAAAGAGGTAGTCAGCAGGTGGCAGCCGGTTACGTAGTTTACGGAACTTCAACCATGCTGGTTTACACTTCAGGACACGGAGTTAACGGCTTTACTTTAAACCCGGCAATAGGTTCCTTTTATTTATCACATCCAAACATGAAATATCCTGAAAAAGGAAAAATTTACTCTATAAACGAAGGTAATTACGTGCATTTTCCTCAGGGTGTAAAAGACTATTTAAAATACTGTCAGGAAGAAAAAGAGGACAGACCATATACATCGCGTTACATAGGTTCTTTGGTTTCAGATTTTCACAGAAATATGATTAAAGGTGGTATTTACATTTACCCAACTAGTTCCATTGGGCCTAAAGGAAAATTACGATTATTATACGAATGCAATCCTATGGCTTTTTTGGCAGAACAAGCCGGCGGAAAAGCCAGTGATGGCTACAAACGTATATTAGATATTAAACCTAATGAACTTCACCAACGTGTTCCGTTTTTTTGCGGAAGTAAAACCATGGTGGAAAAAGCTGAAGAATTTATGCGCAAATATCCGAAAGATGCTATTTATTAATTATTTTAGGTAAAAATAATTGTTAATAGTTGGTAATACTACTTTTACAAATCTATTCTTGAAGTAATGCTTTTAAAATACTAATAACATTTTCTAATAGCACTATAAGTACTATCAATTTTTTTGAGTTTATGAAATGATAAACATTCGTTATCTTTGATTATCATTAATGTTCAACAAAAAACAAATTATTATGGCATTTGAGTTACCAAAATTACCTTACGCTTTTGATGCGTTAGAACCACATATTGATGCAAGAACCATGGAAATTCACCACGGCAAGCATCACGCCGGATATACCAATAATTTAAACAATGCAATTGCCGGCACAGTATTAGAAGGAAAATCTATAGAAACTATTTTAACAGAATTAGACATGAATAACACAGCGGTTAGAAATAACGGGGGCGGTTTTTACAACCATTGTTTGTTCTGGGAAGTTATGTCTCCAAATGGGGGCGGAGAACCAAGGGGAGAATTGGCTGATGCCATTAACGATGCCTTTGGATCATTTGACGCTTTTAAAGAAGTATTTTCAAAAGCAGCAGCAACCAGATTTGGATCGGGGTGGGCTTGGTTATGCGTTCACAAAGGAGGTAAACTTGAAGTTTGCTCTACTGCAAATCAAGACAATCCGTTAATGCCTGGTGTTGATTGTGATGGAAGTCCAATATTAGCCCTTGATGTTTGGGAACATGCATATTATTTGCACTATCAAAATCGCAGACCCGACTATATCAGTCATTTTTACAATGTAATTAATTGGGATGAAGTAGCAAAACGTTTTGCCGCTCACAAATAATTTTATACTACTAACTAAAAATTTAAAAGGCTGTCTAAAAAAGGCAGTCTTTTTTATTTTCTAAAGTTTGTTCCTATAAAAACTTGCGCTCAATTAAAGCCAATAAACGTTCTTCATATTCTTGCTTATTGCTCCAATCGTAGTCGGGTTTTACAATGTTGCCGATAAATTGTTTCGCTTCTAATTCGGTATCAAACGAATTTAATTGTGATAATACCCTGTTAAATTCTTCTTGGCTACCATCAAATAAGTTTTTAACAAAAGCAATTCTATCATTTAAACCCACTTGTAAATTTGAAGCAAACAACGCATCGTTTAAGCTTCGTTTATTTGATTCTAAATCTGCGTCAATATTAGGTTGATTTTTGGTGACTTTTTCAAATAAATTTGCAGCTGTATCTGCCGAAATAGCATCTTCAAGTTCATCTTCCAAAGAAAATTGCACCTGTTTTTCTTCAGTTAGCGACTTGCTCTTTTCTACATCTTCTACTTTGTTGGTTTCAGTTACATTTTCTTCATCTACTTTTAACGCTTCAGATATACCTTCTTTTTCAATCGCTTTTTTCTCAGCATCAGCTTGCTTAATTTCAGAAAAAAATTCAGGCTTTTCTTCAAGCATCTTTAGCACAGTTAGTTTTTCAAAAATTTCTAAAGATTTTGTGTGCAAAGCACTAATATCATCCATGTTTTCCATTTGTAAAATACTGTGTGCCAGACTTACCAATTCAGTTGCTAATTTTTTGTGCATAAGTTGCTGTGTTAAATAATTATTAATGTGTTATTTTTAATAAATTTGTATGGTTTTAATGCGGATTTTCCACAGTT
This sequence comes from uncultured Lutibacter sp., assembly GCA_964342295.1. Taxonomy (GTDB): domain Bacteria; phylum Bacteroidota; class Bacteroidia; order Flavobacteriales; family Flavobacteriaceae; genus Lutibacter. The sequence continues at coordinate 3,831 of CAYFFC010000028.1, read as the reverse complement.
AAAATTAAACACATAATTAAATGTAAAAAATATAACCATATATTTAGAACATTTATTTTAATAGAAAAAATTTACATAAACCTTTTAAGCGTGAAATTACAAAATGTTTCTTGAAAATACGGTAAATCATACAGAACAATTTGGCTGGATTGAAGTAATTTGCGGCTCTATGTTTTCGGGGAAAACCGAAGAGCTTATCAGACGCTTAAAAAGAGCTCAATTTGCAAAACAAAAAGTCGAAATTTTTAAACCGGCCATAGATATCAGGTATGATGAAGAAAAAGTTGTTTCGCATGATGCCAATGAAATACGGTCAACACCTGTTCCGTCATCAGCAAATATTAGAATATTAGCAACCGATGTGGAAGTTGTAGGGATAGATGAAGCCCAATTTTTTGATGACGAAATTGTAGCAGTTTGTAATGATTTAGCCAACAGAGGGGTTCGCGTAATTGTAGCGGGACTTGATATGGATTTTAAGGGAAATCCGTTTGGTCCAATGCCGGCACTTATGGCTACTGCAGAGTATGTGACCAAAGTACATGCTGTTTGTACAAGAACCGGAAATTTAGCCCATTACAGTCACAGAAAAGCTGCCGGTGATGAGCTTGTACTGTTAGGAGAAACACAAGAGTACGAACCGCTTAGCAGGGCCGCCTATTACAAAGCTACGCACACCGAAAAAAATACAGAAGTGCAAAAAAACAGCGATGCAGAATAACCATGTTACAGTATTAGAAATTAACCAAGATGCTTTAGATTTTAATTTTAATTTCTTTAATTCAAAATTGAATCCTGCTACTAAAATTCTTGTTGTGGTAAAAGCTTTTGGTTATGGCTTGGAAGCAATTGAAATTGCAAAGCAGTTTGAGAACAAGGCAGCTTATTTTGCTGTGGCCTATACAGCTGAAGGCATTGCACTTAGAAATGCCGGAATAAATGCACCAATTATAGTGCTACACCCGCAAAAACAAAATATTGAAAGTATTATAAACCATTGTTTAGAGCCAAATATTTATGCATTAAGCCTGCTAAATGAAATGCTTACGGTTGCAAAACAAAAGCAACTTCATAATTACCCGGTACATATAAAATTTAACACCGGTTTAAACAGATTAGGTTTTAATGAAAATGAGACTTCTGAATTAACAGCCTGCATTAATTCTCAAAGCCAACTGCAAATTGCTTCTGTTTTTTCTCATATTGCCGCCAGTGAAGACCTTAACGAAAAAGAGTTTACACAATACCAAATAAAAGCCTTTAACACTTGTTTTAATAAATTAACTGCCGAGTTAACTTATACTCCTATAAAACATTTATTAAACACCTCGGGCATCATAAATTATGCAAGTCAAGCGCAATTTGATATGGTACGCCTGGGTATTGGTTTGTACGGATTTGGCAATACTGAAAAAGAAACTAAAAAATTAAAAAATGTACTCTGTTTAAAATCTGTAATATCTCAAATTCACACTATTAAAAAAGGAGATACCGTTGGGTATAATCGCGCTTTTATTGCCAACCAAACTGTAAAAACAGCCACCATACCCATTGGTCATGCCGATGGTATTTCGCGCAAGTTAGGTAATGAAAACGGCTATATTTTTATCAATAATCAAAAAGCACCTATCATTGGCAATGTTTGTATGGATATGCTTATGGTAAATATTACCGGTATTGATTGTAATGAAGGTGACGAAGTTTTTGTGTACAAAAACCAACAACATATAGAGCAATTGGCCGCAAATTGCCAAACTATTCCTTACGAATTACTTACTGCAATTTCCCAACGCGTTAAACGAGTGTTAAAGAAAAGTTAAAATATTTAACCTTTTTTTACTATATTAGCTACAATTAACTAAAAAGAACTCTAAAAAATGGGAATGTTAAAAGAATTTAAAGACTTTGCAATGAAGGGTAACCTTGTTGATATTGCAGTAGGTTTTGTTATGGGTGCTGCGTTTAAAAGTGTAGTTACCTCATTTACCGGAGGCATTGTTTCTCCGTTAGTTGGTTTGCTATTTAAAGCCGACTTTAAAGATTTAAAATATGTTATTGAAGAAGGGGTTGCTGATGAAGCTGGAAAAATTACCGGTGAAGTTGCCGTAATGTACGGTGATTTTTTAACCAATGTAATTGACTTTTTAATTGTGGCTTTTGTAATGTTTATGATTATAAAAGGCATTAACAAGTTTAAAAAGAAAGAAGAACCGGCACCTGAAGCACCTAAAGGGCCAAGCCAAGAAGAATTACTTACAGAAATTAGAGATTTATTATCTAAAAAATAAACCAAGCTTTAAAAAAACAGTATGTTTTGGCTCGCCATTGGCGAGCCTTTTTATTATTAGCATATAGCATAAATATCTTCCCAATAGGTACTATAAAAATTTGTAGTTTCCAGAAGTTCTTGGTGACTTCCCTTATAAGAAATAGTGCCATTTTCTAAAATATAGATTCTATTAGCAATATTTTTTAAAGTATGTAGCCTGTGAGAGATAAACAATACAGCTATTTCATTTTTTAAATTAGAAAGTAATTTCATAGTAAAACTTTCTGTATTTCTATCCATTGCTGCTGTTGCCTCATCTAAAATTAAAAATTGTGGTTTTTTATACAAGGCTCTGGCCAGCGCAATTATCTGTTTTTGGCCGCCTGATAAGTTAATCCCTTCTTCTCCTAAAATAGTAGCATAACCTTGTGGCAATTCCGCTATAAAATTATCAAACCCGTTTTTACCACAAAACTCAACAACATTTTCAACAGTATCTTCTGTACCCAATAAAATATTATCAAAAACATTACCATTAAATATTTTAATTTCTTGTGGAATTACACCAATTAAGTTTCTCCAATAATTTACATTTATAGAATTAAAATTTACAGTATTGTTAATTGTAATTTTTCCACTTTCAAATGAGTAAAATTTTTGAAGTATTTGACCCAACGTACTTTTTCCACTTCCACTTTCGCCAACTATTGCAACAAACTCTCCTTTATTTATTTCTAAGTTTACATTTTTTAATAATTGCTTTCTTCCTGTAAATCTGAAACTTAAATCTTGCACTTGTAACTTGCTAAAAGAATCAATCTTAACATTATTAATTTCTTCTCTTTTAATTGAAGCAAATTCAAACATACGATTAAAAGCTATTTTAGCCTCGTTAATGGGAATTGCTATTAAGGCTAAATTTGTAATTGATGGCATTAATGAGCCTGCTATACCTAATATAGCCATTAACTCACCTAATGTTAACGTATTAATATAAACCTTATAAGAAGTATATGAAAGTATTGTAATTAGAAAAATAACGCTTAAAATTCCGGAAAGCAGTGAAAGACTGATATTTATTTTTCCTAAATCGAAAATTTTATCTTGAAAGTTACCATAAATTAGTGCATTCAATTTTTTAAAACCCGATTGTTTGTTAAAATTTTTAATTTCATAAATTCCTTGCATTGTTGAAATATAGTTGCTTTCGCTATATGCATAACTTTGCATTACTTCCTTTTGGGCGGCAATAATCTTGTTATTGAATTTAAAAATTAAGATAAAGTAAACAGGTAAACTTACAATGGCAATAACTCCTGTTTCCCACGAGTACATAAATAAATACACAAATGAGATGATTACAACTAAAAAATCGATAATAAAATTGTTTGCTATTAGTTTTATAACACGTTGTATTCTGTTAGTATCATTTAACCTTGCTACTAATTCACCAATTTTACGAGTATCGAAAAATGGTTTTGGTAAATGAAGTAATGAACCGTAAAATTTATTAATAATCCGATTATTAAAATCTTTAGATTGCTTTATTAATAAAAACTCGC
>CAYFFC010000027.1:0-33209 GCA_964342295.1 uncultured Lutibacter sp. | reverse complement strand
AACGGTGAGCGGCGACTTACCGGACGGTACAAGAGAAGAGGATACGGCCAGTGAATCAGTACCGATTGATTATTCTAATAATGGTGAAACTCCTTATACTATTTCAAAAGAGGCAGATGTATCTATTGTTTCAACAGAAGGTGATGTAATCAATTATACTATAACCGTTACGAATACTGCAAACTTTGCCATATATGATGTAAATGTTGTAGATGAACTTATAGAACTTCAGTTAAGTAGTGGAGATGTTAATACAAATGGTATTTTGGATGTTAATGAGATTTGGATTTATACCGGAAGTTATACATTAACTCAAAATGTTATTGATGAACATGGTGTTGACACTTTTGGAAATATAGATGGAGATGGAGATATTGATAATGAAGTGACTTTATTTGGAAATAACCCAAGTGGTGAAGAACTTCAACCTGTTCAGGATAGTATTTCAGTTATAATTCATATTCCACCGGTTGCTGAAGATGACGAAGCTCAAACCGAATCAAATATTTCTATTGATATTGATATTTTGGAAAACGATTATGACGAAGATGGAACCATAGAGATTTCAACATTAACAATTACAAGTGATCCATTTAATGGTTCGGTTGAAATAAACAGTGATGGTACGGTTACATATATTCCTGATTTAGATTTTATAGGTGACGATTCTTTTGAATATCAAATATGTGATAATGATGGTTTATGCGATACAGCTGTGGTAACTATAGTTGTAGCAGGTGTACTAGCCGAAAACTTAATTATACCTCAAGGTTTTTCACCAAATGGTGATGGGGTACATGATTATTTTGATATTGAAGGATTAGAAAATTTGTATCCTAATTTCCAATTACAGGTTTATAACAGGTGGGGTAACCTTGTTTATGATTATAAGCATAACGGTAACCCTTCATCTGAACCAATTTGGTGGGATGGTTTCTCATCTGGAAGAATGAATTTTAATAGTAACAAACAAGTTCCTGTAGGTACCTATTTCTATACATTGTATTTTAATAAAGACAATGCAAAACCAAGGTCAGGATACATTTATTTAAATAGATAATATTAATTAAGTAGTAAGGAAGGATTTATTAATTTCGCTCCTTACTACTAAAATATAAAATTATGAAAAGTATTAAATCCCTTATTAAAATAGCAGTAGTTATATTTTCAATATCGGCTATGTACAGCCAACAAGATCCACAGTATACACAATATATGTACAACATGAACATTTTGAATCCGGCATATGCAGGATCCCAAGAAACGTTGAGTATTGGATTGTTAGGCAGATCTCAATGGGTTGGTATTGATGGTGCCCCAAAAACAATTACAGCTAATATTCATTCCCCATTAAGTAGAAATGTAGGATTGGGTTTCTCTGTAATAGCTGACGAAATTGGACCTGTTAAAGAACAAAATGTGTATGCTGATTTTTCTTATACGTTAAAACTATCAGAAAATTCAAATTTGGCTTTAGGGTTAAAGGGTGGATTTACCTTTTTAAACGCCCAATTGAGTTTATTGGATTTAGGAGATAATCTTCCTGATTTGGTATTTACGGACAATGATTTAGACAGAACAGTTGCAAATTTTGGTGTAGGTGCGTTTTATTATACAGAAAAGTTTTATTTAGGAGTTTCAATGCCTAATATGCTAAAATCATTGCATTTTGAAAAAAAGGGAGGCGTTGTTTATGATGCTTTAGAGGAAATGCACTATTTTATAACTTCAGGAGTTGTATTTGATGCTTCAGAGAATTTAAAACTTAAACCTTCAGTAATGTTGAAAGCTGTAAACGGTGCCCCGGTTTCTCTTGATTTATCGGGTAACGCTTTAATAAATGAAAAGTTTGAATTGGGTGTTTCCTGGAGAGTAGATGATTCTGTTAGCGCAATGTTTAATTTGTTTGTAACTCCATCAACCAGAGTTGGTTATGCGTATGATTATACCTTGTCCAATTTAGGCGATTTTAATTCGGGTTCACATGAAATATTTTTATTATTTAATATAAGTAACTCAAGAGCAGGGCTTTCACCTAGGTTCTTTTAACTAACATAATTTAAAATTAAAATGATGAAAAAAATTACAATAGTTCTATTATTATTATGTGTTAGTTTTAATTTAAAAGCACAAAAAGAAGAAGAAGAACGTTATACAATTAAAAACGTGTCAATTAATAATGCTTATTCAAACTTTGGTACTTCCTTCTATGGTGAAGATAAAATGATTTATGCTGCCCCGGCCAAGCGAAATTATATTATTAGTAACGTTTGGAAACCTAATAATCAGCCGTTTTTAGATTTGTATATAGCTGATATTAATTCGAATGGCGATTTATCTAATGTAAAAAAGTTTTCGAGCAAATTAAATACACGTTTTCATGAAGCTGATGTAACTTTTACTAAAGATAAAAAAACAGTGTACTTCACAAGAAGTAATTATTTTGAAGGGAAATATGGTAAAGATTCTTTAGGTATTAACAGATTAAAAATGTTTAAAGCAACTGTTGGTGATAAAGACGAATGGCTCAATATTGAATCAATGCCTTTTAATGATGATAATTATTCGGTTGGTCATCCAACATTGAGTGAAGATGGTAAAACCTTGTATTTTATTTCAGATATGCCCGGTAGTATGGGTAAAACTGATATTTTTAAGGTTGAAGTTAAAAGCGACGGAACTTATGGAGATCCTATAAATTTAGGCCCAGATGTAAATACCCCTGAGCGTGAAATGTTTCCGTATATTGATGGAAATGATGAATTATACTACTCTTCAGATGGGAAAGATGGTTTAGGAATGTTAGATATTTATTTAAGTAAATTAGTTGATGGAGGGGCATTGCCTGTAGTGCATTTGGGCTCAAATATAAATAGTGAAAAAGACGATTTTGCTTTTATAATTAATAAAGAGAAAAGAGAAGGGTATTTTTCTTCGAATAGGATCAATGGAAAAGGAGATGATGATATATACCATTTTAAAGAAGAAATTCCTGTTGTATTTGAATGCAATCAAATTGTTAATGTAATTGTTAAAAATAAGAAAACGGATGCGTTAATTTCAGGTGCAATTATTAACATTTTTAAAGATGAAAATTTAGTAGTGGAGAATGCAGAAGCAATGGATGGTAACTATTCTTTTGAAGGTGATTGTAATGCGAATTATAAAATTGTGGCATCCAAAAAGTTTTTTATTGAAGATTCAAAATCAATTACGACTTCTAATAAAAATAAAGAAGTACATAGTTTAGAATTACTTTTATTGCCAGATGAATTTGTGGTGGTTCGAGAAAAAGTTATGATTGATATTAATACAATTTATTTTGATTATGATAAATATAATATTAGAAAAGATGCTGCGTTAGAATTAGATAAAGTTGTTGCAATTATGAAGAAATATCCTGACCTTATAGTGGAGTCAGGATCTCATACTGATTCCAGGGGACCTGATGCATACAATGACAAATTATCTGAAAAAAGAGCTAACTCAACTGTAAATTATATTATCTCAAAAGGAATATCTCCTGACAGAATATCAGGAAAAGGATATGGAGAAAAACAGTTAACAAATAAATGTTCAAACGGTGTAAGATGCTCAGGTGAAGCACATCAATTAAACCGTAGAACAGAATTTGTAATAAAAAACCCCGAAGTTATACAGTAAAACAAAATTTGAAAACCTTTCAGTTATGATAGTTGAAAATTAAAGATTATACTACAGTTGTGGGGACGACGATTTCTTTAATTTATTATAACTGTTAGTTTTCTGGTTTAAGTGTTTGTAAAAGGGTAACAATAATATACTACCGTTGTGGGGACGACAAATATTATTACTTTTATTTAAATGACTTAAATAGAAAAGAAAAGTCTCGAGATTTCTCGAGACTTTTCGATTTTATTACAACAAACAAAACTATTGATAGCTTGAATTTCTAAACAAAAAAAGGCATACAAGAACACTTATAAAACAAAAAAATCCTACTATTTCTAGTAGGATTTTAATTTTGTGGGCGATGAGGGATTCGAACCCCCGACCCCCTCGGTGTAAACGAGGTGCTCTGAACCAACTGAGCTAATCGCCCTTAGCGGATGCAAATATATAACTTGATTTTAATTACACAAAGCTTTTAAAGAAAATAATTAAACTTTTTTATTAATTTAAAGTTGCTATGAATTTTAAGAATGAAACTGTTAAATTAATTTAAATTTATTATATATTAAAGGCTATGCTTCAATATAATCTTCAATTGGGTTGCATGAACAAATTAGGTTTCGGTCTCCATAAGCATCGTCAACTCTTCTTACTGCCGGCCAAAATTTATTTTCTCGTAAATACGATAATGGAAAAGCTCCTTTAGAACGGCTGTAAGGGAAATCCCAATTATCTGAAGTTATCATTTCTAAAGTATGGGGTGCATTTTTTAACGGTGAATTTGGATTGTCACTATTAAACTCATCAATTTCGGCCTTGATACTAATTAAAGCATCACAAAACCTGTCTATTTCCTCTTTATTTTCACTTTCCGTTGGTTCTATCATAAGTGTTCCTGCAACAGGAAATGAAACGGTTGGAGCGTGATATCCATAATCCATCAATCTTTTTGCAATGTCAACTACTTCAATTCCTTTAGCTTTAAATTCTCTAAAATCAACAATCATTTCATGAGCTGCAAACCCATTTTCACCGGTGTACAATATTGAATAATATTTTTCAAGGCGCGATTTTAAATAATTTGCATTTAAAATGGCATATTTAGTAGCTTCTTTAAGTCCCTTAGTTCCTAACATTCTAATATATCCGTAAGATATAAGTAAGACCAATGAAGATCCCCATGGCGCAGATGAAATAGCAGAAATAGCCTTATTCCCTCCTGTAGTAATTATTGGATTTGATGGTAAAAATGGAGCTAAGTGTGCCGCAACACAAATTGGGCCAACGCCGGGACCACCACCACCATGTGGTATGGCAAATGTTTTATGTAAGTTAAGGTGGCATACATCGGCTCCAATAGTTGCAGGATTTGTCAGTCCAACTTGTGCATTCATATTGGCGCCATCCATATAAACCTGACCTCCATTAGTATGAATTATTTCAGTAATTTCCTTGATGCTACTTTCAAAAACACCGTGTGTAGAAGGATACGTAACCATTAATGCAGCCAAATTATCTTTATACTGCTCGGCTTTATTACGTAAATCTTCAACATCGATATTACCATTTTCGGCCGATTTTGTAACAACAACTTTCATGCCTGCCATAACTGCTGAAGCCGGGTTTGTACCATGAGCTGATGCAGGTATTAGGCAAATATTTCTATGGCTGTTACCTCTTGACTCATGATATGCTTTAATAATCATTAAACCTGCGTACTCACCTTGGGCTCCGGAGTTTGGTTGCAATGATGTTGCAGCAAATCCGGTTATTTCATTTAATGCAGCTTCTAAGTTTTTAAAAATCTCTTGGTATCCTTGAGCCTGATTTAAAGGTGCAAATGGGTGAATATTTGCCCATGATGGCCAGCTTAATGGTAACATTTCGGTCGCCGCATTAAGTTTCATGGTACAGGATCCCAATGAAATCATAGAGTGGTTTAAAGATAAATCTTTGCGTTCTAACTTTTTAATATAGCGCATCATTTCAGTCTCAGATTGGTATTTTTCAAAAACCTCATGAGTCATAAATTCTGAATTTCTTCTATGTTCTTTGGGTAATTTTGATTCAATAATTTCAGATAATTGCACAGGGTTTATATTTTCTGAGGTTGCAATAACTGTAATTATTTCATTAATATTACTTAAAGTAGTAGTTTCATTCAGTGAAATATTCACTTCATTATTTGAATTATAATAAAAGTTAATGTTATTTTCCTCAGCAACTTGCTTAAGTTTTGAAGGGTTTGTTGATTTAAATCGTAAAGTGTCAAAAAATAGAGGATTTAACTGCTTTATACCTAGTTGTTGCAACCCATTGCTAAGGGTTGCCGATAAATTGTGAATTTTAGAAGCAATATAAGAAAGACCTTTAGGACCATGATAAACCCCATACATACCTGCCATAACTGCAAGCAAAACTTGAGCCGTACATATATTTGAAGTTGCTTTTTCACGTTTTATGTGTTGTTCGCGAGTTTGCAGTGCCATACGTAAGGAACGGTTACCATCTTTATCTTTTGTTACTCCAATTATTCTTCCGGGAATATTTCTTTTATAGGATTCTTTAGTTGCAAAATATCCTGCATGCGGCCCTCCATAGCCCATTGGAATTCCAAATCGTTGGGTTGTTCCCACAACCACATCAGCTCCCCATTCACCTGGAGGTGTTAAAATAGTTAGGCTTAGCAAATCTGCTGCAACAGCAATTTTAGCATCAACTAATTTTGCTTTATTAACAAATGATGTATAATTATAAATGGTGCCTGTTTTTGCCGGGTACTGAATTAAAGCTCCGAATACTTTATTTGAAAACTCAAAATGCTCATGGTTCCCGATTATTAATTCAATATTTAAAGGTGTTGCTCTTGTTTTTAATACATCAATAGTTTGAGGATATGTGTTTTCAGAAACAAAAAATTGCAGTGCATTTTCTTTTTTTTGTGTTCTGGAACGTGTGTTGTATAACATTAACATAGCCTCTGCTGCTGCTGTACCTTCATCAAGTAATGATGCATTTGCCAATTCCATACCTGTTATTTCACTTACCATAGTTTGATAATTTAACAAGGCTTCTAATCGGCCTTGAGAAATTTCAGCCTGATACGGGGTGTAGGCAGTGTACCATCCGGGATTTTCAAGAATATTACGTTGAATTACACCTGGTAAAATTGAAGGGTGATACCCCAAACCTATATAATTTTTAAACAACTTGTTTTTAACAGCTAATTCCTTTATGTGTGTCATAAATTCAAATTCACTCATAGCAGTTGGCAAATTTAAATTATCTTTTAGTCTGATATCTGAAGGAATTGTATTGTGAATTAATTCATCTAAAGAAGTAACTCCTATAGTATTAATCATTTCCTGAACCTCATTTTCTCTGGGTCCAAGGTGTCTTAAAACAAAAGCATCTGTTTTCATTTATGTACTTGGTATATATAAAATTAACGAGTTCAAAAATAATTAAAATACTATTATCAAAATAGGCAATAATTATTTATTTGTGATATTTTGTTAACCAATGAAATTGGAAATAAGCAATTGGTTACATTTGTATAATGCATTTATTAAAACAATTAATTAATTTTTATATTTTTAGTAATTTACATGTTGCTTTAGCCGGACTTTGCTTGGTTAAAATTACGATGTTAAAATTTGGCATTGCAACCGGTTTTTCACCGTTAATTACTGGTTTTTCAATTATTATTGCCTACAACTTTATTAGATTTTATGAAATTAAAGAGAATAATACTTCTTGGTTTAAAAAATGGTTTAATCAACACAAATGGTTGCTACTTTTATTGGTTTTAGTTTCATTTATTAGTCTTGTCGTAATTTTATATTTTACCAATTTTTCTAAAAAAGCATTGTTGGTTTTATTACCTTTTGGATTTATAACTTTTTTTTATGTCATTCCAATTTTTAAGAGTAAAAAAAAACATTTTTCTTTTCGATATTTTCCTTCTATAAAAATTGTGAGCATAGCTTTAACGTGGGCCGGGGTTACCGTTTTTTTACCATTGTATGATGCTTCTATTTCATTTGATATAGGAGTGTTTATTGAATTTATGCAGCGTTTTTTAATTGTTATGGTAATAACTTTACCATTCGACATTAGAGATGTTTATGATGATGATATTAAGTTGAAAACAGTACCTCAATTAATTGGATTGAAGAACACAAAAGCATTAGGTTTGCTATTAAGCATATTATTTGTTTTGTTGTCTTTTTTAAACCCTATCAATGAAAAATATATGATTTTTGTTGAAATTTTAATAGCCTTGTTATCGGTATTATTGTTAATTTTCACCACGACAAATAGAAATAAATATTATACAGGTTTTTGGATAGAGGCCATTCCAATATTTTGGTTTTTGCTGTTATTTGTAATTTAGATGAAATTTAAAATGAAAAATATAAAGAAATATCAACATTTTTTTGATGAGAATAAAAATACGTGGAACCTAAAAACAAAAGAACATACTAAATCTGAATTTTATAATGTTGAACAATTTAAAAAAGGCACATGTTCTTTAAATAGTTTCGAACTTAGTGAGTTGGGAGATGTTGCTGGAAAATCATTATTACATTTACAATGTCATTTTGGCTTGGATACACTAAGTTGGAGTAGAAGAGGTGCGGTATGTACAGGTATTGATTTTTCTGGTGAAGCTATAAAATTTGCGAAAAATCTTGCTAATGAGCTAAAGTTGAAAACTAATTTTATTAAGTGTAACGTGTATGATGTGCAGGAAAAGGTAGAAGGATTGTTTGATATTGTTTTTACCTCATATGGCGTTATTGGTTGGTTACCTGATTTAACTGACTGGGCGAAAATAATTTCACAAAAACTTAAAGTAGGAGGTGTTTTTTATATGGTTGAATTTCATCCTATTGTTTGGATGTTTGATTATTTAAAAACACCACCAAAACTTTCGTACCCTTATAAAAGTAACCAAGTGATTTATGAAGAATATGAGGGAACTTATGCTAATACAAATGCAAAAATAACTAGTAAAGAATACGGTTGGAATCACGGCTTAGGAAATGTTGTAACGGCATTAAGTAGTGTAGGATTGCAAATAGAGTTTTTACATGAGCATAGCAATTCTCCATATAATTGTTTACCTGATTTAATGGAAAAGGAGAATGGAATGTTTGGTTTACAACCAAAAAATGACTTATACCCATTACTATTTTCTATTAGAGCTGTAAAAAAATAAAGGCCTCCATTTTTGGAAGCCTTTGTAAGTATAAAGTACAGTTTCTTAATTTAATAATGCATCAATTTTTGCTTTTTCTTCTTCAGCCAAAGCACCGTCAACAAGTATTCTTCCACTATGTTCATCTGTAATTATTTTTTTACGTCCGGCAATTTCAACTTGCCTTTGAGGTGGAATTGTAAAAAATGAACCGCCTGATGCGCCTCTTTCAATAGAAACTACAGCCAAACCGTTTTTCACCGATGAACGAATTCTTTCATATGCTTTTAATAAATGGTCATCAATTAAAGTAGCATATTCTTTCGATTTTTCCTTCAAAAGCTCTTCTTCTTTAACGGTCTCTTTCATAATGTCATTCAATTCGGCAGATTTATGCTTAAAAACATCTTCCTTTTTGGCAATTGTTTCTTTGGTGCTTTCAATTACTTCATTTTTTTGTTCAATTTTTACCTTAAACTCTTTAATTCTTTTTTCTGCTAACTGAATTTCAAGGTCTTGATATTCAATTTCTTTGCTTAAAGAATTGAATTCACGGTTGTTTCGAACATTTTTTTGTTGTTCGTTGTATTTTTTAACAAGTGCTTTTGCTTCTTCAATAACCAATTTTTTGTCAGAAATATCATTCTTTAAGCCGGTTACATCGTCATTTAAATTGCTAAGTCTTTTGTTTAAGCCAACAATTTCATCTTCTAAATCTTCAATTTCTAAAGGTAATTCACCTCTTACACTTTTAATTTCATCAATTCTGGAATCAATTAATTGTAAATCGTAAAGGGCTCTTAATTTTTCTTCAACTGTAACTTCTTTCTTTTTAGCCATGTTTATAAGTAATAGATTGGATTTGTGTTTTTATTTGACAAAATGATTGCAAAATTAGGAAATTTTTTTGTAAGTATGTCAACTAATAAATATTTTGTGAATTGTTCACTCTCATAATGACCTATGTCTGCAATAACTATCTTCTCATCAGCTTTAAAGAAGTCGTGATATTTTAAGTCAGATGTTATATAAATATCGACTTTCTTACCAATGGCAGCACCAATTCCAAAACTACCTGAACCACCTAAAACAGCAACTTTTTTAACGGGTTTGTTCAATAATTTTGAGTGTCTGATGCATTGCACATGCATAGTTTTTTTGACAGAATTTAAAAAGTCCAATTCATTTACTTCTTCCGAAAGTTCACCAATCATACCAATTCCAATTTCCTGATTGAGATTATCAAGGGCAACAATATCAAAAGCAACTTCTTCGTAGGGGTGAGCACTAAATAATGCATTTAGAACCTTTTTTTCTTTATGTTTTTCGAAAATTACACTTATAAAAGTTTCATTTTCAGTATGTAATTTTCCTTTTTCGCCTATTGCGGGATTTGCATTTTCATTAGCTTTATATGTACCATATCCATCAACATTAAAACTGCAATTGCTGTAATTACCAATGGTTCCTGCACCTGCTTTAAAAAGAGCCATTCTTACACTTTCAGCGTTTGCCATGGGGGCGTAAGTTGTTAATTTTTTAAGAGTATGTTTTTGAGAAATCAGAATTTGTGTGTGTTTCAGGTTTAACATTTCACAAATTTTAGCATTTACACCGTTAAACGAATTGTCGAGCGCCGTATGCATACTATATATTGCAATATCATTTGTTATAGCTTTTAATACAACGCGTTCAACATAATTGTTGCCGTTTAATTTTTTTATGCCTGAAAATATAATGGGGTGGAAACTAACAATTAAATTACATTTTTTTTCAATAGCTTCATCTACTACATTTTCAAGGGTATCTAATGCAACCAGTACTCCGGTAACTTTTGTTGTATACTTTCCAACTAACAACCCAACGTTATCAAAATCTTCAGCGTAGTGTAAAGGAGCAATTTCTTCTATGCAATTTGTGATATCTTTAATGGTCATACTGAATAAATATTTATACAAATATAATTGATAGCGAATAAAGTTAAAGGCTTATTAAGTGGTAATTTTAAGCATTTGTTTTGTATTTTCGCCTTTAGTGAAGTTATTAAGAAAAATACTGTTTCCGTTTGCATTAATTTACAGTTTTATAACCATTGTAAGAAATTGGTTATATGATAAAAATATTTTTAAAGTAAGCCGGTTTAAATTACCAATTATATTGGTTGGAAATTTAAGTGTTGGTGGTACGGGCAAAAGTCCACAAATTGAATATTTAATTCGATTATTACAGCCTAACAAAAAGGTTGCAGTTTTAAGTAGGGGCTATAAAAGAGCAAGCAAAGGGTTTATACTAGCTAATGATGAAAGTACAGCTGAGTTAATAGGTGACGAACCCTATCAATTTTTTAGAAAATTTAAAAATATTATTGTGGGTGTTGATGCAAATAGGGTACATGGAGTGCAACAATTATTGGAGTTAAATAGGTCGCCTGATGTTATTTTATTAGATGATGCCTATCAACACAGAAGAATTAAGGCAGGACTAACCATTTTGCTAACAGCATACAACGATTTATTTGTGGATGATTATTTACTGCCATTAGGTAATTTAAGAGAAAATAAAAGCGGAGCAAAAAGGGCACAGGTTATTATAGTTACCAAATGCCCTGAAAACTTATCAGAAGCAACTCAATTAAAAATTGTTTCAAAATTAAATTCTGAAAAAGGACAGCAAGTTTTTTTTACTACGGTTGCGTATAATACTAAATTGCAAGGAAATATAAATGAAATTGATATAGAAAAGCTAAAGGGTGAAACTGTAGTTTTAGTAACGGGTATTGCAAATCCTGTTCCATTAACTAACTATTTAAAACAGCGAGAAATTAAGTTTGTACATTTAAAATATCCGGATCATCACCATTTTACAGCCAAGGATATTGCACATATTGAAGATGCAAGAAAAAATTTAGTATCAAAAAATAAAATAGTTTTAACCACAGAAAAAGATTATGTTCGTATCTTTGCCAAATTGAAAAATTTATATTTCATTGAAATTGAAACTAAATTTTTGGATGATACTAACAAATTTGATAATATAGTAAATGCTTATGTGGAACAAAGTTCAGGAAACAGTTAATTTTTTAAAGGGGAAAGGAATTCAAACTCCGGACTATGGAATTATCTTAGGAACAGGATTGGGGAATTTGGTTGAGAAAATTGCTGTTGAAATAGCAATACCTTATGAGGAAATTATTAATTTTCCGGTATCAACAGTTGAAGGGCATTCAGGTGAATTAATTTATGGTATGCTTGGAGGTAAAAAAGTTATTGCCATGCGTGGGCGTTTTCATTATTATGAAGGTTGGAGTATGGAGCAAACCGTTTTTCCTGTTCGGGTAATGAAATATTTAGGTGCCGAAAAATTGATTGTTTCTAACGCATCAGGAGGGGTAAACCCTAAATTTAAAGTAGGTGATATTATGATAATTACTGATCATATAAATTTAATGCCCGATCACCCTTTACACGGTAAAAACGATAACCGATTTGGCCCGCGGTTTGTTGATATGCACGAACCATACAGCAATGACTTAATTGGTAAAATGGAAAAAATTGCCAATAAGTTGAATATTCCGGTGCAAAAGGGAATTTATTTGGCGTTACAAGGCCCAACTTTTGAAACACCTGCTGAATATAAAATGGTTAAAATATTAGGAGCCGACGCTGTTGGTATGTCAACCGTTCCTGAGGTTATTGTGGCAAAACATATGGGTATGACTTGTTTTGGAGTTTCTGTAATAACCGACCTGGGAATTGAGGGTATTGTAGAAGCGGTATCACATGAAGAAGTTCAGGAAGTTGCTAAAATTGCTGAAAAATCTGTAGGGAAATTGGTTGAAGAATTTATTAGGTCATAATTTATTGTAATACATACTTTTTATTATACCATCAGCCAAACCAATTTTAGGGACATATATTTTTTTTGCACCACTCCATTTCATAGCCGAAATATAAATTTTTGTCGCTGGTAAAATTACATCGGCTCTATCGGGGTTTAAACCTAATTCGGTAACTCTTTCATTATAAGTCATTTGTTTTAAAAATTTGTAATGAGCTTTTAAATAAATTAACGAGAGGGGTTTTCCTATTGGCCTACCCGACATTTTGAATAATTTATTAATATTTCCACCTGAACCTATAACTTGTAAATTAGTTAAGTGTTTGGTGTTTTTCTTTATCCAAATTTCAATATCATTCCATAATTCACTTGTAATTATAGGTTTTTTTAAAAGACGAACTGTACCTATTTTAAATGATTTTGAGTTTATAATTTTTCCGTTTGCAAAAACTGTAAATTCTGTACTTCCACCACCAACATCAATATACAAATATGATTTATCAGGCTCAATGATTGATTTTAAATCGGTTGAAAAGATTATGGCTGCTTCTTTTTTACCATCAATTATTTCTATTTTAACACCTGTTTTTTTATAAATTTCACTTGCAATTTCAGCACCGTTTTTGGCTTCTCGCATTGCAGAAGTAGCACAAGCTTTATATTTTTCAACACCATGTACATCCATTAATAATTTAAAGGCTTGCATGGCCTTTATCATTCTATTTTTATTTTCTTTAGAAATTTTTTCCTCAATAAAGGCATCTGCTCCTAATCTTATTGGAACACGCACCAACGATGATTTTTTAAAAATAGGTTGTTTAGAATCATGAGAAATTATGGCATTGGCAATTAATAATCGTATAGCATTGGAGCCAATATCAATACCTGCAAGTTTTTTTATTTCCATTTAAACTAACCTAACTGTTATTTATAGTGCTTTGGAAAATCGGTTATAAACGTTTCTCCTGATTTTATATTCTTCCAATGGTTGGTGTCGAATTTAATACCAACCACGCCGCAGGTTGGTACATGGTTAATATGGGAGTCTCCAAATTTATTTACAAAGGTGCTAATACCATGGTCATGGCTAAATATAATAGCAGAATCAAAACTATCATCTAATGCTTTTACGGTTTTAATTAAATAGCCGTCGCTAAAACTATACAATGATTTACTTATTTTAAGATTTGCCAGCGGAAAATTAAAGGTATAACTAAATATCATAGCTGTGTGCAATGCTCTATTGGCACAGCTAGAAACAAAAACATCGGGTCTTGCAACTTTTTTTTGCAAAACGTTTGATATTAAATACGCATCATTAATTCCTCTTTTTTTTAAAGGCCTGTCAATATCTTTAATGCCTTCATATTCCCAAGAAGATTTTGCGTGCCTAACAATATAAAGTGTTTTCATGTAGGTATTGGTTGTTGTTCAAATATAAAAAAATTAAGGTGCCAATCTCTCAATTAACCATTCAAAATTTTCTTGTAGTGTATATCTAATTCGGTCATGCATTCTATTAGGTCGCCCTTGCCAAAATTCCAAACTAGCCGGTTTAACAATAAAACCGCCCCAATGTTTTGGTCGTGGTATATCTTTATTTTCGTATTTTTTTTCAAAAGAATGCAATTTATCATCTAGATATGACCTTGAAGAAACCACCTCACTTTGATTTGAGGCCCAAGCGCCTAGTTTGCTCCCCTTTGGCCTTGTTTCAAAATAACCATCCGATAAATTTTCTGAAATTTTTTCGGCAGTACCTTTAATAATTATTTGTCGCTCTATACTTGGCCAATAAAACGATAAGCAAACGTTTGGGTTTTGAGCTATAGCTTTTCCTTTTTCACTATTATAATTTGTATAGAATATAAATCCTTCCCAAGTGTATTTTTTTAATAAAACTACTCTGTTTTTAGGAAAACCGTCTTTTCCTATGGTTGAAATTGTCATTGCTGTAACATCTATAATATTGTCAAATTCTTCGGCTTCATAAAACCATTTTTGGAAAAATTCCATCGGATTTTCTGAAACACTTTTCTTTGAGAGTTCTGTTTTATTATAATCTCTTCTGTAGTTTCCTAAATCAGTATTCATGTTGCAAATTTAAAAACTTTAATTATCAATTTTAATTAATCATTAACGGAATTGTTTTTTATAACAAGCAACCCTAAAAATGTAATTAAACCGTTTATAATAAGTAATTCATAGCCAAATTCGTATCCATTAAAAATAAGAGTAGAATATTTGTTTAAAAAATAGGTTGAAATTACCGACAAAATTGCGATACTCCACACGTAATTATCTTTAATGTTAATTTTTGTAAAAATGCCAAATGCAAATAAACCTAATAATGGACCGTACGTGTAAGATGCAACTTGTAACAAACTACTAATTACATTTTCTTGCAAAACATATTTAAAAGTTACAATCACAACTATTAAAACAAATGAAATTATGATATGTGTTTTTTTTCTGATTGATTTTTGTTGCTTTTTTGGTTTAGATTTGATATCTAAAAAATCAATACAAAATGATGTGGTTAACGATGTTAAAGCACTATCTGCACTTGAGTAGGCAGCAGCAATTAATCCTAAAATAAATAGGATTCCAACACCAATTCCCAAATTACCATTTAAAGCAATTTCAGGAAAAAGTAAATCGGTTTTTACTGAACTATCTACTACGGGTGTGGCTATTCCAAATTTACCGGCGTAAATAAAAAGCAGGGCTCCCAAGGTTAAAAAAACTGCATTTACAATTATTAATACAAAACCAAGTGAAATTACATTCCATTGCGCCTCTTTGGTGTTTCTACAAGTAAGATTTTTTTGCATCATATCTTGGTCCAAGCCTGTCATGGCAATTGCTATAAACATACCCCCTAGAAAAGATTTTATAACATGTTTTTTATCGTTAAAATTATCTGTAAATAGTGTTTTGCCGTAACTTTCAAATTCAACAGAGTTAAATAAATAGGAAATTGACCAATTTAATTTATTCAAAATAATAAAAATGGTTGCCACCACAGCTACAAGCATAAAAAGTGTTTGCAAGGTATCGGTCCATACAATAGTTTTTATCCCACCTTTAAAGGTGTATATCCATATTAATAAAATTGAAAGTATTACTGTTATTTCAAAAGGTACTTTCCAGGAATCAAAAATAAAATATTGTAAAACTGACGCTACTAAAAATAGTCGGAATGAAGCGCCTAATACACGTGATATAAAAAAGAAAAAAGCACCTGTTTTGTGAGTAGTTTTACCAAAGCGCGTAAGTAAAAATTCATATATTGAGGTTACTTGTAACCTGTAATAAATAGGTAATAAGATATAAGCTATTACTAAATACCCAAAAAAATATCCAATTACAATTTGCATATAACTAAATTGAGAGCTTTGAACCCAACCCGGAACCGAAATAAACGTAACACCTGAAAGAGAGGCTCCAATCATTCCAAAAGCAACTATATACCATGGCGATTTTTTGTTCGCCTTAAAAAAAGCTTCATTTGTATCACTTTTACCAGTAAAATAAGCAATTGCTAATAGTACTAAAAAGTAAACTGCAATTAAAGTTAAAATGTAAATGGGAGTCATAAAATTAATTTATATTTTGAAATTAATTACTGTATTAAATTCCATTAATTAATTTATTGTTGTTAAAAAAATTAATTTTTTACAAGTAAAAAACTACTTTAATTAACAAAGAAACTAAATTTATTGAGAAGATCATTTGCTAATTGTAAATTTGCCGTATGAATTTTTCATCTAAATTATTGGAGCGTGCAGTAAATGAAGTAGCTCTATTACCAGGTATTGGAAAAAGAACTGCATTACGATTGGTTTTGCATTTATTAAAACAACCCAATTCTCAAACCCATCAATTGGTTAAAGCATTAGAAGATTTAGTTAATAACATTAAACTTTGCGAGCAATGCCACAATATTTCTGATGTTGCCATTTGTGAAATTTGCTCAAATTCTTCAAGAAACCAAGAGGTGATTTGCGTTGTAGAAGATGTACGTGATGTAATGGCCATAGAAAATACTGCTCAATTTAAAGGATTATACCATGTTTTAGGTGGTAAAATTGCTCCTGTTGAAGGTGTTGGTCCACATAATTTAACTATTGACAGTTTGGTTGAAAAAGTGAAAGCAGGAAATGTAAAAGAACTAATTTTTGCGCTTAGCTCTACAATTGAAGGTGATACCACTAATTTTTATATTTTTAAACAAATTGAAAAATACAATATCAAAATATCTACAATTGCTCGAGGAATTGCAGTGGGCGATGAGTTGGAGTATGCCGATGAGGTAACGTTGGGCAGAAGTATAGTGAATAGGATTCCTTTCGAAAAATCGTTATAAAAAAAATGTTGCTTGTGTTAATTTCTAATAAATAAATGGATGTATCGGTTATAATTGTAAACTATAATGTACGCTTTTTTTTGGAACAGTGTATAAGAAGTGTTTTAGCTGCTTCAAAAAAAATGAATGTTGAGATAATTGTTGTAGATAATAATTCTCATGATACAAGTGTAGGTGCTGTGTATGATAAATTTCCACAAGTTCATTTAATTAGAAATTCTAAAAATTTAGGATTTTCAAAAGCTGTAAATCAGGGAGTTAAAAAGGCTAAGGGTACCTATATTTTAATGTTAAATCCGGATACGGTAATTGCTGAAGATACGCTGGAAATGGTCTTTAATTTTGCCGAAAATAAAAAAAATCTTGGGGTTGTAGGAGTTAAATTGCTAGATGGTTCAGGTAATTTCTCAGAAGAAAGTAAACGAAACATACCCTCTCGTACAAGCGCTCTAGGAAAATTTTTAGGAATACCCCTATCAAAAAAACAAAGTTATTATAATATTTCGCTCAATAAAGATGAGGCTGGCGAGTCTCAAATACTATCAGGGGCATTTATGTTTGTTAAAAGAGCAGTTTTTTACGAGGTAAATGGGCTGGATGAAGACTATTTTATGTATGGAGAGGATATTGATTTATGTTATAAAATATTAAAAAAGGGTTACACTAATTTTTATTTTCCAAAAACAAGTATCATTCATTATAAGGGTGAAAGTACTCTTAAAAACAAAATTTATGTCGGTTATTTCTACAATTCAATAGGTTTGTTTTACAAAAAGCATTTTAAGTTTAGTTTCTTTTCAAATGCAATAGTTCAATTAGGCATATTTTTATTTAAATGGTTACATTATATAAAAATAAAAATGTATCAAAAGAAAAAATCTTCTACAATTTTTATTAAATCAAACAATTTAGAAGCTAATATTTATAAAGAAAAAGAAGCGCAATTATTTTATGTGTCTAAAAACTTAGAAGGTAATTTTAAAGAAATTGTTGATCTGGCAAAAGCTAAAAATAAAGATACCTTGGTTTTTGATAATGCCATTTTTTCGAACAAGTCAATTATAAAACATTTTGAAAAAATGAGCCAAAGCAATTTAGAATTTAGAATTCACCCGAATCACACCAATTTTATTATTGGAAGTTCCAATCCGTTTAAAAATGGTGAAATATTTGTGTTATAAGTTATTATTTTGAAATTTTAATTCGAGCATCAACAGCAATTATCTCATCTTCTGTTCCCAAAAGCGGATTTAAATCGAGTTCTTCAATTTCCGGTACTATTCGTATCAAATTTGAAATTTTTACTATAATGTCTGCAAATAGTTCTTCATCAACTCCTTTTTGATTTCGAACCCCCTGTATAATTTTATACGATTTTAAATTGTGAATCATTTCAAGCGCCTCATTTTTTTGAACCGGAACTAGCGAGGTATTAAAGTCTTTTAATACTTCAATATAAATTCCGCCATGCCCACACATTACCAAATGACCAAATGTTGCTTCCTTTTTTGCACCTATAAAAAGTTCAATACCTTTTCTCATAGGTTGAATTAAAACAGCTTCGGCCTGATTAATTTGCATGATTTTATTGAATGCATCTTGCAATTCGTCTTTTGAATTGATATTTAAAATGATTCCCCCTACATCCGATTTATGAATAGGACCAACAACTTTCATCACTACCGGAAAGCCAACTTTTTCAGCAAAATTATTACATTGGTTAAAATTACGGCAAACAGCCTCATCAACTAATGGAATGTTGGCAGCCAATAGTAATTTTTTTACTTTTTCGGGAGGTAGATAACCAGAAGCTGCTTCGTTGATTATATGTCTTATTCCATTTTCATCAATTTTTATTAAGGGCTTTTCAGTACCCGAAACAGTATTTTGACTGTAAATTTTTCCAAGGGCCTTTCCAAATAAAACTTCATCAGGAAAACAGATATTTCCTTTATCAATAAATTGTTTAATTTCATCTTTTACGTTCACAACTGAAGGTAGAATTGGAAAAATAGGTTTTTTACATTTTTGCATTTTTTTATGCAATACATCATAAACATCATAAACATCGAATAAGCCTGGACTGCCATAAATTACTGCCATAGCATCAATGTTTGTAAATTTATGTTCACAATAATCAATTATTATTCCTAGCTGCTCAGCATTGCCCGTGGCTAAAAAATCTATAGGGTTTGAAACTGATGAACCATGATAAAGTTTGGTAAGTAATTCATTACATTGAGGTCCTTTTAATTCCGGTACTTTTAAACCGTTTTTTGAAAGTGCATCAGTAAGCATAACTGCAGGCCCGCCGGCGTGAGTTATAATTGCAATATTTTTCCCTTTTAAAGGAGGGTGCATAAAAATGGAAGCCACCATAATTAATTCGTTTCTTCCAAAACAGCGAATAATACCAGCTTTTTTAAACAATGCATTAACAGCAACATCAGAACTTGCCAATGCGCCAGTGTGTGAGCTAGCTGCTCTGCTACCGGCATTAGAGCTACCGGCTTTTATAGCGGCAATTTTACATCCTTTTTTTATGAGAGAACTACTGTGTTTTAACAATTTTTGCGGATTGTTAATACTTTCTATATACAATAATTTAACTTTTGAGCTTGTTTTATTGTCAAAACTTAGGTCTAAATGTTCTAACACTTCTTCAATACCAATTTGAGCCGAATTGCCAACACTATAAATGCTTGAAAATGTAAGTCCTGTTGCGTGCGCAGCTTCCATAATAAAAACTGCTGTAGCGCCGGAACCGGAAATAAAATCGACACCGGAGCTACTTAATTTGGGAATGGGAGTTGTAAAAACTCCGGCATAATGCTGATTTATGATTCCAATATTATTAGGTCCTAATAGGGTACCCCCAACATTGTTAATTTCTTTTACAATTTTTTGTTCCAAATCCTTTCCATCTTCATCTTTTTCACTAAATCCGGCAGAAAAAATAATAAACCCTTTGGTATTTTTCTGTTTGGCTAAAACTTTTACGGTATCTAAAGTAAATTTGGCAGCAATCGCAATAATTGCAACATCGACAGTAGGAATGTCATTGATATTTTGATAACATTGAACTCCTTGAACATTGGTTTCTTTTGGATTAACCGCAGTTAACTTGCCCTTAAAATTTTGGTCAAGTAAATTTTTTAACACACGCCCACCCGGAGTATGAATATTATTTGATGCCCCAACAATTACAATACTTTTAGGGTTTATTATTTTTTTGTGTAACATGCAGTGTTCAGATTCCTTTATGAAACTTTTTTTGTTGCTAATTCTTTCCCTTTATCAAAGGCTTCAATATTTTTATTTACAATACGTTCTCCTTTTCTTTTAAAAAGAGTTTTAATAGCGCTTTTCAAACTTTCTTCACTTAACGGTATAAGTTCAGAAGAAGCTCCTAATAATACAATATTTGCAGCTTTTGAGTTGCCTAAATCTTTGGCAATTTTTTTGGCATCCAATAAAATACTGTTTGGACGTTTTTTAATTTCTGCATATAATTTCTCCAATTCAGGATAGTTTGTAATATTTATAAATGGGTTAGAGTCTGTTACCAAAAACCCATTTTCTTTTAAGTAAGGTAAATATCTCAATAATTCCATAGGTTCAACAGAAATAATGAGATCGGCTTTGCCATACGGAATTAAATCTGAATAAATTTCTTTATCAGATATTCTAACATGCGATTGTACAGCACCTCCTCTTTGACTCATACCGTGAACCTCAGATTGTTTAATGTTTAAATCACAATCTAATGCAGCTGTATCTATAATTGCGGCAATTGTTAAAATTCCTTGTCCGCCAACACCGGCTAAAATAATATTTGTTTTCATAAAATGTGATTTAATTTAATGAAGCTTTTTTAAGTTGTCTTAATTTTTCTTTTTTTTCTTTTGGTAATTGCACACAAGGGCGTTGCGATATTATTACAGATACTCCCTTATAGTTTAATTCGTCACGTATAATATTTATATTTTTTTCTAAATTTTTGTGTAGTGGTGAAATTACTTTTAAATGATTTTCTTCAACTCCAATTCCCTTGCAAATATCAATTAATCTTCCCGATGCCGATGAGTCTTGTGCACCAGTCATTGCTATAGCGGAGTTATCTGATATAATAACCGTTACAGGAGTTTTTTCAATAACTGCATCGAGTAATCCTGTCATACCGGAATGCGTAAATGTAGAATCTCCTATTATGGCAATAGCCGGGTGTATTCCGGCATCTGCAGCGCCTTTAGCCATAGTAATAGAAGCACCCATATCAATTAAGGTATTAATACTTTTGTAAGGCGGTAAAACACCTAGGGCGTAACAGCCTATATCACCAAAAACTTGCTGGCTTCCCATTTCAGTGCTTAATTCATTAATGGCGTCAAATAAATCTCTGTGCGCGCAACCAACGCATAATTCAGGAGGTCTTGGAGAAACTACTTCCGGTAATTTATGGTTTACATTAGCTTCAAAGCCTAAGGCACCGGCAATATTATCGGGATTAAGTTCTCCAACTCTAATCACATCGCCACTTAATCGCCCAATAACCTTACTATTTTCACCTAAGAAATCAGATATAGCCTCTTCTATAAAAGGATAACCATCTTCCAAAACTAGAATTTTTTTACAGGTATCAAAAAGTTTTTTCACCGGTTTTTTGGGAAGCGGGTATTGTGATATTTTTAAAATAGGAAAAGGACAATCACCATCTTCAAAATTCTCCATGAGATAGTTAAAGGCAATGCCAGATGCTATTATGCCAATGGATATATTTGGTCCTTTAATAAACTTATTGTAAAAACTGTTTTCTGCACTTTCTTGAACATCGGGTTGAATATCAATTAAATGTTGATATCTTCCACGTGCATGCATTGGGATAAGCTGAAATTGAGTTTGATTTTTAGGAAGGTTTATTTCATTTTGTGCTACTCTGTTTCCGGTTATAACTCCTGCCCTTGAGTGGGATAACCTTGTTACCATCCGTATTAATACAGGCAGTCCTAGTTTTTCTGATAAATCAAAGGCATATTTGGTTATTTCGTAAGTTTCTTGCTGGTTTGATGGTTCAAGAATTGGTACCATGGCAAACTTACCGTAATAGCGCGAATCTTGTTCGTTTTGTGAGGAGTGCATAGATGGGTCATCGGCCACAACAACTACCAAACCGCCATTAATTCCGGAGACTGACATGTTCATAAAAACATCAGCAGCTACATTTAATCCTACGTGTTTCATTACTGTCATTGCTCTTTTACCTGCATATGACATTCCCAAAGCGGCTTCCATAGCTGTTTTTTCATTAACAGACCATTGTGAATGAATATTTAGTTCTTTGGCTGTTTTTGAACGTTGTATATATTCTGTTATTTCTGTTGAAGGAGTTCCTGGATAGGCGTAAACACCTGATAATCCGGCATCAATAGCTCCCTGTGCAAGAGCTTCGTTTCCTAGAAGAAGTTTTTTCATAAAAAATAGTATTTACTCGTTGTTTTTTGAACTGCGTAAAATTAGGAAAACGTTTTCGTAAATTCTATGACTAAAGTCAGTAGAAAACTTCTAAAATACTGATGTTGAGATTGTTAAAAATTCAATAAAGGTGATGTAAATTTAAGCAATGATTATCTAATAGGAAAAATATTTATTAAAATAGTAAAAAAATATAAGTTTTTTTAAAGATAAATTGGTTGTTTAAAGATTAGTTGTCCCAACTATTTTTTTCTCTAATTTTTTTATACAATTTGATACCTAACATTAATAAAACGGAAACCCCAACAATGCCAATTACACCAAAAACCCATCCCAATACATTTTTTAGTACAACTAAAAATACACAAGCAAATAAAATGATGGTAGCAACTTCGTTCCAAATTCTAAGTGCGAATGAAGAGTATTTTAAATAACCCTTATTGATTTGGTTATACATGATTTGGCAAGTACCGTGATAAAGATATAAGGCAAGCACAAACCCTAATTTTATAAGCATCCAAGGTTGTGTCAGGTAGGCTTGTCCAAGTGGTAATACTAACATCCAAACTGCAAATATTGTTGCCAAAACAGCTGAGGGCCAGGTTATAATGTACCAAAGCCTTTTAATCATTAATTTATACTGTTTGAGTAATATAGTTTTTTCAGTTTCAAGCTTTTCTTCGGCTTCTTTGTAATAAATAAATAATCTAATAATGTAAAAAAGGCCTGCAAACCAAGTGGTTACAAAAATAATATGAAGCGATTTAATATATAAGTATCCCATAATTTAACTATTAGTAGCCCAAGTATAAATCCATTTTGCCAATGTTTCTACCCATTGGTCATTATCATTTAGGCAAGGAATTGTGTAAAAATCTGTTCCTCCGTTTTCTATAAAAGAATGTTTGGCTTCAATACCAATTTCTTCTAAAGTTTCTAAACAATCCGATACAAATGCAGGAGTAACAACTGCTAGTTTTTTTACACCTTTCTTTGGGAAAGAATCAATAGTTGCATCGGTATAAGGCTGTAGCCAAGGGTCTTTGCCTAACCTGGATTGAAATGATGTACTGTAAAAAGTGTCATTCAGTCCCAGTTTTTTTGCTACTTGCTTGGTGGTTTCAAAACATTGATGTCGGTAGCAGTAAGTATGTGCTTTTGAGGGTGTATTGCAACAACTCCCATCAATTTTACAGTGAGAGTTGGTAATATCAGATTTTTTTATGTGCCTTTCAGGAACCCCGTGGTATGAAAACAATAAATGTGTAGGTTTGTGTTTTTTTAGGTAATAATCAATACTGTTACTTAAAGTTTTTATATAATCATTGTTATTATAAAACGCCGGGAAATTGGTGAGCTTAATATTTGGAAAATATTTATTTGTAATTTCTTTGGCTAACACCTCTATGGTTTCGGTTGTAGCCATGGCAAATTGCGGGTAAAGAGGAATTAAGAGAATTTCGGTTACACCTTTATTTACAAGTTCTTCTATGCCGCTTTTTATTGAAGGATTTCCATAACGCATAGCAAGTGCCGTTGGAATTTCGGTTTTTTCTGAGACTTTTTTATGAAGTTTTTTCGAAATCACTATAAGAGGAGAACCATTTTTCCACCAAATTTTTTTATATGCCTCAGCCGATCTTTTAGGTCGGGTATTTAAAATAATTCCTTTTACTAAAAATAATCTTAGTAAGTAAGGAACATCAATCACCCGCTTGTCCATTAAAAACTCACCTAAATATTTTTTAACATCTTTTACTTTAGTGCTATCCGGCGATCCTAAATTTACCAGTAATGCTCCTCTCATAATTTTGCAAACTGTTTTGGAGTTGTACCAAATTTTCTTTTAAATGCAGCAATAAAGTGACTTGATGTACTATATCCTAAATGCAAGGCAATTTCATTAACATTTAGTTTTTGCTCCAACAATAACTTTTTAGCTAATTCCATTTTGTAATTCAATAAATAGGTAAATACCGGTGCGCCATAAAAGTCTTTAAAAGATGTTTTCAATTTTTTAATGTTTAACCCAACTTTTTTAGCTATTTCTTCTAATGAAGGAGGGTTTGACATTTCTTTAATTATCAACTCCTTAGCACTTTTAATTTTACCAATTGTTTCTTCATTTGCAATAAAGGGGCAGTTTTCTTCTTCACTTTCAATATTTTTACTAAAATAGTAACTCAATAGCTCTAAAATTTTCCCTTTCATAAAAATAGGATACAACGATTCATTGATGTTTTTATTGGAAAGTTGAATTAAAATAGCCTTTATTGTTTGCCCAACATTCTTTTGCTCAATAATTGGTTTACCGATAGAGAAATTTTTAAAGTTGAAGAACAAATCATCATGCACAGAAAATAATGAATGAAAATATTCTAACGAAATTAAAACACCAGTAATAGTTTCATTGGGAGCAGTTTTAAACAAAATCTTCATGGTTTCGTCTTTAAAATAAACCATTGCCGAATTTAAGTTTTCAAACTTTACTGCACAATGTTCCATATTGAATGCTACAGAACAATTTTTACCTTCACTAAAATATAATTGAATATAACTTTTATTTAAAGTGTGTTTAAAATGCGCTGGTTCATTGCTTAAGTTCTTGATATGAAATACTTTAAAAGTATCTTTCTCGTTAAAAATTAACTGTGTACTTTTGTCGATGTTTTTATAATGTTGCAGCTGGGTTTGCATAAACAATATTTGGTGATTTTAACGTAATTATGCGCAAAAATACATGAATTAAATGTATTAAAAAATGAAAAGCTTAGAATTTGATATGACATATATCATATAAATAAAACCTTTATTTTACTAATATTGCAGAGTAATAAGTTGTATTTAAGTAATTTAGATGTATTCTAAATTAATATATATAACTTATGGCGACAGAATTTGTACTTTTAGCGATGTTTTCTACTGAAATATAATTGTACTTTTGTCGACACTTATTTAATTAAGATTATAATTTATGAGTCAAGAAAATTTACCTACTAAGTTATATAATGTAGGTTTGAGTTATAAAAAAGCCGATGTAAAAGTGAGAGGAGCTTTTAGTATAACCAAAGAAAATCAGAAATTATTATTAAAAGAAGCTAAGGACAACGGAATTGATGGAATTTTTGTTCTGTCAACTTGCAATAGAACCGAGATTACGGGTTTTGCGAAGCATCCGTTTGAATTAATTAGTTTGTTAATAAAATATTCTAATGGTACCGTTGAAGATTTTATTAAAGTTTCTAATGTACATAAAAACAAAGATGCAGTTAGGCATTTATTCCAAATAGGTACCGGTTTGGATAGTCAAATTTTGGGCGATTATGAAATTGTAGGGCAATTAAAAGAGGCTTTTAAATTGGCGAAAAAAATAGGAACAACAAATGCGTACTTAGAAAGGTTGATGAATTTGGTATTGCAAGCCAGTAAGGATGTTAAAAACAATACAAAGTTAAGTTCCGGTACAACATCTGTTGCTTATGCGGCTGTGCAGTATATTGTTGAAAATGTTGTTGACTATAACAATAAAAACATTTTAATTTATGGATTGGGAGAAATTGGGAAGAATACTTGCAAAAATGTTCTTGAATATACAAATAATAAAAAGGTTACACTTTTAAACAGAACTGTTGAAAAAGCCTTAGAATTTAAAAATAGTCATCCGCAAATAACGGTTTCTAAATATGAAAATCTTGTTGAGGAGATACAAAAAGCAGATATTTTAATTGTATCAACCGGCGCAAGTGCTCCTACTATTAAACAGGAACATTTACAATATAGAAAAGATTTATTGATTTTGGATTTATCGATGCCTGAAAATGTTGATCCTACTATAAAAAAATCATCTAAAATTAAGTTGGTTAATGTAGATGAACTGTCAAAAATTACTAATAAAACAATTGAAATAAGAAAAAAAGAAGTTCCTGCTGCAGAAAAAATTATTGATAAATACAAATCTGAATTTAACGATTGGATATCGCATAGAAAATTTGTGCCGGCCGTTAATGCTCTAAAAGAATCACTTTTGGCAATTCAGCATGATGAAATTAATTTTCATTCAAAAAAAATAAAAGACTTTAATGTGGAGCATGCTGAATTCGTTACGAATCGTATGATTCAAAAAATTACTACACAATTTGTTAAACATTTGAAAGCAGAAGAAACCTCTGTAGATCAAAGTATAACAGTAATGAGCAAAATTTTCAGCTTAGAAAAAACAGAAGCATAGATGGATAAAATTATAAGAATTGGCACGCGCTCTAGTCAATTAGCACTATGGCAGGCCAATACTGTTGCGCAACAATTAGAGCATCTTGGCCATGAAACCGAAATTGTTAAAATTGATTCTATAGGCGATGTGGTGCTTGATAAACCACTTTATGAACTAGGTATTACAGGTGTTTTCACAAAAAATTTAGATATAGCTCTTTTAAACAATAAGGTTGATATAGCGGTGCATTCATTTAAAGATGTTCCTACCAAACTTCCAAAAGGCGTTGTTCAGGCGGCTGTTTTAAAACGAGGGAATTTTAATGACGTGTTAGTTTTAAAAGACGATGATAATTTTTTTACGCAAAGCAAAGCGGTAATTGCTACAGGAAGCTTAAGGCGTAAAGCACAGTGGTTGTACAGGTATCCAAATCACAGCATAGTTGGCTTGCGCGGAAATGTAAATACACGACTTCAAAAACTAGAAGATAACAATTGGAATGGTGCCATATTTGCCTCGGCGGGTTTAAAACGACTTAATTTGTTGCCAAAAAATGCGTTAAATTTAGATTGGATGGTTCCTGCACCGGCACAAGGTGCTGTTATGATAGCTGCACTTGAAAATAACCCTCAATTGATTGAGATTTGTAAGCAAATTAATGATGAAGAAACTGCCACTTGTGTAGCTATAGAAAGGGAATTTTTGCAAGTTTTAGAAGGAGGTTGTACAGCTCCAATTGGTGCTCTGGCAACAATACGAAAAGATGAGTTAAAATTTAAGGGTGTGTTGTTTAGTCCGGATGGAAAACATATGTTAGAATATTCAAAAGCACTACCGGTTGAAAAAATTGAAGATTTGGGGAAAATTGCCGCTGAATATATTTTGGAACGCGGGGGTAAAAAATTAATGCGACCTGAAATAAAACTGGATAAAGACCATTATATTTATTCAACAAAAACACTTTCACTAGATCAGCAAAACACATTAGCGCCAAATATTGGAGCCGGCATGGCCGATTTTATTACAATTAGAAGTAACAGATTAAAACCTGCAGTTGTAAAAAAAACAATAACAAATGTAGTGCTTACAAGCCAAAACGCGGTAAATGCTCTATTGGAAAACTTTTTGATAACTGACTTGAATTTCGAAAATATTTATTGCGTTGGGAAAAGAACCAAACGTTTAATTGAACGAAAATTTGGTAAAGTTACCAAAGCTGAAAATTCAGCACTTAAATTAGCAATGTACCTTGCTGAGAATTTAGAGAAGAAAGAAATTACTTTTTTCTGTGGAAATAAAAGGAGGGATGAACTTCCTGATATTTTAAATAATCACAATATTAAAGTTAATGAAATAGCATGTTACCAAACACAATTAACACCTAAAAAAGTTGATGAAAAGTATAGAAGCATCCTCTTTTTTAGCCCAACCGGAATAGAGAGTTATATAAAGCAAAATACCGCAACTAATAAAATTGCCTTTTGTATTGGTGATACTACGGCCAATGAAGCAAAAAAATATTTTAAAGAGGTAATTGTGTCAAAATTACCGTCAGTTGAAAGTGTGTTAGATTCTGTAAATCAATATTTTATAAAAAATAAATAGTGCAATTATGAATAGAACAAGACGTCTTAGAAAAACACAAAATATTCGAAGATTGGTTAGAGAAAATAAACTAACGGTTGACGATTTAATATATCCATTATTTATTGAAGAAGGTAAGAATATTGAAACTGAAATTGTCTCGATGCCCGGAATCAAACGTTATTCATTGGACACGGTATCAAAAGAATTAGACGAGGTTGTTGCTTTGAATATTCCTGCTGTGTTGTTATTTGGAATTCCAACATCTAAAGATGAAGAAGGTACTGAAACTTGGAATGATGACGGAATTATGCAACAAGTAGTCCGATTTATCAAAAAAAATTATCCGAATTTGTATGTCATTACAGATGTTTGTTTTTGTGAATATACTAGTCATGGGCATTGTGGTATCATACATAATAATGATGTTGATAACGATGCAACACTATTAAACATTGCTAAGCAAGTAATTTCTCATGCCAAAGCAGGGGTTGATATGGTGGCACCATCAGGAATGATGGATGGCATGATTGCTACAATAAGAGAAGCCTTAGATAATACAGGTTTTCAAAACCTTCCAATTATGTCGTATGCTATTAAATATGCATCAGCTTTTTACGGTCCATTTAGGGATGCAGCTGATTCTGCACCTGCATTTGGGGATAGAAGAACTTATCAAATGGACCCTTCTAATAGGGATGAGGGGTTACGTGAAGCAACTTTTGACGATCAGGAAGGTGCAGATATCTTAATGGTAAAACCTGCACTATCTTATTTAGATATTATACGAGATTTAAAAAATAATTTTGACAGGCCTATTGCTTGCTATAATGTGAGTGGTGAATATGCGATGGTTAAAGCAGCTGCCCAAAATGGATGGATTGATGAAAAACGTGTAATGATGGAAAGTTTGCTTTCAATGAAAAGAGCCGGTGCCGATATTATTATTACTTATTTTGCAAAAGATGTAGCAAAAATATTGTTGAAAAGTTAATGTATTAAGCTGATTAATATTAGATATGAATAGTTTATAAGAATTGAATCAGGCTCATAGTTATGATATTAATTCAACAGTAAAAAAATAGTTAAATAATGAAATTAGAAAAATCTATAGAATACTATACTAAAGGTAAGAAACATTTAGTTGGAGCAGTAAATTCACCGGTACGTGCGTTTAAATCGGTTGGCGGAGTTCCATTATTTATTGAAAAAGCCAAAGGAAGCAAAATATATGATGTTGATGGAAATGAATATATTGATTTTGTGCTTTCATATGGCCCAATGATTTTAGGGCATAGAAATAGCAAGGTAGAAAAAGCTGTTGAAGCAGCATTAAAGAAAGGATATTCATTTGGAGCATCTTCTTTTGGAGAACTTAAATTAGCTAGATTAATTTGTGAAGCTTTTCCCGGAATGGATAAAATTCGTTTTGTAAACTCTGGTACAGAGGCAGTTTTAAGTGCCATTAGATTGGCGAGAGCATATACAGGGAAAAATAAAATTATTAAATTTTCCGGTTGCTACCACGGACATTCTGATGCATTGTTAGTTGCTGCAGGTTCCGGATTGGCAACTTTGAGTTTGCCCGGGAGTAAAGGGGTGCCTGATGAAGCAGTAAAAAATACACTTATTGCCGAATATAATAATATTGATAGTGTTGAACAACATTTAGCCAAACATAAAGATATAGCAGCAGTTATTATAGAGCCTATTGCGGGTAATATGGGTGTTGTTAAGCCATCCAAAGAATTTATTCAAGAATTACGGGAACTTACGTTAGCAAGTGGTGTTTTATTAATTGTTGATGAGGTTATGACTGGATTCAGGTCTCAGTTTGGAGGTGCCCAAGAGTTATTAGGAATTGAAGCTGACATTACCTGTTTGGGTAAAGTTATTGGAGGTGGATTTCCGGTAGGAGCGTATGGTGCCAGAAATGAAATTATGGAAATGGTTGCGCCATTAGGTGATATGTATCAGGCCGGAACATTGTCCGGAAACCCTATAGCAATGGCTTGTGGATATGCAACACTTAAAGAACTAAAAAAAAGAAATCCATATAGCGATTTTGAAAGAACTGCTATATTTTTAGAGCGAGTTTTAAGGGATGCAGCTAGTAAAAACGGTGTAGATTTACAGGTGAGTCGTTTTGGTTCAATGATTAACCCTTTTTTCACAAAAGAAAAGGTGACAGATTTTAAATCGGCTTCAACTTCTGACACGGATAAGTTCAAAACCTTCTTCTGGAAAATGATTGAAAACGGTGTGTTTTTACCACCGTCGCAGTTTGAAGCCTGGTTTTTATCAACTGCCATGAGTAGAAGAGATATGTACAAAGTAAGAAAGGCCATAAATGAAGCTATGAAGTTTGTTGGAGATAAGTATAATTAAGTTTAAATGCTTATAAATAAAAGCAATTTAAACTAAAAGTAGAACATATAACTAAAAAAATATAAATGATTAAAAACGATTTATTTTTAAGAGCATTAAAGGGAGAAACAGTTGAACGACCGCCTGTTTGGATGATGCGTCAGGCAGGGAGGTATTTGCCTGAGTTTATGGCAATTCGTGAAAAATACGATTTCTTTACACGTTGTAGGACTCCCGAATTAGCTTCCGAAATTACGGTGCAACCAATTCGCAGGTACGGTATGGATGCGGCTATACTGTTTTCAGATATTTTGGTAGTTCCACAGGCAATGAATATTGAAGTTGAAATGAAACCCGGAGTTGGGCCTTGGTTGCCAAATCCGATTCGCTCACAAAAAGATGTTGGTAATGTAATTATACCTGATATTAACGATGAATTGGGCTATGTGATGGATGCTATTAAAGCAACAAAAGGACTGTTGAATAATGAGATTCCGTTAATTGGTTTTGCAGGCTCTCCTTGGACAATTTTATGTTACTGTGTACAAGGACAGGGCTCAAAAAACTTTGACATGGCTAAGGAATTTTGCTTTACACAACCTGTTGCGGCACACGCCTTATTACAAAAAATAACAGATACAACAATAGCGTATTTAAAAGAAAAAGTAAAAGCAGGGGTAAACGCAGTTCAGGTTTTTGATTCATGGGGTGGAATGCTTTCGCCGGTTGATTATCAAGAGTTTTCTTGGAAATACATCAATCAAATTATCGAGGCTTTAAAAGATGATGCTCCTGTTATTGCTTTTGGAAAAGGTTGTTGGTTTGCACTAGAAGAAATGGCAAATTCTAATGCATCGGCATTAGGAGTTGACTGGACAGTTTCACCAAAAGTAGCAAGGCAATTTACGGGAAATAAAATTACCTTACAAGGAAATTTTGATCCTACCAGATTGCTTTCGCCACCAAAAATTATTAAGAAAATGGTAACTCAAATGATTGATGAATTTGGGAAAGACAAATATGTTGTAAATTTGGGGCACGGAATACTGCCAAATGTTCCCTTAGATAATGCAAAGGCATTTATTGATGCAGTTAAAGAATATAATAGCTAGTATTAGCTTTGGGATTTTATCGCTATTCACATCTTACTACTAACATCTAAGTATGAAAAATCTAATTCAAAAATACAACATTCCGGGTCCTCGGTACACAAGTTATCCAACAGTTCCGTTTTGGGATAAAGAAGGTATTGCATTAGAAAACTGGAAAAAAACAGTTATAAAATCTTTTAATGAAAGCAATGAAATTGAAGGGATAAGTTTATATATTCATTTACCTTTTTGTGAAAGCCTGTGTACGTTTTGTGCTTGTCATAAAAAAATTACAAAGCGCCATGAAGTAGAACAACCCTATATTGAAACT
The DNA here is from genome assembly GCA_964342295.1 of uncultured Lutibacter sp. Lineage (GTDB taxonomy): Bacteria > Bacteroidota > Bacteroidia > Flavobacteriales > Flavobacteriaceae > Lutibacter. Next base: position 1,094 of record CAYFFC010000027.1, on the reverse strand, counting down.
GTTTTGAAGGAATGGGATTTATATTGCGATTTACTTCCGGAGCGACCAAAAATTAGAGAAATTCATTTAGGGGGAGGGACACCCACATTTTTTTCATCTGAAAATCTAAAAAAACTGATTAATGGTATTTTTAAAAGAGCCGATAAGTTTAAAGTTTTTGAATTTAGTTATGAAGGACACCCAAATTTAACTACAAAAGAGCAGTTGCAAACCTTGTACGATTTGGGTTCCAGAAGAAATAGTTTCGGAATTCAAGATTATGACCCTGTAGTTCAAAAAGCAATTCATAGGGTACAAAGTTTTGAGCAAGTTAAAAAAGTGCATGAATTATCCAAAGAAATTGGTTACCAGTCTATTAGTCACGATTTAATTTTTGGATTGCCCTTTCAAAATGAAGACAGTATAAGAAATACCATTAAAAATACAATTGCATTAAAACCTGATAGAATTGCCTATTACAGTTATGCGCATGTTCCTTGGATAAAAGGTGTTGGACAACGAGGTTTTGATGAAAATGATTTACCTAAAGATGATGAAAAAAGATATTTGTATGAATTGGGAAAACAATTGTTTTTTGATAATGGTTATACCGAAATAGGAATGGATCATTTTGCCTTACCTGGCGATTCATTGCATAAAGCTATGGATAACAAAAAATTACATCGTAATTTTATGGGATATACTGCCGGTAAAACGGCCCTTATGATTGGTTTGGGTATGTCATCAATAAGTGACTCTTGGTATGCTTTTGCTCAAAATGAAAAAACGGTTGAAGCCTACACCGAGAAGGTTAATAATGGAATTTTACCCATTTTTAGAGGGCATTTATTAACAGATACTGATCTTATTATTAGAAAACACATTTTAAATTTAATGTGCAATTTGGAAACTACTTGGAAAGAAGGCTTAAGCCAACAGGTGAAAAATGAAATTATTGAACGTTTAAGTGAAATTATTGATGATGGCTTGGTTGAGGTTACCGATGAAAAGGTTACTGTAAAAGAAGCCGGTAGAATGTTTGTTAGAAATATTTGTATGGCTTTCGATTTAAGATTAATAGAAAATAAGCCCGATACCAGAATATTTTCTATGAC
>CAYFFC010000026.1:7606-33680 GCA_964342295.1 uncultured Lutibacter sp. | reverse complement strand
AGAAAGGTTAAAACAACATGATTTCAGTTTTAATTCCCGTTTATAATTGGAAAATTTCAAACCTAGTAAATGAGTTGCTACTGCAATTTAACAATGTTGAATACCAATGGGAATTTTTAATAGCCGATGATGCCTCTGACAAGGTTTATACAGATGAAAATAATGAATTTATAAATTCATTAGATAATTCTAGAATTAAATTATTTCAGCATAATAATAATGTAGGAAACGCCGCTAATAGAAACTTTTTAGTAAAAAAGGCATCTTTTACCTGGTTGTTATTTTTAGATGCCGATGTGCTGCCTGTAAATTCTAATTTTATTGCTGAATATGTAAATATAATGGCAGTTACCAAGGCTAATTTAATTGTAGGGAATTTAAAGAATAGTAATATTATTAAACATAAAAAACGTTTACGTTATAGCTATGATGCAATTTTAGACAAAACGGAACTTGCCTACCGAAAAGAAAATCCACATGCTCAGGCAACCACCGCTAATTTTGCAATTAGAAAAGAAATAGCCGCGCTTAAGAACTTCCCATTACTCAGAGCTCAGTATGGGTATGTTGATACTTTTTTTTTCTTACAATTTGAATCCAATAATTTTGAAGTTATCGAAAATCCCGTGTATCATTTAGGAATAGATTCCAATGAAATTTATCTTAAAAAAACAGAAAGTGCTGTAATTAACGCTTATTTTTTATTACAAACTCAGCCTAAACTTGCTTCACGAATTAAGTTGGTAAAAGTTTATAGAAAAATTAGATTTATTAACTGGTTTTTATATGGAATTTATACTGTTTTTGGTTTTTTAATTAAAAAACAGTTATTATCAGTCAAACCATCAATAAAGTTGTTGTTAATTTATAAATTACTGTACATTAGCTATTTAGATGTTTCTGAAAATAGTAATTAGTGTGTTTTCTTGGTGTTCCCAAACTAATTCTTTAGCGGCTTTTTCTAATCCTCCTTTATAATATATTTTTTTATGTTGTAATATTTTAAGTATTGCTTGTGAAATGTTTTTTGGATTGTGCTTTGTTATTATTTCGCCAACTTCATAAGTTTCAACTACACTTTTAATTTCAGGTAAATTAGTAACAACAACAGGAATTTTGGCTTGTATATAATCAAATAATTTGTTGGGTAGGGAGTAACGGTAGCTCAGCCCTAAGTCTTCTTCTAAGCTAACCCCCAGGCATGCTCTTTTTGTAATTTTAATGAGTTCAGTTGGAGGTATATTACCTAATAAAGTTACCTTTTTAGAAAGATTATTTTTAGAAATAAATACTTCTAGTTCTCTTTTGATTGGTCCATCACCTGCTATTATAAGCTTAACCAAAGAAATATTTTTCATAGCCTGTAATAATACCTTCAATCCTCTTCCTTTGTTAAGAGCTCCTTGATAAATAATGTAATCTTCGAATTGCTGGGTAAACGGTACATTTTTTAAAGTTGGATAATTCTTAATTACGGATGCTCGAATTCCATAATTTTTCTTATACCAATTAGCAATAGAATCAGAAACAGTTATTGTATGTTTAATTTTAGGAAGCAATAATTTTTCAATAAACTTCCACACTTTTTTTGAAAATCGATGTTGAACGGATGGAAGTTCAGAAAATAACTCGTGACTGTCAAAAACAAGAGGTATTTTAAAAAATTTACTTATTACATAATTAGGTAACAATGTATCTAAATCATTTGCAAGTAAAATGTCTTTTTTTAAAAAGAGTAATTTAAAAAAAAGTCTACAGTTGTATTCGGCATAAAATAAAAAACCTCTTTTAAAAAGAAGTTTTAATCTTTTTGTTTTGTAGTTTCTGTTTATCTTTTTACTATTTGGAAGCTGTCTGCCAATTAATAAAAGGTCAAAGCCGTTATTAACAAGGGTATTGCAAACTTTCTCAACACGTTGGTCGGTAGTTAAATCGTTAGTAACAGAAACTATAATGCGTTTCAACCTATAAATGTTTTACGCAAATTATGAATTTAATTTGAAACTCTTTTAAAAGTGAGGTAGTAAATATTTGCCATTAAAATAAAACCGTTTGTAATAATAATTGGCCAGGAGATAGAAAGCATAATTCCGTATACAACAAATAAAATTGCACCAATTGAATTAACAATGCGCAAATTATTTACATTTTTCATCATAAACGAAATTATAAGGGCCAATGAGGCTAAATAGCCAACCCATTCAGTAATTGAGATTCCTAAAATCATGTTTTTTATTTTATTAAGGCGGACAAATGTACGAAAAAAAGGGCTATAAAAAAGAAACCTCACTCAAGATTGAGTGAGGAAAATTGCTATGAAAAAGATTGGTAAGCTTTAACACTTACCATTGCAAATATACGAAAAAAAATAATTACAAACCTAAAAGTATGTTAAAAAAATAAAAAAAATTAGCATTGCTTATTAATTATAGTTAATAAACGTGCTTTATACAATAAAATGCAATTGAAATTTTAAAATTTATTTAAGTTTAGCACCTGATCCGTGATTTTTGGTAAAATGGATTTTTCCGTTAACTATATCTACTCCTACAGCGGGGTCATTTTTAAGTAAAAGAGCTCCATCAAAATCTGCAAAATCTAAAAGTGGTGCTAAATGGGCAATTGCTGATATACCTACAGACGACTCGGTCATACAACCCACCATAGTTTTTAATCCTAAGTTTTTGGCTTTTTCAATCATTTTAACAGCCGGAGTTAAACCGCCGCATTTCATCACTTTAATGTTTACACCATGGAAAAAGTTGTTACACTTTTTAATATCCTGCTCAGTTATACAACTCTCATCAGCAATGATAGGTAAATGCGATTTATAAAATACTTCTTTATTCCCTTCCCAATCATCAGCTGGTAGGGGTTGTTCAATAAACTCCACATCTAATTTTTTTAGCGTTTTTGAATTTTTTATGGTTTCATCTACTGTCCAACCACAATTTGCATCAATTCTAAAAATTGCATTTGTATGCTTTCGTAATTCTTTAATTAGTTGTAAATCGTTATTTGTACCTAATTTAATTTTGTAAATAGGTGCCTGAGTTTCTTTTATTTTTAAAATCATATTCTCAACACTGTCAATACCAATGGTGAAATTTGATAGGGGCAAAGAATTTATTTGTAAGCCCCAATATTTATATAAAGGAATGTTCTTAATTTTTGTGTAAAGGTCGTAATAAGCAATATCTAGTGCGCAGAGGAGGAATAGATTATTTTTGAAATTTGGAAATAAATAGGCCCAATAATCTTCAGGTAAAAATCCAAAATCTATTTCCACTAAACTTTTTTTTGACTGTAATACGGAATTAAATTTTTGAAGGGAGGTGTTATAGTATGGGTTGGCGGTTGCTTCACCATAACCCGATTCATTATTATGTTTTAATTCAATTATTAAAGAAGGAATTTCTGTTCGAGTACCTCTAGATAAAGTAAAGGGATGTTTTAACTGGAGGTTAAAATTATGGATAATTAATTTCATGATAAGCAGCAATTAATTTACTAATGTAATAAAACGATTTAAAATTGTTACTTTTAGGCGGCTATTTAAAAAATTTGACAACATGGCAGGTATTTCTATAAGGTATATACAAAATCCCATAATCTCACCAAAGGATATAAAGCCCAATAATAAGCAAGTAAAAATAGAGTGTTTACTCAATCCGGGAGTTTTTAAATTTAATAATAAAATAGGATTGCTAGTTAGGGTTGCGGAAACAATTTACTATATAAAATCATTACCTAATAGTTAAAAGAAAAAGTTATTAGTGGAGACGCCGGGAATCGAACCCGGGTCCAAACAAGCAACCAAAGTAGTTTCTACATGTTTAGTTTTCGTTTGTTTTTAGACTTAAAGCTGATCGAAAACCACCCACTTTAAGCTTAGTTTCTAAAATTTCAAAGTATTGTTGAAACACCAATACTTCTATGTTAACTTTTACGATGCCTCTTGGTAGAACGCCGCTAACCAAGGCTTTCGAGAGACATTTAGCTTTTGCACCTTGTGCAACGAGGCTTGAATCTTACTGTAATTCAGATTATTAAGCAGCTAAAGCGTAGTTATCTTCGCCGTTTATAAATTGAAATTGAGATTTACGAGTGCAATTTCATTACTCGACATGCTTCCAGTTCAATTGACCTTGCAGTCAAAACCAGTCGTCCCCAATAAATCAAAGAACTTATTCTTTTGCAGAAGAATGCAAATTTATAAAAAATAATGTCAACTATTATATTTGCCAAATCCTTTATTTCACTATATATTCGTTGCAAATAGTATACCGAATTATTTTGGTTAATTTTTTTTAAATCTTAATTAATTATCAGTAATTTATGAAAATAGGAATTATCAAGGAACGAAAAAATCCGCCGGACAGAAGGGTTGTTTTATCACCAAAAAAATGTAAGGAAATTTTATTAAAATATCCTAAATTGGAAATAAAAGTTGAAAGTAGTAAGGATAGGTTTTTTTCAGATAATGACTATTCAAAAGAGGGTATTCAGGTTGTTACCGATGTCTCAGATTGTGATGTTTTATTAGGAGTTAAAGAAGTGCCTGTTGATTATTTAATTCCAAATAAAAAATATTTTTTCTTTTCACATACCATAAAAAAACAGCCATACAACAAAAATTTACTAAAAGAAATTCTGAAAAAAAATATAACTCTTTTTGACCATGAAGTTATAACCAATGCCAAAGGGCAACGCTTAGTAGCTTTTGGTCGCTATGCCGGTATAGTTGGTGCATACAATGGGTTTAGAACTTTTGGATTGAAGCATAATTTATACAAACTGCCTAAGGCGTCAGTATTAAACAATCAACAAGAACTTATTTCAGAATTAAAGAAATTAACATTACCGTCTATAAAAATTGTCCTAACCGGCAAAGGAAGGGTTGGTAACGGGGCTAAGGAGATGCTTGATGGTATGGGCTTAAAAGAAGTTTTAGTAAAAGATTTTTTAAATAAAAGCTTTGACCAACCGGTTTATACTCAAATTGATGTACTCGATTACAATAAACGTATAGATGGCAAAGTTTTGGGCGAAACCGATTTTTTTAAAAACCCTAAAGAATACGAGGGTAATTTTAAAAGATTCACTAAGGTTGCCGATATGTATATCGCCGGACATTTTTATGCTGCGGGTGCCCCTTTTATTTTTACTAACGAAGATGCTAAATCCGACAATTGTAAGATTACCGTAGTAGCAGACATCAGTTGTGATATTAACGGTCCGGTTGCCTCTACAATAAGGGCATCAGAAATTGCTAGTCCAATTTATGGCTATAACCCTAATACAGGAAAAGAAGTTAACTATAAAAATAAAAATGCTATTGCCGTAATGGCTGTTGATAATTTACCCTGCGAATTGCCTAAAGACGCATCGGAGGGGTTTGGTGAAAATTTTGTTAAGTATGTAATTCCTTCATTTTTCAATGATGACAAAAACGGAATTTTAAAACGAGCTAAAATGACTGAAAACGGGAAACTAACTCCGTCATTTATGTACTTACAAGATTATGTAAACAGTTAAATAACGTTTTTTAAAAAAGTATATCCAATACTGTAAATGGGTATATAAATTCCGAAAGCAATACCAAAATATAAAAAGCTATTTACGGGGTTTATAATTGTTAATATACTTTGTATTATAAAAAATATCCCCAATATACTTGAGGGGCCGTTAGTTAAGTTTTTTACTAAAATACAACCCGTTCCAAATAATAAAAGTACAATAGGAATTATTAATTTAACAAGCCCATTCTTTTCAAAAAAGTAACATAATAAACCTCCTAAAATCAATAGAATTAAAAATACATATCGTATTTTTTTTGCCCCAGGTGTCCATCCATAGAAGTTGTTTTTCCGTCTTCTAAATTTATTTATAAGTACCACCACTACATAGCTAATTACAATATATAAAAACGCTATTGCACCAATTATAATTTCAAAAAAAGTAATGGGAAGAAACGAAATACCTTCTACTCCGGTTACAAAATCCTGAATGAAACTATTTGAAAAATAAATAGTTACAATAGAAATTACACCAAAAATAATTCCCGGAGTTCCCTGAATCGATAAGTTATGGTTTGTGAACTTCAATTTTAAAAGAATTTAACCAAGCTTAAATCTACAAAAAATATAACTTGTTTTTCTAAAACTTTTCAACATAAAAATGTTATTAATTTTTTTGTATTAAGATAATATGGTTTTAAATAATATATAATTTTAATCACTCTATTTTTTGAACAATAATAAACCATTTACCATGACAGAAGAATTAGTATTTCCAAAAACCTTAACCTATAATGAAGTTTTAAAAAGTTCATTGACTTATTTTAATAACGATGAGCTTGCTGCAACAACCTGGATGAATAAATATGCGGTTAAAAATAATGAAGGTGAATTTTTGGAAAAAACACCTGATGATATGCATCATAGAATGGCATCAGAATTTGCCAGGATAGAAGAAAAGTACCAAGGAAAAAACATGAATAAAGAGGGGTTATCCAGTTATGGTAAAGAGCGTTCCTTTTTATCCGAAGAAAAAATATATAACTTGTTCAAAAACTTTAAATACATCATTCCCCAAGGAAGTGTGATGTCTTCATTGGGAAACAAAAATGTAATTGCTTCCTTATCTAATTGTGTGGTAGTTCCGCCGGTTTATGATTCTTACGGAGGTATTTTTTATACCGACCAACAATTGGCACAATTGTTTAAACGAAGATGTGGTGTTGGTGTAGATTTATCTAATTTAAGGCCTCGAGGTGCAAAGGTATCTAACGCGGCTAAAACTACCTCGGGAGCTGTTTCGTTTATGAATCGGTTTTCAAATACAACTAGAGAGGTGGCCCAAAATGGTAGGCGAGGAGCCCTAATGCTCACCATGGACATTGCGCACCCTGATATTGAAGAATTTGTAACTATAAAACAAGATCTTACAAAAGTAACAGGTGCCAATGTATCCATTCGATTGTCTGATGAATTTATGATGGCGGTTGTAAAAGATGACGATTTTACTTTGCGTTGGCCCATTGAAAGTGAACACCCAACTTATACTAAAACTATAAAAGCTAAAAAACTTTGGAATACAATAATTAAATGTGCGCATAATACTGCTGAACCGGGTTTAATTTTTTGGGACCGTCAGCATTATTATTCAACGTCATCTGTTTATCCTGGATTTAAAAACAGTTCAACAAACCCATGTTCTGAAATTGCCATGCAAGGAGGAGACAGTTGTAGGTTAATTGCTTTAAACCTTTACAGTTTTGTGGAAAATCCGTTTACTGATCAGGCTAAATTTAATTTCGAAAAATTTTATGAAGTAACCTACGAATCTCAGCGATTAATGGACGATTTGGTGGATTTAGAATTGGAGGCTGTCGATAAAATTTTCAATAAAATTATGCACGACAAAGAGCCAGACAAAATTAAACAGGTTGAAATTGAAACGTGGAAGTTATTGTATAAAACCGGTAAAAAGGGGAGGAGAACTGGACTTGGGTTTACCGCACTAGCTGATGCTGTTGCTGCATTAGGATTTAAATTTGATACTGATGATGCCTTAAAAGTTGTTGATGAAATTATGAAAACAAAATTTAAAGGTGAGTTCGACAGCAGTATTGATATGGCTATAACTCGTGGTAAATTTGAGGTGTTTAACCCTGAAATTGAAAAGTATTCGGAATTCGTACAAATGATTGAAAAAGAATTTCCTGAAATCTATGGCAGAATGATGCAATATGGTAGGAGAAACATATCTATAAGTACTGTTGCACCTACCGGAAGTTTGAGTATGCTTGCACAAACCTCATCGGGTATTGAACCTGTATTTTTATTATCGTATAAACGTAGAAGAAAAGTAAATGAGGGCGATGATAAAGCAAAAGTAGCCTATGTTGATGATATGGGTGATGCTTTTGAAGAATTTGATGTTTACCATCCAAAACTAAAAAAATGGATGGAAATTACCGGAAAAACTGATATTAAAGAAAGTCCTTACAGTGGTGCAACTGCACCTGAAATAGACTGGCTAAAACGTGTTGAAATGCAGGCATTGGTTCAAAAATATACTACGCATTCCATTAGTTCAACAATTAATTTAGCTTCTGATGTTCCGGTTGATTTAGTTGGAGATATTTATATCGAATCCTGGAGAAAAGGGTTAAAAGGAATTACTGTGTATAGAGATGGTTCAAGAAGCGGAATTTTAGTTTCAAAAGAAGATAAAAAAGAAAAGCAACATGAAGAATGTTATGCAGAAACAATATTCCCGAAGCGACCTAAAAAAATTGAAGCACGTGTTGTTCGTTTTCAAAACGATTACGATAAATGGGTGGCGGTTGTTGGTTTAATTAATAACAAACCTTATGAAATATTTACAGGTAAAATAGAAGATGCCTTTATACTACCGGCCTGGTTAGAAAGAGGTTGGGTTATTAAAAACAGGGATGAAAATGGAGAGTCACGTTATGATTTTCAATTTTTAGATAAACAAGGGTATAAGGTAACTTTTGAAGGATTGTCCAGAACATTTGATAAAGAATACTGGAACTATGCCAAATTAATTTCGGGCGTATTACGACACGGGATGCCAATTCAGTATGTTGTGGATTTGATTAATAATTTAAATATGTATGATGAAAACATTAATACGTGGAAAAATGGTATTGCACGTACCTTAAAACAATTTGTTGAAGATGGTACTCAAGCAAAAGATAAAAAATGTGGGGAGTGTGGTGATCCTGAAGGGTTAATTTATGAAGAAGGCTGTTTAAAATGTAAAAATTGCGGCCACACTAAATGCGGATAGGTATTGGTTAAATTAGTGATGAAAACACCAACAAAATTTTTATATCTTGTTGGTGTTTTTTATGACTGCATCAGAAGAATACATATTCAATCAACAAGAACCATTTCAGTCAATTATGTTACGTGTTAGAGCTATAATTTTTAACACCGTGCCTATAATTGAAGAAAAATTAAATTATAAAATTCCGTTTTACAATTATAATAATAAACCTGTATTATATTTAAATGTGCTTAAAAACACAAACTATGTAGATATAGCTTTTGTTCAGGGTGTTTTGTTAGAAGACAGCTATCCGCAGTTAAAAAACTACAAGAATAGAAAACAAGTACGCTCTCTTCAAATTAAATCATTGACTGAGTTTAATGAACAAATGTTTGCACAATTACTTCAAGATGCAGTAAGATTTATAGAAATTAGTAAAAAGCCTTGGTTTATTTAAAGCTATTGACCGTTTTTCTTAAAGCTACTAAATTGGTTAGTAATCCTTCCAAATAATCAATATTCAGCATATTTGCCCCGTCACTTTTAGCTATTGAAGGATTAAAGTGAGTTTCTAAAAATAAGCCGTCAACTCCAACCGCAACTCCTGCTCTGGCAATGGTCTCAATTAATTCGGGCTTTCCACCGGTTACACCATTTGACTGATTTGGTTGCTGCAGAGAATGAGTAATATCTAAAATAGTTGGTGCATATTGTTGCATTTCGGGTATTCCTCTATAATCCACTATCATATCCGAATAGCCAAACATAGTACCTCTATCTGTAATCCAAGCTTTTTCATTGCCACTGTCCTTTACCTTTTGAATCGCGTGTTTCATTGCACCCGGACTCATAAACTGACCTTTTTTCAGGTTTACAACTTTCCCTGTTTTGGCAGCAGCCACTACTAAGTCGGTTTGACGTACTAAAAAAGCCGGAATTTGTAATACATCAACATAATTTGCAGCGAGTTGTGCATCAGAAACCTCGTGAATATCGGTTACCGTTGGAATTTGAAATGTATCGGAAACTTTTTTAAGAATTTTTAATGCCTTTTCATCCCCAATACCAGTAAAACTGTCAATTCTTGAGCGGTTTGCCTTTTTAAAACTCCCTTTAAAAATAAAGGGTATTTGCAATTTATCAGTTACATGTAAAATATGTTCGGCAATTTTTAATGCCATAGCTTCACCTTCAATGGCGCACGGACCTGCCAATAAAAAGAAATTGTTAGCGGAGGTATGTTTTATATTGGGAATTTGTTGTAAACTCATTTCTATAACTTTTTGCAAATGTACAGTTAAAATTTAAAGATTTACAGAAATCCAATTATAATTGAAGGTATTTCAACTATTAATAATTGAGAGGTATATTTACATAAATAAGCCCTTCTAATTAATAATTACAAATTCACTTCTTCTGTTAGTATCATGGTCCGCTTCGGTACAGTTTTTATTATCAGTGCATTTTATAGGTTTGGATTCTCCATAGCCAATTGCTATAATAGCTTTACTACTAACACCGTTTTTTATTAAGTAATTTTTTACCGAAGTTGCCCTTTTTTCCGATAAAAGTTTATTGTATTTATCGCTTCCTCTGTTATCGGTATGTGCGCCAATTTCAATGGACATTTCAGGGTATTTTTTTAAAATAGTAACCACATTATCAAGTTCTTTAGCGGCATCGGTTCTTATATTCCACTTATCAAAGTCAAAATAAATTGGATTGATTATAATTTGTGTTTTACCTTGTTCTTTTGCAATAATTTTTTCGGCATCTTCATACGATTCAAGCATCAATAAAATATCTTTGTTAATATTTCCTTCTGCATCTGTATTAAATTCAATTTCACTTGGTATATAAAGTTTTTTTATTCCTTTTAAGATATACGATTGATTCGAGTAAATTTCAAATGAATATGAAGCATCTTTATCTACAACCTGTTCTGCAATTAAGTTTTTATTACGATCAAACAAACTAACTGAAGTTTCCGGTAATAATTTCAAGCTGTTTTTATCTTGAACAATTCCCTTTAAATATCTTTTTGGGGTTTTAGTAAAACTATAAATATCGTCATCTCCAAGTCCACCCGTCCTGTTTGAAGCAAAATATCCTTTTTCTGATGTTTCATTAATAATAAAAGCAAAATCGTCTAAATTGCTGTTAATGGGGGTGCTTAAATTTGTTGGAGTTGAAAATGAATTATTTACAAATTCACTTTTAAAAATATCCAATCCACCCATTCCTACATGACCATTTGATGCAAAATACAGTGTATTGTTACTGCTTATAAACGGAAACTGTTCACGTTGTTTGGTGTTAATTTTAGAGCCTAAATTTTTAGGTACTCCATAAGTCCCATCATCATTTATGGTTACATAAAAAAGGTCGAATGAACCTAAAGTTCCCGGCATGTCTGAAGCAAAGTATAATTTTTTTTCGTCGGGGCTTAGCGCCGGGTGCTCTATTGAGAAGTTATTATTGTTGAATGGCAACTCCTTTATTTCAGTCCATTCATTATTTATCAATTGAGCTCTGTAAATTTTAAGATGATTGGTTTTATTTTTCCTTCCCTTTTTTACTGAATTTCTTGTAAAATACATGGTTTTTCCATCTTTAGTAAACACAGCATTTGATTCGTGCGCAGGGGAATTTATTTTTTCCGAAAACGGCTGAATATTAAAAACTTTCCCATCATTACTGAGTTCTCCTTTGTATAAATCTAAATAAGGTTTGTTGTTCCAGCTATAAAGTTTTCCTTGCTTTCTATTTGAAGCAAACACTATGTAATTTTTGTAAAATGTAATTCCAAATTCAGAATCTTTGGTATTTATTGCTGTTTTACTAACCAAAAATGGCCTTTTAATTTGGTTATTTAGAGTTTGAAAATATTCCAAAGTATTATTTTCAGTTACATCTGGTGATGCCTCTTTTAAATAGTTCATCATCCATTTATCGGCCTCATCAAATTTTTCAATACCTTTTAAGGCTTGTGAATATCTAAAAAAGTATGTTGGTTGTATTGAGGTTTTATGAATTGTAATTAATTTTTCATACCATTTTGCAGCATCATTCATTTGTGAGTTAAAGTAATAACAGTCTCCTAACTTTTCTAACACTTCTTGAGATTTATTAGCTTCTTTCAAGTAAAGTTCTGCTGCATTTATATAGGCTTTTTTTTCGAACAGCTGATTTGCTTTTTTTAAATCTTGACTAAATAAGGGGTTTAGCGCTGTTAAAAGTATAACGGTAAATATTATATTTTTCATGTTAAATCAAGTTTTGGTTAAAAGAAACGAGGCGATTTATCAAACCCTGTGTTTATGTTAAAAATGTCTAAGTCATACAAAACAAATACTTCGTGTGATCCCGAACTAAAAGGACCTAAATTTGATACTGTATAATCATAGGCATAACCAATACGCAATTCCGGATTAACTTTAAAATTAACCATCCCACTAAAAGCATCGTCTAATCGGTAACCAGCACCAAACTCCAACCTGTTATTGTAAAGTACATTTGCTGTAATATCAACAATTGCAGGAGCACCTTTTACAACCTTTGCCATAAAAGCAGGCTTAAGTTTTAATTGTTCATTAATATCAAAAACATACCCACCGGTTAAAAATATATGGCCTTGTTCAACGCCTTGGTATTGACCGTTATTTCTGTTCAAATGTTTGGCCTTAAGTAAATTAGGAACAGATAAACCGATATAGTAATTATCAGTATTGTAATAAATACCTGCTCCAAAATTAACGTAACTGTTGCTTATGTTTTCGGCAAAATCTGGGTCGGTAAATAAGGCACCGGACTCTAGTACCAATCCGTTAAAATTTACATCAAAAAATGTGACTCCGGTTTTAAAACCAAATGAAAGGTTGCCGTGTTCTTCTAAATTTAATTTGTAGGCTATATCGGCATATAAATTATTTTCCTTTACTATATTCCCAATATTATCATTTACAAGAGAAAAACCTACTTCAATGTTTTCTGAAAGAGGAGTATGGGCAAATATATTTGATGATTTTGGTGCTCCTTCTACACCTACCCATTGGGTTCTGTGTAAGGCGCCCATATTTAACACCCCTAAATTATCGGTAGTGTAGGCTGGGTTGATTACGCTCATATTATACATGTATTGCGTGTATTGAGCATCTTGCTGAGCGAGCAAGTTTGTTGAAAATATAATTACGATTACAAAAAGAATTTTCTTCATTTTTAATTTTTTAGTGTGTAAGCACCTATTTTTAGTTAGCGACTTAAATACAATCGTTTTTGAATTGGTTTTCTATTATTTTTGTTGAAATAAATGATGTAATAATACACGCCGGCAGGCACCAATTCTCCAGTACCGTTAAGCCTTCCATTCCAATCCGGTTTTGAAGCGTTTGCAGTGTATACTTTTGTTCCCCATCTGTTAAAAAACTCAATTTTATAATTTGGATAAAGTTCACGTAATTTTCCAACAGTAAAAGTATCATTTATACCATTTCCGGTAGGTGAAAATCCATCATAAAGGTCAATATCATATTGGTCACAAGCTTCCAGTGAAACAGTAACTTCAAGCGCTACCGAACTTTCACAACGGTCGGGGTCAAATTCAGTCGCGTAATAGGTAGCACCTTCAACTAGAGGTTCATTTAAGGTTAATAATGTACCTCCAGGATAACTTGTATACCAATTAATTTGACCACCTTCAACTGCCGATACATTTACATTTAAATTGGCCAGTGTTGGATTATCAATTACACAAAATTCATTTCCTCCTAGAATAATATCTGGAGTTTCTAAATCGATGAGCACCGCATTCACAACTTCTCTTTGAATACTTTCGCAGCCTGTCGCAGGGTCGGTTTGAACAGCCCAATAATCTTCTCCATTAACTAACAAATCGTTAGGGTCTAATGGAGTTGTACTAGTTTCACTATCATACCAAACTATATCAGTGCCAGTTACTGTAAGGTCAAACACTTTTGGGTTATCCACTACACAAAACTCTTGCGAACTATTTGAAATAGTTACCGGTGCAGTTGTGTTTAAAGTTACGTTTACCATTAATCTTGCGACACTCTCACAACCACTGGTTTCATTTACTTCGGCAGCCCAATAATCTTCTCCATCAACTAACAATTCAGTCGCATTTAACGGTGTTGTACTAGTTTCAGAGGCAAACCAAACAATATTATCACCTGTTGCTGATAAATTTGATATGGTTGGATTGTCAGCTTCACAAAAAACTTGATTTACTTGTGAAGTTGTGGGTGTTATAGGGTCAATAATATTTACTAATGCATAAAGTCTGGCAGCACTTTCACAACCTGTTGTTACATCGGTTTGTGCAGCCCAGTATTCTTGACCTTCAACTAATAAATCGGATGGATTTAAAGGCGTTGTTGACGTTTCAGAAGCATACCATACTACGTTGTTTCCCACACCTTCTAAATCGGCAACTGTTGGTCCTCCCAGTAAAAAGTCAGGAGCGCAAAATAATTGTGTGGAACCACTAGATGAAGGTGGTGGAGTACTATTTACAACGGCAGTAATTACCAGCCTGGATTCACTCTCACAACCTGTCGATGCATCAGTTTGCGAAGCCCAATAATCTTCTCCATCAACCAATAAATCAGTAGTATTTAATGGTGTTGATGAAGTTTCGGTATCGTACCAAACAATTCCATCACCTGAAATACTTAAATCTGCAATAGTTGCATTTTCAATTTCACAAAAAGTTTGAGTACCGGAGGTAGTTGTTGGCGGTAAGGTACTGTTAATTGTGGCGGTTACTACAAGTCTGGAAGCACTTTCACAAGTATTATCTGTATCAGTTTGCGAGGCCCAATAATCTTCACCATCTATTAATAAGTCCGTTTCACTTAAAGGGGTGGTATCCGTTTCGGAAGCATACCAAACAATATTAGTCCCAGTGGCTATTAAATCTTGGACAGTTGGATTGTCAATTTCACAAAACACTTGATTAGCTTGATTAGTTGTTGGTGGAGGTGGCGCTGTTATTGTAACAGTTACTGCTACACGTCCTAAACTTTCACATCCTGTATTGCTATCGGTTTGCGAAGCCCAATAATCTTCACCATCAATTAATAAATCGGCAGTATTTAATGGTGTGGTTGAAGTTTCTGAATCATACCAAATAATGCCATTTCCTGTAATAGTTAAATCTGAAATTTGTGGATTGTCAATTGCGCAAAATACTTGATTTGCATTAGAAGGCACAGGAGGTTGTATAGTGTTTATGGTAACAGTAACATCGGCCGAATCATCAGAACAAACACCAGAAGCACTTGTAACGGTATAGGTATAGGTTCCAACCGCATTGATTCCCGGTTCAAAGGTTCCTAAATAACCATTTGATAGTGCGCTAGGCCCGGTCCATGTTCCAGTAATATCAGGAGTACCTCCTAATAAATCAAATAAATTGGTAGTAGTTGCATCAATTTCACAAACCGTTAAAGAACCATCGTTCCCTGCGTTAGGAGCTGCTTCTAATTGCACTGTAGTTTGAACTCTTGTAGTGCTTTCACAAGGGAATGAAGTTTCAACAGCCCAATAATCTTCACCATTAACTAAAGGAGTAGAAGGGTTTAATGGAAGCACAGAGTTTTCAGAATCATACCATACCACGTTTGTACCCTGAGCTTGCAAATCGGCAACCGTTGGATTAGGAGGGAAGCAAAATGTTTGAATAGCTTCAACTACCGGAGGTTCAGGGTTTATTAAACTCACAGTAGTAGGTAAACGTTCACTCACACAACCATTCTCGGTTTGTTGTACCCAATATGTTTTCCCATCAACTAAGTTATCAGTATCAGCCAATAAATTCCCACCGGTTTGGGCGTCAAACCATTGTATATTACTTCCGGTAGCTGATAAGTCGGCAATTGTTGGATTTTCACTTGCACATTTTCCAACAAATACATCAACATTTGTTGGAACTTCACCATAAATTTCAACAGTAACTGCTAATCTTGTAGCACTACAATCGTTATTTGAAATATCATCAGCGTAGTAGGTTACTCCATTAAATAAAGGCGTTGCAGAATCGTATTGATTACCACCCGTTGGTGCATCAAACCAAACAATGGTCCCTCCTGTAGCAGATAAACTACCAATAGTACTGTTTTCTGTGGCACAAAAGGTTTGCAAAGCAGCACCGGTTGGCTCAGGATTTGTGCATTGAGCATTTATTTCTTGTAAACTAAAAAAAGATAAAACAAAAAACAGAAATAAAGTTTTTTGTAAAAACAAAAAGTAGTTATTTTTCATTGAGGTGTAAGGTGTTAGTTGTTTTTGACACAAGGAAATTTTGAAAAAAATATGTCTTTAAATGTAAGAACTTTTATTAACTTATAACAACTTGTTTTGGAGTAAAAAAAGGAAGTTATAAACAAGGTTATTAAATAATATGAAACCAATTAACGTAAAAAAGTAATTGTTTAAGTATTTTTGACAGCTAAATAGTTAAAGATATGAATGTACATTTTATTGCAGTTGGTGGTAGTGCAATGCACAATTTAGCAATTGCATTGCATAAAAAAGGTTATAAGGTTACGGGTAGTGATGATGCTATTTTTGAACCTTCAAAATCGAGATTAGCCTTAAATGGATTATTACCTGATAAAATGGGTTGGGATAGCGATAAAATTTCTGATAATTTAGATGCAGTAATTTTGGGAATGCACGCTAAAAAAGATAATCCTGAGTTGTTGAAAGCACAGCAATTGGGAGTGAAAATATATTCTTATCCCGAGTTTTTATATGAACAATCTAAAAATAAAACCAGAGTTGTAATTGGTGGTTCACACGGTAAAACTACTATTACTTCAATGATATTACATGTGTTAAATTATCACAATAAAGAAGTTGACTATATGGTTGGTGCTCAGTTAGAAGGGTTTGATACTATGGTACACCTAACCACAGATAATGAATTTATCGTTTTAGAAGGAGATGAGTACTTATCAAGCCCAATTGATTTAAGGCCTAAATTTCATTTATATAAACCCAATATTGCATTGTTAAGTGGTATAGCCTGGGATCATATTAACGTTTTTCCCACATTTGAGAATTATGTCGAGCAATTTTCAATATTTATCGATTCAATTACCGAAGGGGGAATTTTAGTATACAATACTAACGATACCATTGTTAAAAATTTATGTGAGAATTCAACGAACATCATTAAAAAATATCCGTATGCAACACCTGATTATTTTATAGAACAAAACAAAACATACGTGCAAACGCCAATAGGTGAATTACAACTAGAAATTTTTGGGAAGCATAATTTAGAGAATATGGAAGGTGCAAAACAAGTTTGTTTGCATATGGGTATTTTAGAAGAAGAATTTTATGAGGCCATTGCCAGTTTTAAGGGAGCCAGTAAACGATTAGAAAAAATTGCTGAAAATAATTCTACGGTTATTTATAAAGATTTTGCACATTCACCCAGTAAAGTAAAGGCAACCATTAATGCAGTTAAAAATCAATTCCCTAAAAAAAGGTTGTTGGCTTGTTTGGAGTTACATACGTATAGCAGTTTGAATGCTCAATTTTTAAATGAATACAAAGGAGTTGTTGAAAAAGCTGATGAAACCATTGTTTTTTACTCACCGGAAGCTGTTGAATTTAAAAGGCTACAGGCAATTTCTGAAGATGAAATCAAGATGGCTTTTAATAATTCAAACGTGAACGTTTTTACAAATTCTTCAAATTTTAAAGAATTTTTATATGGTCAAAATTTACAAAATACCGTGTTACTTTTAATGAGTTCAGGGAATTATGGAGGATTGAATTTAGAGGAACTGACCGCACATTTTTGTAAATGATGATTTATGTCATTGAACACTAAAAACCTATGTTTTTAATTATGATTGCACTTAATTTCTGAGTATTTTTGTGCTGAAACATATTTAAAAAGATGCTTGTTACTAAAAACACAAAAATATCGCAATTAATAAAAGAAAAACCCCAAGTTGTTGACGTTATTGCCTCTATTAATAAACATTTTAAAAAATTAAAAAATCCCATATTGCGAAAAGTACTGGCCTCAAGGGTTACAGTTGAAGATGCTGCTAAGGTTGGTGGGGTTTCGTTACAGTTTTTTTTTGAAAAGTTAATGGAAGTAGGTTTTGAAATTGATTATGAAGGTGAGAATCAAAAAAATGTGACATCAGAAAAACAAAAATCTAATAACTCTCAAAAAAAATCAAACGTAATTACATTAGATGTAAGACCAATAATTGAATCTGGGAAAGACCCTTTTAAAGAAATTATGGAATTGGTTAAGAGCCTGGGCGATGATGAAACATTACAAATCATAAACTCTTTTGAGCCCATACCCCTTATTAATAATTTAAAAAAGAAAGGATTTAGTTATTCAACCACCAGACCCAAAAAAGGAGAGGTACACACCTTTTTTAAAAAAGAAAAAATTACAGCTAAAGTGCAAGAAAGTACTACAAAAAATGTTGTTGAGAAAAGTGTATTTAAAGAAAAACTGAGTCAGTTTGGTACTAATATAAAAAATGTTGATGTTCGGTTAATGGAAATGCCTGAGCCCATGACAACAATTTTACAAGCCATAGAAGATTTGCCGATAGATTTTGCTTTGTTGGTAGAGCATAAAAAAATCCCTCAATTTTTATTGCCTGAACTTGAAGAACGAAATTATGAAGTGCTTTTTAACAAAATTTCAGATCATTATTTACAACTATTAATATTTAAAAAGAACTAAGTTGAACGGACTAAAAACAAATAATGCTCCTCACATAAGTGTAGTTATTCCACATTTTGTTTTTGGAGCCCTTAGTTTATTGCTATTAGCTGTATTGTTGTTTATGTCTGGTACTAAATTATTGGAGGCTTATTTTAACCAAAATTTAATTGCCATTACGCATATAGTTGTATTGGGTTGGGCAAGCACTATAATTTTTGGAGCCTTATATCAGCTTATTCCGGTAGTGTTTGAAACGGCGTTGTTTAGTGAATTATTGGCAAAAATTACTTTTTGGGTATTTGTTAGTAGTTTTTTATTTTTAGTTTATGCCTTTTGGACAGGTAGTTTTACATTGTTATTGCCAATTGCGGCTTGCAGTATGTTTATTGCCGTATTTCTTTTCGCCTTAAATGTGTTATTATCTTATAAAAAAGCTAAGAAAAAAAGCAGAACTTCAAAATTTGTAATAGTGTCCATCATTTGGTTTGTAATTACGGCATTTATTGGATTATTGATGGCTTTAAATTTTAAATATAATTTTTTAACAGAAGTTCATTTACATTATTTAAAAATACATGCGGCTGCAGGATTTATTGGTTGGTTTTTAATGTTAATTATAGGTGTTGGCTCCGTATTAATTCCTATGTTTTTAATTTCTCATAACATATCTAAGAAACCATTAAATTATACCTATTACCTTGCCAATTCAGGTTTAACTTTGTTAATTATCAATTGGTTTTTAATCAAAAACAAGCACTTAACTTCAGTTTCTTGGTTATTGATTGCTTTAGGAGTGTTGTTTTTCATGTTTTTTTTAATTCAAGCGTATAAAAAAAGGCTTCGGAAAAAATTGGATATCGGTATGCAATATTCTTTTATTGCGATTACTAGTTTGTTGTTACCACTTATTATTAGTTTTATACTAAAATTTTACAGGCTTGAATTTGAGCTATTAAATAACCTTACCATTTTTTATGGTTTTTCAGTTATGTTTGGTTTTATAACAACCTTAATTTTAGGGCAAACTTATAAGACACTTCCTTTTATAGTTTGGTTAAATAAGTATAAAAGCCTTGTGGGAAAGATAAAAACTCCTTTGCCTAAAGAGTTGTATAATACCAACATAGCCAATATTCAGTTTATTTTTTATTTAGCTTTTGTATTAGTTGAAATTATAGGAATTTTGGCTAACAACCTTCTATTGGTTACAATTGGTAATTACATTTTTTTGGTAGTTGCCATTTTATATAATATAAATATTTTTTACATAATTCTTCATAAAGTTAAACCTTCAGCAAAATGAATAAGGAAATAATTAAACAATTTGAAATAGATACACTTGAACTTTTAAAAGAAGTTATTGATCCTGAAATTGAAATTAACATTGTAGATTTAGGCTTAATTTATTCACTTAATTATGATGGTGAAAATAAAATTGTGATTGATATGACTTTTTCTACTCCTTCCTGCCCATTAGGTGAATCAATTATATCAAATATTAAAGAAACCATTATGCAAAAACATCCAACTTTTGAAACTATTGTAAATGTTGTATTTCATCCACAATGGACAACAAATATGGTTAGTGAAGAAGGTAAAAAAATGTTAGGCCTTTAATTATTTTTCCAAAAGAATGGTGTTAATAATACTAGAACTGTAAATAATTCCAGCCTTCCAATTAACATTAAAAAAGCACAAAACCACTTTGCAGGAATAGATAAGTGTGCAAAATTATCAACCGGACTTACCGAGCCTATTGCCGGACCAATATTACCTAAAGAAGATGTTGTTGCCCCAATAGCTGATTCAAAATCTAATCCGAAAAAAGTTAAGATTACAGAACTCACAATAAATAGTAACATATACAATACAAAAAAGGCCAAAATATTGTAAACTATATTTTTTGGCACCCCTGTACCATTATAACGAACCGGAATTATTGCATTTGGATGAAGTAATTTTTTAAATTCTAACAAACTGTTCTTAATCATAATTACATGCCGTACAATTTTAACGCCACCTGCTGTAGACCCGGCAGAACCCCCAATAAAAAATAAAGAAAACATTATCATAGTGGCAAAATAATTCCAGGTAGTAAAATCGGCAGTTACAAAGCCGGTTGTCGTTAAGATAGATGTAACTTGAAAAGCAGCATGCCTAAAAGCGCTTTCTGTTTCACCCCAAGGTTTAGGATGCTGTACCGTTGTTGTTAAGTTTGGGTCTTGAAAATTTAAGATAATTACCGCAATTACTAACGTGACCCCTATAAGTCCAAAAAAGTAATATTTAAACTCTTCGCTTTTAAACACTTTTGAAACTTTGCCTTTTAAAGCAAAATAGGTAAGTACAAAATTTGTACCTGCTACAAACATAAAAAATGTAATAATGTACTGTATAACCGGAAAACTGTTGTAATGGGCTAAACTTGCATTTTTGGTTGAAAAACCACCTGTACTCATTGTTGCCATAGCGTGGTTGATGGCATCAAACCAAGTCATTCCGGCAATTTTTAATAGTAGAAATTCAAAAATGGTTAACGAAAAATAAATGAGCCATAACCTTTTTGCAGTTTCTGTTATTCTGGGATGCATTTTATCTGCTGAAGGCCCCGGTGCTTCAGCCATAAAAAGCTGCATTCCTCCAATTCCTAACATTGGCAAAATGGCGACAGCTAAAACAATAATTCCCATACCTCCAATCCAGTGGGTGGCACTTCGCCAAAACAGTACACCTTTTGGCATCGATTCAATATCGGTTAAAATTGAGGAACCCGTGGTTGAATAACCTGAAATGGTTTCAAAAAAAGCATCCGTATAATTAGGAATGGCACCAGTAAAAACATAAGGTAAGGTTCCTGTTAAAGTTAGCATTAACCAACCTAGGGTAACAATTAAATACCCTTCTTTTTTACCGAGTGATTTTTGAGCATTTTTGTTGAATATCCAAAGTAAAAAACCTAAACTTATAGTTGTTAAACCGGCTTTTAAAATCCCAACTGAGGCCGGCTCATTGTGGTATAATGAAAACGGAATTGCAATAAGCATAAACACCCCATTTAACATGGAAGTTAACCCCAAAAAGCTTAAAATGATTTTTGTATTGAGATATTTCATTAGTTAGTTAAAAAGTTTTTCAACTTTATGGATGGCTTCCGGTAAACAAAATACAACTGCCTTGTCACCGGCTAAAATTTGAAAGTTTCCAAAGGTCATAAGTGCTACCCCATTTCTAATAACGCCACCAAAAACAGCTTTTTTGGTTAGTTTTATTTCTTTAACCAGTTTTTTTGTTACCGGCGAATTTTCTTTAACTTTAAATTCAAGCACCTCAGCATCAACATTATGTAAATTAGCAAGTTTTAAAACTTCACCTTTTCTAACATGTTTAAATATTGCACTGGCAGCCAGTAATTTTTTATTGATAAGTGTGTCTATTCCAATGGTTTGAGATATGTTTATATAGTCCATATTTTCAACCAGTGCAATTGTTTTTTTGACCCCTTTTGATTTTGCCACAAGGCATGACATAATGTTGGTTTCAGAATTTCCTGTTACAGCAATAAAAGCATCCATTTCTGCAATATTTTCTTCTTCAAGAAGTTCAACATTTCTTCCATCACCTTTTATAACCAAGGCATTTGGAATTTTTTCGGCAACTTCTAAAGCTCGTTCTTTTTGCATTTCAATAATTTTTATGTTAAAATTACTGTCGCATAGGTTTCTGGCAGCCTTAACACCTATTTTACCCGCACCTAAAATCATAACATCTTTAACCCCAAACTGAGTTTTTCCCATGAGTTTGTAGAGTTTTGTAATACTGCTTTTTGGTGTTGAAAAATAAATTTGATCATTGGCATTATACACCGTATGTCCCCGAGGTATTATGGTTTTGTCACTTTTTTCGGGCTTAATTGCAATTGTAATAAATTCAACATCGGAAAAACGCTCACGAGCTTCTTTTACGGTTAAGTTTATTAGAGGTGAATTATATTCTAAGGTACTTCCTAAAATATTTAGCGTTCCGTTTTCAAACTGTATGGTGTCATTAAAAGCAGATTGATGTAGTAGCATTTTTATTTCATCAGCAGCCAGTTTACCGGGAGAAATCATACTATCAATTCCTAATTCATTAAAATCTATTTCAGAATTTTGGGTAAATTCATGACTTGAAATTCGGGCGATTGTTTTTTTTGCACCTAATTTTTTGGCAATAACAGCCAGTGTAAAATTAGTATTTTGAGATTCAGTAACTGCTAAAAACAAATCTACTTTATCTATATTTAATTCTTTTAAAAGTTTTATGGAAGTAGCATCGCCTTTTTGGGTTATTACGTCAATATGACTGCTGGCGTAGTCAAGTTTTTCAGAATTAGTATCTACTAAATATATATCTTGAGATTCATAAGATAACAGCTTTGCCAAATGAAAACCTACATCTCCTGCACCTGCAATAATAATTTTCATATAAAGAAATATTTAAGACAAAGATATTACTCTTATATTTGAAAAAAAAATTTGTGTATGAAATATGAATCCAAATCAATTTCAATAAAATCTTGGGAAGAAAACGACAGGCCTAGAGAAAAATTATTATTAAAAGGAAAAGCTGCATTGTCTAACGCAGAATTACTTGCCATAATAATAGGTTCCGGCAGTAAAAATGAAACAGCGGTTGGTTTATCCAAAAGAATTCTACTTTCAATTCAAAATAATTTGAATAGCTTAGGTAAATTAACGGTAAATGATTTGCAAAAATTTAAAGGAATTGGCCAGGCAAAGGCTATTACAATAATTACCGCACTGGAATTAGGAAGAAGGCGTAGATTAGAAGAAGCGCTTGAACTGCAAAAGGTTTCAAGTAGTAAAGATGTTTTTAATATGATGCAACCACTTATAGGTGAATTGAAGCAAGAAGAGTTTTGGGTTGTTTTTTTAAATAATTCAAATAAGGTTTTGTTTAAACAACAGGTAAGCAAGGGAGGTTTAACCGGAACATTGGTAGATGCTCGGTTGGTTTTTAAAAAAGCCATTGATTTATATGCTACAGCTGTTATTTTATGTCACAATCATCCATCGGGTAAATTACATCCAAGCAACGCCGATAAAGCTATAACAAATAAATTGAAGCAAGCAGGTAATACCTTAGATATTAAAGTGCTTGATCATTTAATTATTACCGAAAATGCGTATTTTAGCTTTGCCGATGAAGGCATGCTTTAAACTTAACTAAATGCTTGTTGTTTATACAAATAAAATTACCCCTAGAATTAAATATATATTCAAACAGTTTTTTGTTAGAATATTAAATATTCCAATAAAATTTACAACTAAAATTGAAGAGTTTGTTGCCCATAATGGGCCTAAAATAAGCTATGCAAAAGTTCCTTTAGGATCAGAGTTTTTTATTAGAAGCCATGATTTATTATTTGAGCAAGGTTTAAATGATATAGAAATTAACATTTTAAATTGGGATGATGTTCCTTGTTTTTTTCCGACAGGTGAAAATTCTACCATTCCCTTCGATATTTTTGCTGCGAGTTTTTATTTAATTAGCCGATACGAAGAATATTTACCACATGTGAAAGATCAGCATGAGAGATACCCATTTAACGAATGTTTAGCATATAAAAATAATTTTTTAGAAAAGCCTATTATAGATATTTGGGCATTTAAATTTTTAGAACTATTAAAGCAAAAATTCCCTGATTATTTATATAAAAACAGAAAATTTGAGTTAATTTCCACTATCGATGTAGATGCCGCTTTTTCCTTTAAGCACAAAGGAGTTGTACGAACTTTGGGAGGATTTATAAATGACCTTATTCATATAAGGATTCTAAATTTTTGGCATAGGTTATTGACGTTGTTAAATTTTAAGTCCGACCCATTCAATACTTTTTCAGAAATTTTGAAAATTAAAAAAGAGCGAAATATTAAAACCTTGTTTTTCTTTTTAGTTGGTGATTATACAACATTTGATAAAAATATTTCATCATCTAACAATAAGTTTAGGTCGCTTATAAAATCAGTAGCTGATTATGCAAAAATTGGATTACATCCTTCCTATTTTTCATATAAAAATCCAGATATGTTGAAAAAGGAAAAGATGCGACTGGAAGCGATTATGAATACACCGGTTGAATTTTCTCGACAACATTTTTTGAGGTTAAGTATCCCTGAAACCTACCAAAATTTAATTGATTTAGATATTAAAGAAGATTATACTATGGGCTATGCCAATGCTGTGGGCTTTAGGGCCGGTACCTGTACTCCTTTTTATTTTTACGATTTGGATTTTGAAATTCAAACACCGCTAAAAATTTTTCCATTTGCTGTTATGGACGTTACGCTTAAAGATCATTTGCAACTTTCGGTAAAAGAAAGTTTGGCAAAAATAAATATGTTAAAACAAGAAGTAAAAAAAGTGAATGGCACATTTATTACGTTGTTCCATAATGAAACCTTGAGTGAAAACAGTACTTGGAAAGGCTGGAAAGATATTTATTATAAAACGGTTGAGGTATAACATGATTCGTTTTTTAGAAAGCAAAGAAATTGATATTGATAAATACAATACTTGCATAACAAATTCGATTAACGTTAGAATTTATGCTTACAGTTGGTATTTAGATTGTGTTGCTGATAATTGGTCGGTTTTGGTTTTTGATGATTATAAGGCAATAATGCCCCTGCCCTGGAAGAGTAAATATTTTATTAAGTATATTTATCCACCTTCGTGGACACAACAATTAGGTATTTTTTCAAAAAATACAATTACAAACAAATTAGTGTTGCAGTTTATTGAGGCAATTCCAAGGAAATTTAAAAAAATCACCATTCAATTCAATTCAGAAAATAACTTCTTATCAGAAAAAGTAAAAGAGAGAAGGAATTTTATTCTTCCATTAAATAAAAGGTTTGACGAGCTAAAGTTAGGTTTTAACAAAAATAGGTTGAGAGATTTAAAAAAAGCGTTGGATTCAGATTTTATAATCGATAGAAGAGTTATAAATACCGAGTTTTTAAACTTTTATTTGGATACAGAAAAGGGTTATGATATACATAGTGAACATATAAAATATTTAAATAAACTACTTAAAAGTAAAAATTCGGCAATAAATATTTGGGGAATCAGGCAACGTGAAAAACTAAGTGCAGGTTTACTTTGGCTAAATAATTCAAACAGAATTACCTATTTACTACCTGTAGCAACAGTTGAGGCAAAAAAACAAGGGTTTCCCACGGTATTGACAGTTGAACTCATAAAAGAACAAGCCAATTCAGGTTTGATACTCGATTTTGAAGGTTCTATGATACCTGGTGTTGCCAATTTTTATAAAAGTTTTGGAGCAATACCGGAAACCTACTTGTTATACCAACAGCCATTTAAGTTATTTTAAAAAGGAACTTAATTTTTCCGGCACTTTTCTATTAAATAGTAGTTTAGAAAAATTTTCTGCATAGGCTGTTTTCGATTTAATTACTTTACAAGGGTTTCCAACAGCAATAGAATTTGGAGGAATATTTTTTGTAACAA
>CAYFFC010000026.1:2948-7506 GCA_964342295.1 uncultured Lutibacter sp. | reverse complement strand
ATTTAGCCTGAAAATTTTTTGAGGAATTAAATAATGAAAAAATAGAATATAATATTTTTGGTATCCATATTTAGGTCGGTAATATTGAGGATAAAAATAATTGATGATTTTTCCGAAAAAGAAAAAATCAATTTTCTCAAGTAATGTTTTCGGTTGTATCATTTTTTAATTTCTTTAATTTTTTTAGAAAATAAATCAATAAAAACACGTATCCAAGTCCCCCAAAAAAAGAAAGAAGGCTAATTGAAATAATAATGTTTGAAAAAGCATTTCCAATAACTAATGCAGTAATGTTTACAACTAATAAGTAACTGTTAAAAAGTAAGCTGATATAGTTTTTATTGAGTACTATTATAATATTACTTATTGGGTTAAACAAAGATTTGGCTATTATTAAAAATGACAAGATAAGTGTGAATATCCTCAAGTTTTCCCAGTTTTTATTAAATAAATACTCTAAAAGGGTAATGCCTATTGTATTTATAAAGACAATAAATGTGAACATTATGAAAAAATTTATTATTGTCAATTTTCTTGTTAAATCAAATAGTTTTTCTTTTGCGTTAATTAACAATTCAGCAGATTTTTGATAATACACTTTTGAAACCGATGATGAGATTAAAAAAAGTGGTGCCGCTAAAATTTTTATGCTTAAAAAATATTCACCCGATTCTTTTAAGCTAAAAAAAGCTACTAGTAATATAGGAATTAGATTTATAGAGGTACTATTTAATAAAGAGGAAGGTAAAATATATTTTATAATAGACCGGTTGTTGGTAATACTTTGTTTTAGAAGTGTGAGGTTAATTTTTATTGTAAAACCATTATTTACAATAAAATAATAAAGTGTTATAACGATAATTGCAATTAAATTTCCATAAATCAGCCCTAAAAATTTAAACTTATTATATATAAGTAATTGAAATCCGATATTAAATACGGTAGTTAAAACCTTGGCATTTGCTATTGGTTTGAAATTTTTAGAAAAAGTAAAATCAGATTCGAGAATATTGATGTAAGTGTAAAAAAGTCCACCAAAAATTGCTAACAAAATAATGTTGAATTTTGAATTTACTTCTTCAACAAAAATTGAACTCAAACCTAAGAATAAACACCAAAAAAAAGTTAAAATCAGTGCCAGCATAAAAAGAGCATTAACTAAATTTTTACTTTCATGTTGATTTTTGGCAATTATAATTGCATGGTTCAATTGCAAGGTGTTAATTATTGCCAATACCGCAGATATACTCACAAAAATTCCGAAGGTACCATAGGCTTCAGCACCATAAATTTTAGCCAAAACCAATGAACCTATTAATCCTATAAGTTGACTAATAACAGTTCCTTTAAATAGAATTAAAATATTTTTTTGAAAAAAAGATAAAGGTTTATTGTATAATTTTAATTTCAAATTAATTACTTTGTTTCAAATATACTGTAAATGCAACATATCAAACACATTTTTTTCGATTTAGACCATACCTTATGGGATTTTGAAACAAACTCTGAAATTGCTTTTAAAACCATTTTTAACAGGCATGATATAGGAGTTGACATCGATAATTTTTTTAATTATTATAAAGATATAAATCAGCAATATTGGAAATTATACAGAGAAGAAAAAGTTTCAAAAGACCAGTTGCGTTATGGGCGTTTAAAAGATACTTTCGTAAAAATAAATACATCTGTAAGCGATACATTAATAGATAAGTTGGCGATTGACTATATTGAAGTGTTACCTCTAAATAATTATTTATTTGATGGCGCCTTTGAAATTTTAGATTATTTATTCCCAAAATACCAATTGCATATTATTACCAACGGATTTAATGAGGCTCAATATAATAAAATTGAAAATTCCGGGTTAAATAAGTATTTTGATAAAATAATTACATCGGAAGATGTGGGTGTTAAAAAGCCAAATCCCCTAATTTTTACTAAAGCTTTGGAGATGGTTAAAACAAATTCGAGTGAATCAATTATGATTGGTGATAATTGGGAAGCCGACATTATGGGTGCTAAAAATATGGGATTTGATGTTATTTTTTGTAATTTTAACAAACAACCGGTTTCCGGGAGTATTAAATCTGTGAGTAATTTACTTGAAATTAAACACTATTTATAAATTTTTAAAACCCCAAATTTTAGTTATGACCCCTAAAAAGCTTCTTTTTATTTTAATTGCCGGCATAGTTTCAGTAGGCTGTACAAAGGATGTTGATTTTGATCAAATAGATGATGCCCGCATTAAATCAGAATACATTGTAACCTTGGCATACCTCGATTTTGAATCGGTTGATTTTTTAGATCCATTTAATGCAGAGATTCCTGTCCAAACCGATGCAATGGAAAACCCCTTAAAAAGTTCAACGAAGGTTGACTTAGTTCAAGCCGATTTTACCATTAGAACTACCAATACATTTAATCGAAATTTTAGATTGTCAATACTTTTTTATGATGAGGCAGGTAATGTGATTTACCCTCTTGAGGAAATTTTAATACCTGCTAATTCCAATGAGACAGAAACTATTTTAACCATCCCTGAGAGTGATATAGATGTTTTATTTATAGCTGAAAAAATTGGTTTTGTGGTTGTAATTGAAGATAGTATCGATGATTCTCTGCTAACTCCCAACGATATTTTTAATTTAAACATACAATCAGCCGTTAAACTTTACTTTAATTTTAAAACACAATGAAAAAGGTAGTTTTATTTAGTTTTCTTGTGTTTTCTATAGGTTATGCTCAAAACAAACAAGTGTTGTATGATTTTGCCGGTCTTCCACAAACCTTAATGCTAAACCCCGGAGCTGAAGCAAATAATAAATTTTACATGGGTCTGCCGTTGGCTTCACAAATATCAGTTCAGGCGGGTTTTACCGGATTTTCAGCCTATGATATTTTTGCAGTAGATGGTATTAATATTAATGATAAATTACGAAGGGAAGCAAATAATTTCGGTAAGGCAGAGGTAATTACAATTAATCAACAATTAGAAATTTTAAGTGCAGGGTTTCAGTTAAAAAATAATGCATATCTCAGTTTTGGTTATTATCAAGAATTTGATTTTTTGGGGAAAATTCCTGGTGATATGGTCGATTTGTTTTATGAAGGTAATACAATTTTAGACAAGCGCTATTCAATAAAAAAACTTACAGCAAGAGCCGAATTGTTGGGCGTTTTACATGTTGGACTTTCAAAAAAAATAAGCGACCAATGGCGGATAGGGGCAAGGGTTAAGTTGTATTCAGGAGTGTTTAATGCAAAGTCTAAAAACAATTGGGGTTCTTTTTATACGGAAAGCGGAGTTAATAATATTTACAACCATAATTTTGAAGATATTAATTTTTTAGTGCAAACTTCAGGATTGTTTTTTGAAGATACCGATGAAATTACCGCTTCCTACATAAAGAATAAATTATTATTTGGAGGAAATTTAGGACTTGGATTAGACTTAGGTTTTACTTATTATCCTCAAAAACAATGGAAAATTACGGGGAGTATTTTAGATTTAGGGTTTGTAAATTATTCAAAAAATATTGAATCGTATAGCGTAAAAGGATCTTATGAAATTGATGGAGTATCGTTTAATTTTGACCCCAACAACCCTGAAAACTATTGGCAAGATTTAAAGGACGATTTTGATGCAAATGTAGTGTTAGATACAATTTACAACAGCTACATTTCTATACGCCCGGTAAAGCTAAATGGCTCTGTAAGCTTCGGATATGGTAGACCCGTGTATGACAATTGCCGTTTTTTTGAAGGAGAGGATTATTATACAAATAAATTTGGGTTTCAGTTGTATTCAACAGTGGGCGCTGTACATTCTCAAATTGCGGGAACGTTGTTTTATGAACGACGTGTAAGCAAGCACCTGCAAACCAAACTAACCTATACAGCAGATGCTTATTCATTCACTAATTTTGGAGCCGGTTTGGCAACTAGACTCGGTGCTTTTAATATGTATGTAACAGCAGATAATTTGTTGAATTTAGCAAACCTGTACGATGCTAAAAGTGCTAGTTTGCAATTTGGAATTAATTTTATAATTAATGGTAATAATTAGTACCTTTAAAACTTGTACCTTACTTTATAAATATTCGTAATCATGAAAAAATTAGTAGTATTACTTGTTGCAACTATATTCTTGTCTGTTGGTGCTGTTGGGCAGCAATCTTTAAATAATTATAAATATATTTTAGTGCCTAGAAAATACGATTTTCAGAAAGCATCTGATACGTATCAAATTAACTCGCTTAGTAAATTTTTATTTAACAAGGCTGGTTTTACAACCTATTATACAGATGAGCATTTTCCTGAAGATTTAGCTTCAAATAGGTGTTTGGCACTTACTGCTGTTTTAAAAAGTGATTCGGGTTTATTTAAAACAAAGGCACAATATGATTTTGTTGACTGCAATAACAAAGTTGTTTATACCACCACTGAAACTTTTTCAAAAGAAAAGGATTATAAGAAAGGGTTTCATGATGCCATCCGTAAAAATTTTGTTGAAATAAATGGGTTAAACTACAGCTATAAACCCAAAAAGGAAGTT
>CAYFFC010000026.1:0-2848 GCA_964342295.1 uncultured Lutibacter sp. | reverse complement strand
CGTTTCTTTAAAAACTCTTTGAATGCATTTTCTCTTGTATTGTTGCCGGGTTGATATAATTTGGTGTTTTTTACTCTTTCAGGTAAAAACTCTTGTTCCGTAAAGTTATTTTCATAACTGTGCGCATATTTATAATTTTTACCATAATTTAAATCCTTCATAAGTTTGGTAGGTGCGTTTCTTAAGTGCAATGGCACCGACAAATCACCTGTATCTTTCACCAATGATTGCGCTTTTTTAATTGCCTCGTATGAAGAATTACTTTTTGGTGAACTTGCCAAATAAATAGCACACTGACTTAATATTATGCGAGATTCAGGCAACCCAATAGTACTAACTGCTTGAAAGGTATTGTTTGCCATAATTAAAGCTGTTGGGTTGGCATTTCCAATATCTTCCGATGCTAAAATCAATAATCTTCGTGCAATAAATTTCACATCTTCGCCACCTTCAATCATTCGCGCTAACCAATATACGGCCGCATTGGGGTCACTTCCCCGTATCGATTTTATAAAAGCCGAAATAATATCGTAATGTTGTTCACCGGTTTTATCATATAATACTGTGTTTTTCTGAGCTTTAGAAAGCACCAACTCGTTGGTAATAGTAATTGGCGATGCTTCAGAATTCACAATCAATTCAAAAATATTCAGCAATTTTCGAGCATCACCACCCGATAATTGTAGTAATGCTTCGGTTTCTTTTAAAACAATTTTATTTTTAGAAATAATTTCATCTTTTTCAATAGCCCTTAACAAAAGAGTTTCCAAATCCTTTTTGTCAAAGGCATTTAAAATATACACTTGGCAGCGCGATAATAAGGCCGGTATTACCTCAAAACTGGGATTTTCAGTAGTTGCTCCAATTAAAGTAACCCAACCTTTTTCAACCGCTCCAAGTAATGAGTCTTGTTGCGATTTGCTAAACCTGTGAATTTCATCAATAAATAAAATTGGATTTTTGGTGGTAAACAAGCCTTCACTTTGTTTGGCTTTATTTATCACATCACGTACATCTTTCACACCAGAGCTTATTGCACTAAGTGTGTAAAATGGCCGTTTAGATGTTTTTGCAATAATATGTGCTAACGTAGTTTTACCTATTCCCGGAGGTCCCCAAAAAATTAACGATGGTATAATTCCTCGCTTAATATGTGCCGTGAGTGCCCCATTTTTACCAACCAAATGTTGCTGACTGATATAATCATCTAAAATTTGTGGTCTCAACCGTTCTGCTAAAGGTTTGTTCATACTGTAAAAATACTAATAAAATTTATTTGGGCGTTGCACTGCATTGCATTTGTGCCGGGCTATCCGTTACATCTTTTTTAAATAAAAAAAGGATACCACTACTATCCCTAACGCAAAAATTTGGTAATAATGTTTACCTTTAGGTGTTGTAATAGTTACTATTATTTATGAATCAAAATCAGTTTAATTTTAGGAAAAAGGTTATACTAATACCAATTTTAGCGGTATGTATAATTTGGCTAGTTTACTACATCGAAATTAAATTTGGATGTAACTTTAATAAATACGGGATTTATCCAAAAACACTTAAAGGATTACGGGGTATCTTATGGTCTCCATTTATTCACAGTAATACTTCACATTTATTTAACAATTCAGTTCCCCTGGCAGTATTGCTTGGTAGTTTGTTTTATTTTTATAATAAAATAGCGGTAAAAATACTGGTTATAGGTATTTTTGTTAGTGGATTGTTGACCTGGTTAATAGCCAGAAACTCATATCATATTGGAGCAAGCGGAGTAGTATATTTATTAGTGAGTTTTATTTTTTTTAGCGGAATTTTCAGAAAATATTACCGGCTTGTAGCGCTATCATTGGTTGTTGTTTTTTTGTATGGCAGTATGATTTGGTACATATTCCCTGTAGAAGATAGAATTTCATGGGAGGGTCATTTGTCTGGTTTTTTTACCGGGTTGGTTTTGGCATATTTATATAGAAAAAAAGGTCCAAAACCGGAAATTTTCGAATACTCAAAAAATGAAGCCTTTGAACAGCTATTTGATGAAAATGGAAATTTTATAGAAAGTGAAGCAGCAGAAAACGAGCAATAATTTGAAAAATTGACTCAATAATAAACCAGTACAGTAGCCAATATTCAATATTCTTATAAAAATACTAAAAAAATATTAACCAATTCGTTGGCGTAATGCTTCATATAAAAAAGCACCACAGGCAACGGAAACATTTAAAGAAGCAATAGTACCCATTAGAGGCAATTTTGCTTTAAAATCAACTAGTTTTAAAACAGAAGGGTTAATCCCTTTTTCTTCAGATCCCATGATTATGGCGGTAGGACCTTTTAGATCGATATCGTAGATCAGCGTATCGGTTTTTTCAGTTGCGGCAACAAGTTGGATATCAGCAGCTTGAAATTGAAAAACAGCATCTTTAATATGATCAACTTTACAAATTGGAATATTGAAAGCCGCACCTGCCGAAGTTTTAATGGTATCAGCACTTATAGGAGCGTTACCACGCTTTTGAATTACAATTCCGTTAACTCCCGTACATTCGGCGGTTCTAATAATAGCTCCAAAATTTCTAACATCCGATATTTCGTCGAGTAGTAAAAATAGGGGAGTTGTTGTTTTTTCAAGTGTATTTGTTATTAAGTTATCGAGGTCAACAAATTCAATAGGCGAAATTTGAGCAACCACACCTTGGTGATTATTGTTTTTAGATAAGTGGTTTAATTTTTCAACAGGAACATAACTTGTGGTAATTGAATACTTTTTTATAAGTGCATTTAGTTCAGAAAATAAATTACCTCCCAAATTTTTTTGTAAATAAATTTTACTAATTGTTTTACCTGAATTTAT
>CAYFFC010000025.1:17564-34145 GCA_964342295.1 uncultured Lutibacter sp. | reverse complement strand
CTAAAAACACAATTTCATAGAACTTTTTTTAATCAGAACGGCAATATTATACAACTTGTTTGTGTATGCTTTGTTGCGTTGGTTTAGCAATAAAGCTAATAAATAAATCGCGAAAGATAAAATCCGCGAGAATTTTCGTAAATTGGTTAAAAGAAAGCAATAAAATATACACGGTGTTACCCAACGTTTTTTTTATTCATTCTAATTTTATAAGGAAACATAATTTGTAACTTTTTCAATATTCCAATTTCCGTTTTCAATTCGTATTCTTTTCCCACATTAGTTTTGATTCTTATTTGTTCAATACTTCTATTATAGTTTTTCTTTTCTATTATTCTATTTATTTTCCATTTTGGTAATTCAATCAATTCCCCTTTTTTCTTAAAAGCCAGTTTATTTTCTTCCAAAATTAAAATAGTTTCTTTGTATATTTTTAGATTACTGATTTTGAATCCAGTAAATACCGATAAAATTGAGATAAAAAATGATAAGTATATATTCCTACTTAATAATTCAAAATAAAAAATCATTTTCATTTCAAGAGGTAAATAAGTTCCTGCAAAAAGAATTATAAGAATTAAAATTCCAACTAAAATTCCAACGATAGTAATAAATACTCCAATCTTATTTAAGAATAATTCATTTCCAATTTTTATTCGAAACGTTTCGTTTTTCATATGTTGGGTAACTTGTTATATAATTCTATTCATAACGGTTTATAACTTAAAAATTCCGGATAAACCAATAAATACTCTTTTTTATACAATTCAACTTCATCAAATTCTGCGTTACTTTTAATCAAATTTTGGCTATCAGCAATTTTCAATATCCATCAACCAAATATAATAAAATTTAATAATTAATAACAGTCCTAATTCTTAATAATTTTCTGATAACCGATACTTACCGTTTGGTTGATGCTCAGCTAAATTTTTTAAAGCCATATCTAACGGACTCTTAATTTGTAGCAAATCCTTTTTACTTACATGGGTATATATCATAGTAGTCTCAGGTTTTGCATGACCTAACAATTCTTGTATATAACGCAAATCTATACCATTCTCTAACAAATGCGTTGCGTAACTATGTCGCAATGTATGGGGTGTTACCCTTTTGTGTATATTGGCATTTTTGCATGAAACTTTTAAAAATCCTCTTACACTTTCTGCCGCATATTTTTCTCCTTCTTTAAGCCCTTCCACAAAATAATTCTTTGGCTGATAACTATTAATGTAATTTAACAGCAACGGAATAAAACTTTCTGCTAAAATTACAATGCGGTCTCGTCTTCCTTTGCTGTTCTTAACAATAATTTGCCTCCTATCAATATCTATATGTCGTAATTGTAAATTCAACAATTCACTTATTCGCAAACCTGCCGAATAAATCATAGCCAATACCGCTCTATGCTTTAAATTTTTAGTACATCGCAATAAATCAATTATTTCTTCTTTTGACAATACCAATGGCAAATACTTGCTTTTTTTAGGACGTTTTAAATGATCGATAGCTATCGTACATTCGGGGTAGAAGGCTTTTAACAATTTAACAGCGCTTATAAATTGCCTATGTGAACTAATACTGTATTTTTTAGGTACAAAAACATCTTCTAAAAAATGCTCAACATCTTTATTGGTTACTTCACCTAAAGGCTTTTCATTTAAATAAATCAAAAAATCGGCTATAAAACTGCCATACGTGGCAATAGTGCTTTCACTATAACATTTGCCTTTTAAATATTTTATAAATAGTTGATGAATAATGCCGGATTGTTTTGATAACACCTTCTTTTTCAAATACCTATAACTATCATTGTCTTTTAATATGGAGGCATCCAATTTAAATTGTACCATCCCTTTTAATTGTTGTTTTATTGCATTTAGGTTTTCTAAACTAAAAGTAATATACCATCCTTTTAAGGTTTTGCTCCATCTAAAATTTCGATTTTCTTTAATTTTAGATATTATGGCATCATTATAATTAAACAATAATAACAACCGTAATTCTTTTCGGTGAACAACTTTTTTAAGTAGTAGGGTAGGTAAGTAGGAATTTGTTTTTTTCATAGCAATTCAAAAATACAAACTTAATTATAAAAGTAAAACATTTTTATAACTTTAATTTTTCAAACAGATTTTTATTAATACGAAAATGAAAATTATTGTTTTATAAATCATAAAAAAACTAACTTATGAAGTTTTTAAATAAACGAGTTGTTGTTATTTTAATAATAACTGCTCTGCTTTTGTTGATTCCGTTAACTGCGATGCAATTTTCTGATGAAGTAAATTGGTCTGTTTCCGATTTTATAATTATGGGTACAGCGCTACTTTTAGTGGGGTTTGGTTATAATTGGATCTCTCAAAAATCGAAGAAAATGCAATTTAAATTGGCTACGGCATTCGCAATTTTAGGAGCTTTTTTATTGTTTTGGGTAAATGCTGCTGTTGGTATTATTGGTAACGAAAATCAAACTGCTAACTTACTGTATTTTAGTGTTTTTTTGATACTTATAATAGGTATTGGCATCTCAAAATTTAAAGCTAAAAAATTAGCTTTCACTATGTTTTTTGCTTCAGGTGTACAATTACTCATTCCTGTAATTGCTCTTATTATTTGGCCTCCACCAACCATATCCTGGTCACCGGGGGTATTAGGAGTTTTTATTTTTTCATCCATTTTCACGATCATTTTTGCCTGTTCCGGCTTCCTTTTTTTACATAGTCACACAACTAATAATCTTTAATCATCATTTTTATGAAAATACTTCTTCGTCTGCTACTTACCTTCAGTTTTTTTTACAGCTTCGGCCAACATCAACCGGCAAGCGTTATCGAAAAACTAAAGCCTGCTGTGCTGGAGTTAAAAGACTTTATTGCACAGCCTAATGATGCATTGTATACAGAGCATATCAATCAGAATATAAATTGGTTACAACGGCAGTTTAACCAACGAAATTTTACAACTAAAGTGCTGGAAACTTCTGGTAAACCTTTATTTTTTGCTGAAAGCATTCAAAATCCCAACCTAAAAACAATTCTTTTTTATATGCACTTTGATGGGCAATCGGTTGATTCTTCTAAATGGCATCAAGAAAGTCCGTACAAGGCAGTTTTAAAAACTTTTGAGAATGATCAATGGAAAACGTTGGATTGGAATGTTTTAAATGAAGATATAAATACTGAATGGCGCATTTTTGGTCGCTCTGTTTCAGATGATAA
Organism: uncultured Lutibacter sp.; assembly: GCA_964342295.1. GTDB lineage: Bacteria > Bacteroidota > Bacteroidia > Flavobacteriales > Flavobacteriaceae > Lutibacter. Next base: position 30,924 of record CAYFFC010000025.1, on the reverse strand, counting down.
AGGGCCTATTGTTATGTTTTTACAGGCAATAGATTTAATTTCTGAAAACAAAAAACAACTACCATTTAATGTAAAAGTTATATTAGATAGTGAAGAAGAAAAAGGAAGCCAACCTTTGGCTGCTGCTGTTAAAAAATATAATGCTATTTTACAAGCCGATTATTTAATAATTAACGACGGCCCGTTACATGCAAGCAATAGGCCTACATTGGTATTTGGATGTAGAGGCATTACCACACTAAATTTAACAACTTACGGGCCTATAAAACCGCAGCACAGCGGACATTTTGGAAATTTTGCTCCAAATCCGGGATTTATTTTATCTAAATTGTTATCAACTTTTAAAGATGATGAAGGTAAAGTAGTAATAAAAGGTTATTATGATGGAATCCATCTCGATGCTGAAATAGAAAATATTTTAAAATCTGTTCCGGAAAATGATGCCGATATCTTAAAAAAAATTGGGGTACATACACCTGATAAAGTGGGTTCATTTTATCAAGAAGCATTGCAATATCCATCATTGAATATACGAGGATTGTCATCGGGGTGGACAGGCAAAAAAGCAAGAACAATTGTTCCTGCTACCGCAACAGCGGCTATTGATATACGTTTGGTTATGGAAAGTGATGGTGAACATTTAAAAACATTGGTTAAAAACCATATAACTAATCAAGGTTTTTTTATTGTAAATGAAGAACCAACTTTTGAACAACGCTTGCAACATAAAAAGATAATTAAAATTACCGGTAGGGGAGTTACGCAACCGTTTAGAACCGAAATGGATATACCGTTTGCTCTTTGGCTTGAAAATACCTTAAATGAAAATAATACCAAAAGTATTGTCAAAATTCGTACAATGGGTGGTACTGTACCAATTGCCTCATTTATAAACGAGTTAAAAATACCTGCAATTATTGTTCCTATGGTAAACCCCGATAATAATCAGCATAGTCCAAATGAAAATTTAAAACTTAAAAATATTGTATACGGAATAGATACTTTTTACAAAATACTAAGCACACCCATAAACTTTTAAAAGCTAAAATTCACTGGTATAATGTAGTTTAACTGTTGGATATTTATCCTGAGTCATTTGAATAGAAAAAGCTGAATCGGCTAAAAAAACTAACTGACCCTGTTTGTCTTTTGCCAAATAACGTTGTTTTACGCGTTTAAATTCTTTAAACTCTTCATTTTTTTCATCTTCAGGGTCAACCCAACATGCTTTGTGTACATGTAAGTTTTCATAGCTGCACTTAGCTCCGTATTCATGTTCTAAGCGGTACTGTATAACCTCGTATTGCAAGGCTCCTACAGTGCCAATTACTTTTCTACCGTTTAAATCAAGCGTAAAAAGCTGCGCAACTCCTTCATCCATTAATTGGTCAAGACCTTTGTAAAGTTGTTTGGCTTTTAAAGGATCGGCATTATTAACATACCTGAAATGTTCCGGAGAAAAGCTTGGTATTCCTTTAAAATTCAGTTGTTCACCTTCCGTTAAAGTATCCCCAATTTTAAAATTTCCTGTATCGGGTATTCCAACAATATCGCCGGGGAATGATTCATCAACAATTTCTTTTTTCTCTGCAAAAAAAGCATTAGGACTCGAAAATTTCAATTTTTTGTTTAATCTAACGTGCAAATAGGGTGCATTACGTTTAAAAGTACCTGATACAATTTTTATAAATGCCAACCTGTTACGGTGGTTCGGATCCATATTTGCATGAATTTTAAATACAAACCCGGTAAGTTTTTCTTCTTTAGAGTCTACCAATCTAATATCAGACATTTTAGGCTGTGGCGGGGGAGCAATTTCAGTAAAACAATCTAACAGCTCTTTAACTCCAAAATTATTTAAAGCCGAGCCAAAAAATACGGGCTGTAAATTTCCTTCTAAATAATCTTTTACCGAAAATTCAGGATATACCTCTGTTACCAATTCCAGTTCTTCGCGCAAGGTGTCTGCCGATGTTTCACCAATAATAGAATCGAGTTCCGGAGTAGCAATATCGGTAAATTCAACACCTTTTGAAACCGTTTGTTTATTCTCGCCTGAAAATAGGTTAATTTTTTTTTCGTAAATATTGTAAATTCCTTTAAAATCGTATCCCATACCAATAGGAAAACTTAATGGCGTAACTTTAAGTCCTAGTTTTTGTTCCACTTCATCTAACAAATCAAAAGCATCTTTTCCCTCACGATCTAATTTATTGATAAAAACAATCATAGGAATGTTGCGCATTCGGCATACTTCAACCAATTTTTCGGTTTGCTCTTCAACCCCTTTAGCAACATCAATTACAACAATAACACTATCTACCGCAGTAAGAGTTCTAAAGGTGTCTTCGGCAAAATCTTTATGCCCGGGTGTATCTAAAATATTTATTTTTTTGTTTTTATAAATAAACGCAAGCACAGATGTTGCCACCGAAATACCACGTTGGCGTTCAATTTCCATAAAATCGGAAGTAGCACCTTTCTTAATTTTATTACTTTTAACCGCACCGGCTTCTTGTATGGCACCACCAAACAATAATAGTTTTTCGGTAAGGGTGGTTTTACCCGCATCAGGGTGCGAAATAATTCCAAAAGTACGTCTGCGTTGTATTTCTTCTAAAAAACTCATCTATCAAAATTGAGCGGCAAATATATGGCTATTTAAACAAAATGCCAATGCTTATAAGTTTTACATTTTTAAAAGTAAAACAATAAATAGGTAAAAAATCAGTTTTAAAAAACAATCAACAAAACAAACCAAATTAATTTCGTAAAATTTAATTTTAAAACTATGAAAAACATAATACTATATATAGGTTTGGTAATTGTATTAGTTGGCTGTACGAAAAAAGATGGGGATTTCCTGTGGATTGACCCATTATTGATTGGTAAAGGAGATTTGAATGGGAGTGAAGGTATTGATAAACAAAACCTGGTGATTAAAAATACTACCGATTGGGAAAATTTGTTGTCTAAATTTAATAACTATACCCTTGGCGAACTACAGGAAAGTGATATAAATTTTAATACCTTTCAACTTATAGCCGTATTTGACCAGATTTATGGAAATGGAGGCCATTCTATTGATATCACCAAAATAATTGAAAATGATGCCGATATTGTGGTTACTATTGAGCATTTACAAACTGGTGACGATACAACAGTAGTAACGCAACCGTACCACATTGTTAAAATTCCGGCATCGAGCAAGCTTGTTATTTTTGATCAATTGAATTAAACCGTTAAAAATAATAGTTAACCTCTTAACTTATCGAGTAAGGCATTTAATTGTGTTACTTCTTCAAGGGTAAGATGTTGCATTTTTTTATCTAAAAGCGCTTCTTTTGCATCAATTTTAGAAAGAAAATCCAATCCCTTTTCAGTAATTTTAACATCTTTTTGCCTTCTATCAACCTTACATTCTGTACGAACAACCATTTTTTTAGCAAGCATCCTGTCAATAACACGGCTAACATCGCTATTTTTATCAAGCATACGTTCTTTAATTAACCCGATACTGGCTGTATTTGGGTATTGGCCTCTTAAAATTCGTAATACATTAAACTGCGTAGGTGAAATATCAAAAGGCTTTATTACATTAACCAGCTGATTGTTAAGAAAGTTATGGGTAAAGTGAACATTGATACGCGCTTTGGCGTATTCATTTTTAAATTTGCCTTTTATTTCTTGTTGCAACGTGGCCATATTTTGTAAGATAAGAGGTTTTCTAAAAAGTTTGACCTTTTAGAAAACCTCATTAATGAATTATTTTTTAATAAGTTCTACTTTACAAGAAATGGTAACTTCTTCACCAATTAGTAAACCACCGGCTTCCATAACCGAGTTGTATTTTAAACCAAAATCAGTTCTGTCAATAGTACCCGTAACTTTTAATCCTGCTTTGGTATTTCCCCAAGGGTCTTTTACGGTTCCACCGTAACTCATTTTTAAAGAAACTTCTTTTGTTACACCATGTAAGGTTAGGTTTCCTTTTAAGTTGTATTTTCCTTCAGCTAATTTTTCAACAGAAGTACTAACAAATGTCATTTTTGGATATTTTTCAGCCTCAAAAAAATCGGCACTTTTTAAATGTCCGTCTCTTTTTGCATTTTCAGTATCAACACTGGCAACATCAACAGTAAAGTCAATTTTAGCATCAGAAAAATCACCCGTTACAGTTTCAACGGTTCCTTCATAAGTTTTAAATTGTCCTTCAACTTCCGAGATTACCATGTGTTCTACAGCAAATCCAATTTTTGAGTGGGCGTTATCAAATCCCCAAGTACTTTGTGCATTCGCAAAAGAAACAACCGCTAATGCAAGTAATAAACTTAATTTTTTCATGTTTTTAATTTTAATATTTTAATTACACTGCAAATGTATGTTAAAACATTATATGTTGCAACATATATTATGTTAAAATTTATTAAAATTTTTTTAATGAGTATTTAAGAAGTTGCATTTCAAGGCTTTATAGATGCTTAATAAAATTTATAAAATCCCATAAATATTGTATGTTTGTACATATTTAAAAGTATGGCAGAAGAACTAGTAATATTAGTAAACGAAAACGACCAACAAATTGGTTTAATGCCCAAAATGGAGGCTCATGAAAAAGGGCTTTTACACCGCGCTTTTTCGGTATTTGTGTTTAATAATAACAACGAATTATTATTACAACAACGTGCAGCTGATAAATATCACTCACCTTTATTATGGACAAATACCTGTTGTAGCCATCAACGCAATGGTGAGCGCAATATTGAAGCCGGAAAAAGAAGGTTGCAAGAAGAAATGGGTTTTGTTTGCGAATTAAAGGAAGTGACCTCATTTATGTATAAAGCGCCTTTTGATAATGGTTTAACCGAACATGAGTTTGACCATGTTATGGTTGGGTATTACAATGAGCAACCAGTAATAAATAAAGAAGAAGTTGAGAACTATAAGTGGATGGACCTTGTTGCAGTTAAAGACGACATAAAAGAAAATCCGCAAAAATATACAGCCTGGTTTAAAATAATTTTTGAAAAATATTATAATTTTATTAGTTCATAAATGAATTGCTTATGAAGGTAACTGTAAACAGAAAAGCTCACTTTAATGCCGCCCACAGGTTATATAATGCAGATTGGAGCGATGCTAGAAATGCCGTGGTATTTGGTAAATGTGCTAATCCTAATTATCACGGACATAATTATGAACTTATTGTTGCTGTTAAAGGCGAAATTCATCCTGAAACTGGTTTTGTTATGGATATGAAAATTTTAAAATCTTTAATTGAAACTGAAATAGGGGTGCAGTTTGATCATAAAAATTTAAACGAAGAGGTATCTGAATTTAAAACACTTAATCCTACTGCCGAAAATATTGCTGTGGTAATTTGGAATAAACTTAGAAAGCGAATTGATAAACACCTGGAACTTAAAGTTACTTTATATGAAACTCCCCGAAATTTTGTGGTTTATTCCGGGGAGTAAGTTTTTTACTGATTTGCGTATTTTTCTTTATAACGTTTGTATAATTTTGTTTGGTGTGTTTCCAAACTAACCGGTTGTCCTTTTATAAATGCTTTAGTTAACCTATTAGTTCGCATATCTAATGCATCACCTTCTGAAATGAAAAGCGTGGCATCTTTACCAACTTCAATACTTCCAACCTTGTTATCGATACCTAATATTTTTGCCGAATTAAGCGTAATTAATTTTAGTGCTTCTTCTTTATCCAACCCATACGCAGCATAGGTACCCGCATAAAAAGGTAAATTCCGTGCGCTCATTCGCTCCATACTCCCTTCCATACCTATTGCAACGGTAATACCTTTATTGGCAAGAGCACCTGCTGATGCAAAAGGTAAGTCATAAGCATCATCATTATTTCCAGGTACACGGTGAGCCCTTTCTAAAATAACAGGAATGTTATGTTTAAGCAATAAATCTGAAACTTTTACAGCCTCAGTACCGTGAACTAAAACCATATTATTAATGCCTAGATCCGATAATGTTTCAACAGCATCTGTAATCTGATTTTCAAAACTTGCATGAATAAAAAGAGTTTGTGAACCAGTAAACAAGCCTTTCATAGCTTCTAACGGTATGTTTTTAGGGGCACTTGAGCTGTTTATGTAATTTTTAGCATCTGTAAAAAAGGATTTTATTTTAGCTATACTTTTTTGATAGTTTTTATTGGGTTTTTTACCCGGATCTTCACCTAACCACCATCTGCCACGCGTAAAATTAGGTGGCCAGTTTATATGAATTCCATCATTTTTTTTATACGCAGCATCTTCCCAATTCCAGGCATCTAATTGTACAATTGAAGAAGTTCCTGAAATAACGCCGCCCCTAGGTACCACTTGCGCCATTAAAACACCATTAGGTCGCATACTTTCAACAACTTTAGATTCGGCATTATATGCATAAATACTTTTAATATGTGGTAACATATCACCAACTTCATCGTAATCCAAGGTTGCTTTTACAGCATCAATTTCACCCAATCCTAAAGACGTATTTGCAGCTATAAATCCGGGATATATGTGTTGCCCTTTCGCATGTATTACTTCTCCCTGTCTGGCAATTTTCGCTTCTGCCTTTCCAACAAAAGTAATTTTACCATTTTCAAACATAATAAGCGCATTGCTTATTACTTCTCCAGTGCCTAAATGAGCTGTTGCACCTTCAATACTATAGTTGTTTGTAATTAATTTTTCATTGTTTTGTGAATATACGAATCCTGATATTAACAAAAAAACACTTAGATATATAGATATTTTTTTCATTCCTATAAATTTAAAATTGAACAACGGTATCACAGTGAAAATCTGTTGGATCCTTTTTAACCGGAGCCTGCGTATTACCTCCTTTGTTTTTTTCTTTTAGCATAAGGTTTATAAGCTTATTTCGTTCTTTTTTAACAGCTTGCTGCATTTTCAAGTCTTTTTCCATATCAAAATAAACGGCACCTTCAATCAGTGTTTTTTCTGCTTTAGCATATACTGATAAAGGATTTTCACTCCAAAGCACTACATCGGCATCTTTACCCACCTTTATACTGCCCACTCTGTGATCTATATGCAATAATTTAGCAGGATTTAAGGTTACAAACTTCCATGCTTCTTCTTCACTTACGTCACCGTATTTTACGGTTTTGGCAGCTTCCTGATTTAAACGCCTACCCATTTCGGCATTATCAGAATTTATAGCAACGGTTACTCCTTGTTCATGCATAATTGCAGCATTGTACGGTATGGCATCGTTTACTTCATATTTGTATGCCCACCAATCGGAAAAAGTGGAGGCGCCTGCACCGTGTTTTTTCATTTTGTCCGCAACTTTATATCCTTCTAAAATATGCGTAAATGTATTTATTGTAAAATCAAATTTTTCTGCTACTTTCATCATCATATTAATTTCACTTTGCACATAAGAATGACAGGTGATAAATCGTTCTTTATTTAAAATTTGCGTTAAAATTTCCATTTCAATGTCTTTCCTATACGGTTTTCCCGATTTTTTTAGCGCATCATATTCTTTAGCACGTTGAAAATAATCCATATAAACTTCTTCAACTCCCATACGTGTTTGTGGAAATCTAGTACTACCACTGCTTCTCGATTGCTTTACATTTTCGCCTAGTGCAAACTTTATAAATTTATCGTTGTTTTTGTACAACATTTCGTTAGCACCGGCTCCCCATTTTAACTTTACCAAGGCCGATTGTCCGCCAATAGGGTTTGCCGAACCATGTAAAATTTGGATAGAGGTAACACCACCTGCCAAATTTCTGTAAATTTTTATATCATCAGGATTTACAACATCTTCAATACTCACTTCGGCAGTAGAATTGTGTCCGACCTCATTAACCGCAGCAGTTGCTATGTGTGAGTGTTCATCAATTATTCCTGCAGTAAGGTGCTTTCCGGTAGCATCAATTACTACCGCTTTACCGGCTTTTAAGTTTGTGCCAATTTTATCGATAATCCCATTTTTAATCAAAACATCGGTATTGGTTAAAATACCTTCATTTTCATTGGTCCATACCGTTGCATTTTTAAATAATAGGGTTTGTTGCTCTGGTTGCTTTGCAAACCCATAAGCTACATTAGGAAAAGTAATTGGTACTATTGATGGTTGCGAATCACCTTTCTTTTTAGCTACTTTTTGGGCGCTTTTTACTTCTTTATCTTTAATGGCAGTCCAAGTAAATCTGTTTCCTTCAATAGTATAACCAAATCCTTTTAAATTTTCTGTCTTTTTTTGGACTCTAGTGGTTAATCTGGTATATAATTCTTTATTTATAGTATCATTTAAAATTAGGCTTATCCAGTGGTCTTTATAGGTAATTTTTGACGATATTTTAGTTTTTCCTTGTGTTACCGCTGCTTTTACTTTTTCTCCTTTACCTGTTATTTTTAAAGTATAATTAGTATTGTTCAAAGACAGATTATATTTACCTGCAATTTCCTTAATATTCATATCATTAATAACATTTTTAGCGCCTTGTACCCAATTTTCGTACAATACTGTTTCAGCACCAAATAATTCTCCTGATGTTATTAAGAAATTAGCCCATTTACCTTTATCAAGCGTTCCAATTTCTTGCTGCTTGCCTAATATAGTAGCAGGTATGGTAGTTAAAGATGCTAAGGCTGCATTTTTTTCAAATCCATAAGCAATAGCCTTTTGTAAGTTTTTGTTGAAATCGCTTAACTTTTTTAATTTGTGCGTGGTTAATGCAAAAGTTACACCATTATTGTGTAATATTTTTAAGTTTGCAGGTTCTTGATTCCATTTACGCATATCACTTAAATCAACTTGATCTGCTAAAAACGGATTAGAAACGTCATAGGCTTTTCTAAAATTTACAGGTAATACAAATGTGGCATTGGTAGCTTTCATTTGTGCTACATTTTCGTATTCGTCGCCTCCGCCAACAATAACATACTGAATACCATTTTCATCACCTACCTTATCCGCCCGTAAATCGTTTAACTTACTGCCTGCTTCAAAAATTTGAACCAATCCTTTATTTTTGTTGAAGGCTTCTAAAGCAGCATCTGTATTGTTACTATTACCATTATCATACCAATTTGCATCTATATACAATTGTCTTAATAAGACCATCGCACCCATTAAAGAGTTAGGATAGACTTGCTTAGTTGTATTACTTCTTGTAAAGGACAAGTACTGAGCCGATTTAGAACTTAAAATCCTAGTTCCGTTGGCAGCAGTAGTATTTAAAGCTACTAACATTCCGGGTCCTCTAACAATTCCGTCTTGTAAATGGGTATTTACAACTCCAAATCCGGCTTTTAGCAGTTCATTGGCTTTTTTGGTTTCAAATTTAAATTTGGTAACTGGATTGGTATCGGGCTTTATATGATCGTTCCAATAATAGCCTTTTCTTGAAGCTTCATATTGCGGTTTATTAAAATTCATTGAAACACGTTTGGGCTTTTCAATTCCAAAATTTGAATAAATATCAATAAATGAAGGGTAGATAAACTTCCCTTTTAAATTTATTATTTCAGCTCCTTTAGGAATGGTTACTGAATTTCCAACATGTAACACTTTACCATGCTGAATAACAAGGGTTGCGTTTTTTTGAATGTTAGTAGGACTTACATAAATAGTGGCATTTGTAAAAGCAACTATTTTATTTTTTGGTGTTTTTACGCCGCTGTTAGTTGGAAAATACTCTTGAGAATATCCAATTAAAGCGAACATGAAAAAAACCAATAGAAGACTTTTTTTCATTTAATGAATTGTTTAGGTTTGTTCAGTAAAAATAAATTTATGATAACACAATTCACTATAACGTTGAGAATTTAACATAAAATTAAGAAAAAGGGTAACTATTTTATTCGTTGTAAAGAAAAGAAAGGGATTGTTCTGAATTGATTAACAAACCAACAACCTGATTGTAACTTTTAATTCCTTGTTGTTGTTTGTTAGCTTTTAAATATGAATCGTAAAACCCTTTAAAATATTTTTCAGACCAATTTTGATACGACAACCAAAATTTACGATTTTCTTCTAAATCCTTCAAAATACCTTTATTAATAGTAGGAACTAATAACTTATAACTATCAAGATTCTTATTGTATAAATCATACAAGCAATAACGCAATGCCATTACATAACCGGAGTACTTAAAGTACAAATTATCAGAATTTACTGCAGCCAAATACCCAATAAAATTAGCCTCACTTTCTGACGCAATTCCCAATTGATGTGCTATTTCATGCGATACCGTGGCAGGGTAGGTGCTTACAGGTATCAAGGAATTTACCTGAGCCTCATTGGTTAACGGATTCAAATAACCGGCAAAACCCATATAGGTTAAGGGTAAACTGAAAATCGATGATTTAACAGAAGTGGTATTGTACGAATATTTTGGAACTATTTTTGAAAGTTTTAAAAAATTAGTTGGTGCAAGTGCCCTAATATCATCTTTTGTAATCTTAAAATTTACTTTTAAACTGTCATTTTCTACCAAGTCGTTATGAACGGCATTACTAATTGTTACCATTTTCTTGGTAAAATTTTCCAACTCAATTTCAGAATAGCTGATTTTTGATAATTGCAATCTTTTATGCAAAGGCGGTCTCAGGTAATTTAACCCCCAATTTAGTTGAAATAAAAAATAGATAACTGACAATAAAGCCCCAATTTTATAAAAAGTAATGCTTTTAAAGTACGATTTTGTTTTAATTATTACATATAAAAAACGAATAGAGATAAACACCAACAATATATAAATAACATCTCCTATTGAAAAAGGAATCCACCCAAATATGACTCGTAGCAATTTGGAAATAAACAGGTACACTCCGTTAGTGTAAAATTGTTCAATAAAGTTTGGATATAAGGCTAAATGCTCATAAAAAGCCCATTGCATTATCAATAAAACAGTTAAAATTTTATAAGTTTTACTATTGTTCATTTCATCAAAAATTACATTTTTTAAAAGTAGTAATTTAAATTAACAGTTATTAACAAATGGACAACTTGTAAACAAAAAATGTGTACAAATTAATTTTAAAAAATCAATGAAAAATTGACGATTTAAAATTACATTTGCTTTTGTAAAAAAATTATTGGAACTTTCAGAATTAGGAGAGTTAACAACCTCATTTTAATTTATTTCATTAAAATGCAACATACAGGTTAAAGTTTTTTATATGAACCCTAGTAATCTAATATACAAACTTTTAAAATATTAATTGAGTGAAAAACGTGCAACCCGCATCCGCTAAAAAATTTAAAAAAAGCGCAGTCATAAATCTTGAAAAAGGAAAAATTCCACCACAGGCAATTGACCTTGAAGAAGCGGTTTTGGGAGCTATGATGATAGACAAAAAAGGGGTTGATGATGTAATTGATATTTTACACCCCGAAGTTTTTTATAAAGAATCGCACCAGCTTATTTATGCAGCAATTTATAATTTGTTTCAGAACTCACAACCAACCGATTTACTCACAGTTGCCAACCAACTAAAACAAGAGGGTAATTTGGAGTTGGCAGGAGGCGATTTTTACTTAATCGGTTTAACTCAAAAAGTTGCATCATCGGCGCATATTGAGTTTCATGCACGCATTATCCTTCAAAAATACATTCAGCGCAGACTTATATCTATCTCATCAGAAATAATTGAAGAATCTTATGATGAAACTGTTGATGTTTTTGATTTGTTAGATAGCGCCGAAACAAAACTGTTTGAAGTAACCCAAGGAAATCTGAAAAAAGGATCGGAAGATGCACAAGGGTTGGTTGAACAGGCCATTAAAAAAATACAAGAAATATCCAATAAACACGGTATGAGCGGTGTTGCCACTGGGTTTAATCGCTTAGATGAACTCACATCGGGTTGGCAACCTTCCGATTTGGTTATTTTAGCTGCTAGGCCGGGTATGGGTAAAACAGCATTTGTGATGTCTATGGCTAAAAATATTGCCATTAAATTTAGTGAACCCGTTGCCATATTTTCATTGGAAATGTCGTCAGTACAACTTATTACGCGTATGATTTCAAGTGAAACGGGTATCTCATCAGGAAAATTACGAAAGGGAAATTTAGAGCCTCATGAATGGGAAATGTTAAACGTAAAAGTTAAAAACTTATCAAAAGCCCCTATTTTTATTGATGATACCCCTTCACTTTCAATTTTCGATTTAAGAGCAAAAGCCCGTAGACTGGCATCGCAACACGGTATAAAAATTATTATTATTGATTATTTACAATTAATGACTGCCGGTACTTCCCAAAAAAGTGGTGGAAACCGTGAGCAAGAAATTTCAACCATTTCTAGAAACCTTAAAGCATTGGCAAAAGAATTAAACATTCCTGTTATTGCCTTATCACAATTGTCTCGTGCTGTTGAAACCCGTGGAGGAAGTAAAAGACCACTGTTATCCGATTTGCGTGAATCCGGTGCTATTGAGCAGGATGCCGATATTGTTTCCTTTATTTATAGACCAGAATACTACGGACTAACTGAGTGGGATGATGAAGAGCGAACACCTTGTGAGGGGCAGGCAGAGTTTATTGTTGCTAAACACAGAAATGGTGGTTTAGATAATATACGCCTAAAATTTACCGGACATTTAGCACAATTTAGCAATTTGGATGAGGAATTAGGAAATGAATTTCAATCTAAAATGAATACATTAGGTGAAACTATGTTACCTAATGCTCAAGATGCTTTCGGAGCTCCTGAAAATGCTGATGATGATGTACCGTTTTAAAAATTTAATTGCTCTTAAAAATTATTCAATTTATACGAAAAAGCTGCTCTTGGTTGTCTTTTTACTAGCAACCCAATTCTCAAAAGCATCTTTCATATTAATACCTATGGATGATGTTACGCAAACTAACCATTTAAAGGCATACGGAATTACCTATTGGTATCTTCAAAAAGGGAGTGCTGCAAAATGGTTACTCAATTATAAAGGTGGTTCCTTTTTGCTGGAAGATTCTGAAACAACACGAAATGAATGTAAAATTAGAGGTGTATTTTTTCAAGTAATTTCTGATGCTGAAGTTGCTAAAATATTAAAAGAAATAAGCAGTCCATCGAAAAATATGGAGGTTGTTGATTTGGAAAAGGCTCCTAAAATTGCAGTATATTCGCCTAAAGATAAAATGCCTTGGGATGATGCCGTTACCTTGGTATTGAGTTATGCCGAGATACCATTTGATGTTGTTTATGACCAAGAAGTACTGGATGAAAAATTGTTATTATACGAATGGCTACACTTGCATCATGAAGATTTCACAGGTCAGTTAGGGAAATTTTACGGTTCGTATAGGTCGGCTCCCTGGTATATTGAACAGAAAAAAGCTGCGGAGGCTTTAGCTT
>CAYFFC010000025.1:15659-17464 GCA_964342295.1 uncultured Lutibacter sp. | reverse complement strand
TTAAAAGGAAAAGGGATGTTTACATTTTATGGAGGTCATGACCCTGAAGATTATCAACACAGAGTTGGTGACCCTAAAACGGAATTGGATTTGCATCCCAATTCTCCCGGTTATAGACTCATACTAAACAACGTTTTGTTTCCGGCAGCGAAAAAGAAAAAACAAAAAACATAGCATTTTGTTTAATAAAATTAACCATTTATTAAATATTTTTGTATATTTGTTTTCAATTAGTACTTTCTAAGAAGCTAATTAATCATTTTTACTAACCCCAAAACTCCTGTAATATGAAAAGACTAGCCCCTGTCTTAGCCATCTTATTTTTGGTAATTTCTTGTCAAAAAGATGCCGATGAACTTAACGATATTAATAATGTTGACACAAATGCAAATTGTGACGATTGTAATATTGATGTTACACTTGATGCAAATAGACTAGAACTATTTAACAGTAATGTAAATCTAACCTTGGGTAAAGCAGCACTTGAATCTAAAAATGACGGTGATACACTTGAGCTCGTATTAAAGGCTAAATTAAATCCGCTTATTATCGAACACGAAGGTGGTGAGAAAATGTTAAACGCAAACCACATCTCTGTAAGATACGATAGAGTTGCGGCTTCCTATAGTATTGTAGGGGAACCATATGGTGGCGCAGTTGATATTATTGATATACCAAAAAACAAGGATATTACTTTAGAAGGAACATTGCTAATGCCAGATAGAGATATTGATGCCGTGGATTGGGATTCCAGAACGCGATTAATGTTTGGTGGAGGTATTGATGTTGATGTTTTTACGGATGCCCTATCTTCTTCATTTTTTGAATATTACAGCATTAATGGAAACACACGTAAACCCGAAGAATTTAATCTGAACCGATTAGAAAGTTATACGGATAGGATAGGTAATAAATTAAATAGTTTAAAAGATGTTTGGGGATTTATTATAGGTTCCGGTGGTGGATCTGATGGAAAAGTATTTATTTATAATAGTAGAAATAAAACCGTTTTTCAAGACGATTCCAATTTATTTTCAGGCTTGTACATCTTTGATACAACCGTTGCCAAATTAGGAACTAAAAGATTATTTGTTGTAGTAGCTTATGATAATGCATCGCAAGAGTTAAAAGCTTTTTACTTTGATATAGACAAACAATCGTATGCACTTTCTTTTATGTACGATGTAAGTTTAGGTAATTTCGATTTAAATGTAGAAGCAAAACATTCTATTTTAGCCCCGAGAGCCGATGTTTTAATTGTTAGTTTAGAGCAAGAAGGCTTAGGTTTGTTTACAATTGAAGGTGATGACACGGCAAAAACAGCAGTTTTAAAGCAACAATTACGTGATGAAATTTTAGATCAAAACAATCCCGATGAAGTAGTAAACTCGTTTTCTTCATCAGGTGGTGTTATTTATGCAGCAGCAGGTGCTGGAGGCGTCTTAATTATTCGTTATAAAAATAGTAACGCTTCACTTCAATATGCATATAAAGTTGAAGTACCCGGAGAATCTGTAAACAGTACCTCTCGAAGTGATGATAACCTTGTTGTTGCATCAACATCTGGAGTTAGGGTGTACAAAATAAATAAAAGGTAGTTGAGTTAATAGTACTACTTTAATAGTAGTGATGTGAAGGCAATAAAATGGAATGAGGTAAAACTTTAATAGCCATTTTATTGCCTTCCGTTTTAAAAATACTATTTTTGCTGCTTTAAATAAAAATATTAAAATGTCAACAACACTGCAGTTACAAGATTTTGCTCAACAAATTAGAAGAGATATTGTTAGAATGGTACACACCGT
>CAYFFC010000025.1:0-15559 GCA_964342295.1 uncultured Lutibacter sp. | reverse complement strand
CAAGAAGGTCAAATTTGGGAAGCTGCTATGTATGCCGCAGGAAAAAAAGTTGATAATTATATTGCTACCATAGATTATAATTTAAAACAAATTGATGGTAATACTGATGATGTAATGCCTTTAGGAGATTTAAAAGCTAAGTTTGAAGCTTTTGGATGGTTGGTTGTTGAAGTGAAAAAAGGAAACGATATTGAAAGTTTGAAATCCGGACTTTCTGAAGCGAAAAAATTGACCGGAAACGGAAAGCCTGTCTGTATGTTAATGCATACTGAAATGGGTAATGGAGTAGATTTTATGATGCATACACACGCTTGGCATGGTAAACCACCAAATAATGTGCAATTAGAAAGCGCATTACAACAAAATCCTGAAACTTTAGGAGATTATTAATACTTTTAAATCCTGCATAGCAGGATTTTTTTATACATTTATCTAATTTACAATTTGTAAGAGGCGTTGTTTTAAAACGTCTGTTTAAACTAAAATAAGTTATTGGTTATATGAAATTAGGAATAGTATGTTATCCAACCTTTGGAGGAAGTGGAGTAGTAGCAACAGAGTTAGGCATGGCATTGGCTCAAAGAGGGCATCAAGTGCACTTTATTACGTATAAACAACCTGTAAGGCTCGATTTTATTTCCAATGATATTCATTTTCACGAGGTTTTTGTAGAAGAATACCCTTTGTTTCAATTTCAACCTTATGAACTGGCTCTATCCAGTAAAATGGTTGAAATAGTAGAAATGTATCAGCTTGAAATACTGCATGTACATTACGCCATACCACACGCCTACGCAGCATTTATGGCAAAACAAATGCTTAAGGAAAAAGGTATTGATATTAAAGTTATTACCACCTTGCACGGCACCGATATTACGTTGGTTGGAAGTCATCCAAATTATAAAACTGCCGTTGAATTTAGTATCAATAACTCTGATGTGGTAACTGCAGTATCTGAAAGTTTGAAAAATGATACGTTACGATTATTTTCTATAACTAAAGAGATTAAGGTTATTCACAATTTTATCGACTTTGAAAAATATCCGGAAATCGATTCCGATGAATGTCAGCGACACACAATAGCTAATGAAAATGAGCGTATTATAACGCATATTAGTAATTTAAGACCGGTTAAAAGAGCTTCTGATGTAATTGATGTTTTTTATAAAATTCAGAAAGAAATTCCTTCCAAACTTTTATTAGTAGGAGAGGGCCCTGACAGAGAATTCATTGAATTTAAAGCTAAGAATTTAGGAATTTTTGATAAAGTATTGTTTATGGGAAACAGTACCGAGGTGAGTAAATTATTGTGTTATTCCGATTTGTTTTTGCTACCTTCAGAAACCGAAAGTTTTGGATTGGCTGCCCTAGAAGCTATGGCAGCTAAAACTCCAGTTATATCTACAAACTCTGGAGGTTTGCCAGAAGTTAACTTACAAGGTGTTACAGGTTTTTTAAGTAATGTAGGTGATACCCATGATATGGCTAAAAACGGGATTTACATTTTAAAGGATTTAAACAGATTGCAGCAATTCAAGCAACAAGCATTTACCCAAGCTAAAGAATTCAGTTTAAAAAATGTACTTCCAGCATACAAAGCGATGTATAAAGAGGTAATGGCCGATTTTTATTAATTATTATAAAAATCTAACGCTTCAAAAACCAATTGCTTTTCAACAGTACAATCTAATTTAAATTGCTCATAATCTGTTAATAATACAAAATTTATGGTGCCTCCAACATTTTTTTTATCGTGAATTAGAAGTGTATATATTGCTTCATAATCCTTCTTCAAAACGGGTATTTTTCCGTAAATGCTTAAAATAACATTTTTAATAGCTAACACATAATCTAAAGGAAATTCTAACAATTTATTAGATATAAAAGCAGCTGTAACCATACCTGTTGCTATAGCTTCGCCATGTGTTAAATTTTCTTTGTTCTCAGATTCCAAAAAATACGATTCAATAGCGTGCCCCAAGGTGTGTCCAAAATTTAAAACTTTCCGCAAACTTTGTTCATTAGGGTCTTTTATAACTACTTCGTTTTTTATTTCTATAGATCTGTAAATAATATTATTTAATAAATTGATATTCAATTTATTAAAACCTTTTATTTCATCCCAAAGTTTAATATCAAACGTTAGTCCATATTTTATAATCTCTGCCAAACCCGATTTAATTTCTCTATGTGGTACCGTTTTTAAAAATGACGTATCTATAAGTACCATTTCAGGGTTAGAGAACAAACCAATTTGATTTTTCAACACTCCTAAATCTACACCTGTTTTTCCTCCAACAGAAGCATCTACCATACTTAACAATGTTGTTGGAATGTTTATAAAAGCAATTCCCCTTTTGTAAGCACTGGCTACAAATCCGCCTAAATCAGTTATTACACCACCGCCTAAATTTATTAATAAACTTTTTCTATCGGCACCAAGTTCAGTAAGTGCATTCCAAACCCCGGTACAAGTCTCCAAATTTTTAAATTCCTCACCTGCTTTAATCTCTATAATTTCAATAGAACAATCTGCATCCAAATTTTCAAGCAATGTAGGCAGACAATGGTGGTGGGTGTTTTCATCAACCAAAACAAAAAGGGTAGAAGGACTAGAATTTTTTATAAAATTATTTAAAGCCTTATAACCTTCCTGCTCGAAATGAACAAAATAATTGTTGGATAAAATAGGATTCATTTTGGGTAAAATTTTTGTACAAATTAAGTACAAATAAATTAAAAATAATTCACTTACTAAGTATCTTTGTATAAATTCAATTTACTATGAATAAATTATTCAATAATACAGAAGTTGCTTTTGCATTAAAATCAAATTCAGAAATAGACCGCGCCTTTTATTTATTTGAAATGATAAAACGAGAACCGTTGGTAAAAATAGGCACCGCAGTTACAAAATTTGCCCTAAAAACACATTTACCTGTTGAGGGAATTATAAGAGCCACTGTTTTTGATCATTTTTGTGGTGGAGTTACCGAAGAAGATTGTATGCCGGTAATAGATAAAATGTACACAAAAAATGTTCATTCAGTTCTTGATTATTCAGCTGAAGGTAAAGAAGTTGAAGAACAGTTTGACTTAGCTATGCAAAAAACCCTAAACACCATAAAATTTGGTAAAGAAAAAGATAGTATTCCGTTCGCCGTGTTTAAACCAACAGGCTTTGGTAAATTGGAAATTTATAGAAAACTCACCGAAAATGAACCACTAGACGCGCATGAAGAAGTAGAGTGGAAGCGCATTAAAGAACGATATGATATTGTTAGTAAAGCCGCCTTTGAAAATGACATTCCTTTATTAATAGATGCAGAAGAATCTTGGATGCAAGATGCCGCAGATGATTTAATTGAAGAAATGATGAAAAAATACAATAAAGAAAAAGTAATTGTATTTGGCACCTTACAATTGTACAGATGGGACAGAATGGATTACTTAAAAAAGCTACATAAACGAGCTAAGGATCAAGGTTTTAAAATAGGAATGAAATTGGTTCGTGGAGCCTACATGGAAAAAGAACGCGAGAGAGCCGAAGAAAAAGGCTATAAAGACCCTATTTGTGTTGATAAAGCCGCAACAGATAAGATGTTTAATGATGTTATGAAGTATATGTTTAATCATTTAGATGATATGGCAATATTTGCAGGTACACACAATGAAGAAAGCTCTTATTTACTAATGGATTTGATTTTAAAATCTAACTTATCTAAACGTGATAACCGATTATGGTTTGGACAATTATATGGTATGAGTGACCATATAAGTTATAATTTGTCTAAAGAAGGATTTAATGTTGCAAAATACCTTCCTTTTGGGCCTGTACGAGATGTTATGCCGTATTTGATTAGAAGAGCCGAAGAAAATACATCTGTCGCCGGACAAACTAATAGAGAGCTTGAATTGTTAAAGCGTGAACGAGAACGAAGAAAAATTTAATCAGATGCAATAAAAAAGGGGGTTGAAATTTACCCCTTTTTTATTGTTTATTATTCATTATAATTTATAATTACCTCGTATATAGCAAAAATAGAAATAAAACAACTACTTTTGCAGCTGCTAAAAATTAAGTATATGCAGTCTATTAGAAATATCGCCATTATTGCCCACGTAGATCACGGGAAAACTACCCTTGTTGATAAAATTATTGATCAGGCTAAAATATTGGATGACAGAAAGGAACGTACTGATTTACTATTGGACAATAACGATTTAGAACGCGAAAGAGGTATTACCATTTTATCTAAAAACGTTTCAATTAAGTATAAAGATGTAAAGATAAACATTATTGATACTCCGGGGCACGCCGATTTTGGTGGCGAAGTTGAACGCGTTTTAAAAATGGCTGATGGTGTATTGCTATTAGTTGACGCTTTTGAAGGTCCTATGCCGCAAACTCGCTTTGTTTTAGGTAAAGCATTAGAACTTGGATTAACGCCTATTGTTGTTGTTAATAAAGTTGATAAGGAAAATTGTACTCCTGAATTGGTACATGAAAAAGTATTTGATTTAATGTTTGCGCTTGATGCTACAGAAGAGCAACTCGAATTTTCAACAGTTTACGGTTCGGCAAAAAATGGGTGGATGAATACCGATTGGAAACAACCGACAGACAATATCATTCCCCTCCTAGATGCTATTTTGACTAACATTCCTGAAGCTCCTTACAAAAAAGGTACGCCTCAAATGCAAATAACTTCGTTAGATTATTCATTATTTGTTGGAAGAATTGCTATTGGTCGTGTTTTTAAAGGCGATTTGGAAGAGGGAAAAGATTATATGTTATGTAAAGCTGATGGTTCACAAAAAAAGGTTCGTATTAAAGAGTTACATACATTTGAAGGCTTAGGAAAGGATCGTGTAAAATCGGTTAGAAGTGGTGATATTTGTGCTATAACAGGTATTGAAGGTTTCGAAATTGGCGATACCATTGCAGATTTAGAAAACCCTGAAGCCTTGCCTAGAATTGAAGTTGACCAACCTACAATGAGTATGTTGTTCACCATAAATAATTCACCTTTTTATGGTAAAGAAGGTAAATACGTCACTTCGCGCCATTTAAGAGACCGCTTGTATAGAGAAACAGAAAAAAACTTAGCATTGCGTGTTGAAGATACCGATACCGAAGATAAATTTAATGTATTTGGTAGAGGAATACTACACCTTTCAGTTTTAATAGAAACCATGAGAAGAGAAGGGTATGAGCTGCAAGTTGGAAGACCTAAAGTAATTTTAAAAGAAATTGATGGAGTTACCTGTGAACCCTATGAAACACTTGTTATAGATGTGCCGGAAATTTCTGCCAGTAAAGCAATTAATTTAGTTACTTTAAGAAAAGGTGATCTTTTAGTTATGGAGCCTAAAGGCGATTTACAGCATTTGGAGTTTGATATTCCTTCAAGAGGGCTTATAGGATTGCGAAATAAAATTTTAACGGCAACAGCAGGAGAAGCCATTATGAACCACAGGTTACGTGGTTATGATACTTTTAAAGGTGAAATAAATACCGTTTCAAACGGCGCCATTGTTTCTGCTGAAACCGGTAAAGCAACGGCATATTCAATAGATAAACTGCAAGACAGAGGCAAATTTTTTATTGACCCTAACCAAGATATTTATAAGGGACAAGTAGTAGGGGAGCACAATAAGCAGGAAGATTTAGGAGTTAATTTAATTAAAGGTAAAAAATTGACTAATGTAAGAGCCTCGGGCTCTGATGATGGTGTTAAAATTGCCCCTAAAATAGATTTTTCTTTAGAAGAATGTATGGAATACATTAAAGATGATGAGTATTTAGAAATAACTCCTGAGAGCTTACGAATGCGTAAAATTAATTTTAGATAATATAGAAATCATCAAATTTTAATATAAAAATTAAGAGGTTAATTAAAGATCAATTCCCTAAAGATTATAATAAAATATTGTAAAAAGTACATATTTAAGTGAAAATCCTTAATTTTCATTAAAAAAAACAGCTAGTTTTAAAAATAATAAATTGTTGCACTAAAAATTGCAAGAAATCTTATTTAATCATTTACTACAATACACTTAAAATACTGGTTTTCAATAAATAAGTCTGCTAATTAAAATGTACTTTATTTGCAAGTGTAAATAAAAAAATCAATATTATTTACCAAAATATGATTTAAAAACCAATAAAAAAGATAAATTTTTATCAAAATAATTTGTTTTTTCAATATTTGTATATACATTTGTTGTCTATACAATAGTAGTATAGATAATTGTTGTCCCCCCGAAGTTGAATAAAAATGATAAACAGGATGAGTTAAATTTACCTGATTATACGATAAACAATATATTGCAAACAGGTAACTGGATGAATGAAAGGTTTTCAGATCATTTAAAACAATATGCTTTATCAATTCAACAATTTCAAGTTTTACGTTCTTTAAAAAAATTAGAAGGAAGTCCTGCTGATTTGCAAACACTTCAGGCCGAAATGATTAGTAAGAATAGCAACACAACTCGTTTGGTTGAGAAGCTTCGGTTAAAAGGTTTGATAATCAGAAATCAAAATGAAGAGAATAGGAGGAAAGTTGAAATTTACATAACCGACACCGGATTAGCTTTATTAGATGAATTAGAAGCAAGTCATAAACAATTTGAAAATGATGTAGTTAGTAATTTAAACAGGACTGAAATAATAGCTCTAAACCAATTATTAGAGAAGATTAGGAATAAATAAAAATTAACGCCCCAAACAACAGAATTTGTTTTGATAATTACTTTCTACCCCAAAGTAATTTGAAAAATTAGTTCATAATTAAATAGTAAGATCAAATGAATAAGTAAATCAACCCATAGAGGTAGTATCTCTGGAATCACATACTCGATAAAGCAGTCCGAAAATGCTTTGTTAAAGTTAGATGGTTAGTAAGACCTTTGACGCTACCTCTTCTCTCAACCCGAATTAAAGACAAGTTAAAATATAAATCAACCCCAAAGTCCAAAACCCCAAAGATTATGAATACAATTCTTGTATTTTATATCATTTCTTTAACTGTTATAGTCTGTAGCAGTTTGTTTCAAGGTTTACAAGTCAACCCCAAATTTTTGAAACAGCCTTACACGTTACGATTTATTAATTTTAATATGATAGCCATGTTAAAATTAGTGAATCCTATTGTGTATTTTAAGCAGTCGCAATACCATTATCACCATAGTACCTCCCCACAACGGTAATATAAGATAATAATTGCGACTGTCTTTTTAGTGAATTAAAGTATAACCCCATAAATAACCCCAAACTAGCATGAAACATACCCCACTTAAACTAGCACTAATTTTATTAGTAAGTGTGATTTTTACTTCTTGTTCAAAAGAAGATAACAGAATTTATATTGATGAATTCAATCAAAAGAATATTGAATATTCTGCCATTGAATTGGATATTCTTAATTTAGTAAATATCCACCGGGAATCTATTGGTCAAGAAGCCCTAATACCAATGGCTATAATATCTTCAACTGCAAGTACTCATACAGAATATATGATTGCAGTGGGCTCTGTAAATCACGATAATTTTGCCAGTAGACAAGAAAAATTAGTTTCTCAAGCAGGAGCAAAATCGGTTGGTGAAAATGTTGCTTATGGCTACAAAACTGCAGAAACCGTTGTAAATGCTTGGCTTGAAAGCCCTGCTCACAGAGCATTAATTGAGAATATGAACTATACACACTTTGGAATATCAACCGAAGAAAGTGAGACAGGGAGTAATTACTTTACACAAATGTTTATTGAACGATAGTTAAAAAAAATCCCCATTACCATGAAACTTTTAACAAAACCATATCCAAATAAAACATTAACAAAAAACAAACTTTATATTAATACGTTGACACCGTATTTTAAGTTTAAAAATAAAATAGGTAATACCATCAAGCCAAAAAATTGTTGTATTTATTTATAGCAATTTGCTTAACTGTTGTCCCCACAAAAAAACAGTTGTAAATATCTTTTAATTGTCGTCCCCACAACGGTAGTATAGTAAGATATATTTTACAACTGTTTAAACACATGTGTCAGTAAAAACAGTCGCAACAATCTTGAAAAAAACTGTCGTCCCCACGATAATTTTTTATACCACAAGCCATTACGACTGTAGATCTTTTAACCAAATTATAGCTAATTATGTTAAAAGATTAAACATTCTTGAACGTTTTTTAGGTATTGTAAAGGTAAAATATAACATTTATAATTGCAAAATTTAAATGACTTAATTTTCTAAACTAAATTTTTCGGTATACCTTAATTACTACAGAATTTCTAATTTTTAATACTATTTTTCAATTCTATCCATTTTGCTAAATACTTAGAACTATTAAGTGTATGATGCTCTAACATTCTTCCAATAAAGTTTTGATTTCTATATTGTTTTAGATTTAAATTCAACTCTTCAATTTTAATTATAAGTTTTTTCTCAAATTTCTTAGCTGAAAAGTTTTTATTGATTATAGCAATTCCTTGTTGTTGTGCTTCAATCCACAATTTTTCTTCTTTGTACAATTTAATTGCTCTTTCTGAAAACAGCTGTATATCATCTTCTATAAATCCGCTCCAAGCAAGTTTATGCTGCATTCCTTCAGCACCTACAGAGGTTGTAACATTAGGGGTTCCGTATTGCATGGCATCAATAAGTTTTCCTTTTAAACCCGCACCAAACTGAATGGGAGCAAGGCAAACTCTTGAATTAACAAATACTTCTTCTAAATTAGAAGCCCAACCATTAATTATAAATCCGTTTTTTTCATTATGAAGTTGCTTAATACTGCTACCTACATAAGCTCCATAAATATTTAACCGGGCTTTAGGAAGTTCTTTTTTAATTAAAGGCCAAATTTTAGTTTTTAGCACTAAAGCAGCATTTTTGTTGGGTTCATGTTTAAAATTTCCAATGGATATAAAATTGGATCTACCATAAAAATCCGGGTAATTAGTAAAGCTATTCTCAGAAAGTGGTGCGATTAAAAAGGGAATATACAACAGTAATTTTTTATCAATTTTAAAAGTAGATGTCAGTAGTTTATATTCATATTTGGAAATAATTAATGATAAATCGCACCTGTAAATACTTGCAATTTCTCTATAGGTGGTTGTATCGTATAGAAAACTATTAATTGTTGTAACCTTTTGATTATAAGCCTTACTTCTTGCGCTTCTTAAAAAATGTAAATCCTCTGTGTCTAATATTTTTATTGCATTCGGACAGTATTTAGTTACTCTCCATCCAAATTGTTCTTCTGTTAAAAAGCGGTCAAATAAAACAATATTAGGATTTAAATCAACTATAAAATCATCAAATGAAGGATCATTTAGTGTAATAGTAAAGGTGGCTATATCAAGTGAATTTAAATCATAGGAATAAGCTGTTTTGGAAGCAGTACTGGCAAAAGTAATTGAAAATTTATTCTTTTTAAAAATTTTTATGAGTTGTAACATACGTTTACCTGCCGCAGTAGTAGAAGGCTCGGGCCAGGTAAATCCAATTATTAATACTTTGTTCATTAATGGTAGTATAATTTAAAAAGCCGATTAATTAAATAATAATCTCATAAATAAATTTATAAAACTTATTTGTAAAACGTTAAGATAATTTAACTAATCAGCTTTTTAGAAACCATACATTACTTAATCCAGCCTAACTTTTCCGTTTTTTTAGAATACCAGATTAAAAATGCCGCTATTGCAATAACAACAACTGTCCATACTAATTTTTTTGGAGTAACTTCCATATCATTCTGTATAAATGCATTGTATATAAATTGCGCAATTACACCTATAAACGATATAATAAATAGAGAAGTAGCCCATTTTTTTCTAATTAAAAGTGCAATACATCCGAATGCACCTGCAAATACGGCAATGGCAAAAGCTGCTGTTACCCAGGCTGGAAGGTTTTCGTAATAGGCTTGGTCTGCATCAGGTAAGGCTGCTCTAACTTCGTCGGTCATATAAGCTTGTCCTAAATAAGCCAGTACACCCATAATGTTCCATAATAAGGCTATTACGCCTATTATCCAAAAAGTTGTAGTTGGTTTGTTATTGTTGTTTTCCATGGTAATTAAATTGAGTTAGTTTTTAATTTGCCCAAAATCAGGCAGTAACAAATTTAACATTAAAATTGAAAAATACCAATTTCAATTTTTAGATATTAATAAAAATATGTTCAATTGCTTATATATATGATAATTATCATATTTAAAAAATAGATATTTAATTATATTTAGATGTAAAAGCAGTTATTATGAAAAATTCAGTGAATTCAGGTAAAACTTCAAGCGGATTTGAAAAGCGAATTTTAAGTATTGTTCCATTAATTCAGCCTTATGTGAAACACCGTTTATATACTGCTGAAACTTCAGGAATAATTCCACACAACATGTACAAAAGCCATGGTATTATTGATAATGCTATTGTTAATTTATACGATAAATACAATGGAAAATTAAGTGAGGAGCTTTCTTTAAAATTAGAATTATTTTCTATTGTTAATGAAAATTTGGATGAACTATTTAAAAAAGAAGCATTTCATAAAACTACCTTGAGTACGAGTAAAATTTTGGCAAACGAACTGAAACAACTCGATGAAAAATTTGAAGCTGATATTGATTGGGATTTATTAATGCGCGAAGAACTTGATGATATTTCATATAATCAAAATAAAGAACGTAAATGGTCATTTTTTTATGAAGACAGTGAGCAAAATATTGTAAATGCCTTGGCTATGGATGATTTTAGAGGGAAATTAAGCGATAAAAACATACTAAGATTAAACAAAATTTATAATTGGCTTCCTTTGGAAACATCAAATATTTTGGATTTGTTAGTTTTTGGAAAATTAACTTATGAAGAAATTTCAAAAGTTAAAAATATAAGTGTTCATGAAGTAAAATCAATCATAAAAAAAATAAGTAAAAACTTCAGAAAAAATCTAAATTAACTTTATTCAGCATTTATAATTGAAAAAAAGTTATCTTTTAGTATTTTAACAGTGTATTTAATTACCTTAATTTTAAAATAGAAAATACATTGTTAAATTATGTTTAAATGGTTTAAAAACATTGGCCCCGGAGCGTTAATAGCAGCGGCATTTATTGGTCCCGGAACAGTAACTTTATGCACTTTAGCCGGTGTAAATTATGGTTTTGCACTGCTATGGGCAATTTCATTATCTATAATCGCAACCATAGTACTGCAAGAAATGGCTGCACGGGTAGGAATTATTACCCAAAAAGGACTTGCTACGGTAATTAAAAACCAGATAACATCTTCAACTTTTAAATATATTGCCATTGCTTTAATATTTATAGCAGTAGTTATTGGAAATACAGCTTACGAAGCAGGTAACATAACTGGTGCTTCATTAGGACTATCGGCTATGATTGAAATAAAATCATTTAATTTTTATCCGATTGTAATTGGTTTGGCTGCGTTTATTTTACTTTTCATTGGAAATTATAAGATACTTGAAAAGAGTTTAATTATATTAGTAATTATAATGAGCATTTCATTTGTTATAACTGCTATAATCACCAAACCATCCATTGCAGCAATATTTAAAGGGATGTTTGTACCGGTTATTCCAAAAAAAAGTATTTTAACTATAATTGGGCTTGTAGGAACCACAGTAGTTCCATACAACCTTTTTCTACATGCATCTATTGTTAAAGAACGTTGGAAAAAACCAACACATTTAAAATTGGCTCGAACAGATACTGTTTTTTCGGTTATAGCAGGTGGTATTGTTTCTATGGCTATAATTATAGCTGCAGCAGCTATTCCTAAATTAAATGTTTCGTCTGCTGCCGATTTAGCTATAGGATTAGAACCCTTATACGGTGTCTATGCAACTTATTTTATGGGCGTTGGCCTGTTTGCATCCGGTATTACATCAGCGATAACTGCACCGCTTGCTGCAGCATATGTTGCCGGTAATTGTTTTAACTGGAAAACGGATTTAAAGAGCACAAAATTTAGATTTGTATGGTTTATTGTTTTGGCAACCGGCGTTTTATTGTCTTCTTTAAAACTAAATCCAATTCAAGTAATTAAGTTTGCCCAGGTGGCTAATGGATTATTATTACCTATAATCGCTATTTTTTTACTTTGGATTGTTAATAAGAAAGCTGTATTAGGAAATTTTAAAAACAGTACTATTCAAAACATCCTTTCAATAATAATTATTACAATTACTATGGTATTAGGTGTTAAGAGTATTGCCAGGGTAATTTCAAACTTTTAAGTTAAATAAATGGGGAAAATAAATATGAATTGCGATGTGGGAGAAGGGGTTGGAAATGAGGCTTTAATTATGCCTTATATTCAATCGTGTAATATTGCTTGTGGTGGCCATGCCGGAAATGAAGAAATTATGAACAACGTGGTTAAATTGGCTTTAAAACACGGTGTACGTATTGGTGCGCATCCATCATATCCCGATATTGAAAATTTTGGAAGGAAACGTGTTAAAATGAATGCAACCGATTTAATAAATTCTATTAGAAATCAAATTGAATTTTTAAAAGAAGTAGTAGTTGCCAATAAAGCAAAATTGCACCACATTAAAGCTCACGGTGCCTTATACAATGATATTGCAAGTGATTTAAAATTAGCCAAAGTTTATTTAAAAGCGGTATCGCCTTATAAAGGTACATTATCCTTATATGTTCCGTACAATTCTTGAATTGAAAAAATAGCTAAAGAATATGGATTTTCAATTGTTTATGAGGCTTTTGCAGATAGAAATTATAATAATGACTTAAGTTTAGTTTCCAGATCTCAATCAAACGCTATTATTAAAAATTCCAATGACGTTATAAACCATATTGCCGAAATGGTGAATACGAGTATGGTAACAACTATTGATAAAAAAAGAATACCTATTAAAGCAGCTACGTTTTGCGTACATTCCGATACCGAAAATGCAGTGGATATAATTAAAGTAATTAATACATATTTTAATTTGAAATGAAGCAAAACACAAATTTTAAACTCACTTTTAAACCTTATGGAAACGCTGCCTTGTTAATAGAGTGGCCTCAAAAAATAGCTAAAGATGTTTTATTCAATTTATGTAGTTTCCACGATTATATCTCATCAAAAAAACTTAAATATATACTTGAATTAAATTACGTATATTGTTCTTTATTAATTATATACAATAAAAATTTAATAGATTTTGAAACCCTTTCAGGTCGATTAAAAATCCTTTATGGCGAAATGGGTTCAGTTCCAATATTAAAATCGAGTAAACAGTGGAAAATACCGGTTTGTTATGACGATTCATTTGGAATTGATTTAATTCTATTAGAAGATAAATTAAACATGTCTAAAGCCGAAATTATTAAAACGCATAGTAATGCAGTTTACACGGTTTATGGGATTGGGTTTTTACCGGGATTTTTATATTTAGGTGGCTTATCTCCTAAACTGCACATATCTAGAAAGGCTGTTCCTGACTTAGCAATTGAAGCCGGATCGATTGGAATTGCAGGACAACAAACAGGAATATATCCGCAAAATTCACCGGGAGGATGGCATATTATTGGGAAAACACCTATTTCAATTTTTAATCCAAAAGATGCTACTCCTGTAAAAATTTCACCGGGAGATTCCATCCAATTTTATTCAATTGGTTTGAAAGAATTTGAAGCCATTAATTTTAATCAAAAATTCTCATTAAAATCGGCTTACAATGATTGAAGTTTTAAAACCCGGGTTATACACGAGCATACATGATAGGGGACGCGTTGGTTATAGAAACAGCGGTGTCCCTTGCAGTGGGTGTATGGATGAAATTTCAGCAAATTTAGCCAATGCGCTGTTAAACAACCCATTAAATTGTGCAGTAATGGAAATTACTATGAAAGGTCCGGTGTTAAAATTTTTATGTAAGACGCAAATTGTTATTACCGGTGCTCAAATGAATGCTTGTTTAAATTCTATTCCATTTAAGAATAATTCTGTTATATCAATTCAAAAAAATGACATTGTTTCTTTTGGGAAGTTAACAAAAGGTTACCGATGTTATTTAGCTGTGTCTGGAGGAATCCTTACTCAAAAAGTGCTTAATAGTCGCTCTTTTTTTAAAAATATCACACCTTCATCAACGCTACATAAAAATGATATTTTAAAAATTAAACCACAGCCTAAAATTGTTAATTTTTTGGGCAACATAAAGGATAATAACATATTGCTTTCTTCTAAAAAATTAGAAGTTTACAGAGGCCCCGAATTTCATTTTTTGAGCAATGAAAAAATCGTAGAATTACTAACTACAACATTTTCAATATCTAACGATAATAACCGTATGGGATATCGGTTAAATGAAGAAGTGTTTGCGCACAACCATTCAATTATTACCAGCCCCGTATTACCGGGAACAGTTCAATTGATTCCATCAGGAAAACTAATTGTTCTTATGAAAGATGCGCAAACTACCGGAGGTTACCCAAGAATTTTTCAATTAAGCGATGACGCAATTTCAGTTTTAGCTCAAAAAAAGGCAGGGGACAAGATTCATTTTAAATTAATTTAACCTACTTTTAAATTTAAATTAACTAATTAAATTGATGATTATGAAACACATAAACACAATAATCTATACACTCTCAATAATTTTGGTAAGCTGTAATTTTAGTGTTAAGAGTGATATAAACCAAGAAAATCTGTACAGCTATGATGTTGAAACTAGATTGGATTCATTAAATATAGTTTTGAGAACACCTGCAAAACCAGTTGCTAATTTTGTAAAAGCTGTTAAAACCGGAAATTTAATTTTTTTATCAGGAAGCGGGCCAAAAGATGTAAATGGAAATTATATTAAAGGAAAGGTGGGAAATGATCTAACAGTAGCTCAAGGCTATGAAACCGCTAAATTAATTGCTATAGAACAGCTATCCGTTTTAAAAGCAGAATTAGGCGATTTAAACAAAGTAGTAAAAATTGTAAAAGTATTGGGCATGGTAAATGCCGACAGTTCATTTACTCAGCATCCGGAAGTAATTAACGGATTTTCTGATACTATGGTACAAGTTTTTGGTGAACGCGGAAAACATGCACGCGCGGCAGTTGGTATGGCGTCTTTACCAAGAAATATTGCCTGTGAGATTGAAATGGTTGTTGAGTTTAGAGAATAGTTACCTCTATACTGATTTATTGTGAAATGCAAAATTTATATTTAAGCATTTGCTTAAATTATAAAATAATAATAATATTGCATTATGAAAAATTTAACTTGTATTAGGGTAGAAGCAGATATTGAACAAATTAATAAATGTAAAGTACTTTTAAAAGATGTTATAAACCCTATAAAAGCATTAGCTCAGATTTTAAATTTAGCCGGTAATGAGGTTCGTTTAAAAATATTGTATCTGTTATATCAAGAAAAGGAATTATGTGTTTGTGACTTAAGTGATATTTTACAAATGAAAGTAGCCGCTATCTCCCAACATTTAAGAAAATTAAAAGATCGAAACCTTATTAAATCGGTTAGAGATGGGCAAATTTTATATTACAGATTAGAACC
>CAYFFC010000024.1:0-34495 GCA_964342295.1 uncultured Lutibacter sp. | reverse complement strand
AAGTTAATTAATGCAGCCGGTTCTTGGTCACTTAAACCAATACAAGAAGTTTCAAATAAGGTGAAATTTTTATCGCCATATTCACCAAAGGTACAACCGGTTTCTTTTTCAAAAGCCGCTTTAACGTCTTCAAATCCTTTCAAATCTGAAATAATACTATTATTTAAGTAAATGGTATGCTTCCCGGTAGGTGTTTTGTGAAAAAAATGATAAAATGAAATAACACTTTCAATTTCAATATTTGACACCTTCAGTTTTTTAGAAATTTCGGAAACAGCATTGTCTGATATATACCCGAACTGATTTTGATATTCCCATAACTGATTTAAAAGATGCGTTCTATCCATGAGATTATACTATTAAGTTTGATTCAACTAAATTTACGAATAATTCATTTTAAATGCTACCAAATTACTGCTGAAACCACCGATTTATAGAGTATTAAAAAAAATGTAGCAGCTATTTTTTTATATTTAATAAAAAGCCTAAAATGTTTTAGAGAGTTTATAAAAAATCACCTTTTATTGCACTATCTATCTATGATATTCATAAAAATAATATGATTAAAATCATATATTAATAAAAATGCTATATATTTAGGCTAATTTATTAGTTATTATGTAATTATTTTATTAATATAACACATGCTTAAAATCATATATAAATGGCTACTACTGAGAGTTTTTAATTAAAAGATCGTAATCGAATACAGCAGTTTCCATGTCGAATTCAACAAATTTATTATCGGACTCATCAATAATTTTAAGATTGAAATATTCCGGAAATTTTTCGATTGCCATGGCAAAGGTTTGTGCTGCATATTGACCCAATCCGCATTTACTGGTTAACCGCATTATCTGCCCCCATTGTTTTACATCTTCTAAATCCTTTTTAGTACAAAGACCCTTTTTTAACTTTTTAATTTTTTCATGTAAAATTTGCGTACCGGCACGGCAAGGGGTACAATTTCCACAAGATTCGGTTTTAAAAAAAGTTATAAAATTTTCGAGAATCTGAATAATACTTCTGGACTTGCTGAAAACCATTATTGAGCCTCCACAAAGTAAATCTTCTTTACAGATCTGCCGTTCAAATTCACTCTTATTGATACACTCACCTGATGGTCCGCTTAATTGGATGTAATAAGGGGAGGTTGCCTGACTTTTATGTAATATTTCATTAACAGAGATGCCCCATTCTATTTCATAAATCCCCGGCTTGGCAACATCACCGGAAACACTTAGTAATTTGGTCCCTTTACTTTTATTGGTTCCAATATTTTTGAAAAATGCCGGTTCCAATTCAATAATTCTGGCTGCCATAACTAGTGTTTCAACGTTGTTAACAATGGTTGATCTTCCAAATAAGCCGTATTCTGTTGGAAAATATTTTCGTATTCTTGGAATACCTCTCTTGCCTTCTATGGATTCAATTAAGGCTGATTCTGCTCCACAAACGTAAGCGCCCGCACCTAATTGTATGTCAATGTCAAAATTAAAGCTTTCAATTCCACAACAATTTTTACCTAAATAACCATTTTGGTAAAATTTATGGATGGTAGCTTCAATAATTGGAATTAAGTAACTGTATTCTGCTCTTAAATATATATATCCTTTTTGAGCTCCGGTTACAAAAGCTGCCGTAATCATTCCTTCTAATGCCAAACCCGGTAAGTTGTTTAATAAGGCTTTATCTTTAAACGTACCCGGCTCACCTTCATCGGCATTACAAATAATATATTTGGTTTTATGTGGACTTTTTTGTGAATGTTCCCATTTTAAAGCTGTTGGAAAAAAAGCTCCTCCGCGCCCAGCCAGTTTTATATTTTTTAAATTATTTAAAACTTCCTGCGGTGAGGTATCTTTAAGTTTTTTTATAGCAGCACCTATATTATAAGCTCTAAAAAATACAGTCTTATCTTCAGGGGGAGTAAACTGGATTTTACTCGAATATTTGTCGGAAATAGCTTTTAAATCGGCTCCGGATTTAAGCTGTTCAATAATTAATTTAACTTTAGCAGGTGTTAAGTTTGTGAATGGGAAAAAATTAATAAGCGCAGCAGGTTCTTGATCGCTCAATCCTATACATGCAGTTTCAAAAATTGAAAACATACCGTTGTAATTGGTTTGACCACAGGTACAATTCGTTTCTTTTTCAAAGGAAGCCTTAATTGTTGAAAAACCTTTATGCTCTGAAATAATACTGTTGTTCAGGTATATGATATACTTACCTGTTGGTTGTCGATGGAAAAAGTGATAGAATGTTACCACTCCTTCAATTTCAATTTTTGAAACCTTTAGTTTTTGAGAAATTTCTGCAATGGCTTTATCAGAAATATAACCATCACTTTGTTGAAACTCCCAAAGGCAGGTTAAAAGCTTGGATCGTTTCATTATAATTCAAAATTAGAGTTATTTAAAGGTACAATCTAACCCATTGATAATCAATAGAAAAATATGGAATTACAATAAATTTAATTTAAAATTGTTTTATTGAAATATTTTTAATGATATCAAAAAAAGCACTTATAAATTAATTAAAAGTGCTTTTTTATTAAACTATTTTCAATAAATTACAGCTCAAATTTTACACTAACTACAAAATTTCTTCCAATATTTTCAATATTATCAACTTTTAAACGTGATAAATGGGAAATATATGATTTGTTAAAGGCATTATTCAAATTCAAATTAATAATTGCGTTGGTGCCTTTCAAATTAATAGTGGATCCCATTCCAAAATTTACAAGCGTATAGTTAGGTGTGGGTGTTTCAAATGCACTTACTTTATCCTGTTTAAATGTACTTTCAACAGTTATGGAAGCAAAGTTATTTTTAAAGGTGTTGTTACTGTTAAACTCGGTTTTAAGTGTATTAGTCAATTTATTTGCGGGTATAAGAGGTAAGTAATCTCCGTTTTTTTGTTCACCAACTACAAATTCAAAATTACTGTTTATGTGAAGCCAGTCCAGAGGATGAGGATGTACATGCAATCCAATTTCACCACCGTATAAATTGGCATTTTCTTGCGTGTATTGATATACAAAATTTGTACCTTCCATAGCACCGGTTGGTGAAATAAAAATATAATTATTTATTGAGTTATAAAAACCATTAGCAAATACTTCAAAATGTTTTGATTGGTATTCAAAAGAGATATCCGACTGAAAATTCTGTTCACTTTTTAGGTTTGGATTACCAATTTCGTATCGGTTGGTACCGTTATGTACACCATTTGAAGTTAACTCGGCTAAATTAGGGGCTCTAAACCCCGATGCTAAGTTTACCCGTGATGTTATTTTACTGAATAACTCGGTTTTAATTCCTAATGAAGCGGTAAGGTTTTTATAAGTTTTGTTAACAGCTTCAATAGTGTGAATTTCCAAATCATCTTCAATACTAAATTGCTCTGATTGAATGGTTCTTGTATCAAACCTAATACCGCCTTGTACCGTATTATTTTTCCAACTGTTACTTGCAGTTACAAATATCCCAAAATCGTATGTATTTGCACTTGGTATTAAAATTTCTTCACCTAAATTTTTGTTTTCCTGCGACAACCCTTGTACGCCTAATATGGTTTCAAAATTTTTAAGGGCAGGTAAATACCATTTGGCATCATAACTTAGGGTTTTGAGTTTTAAATGTAGTGCCGGTGCTAGTATAGTAGTATCCATTGCATCATTTTCATCCTCAAATTCTTTGCGGTCGTTAAAAGTGTAGCCTAATACGGTCACCAATTTTGAATTGTTTATAAAAAAAGTGTTTTGAAAACTCAGCATTTTATTGGAAAGTTCCTGATAAGGCAATAACATATTTTTGTTAGTGTTTTGGAGTCCAATTTCTTCAGGTATACCAACATTTGTGGTGTTATAATTAAATCGTAATGTACTGGTTAATAGTTTGTTGGTAAATCCGATTGCCTTGTTAAAAATAGTTTCGTTAAAGCGGCTATTTGTAACGCGCTTGTTTTTGGAAGTTTTGTAATCGCTTTGTGTATTATAAGATCCGTTGGCTAAAAATTTCCATTTGTTGTATGATTGTTTTATACCAAATGAAGTAGTGCTTCCTAATGTATTTGTAAAATATTTTTGAGTAATGTTTGCTTTTAGGGTATTGGTTTCTGCAAATTTAGTAGGAATAAAATACAAAACTCCTCCAAGAGCATCAGAACCATATAGAAGAGATGCCGGACCTTTGATAACCTCAATACTTTCAATACTTGATTCATCAACTCCTAAACCGTGCTCGTCACCAAACTGTTGATTTTCTAGTCGAATATTTTGGGCATAAACCAATACCCTGTTGCCACGTAACCCTCTAATAACCGGCTTACCAATTCCGGTACCCGTTGAAACCTGTGATACTCCCGAAATTGAATTTATGCCTTCTATTAACGTAATTGCTCCATTATTTTGCAGTTGTTCTACCGAAAATTTGTCAACTTTTATAACATTTTCCGATTGCAATTTATTAAAAGGAGTTGCAATGATAACTTCTTCCATGCTGAAAACCGATTCCTGCATTTCAAAATTTAATTCGGTTAAAGGTTTTTGAAGCGTAATAATTTTTGTTTGGGTTTTGTAACCCATAAAGGCAATTAAAATTTTTATGGGTGTACCGGGTAAGTTACTTATTTCATAATACCCATGTTCATTTGTTAAAGTCCCTTTTTGAAGTTCTTCAAAATAAACCTCAACTCCCATTAGGGGCTCATTATTTTTATTTACTACAGTTCCTGTAATTGTGTGTTGTGCTTGTAAGGTTATAGTTAAACCAATAAACAACACGATTAAAATTGATTTCATTTGATTTTAAATTAGTGTTAAAACTCCTTAATTTACTTTATTGTTAACAATAAGCAGGAGGAGAACGACCTAATTTAAAATGAACATTAAAGGTTTGAGTAAAATTGGGCGCACCAAATATGTTTTCTTTTAAAACTACTTGTTCATCATCCAATAAAAATGAAGTAATTTTATAAGAAACATGATTTATTTTATAGTGAAAAACATCACAATCATTTTTATGTGTTCCAAAGTGCGTTTCATGTTGATCCGGACACACATTATGTTTGTGATTTTCAAAGGCATGTGCAAACTGTATTGCAAATTGTAGCAATACAGTTGCAGCAATTACTATTGATAGACTATATTTTATAGGTGTTTTTATAGTGGCGTAATTTTACAACGCAAAAGTACAAAACTATTTTAATTTTTAACACCAAGCTTTTTCAGTATAATTTCAAGCAAGCACCATTTTGTAATAGATGATTGCAACAGGTTGGCACCAACAAAAGTTGTAAACCATAACCAATTTATATGTACTGTTACAGCCAATAGCAAACTTATTAAAATAAAGCTGCCGGCAATTCCAATTACCATTCGTTGTCTCATATTTTTTTTGATTTTTATTAGTTATATAAATTTTTCTACGTTTAAAACCACTGCCCTTACAGGGTTTGTTTCTGCTTTGTTTACATTAAATATTTCAATTTCATTCAGCATTTTGTCAATCAACTCTTCTGATGTAAAAGCAAAATATAATTTTGAGTCATAAGTGTCACGTTCGGCTGAAAACCAGTTATCTTGTATGTTTTCAGGTTTTTGAATTTTATGACCTTCAATGGTTGAAGTGCTGTAAATTGAAATACCTGAAGCTTTGAAAAGATTGCAAATATCTTTTTCAAATTCTTTCATAATGGTAATTAATACTAATTTCATATGTTTTGTATTAGTTGTTATGTTTGTGTTTTTCTGTCATATAATAAACCAAGGGCACTACCAAAAGTGTCAACACTGTTGAAGCTATGGTACCTCCCATTAATGAAATGGCCAATCCTTGAAAAATAGGGTCAAATAAAATTACAAATGCCCCAATAACAACTGTACCTGCAGTAAGCAAAATAGGAGTTGTTCTTACTGCTCCAGCCTCAATTACGGCTTGTTTTAGGGGTACTCCATCGTTTAAGCGCAGCTCGATAAAATCAATAAGAAGGACTGAATTACGCACCATAATTCCCGCTAAGGCAATGAGTCCAATCATAGAAGTAGCTGTAAAAAATGCGCCCATTATCCAATGCCCTAAAACTATTCCAACTAATGATAATGGTATGGCAACCATCATTACAACAGGAGCCTTAAAGTTTTGAAACCAACCAACTATAAGAATGTAAATGATAAGTACAACTACCGCAAATGCAGTGCCTAAATCTCTAAATACTTCTAGGGTTATTTGCCATTCGCCATCCCATTTTACTGTGTAATTATTTTCGTCAGAAGGCTGTTCCATATACAGTTCGTTTAATGTATATCCTTTTGACAAATCAATGGTTTTTAGCTTGTCAGTCATTCCTAAAATGGCATATACCGGGCTTTCAAGCTTCCCGGCCATATCAGCAGTAACATAAACAACTCTTCTTTGATTTTTTCTAAAAATGGATTTATCGCGTGATTTTTTATGAACATTTACTAAATCTCCAACAGGTATAGCTAAACCGTTTTTTGATATTACTTTAACTTGTTTTAAGTCAGTAAGAGTCGATTTTTCTGCTTCATCAAATGCAAGAACAATTGAAACCGGATTGTTAGCATTTTCACTGTAAAACGCAGTAATCGGACTTTCAGACAAGGCCATATTCATAGTAGCTACAATTTGTTGAGGGGCAATACCATTTAACATGGCTTTTTCCTTATCAATTTCAAAATTGTATTCAACTTGGTTGTCTTCAACCATCCAATCAATATCAACTACATCAGATGTATTTTTTAAAATAGATTTTACGTCACTTGCTATTTTAATTTGTTCATTGTAATTGGGACCGTAAATTTCTGCAACTAAAGTTGACAATACCGGAGGCCCCGGTGGTACTTCAACCAATTTTACATTGGCATTAAACTTATTTCCAATGGTTTGTATACCTGAACGCAGTTTACTTGCAATTTCATGGCTTTGCTCAGTTCTGTCATCTTTATTTAGCAAATTCACTTGAATATCAGCCATATTTGAGCCTCCTCTTAAATCGTAATGACGTACCAAACCATTAAAAGTAATTGGGGCTGAAGTACCTACATAACTTTGGTAATTTACAATTTGAGTTTGCTGAGATAAAAATGTAGCAATTTCTTTTGCTACGGCATTGGTGCGTTCTAAAGTTGCACCCTCAGGCATATCTATTACCACCTGAAATTCGTTTTTATTATCAAATGGCAACATTTTTACGGCAACCGATTTTGTAAAAAACATTGCTACTGAACCTATTAATAAAATGCCTGTAATTCCTAAAAACACCCAACGTTTCACATTATTTTCAATTAATGGCCGTTCAAATTTTTCATAAATTTTGTAAATGATGGATTGTTCTAGTCCTTGTTGTTTTTTTGTTTCTTGAGCTTCTTTTTCTTTTAGAATATGAAATCCTAAATAAGGCGTTATTGTAAGTGCTACTAATAATGAAAATATCATTGCTATGGAGGCTCCAATTGGCATAGGGCTCATATAAGGTCCCATTAAACCAGAAACAAATGCCATTGGAAGTACAGATGCTATTACTGTAAATGTTGCTAATATAGTAGGATTTCCAACCTCGTTAATAGCATATAAAGCTGCTTGTTTAAATGGCAAACGCTTTAATTTAAAATGCCTGTGCATGTTTTCAGCAATAATTATAGAATCATCAACAACAATACCTGTAACAAATACCAAGGCAAACAAGGTAATTCTGTTTAAAGTATAATCCATAAAATAATAGGCAAACAAGGTAAGGGCAAAGGTAATTGGTACCGACAAAAACACCACCAATCCACCACGCCATCCCATAGCGAGCATTACCACAACAGTAACGGCTAAAATAGCTCCAATTAGGTGCATTAAAAGCTCTGATACCTTTTGTGATGCCGTTTCTCCATAATTTCGGGTGACTTCAATATGTACGTCATTCGGTAGTAAATGTTGTTTTAAATGTTCTATTTTATTCAGTATTTTTTCTGATATTTTCATTGCATCAGCCCCTTTCTTTTTAGCAATTGAAATAGTTACAGCAGGGTACTCCGAAGTATATTTGCTGAAATTTTCACTAGCTTTTCCATAGCCAAAACTCACGTAACTTTTAGGGATTTCAGGTCCATCAACTATGGTTGCTATTTGCTTTAAATAAACCGGCTGATTTTGATGTATTCCAACGATTAACTGTTCTACAGCTTCAACAGAGTTTAAAAAATTACCTGTGTTTACTAGATATTCAATGTCATTTTTATCAAATGAACCCGAGCTTTTTTGTTGATTATTAGCCTGTATTTTTTTGGCTACACTTAACACATCCAAGCCGTTTTCTGCAAGTCTATCGCTATCTAAAATTACACGAACTTGACGGTTGCGTCCACCAATTTTTTTGGTGATGGCAACGCCGTCAATTTTTTCAATTTCGTTATTTAATTCGTTTGCAATTTGTTTGAGTTGATAATCATCGTAATTTTCGCTCCACAGTGTTAATCCAAGCATTGGTACGTCATCTATGGATCGGGTTTTAACCAATGGCAACGAAACGCCTTGAGGCATTTCATCCATATGCTTCATAATTTCATTGTATAATTTTACAAATGAACGTTCAATATCTTCACCAACATAAAATTGAACAATTAGCATAGCCTGCTCTTTCATAGATGTTGAATACACATATTCAATCCCTTTTATATTCGATACAATTTTTTCAAGTGGCTTTATAACTCTTGATTCTACTTCTTTGGGACTTGCACCGGGGTATTTTACAAATATATCGGCAATTGGCACATCAATTTGTGGTTCTTCCTCTCTTGGAATTAAAAATGAACTGTAAATTCCAATTGCCATAAAAGCAATCATTAACAATACAGTTAGTTTTGAATTTATAAATAGTTTGGCTATTCCGCCTGCTAAACCGTTTTTCATACTCTTAAATTTTTATTGAATTTTCAACTTAGCGCCATTTGTTAATTTACTAGTTGCTGATACGATAAAGGGTTCATCAGTGCTCAGGCCCGATAAGATTTCTATATTGTTCCCATAGGTTTTACCGGTTCTAACCCAGCGCAAAAGTGCGGTGTTCGATTGGCTAACCGTGTAAATCCCTGTTAATTCACCTTTTTTAATTAAAGCTGATTTTGGAATTAAAATACCCGAGTCAGATAAATTATTGATAGGAATTTGTACAGATACAAACATACCCGACATAAATTTCGTATTGGTTTTATCAAGTAAAATTTTAATTAAAAATTGTCCACCGGTGTTTTTTGCTGAAGAGCTTATTTCAGTTAGGGTACCACTTATGTGCTGATTTTGAGATTTTAATAAAACTTTTACCTGGCTATCTTTTTTTATGGAATTTATCTCAGATTCTGGAACCATTGCCATAACCTGAAATTTAGAAGGGTTCTCAATGCCTAGCAAAGGTTTTCCGGGTGCAGCCATATCGCCTTTATTAATAAATTTTCCAGTAATTACTCCCGAGAAGGGTGCTGTAATAGCTGTATAAGCTAATTGTGCAATTATCCTGTTTTTTTGCTGATTTGCAGCCTCTAACCGAGCCTTGGCCATCTTATAGTTAGAGGTTACATCATCTAATTCTTTTTGTGATGCACTTTGTTGACTGAATAATGTGCTAAACCGTTTATAATCTTTCTCAGCGTTGGTAAATGCAGCTGTTGCCTCAATAATAGCAGCTTCTGCCTGGGCTTTTTGCGATTGAATATCGGAATTACTCAGCTTTAAAAGTAACTGTCCTTTAGTAACTTTATCTCCAACCTTTACATGTATTTTATCCACATAACCCATTAATCTTGTACTTATATTGGCATTTTGTGAAGCTTCAATTTTTCCGCTTACTGATATAAAGTTTGTTTGTAGTGAAATTGGAGTATCGGTTTTAACTTCAACAACCGGCCTGTTATCCGTTAATTCGCTCTTTCCTTTACCACAGCTTATGGTAAGTAATAAAGCTGTTACTATTGTTATTTTTACTATAAATTTCATCTTTCTTAGAGTTTTATTTTTTGATTTATTTTGTTAGATATATCAATGTAGATTTTGTTAAATTGTAATTAAAAACTGTTTGCAAGTATTCTAATTGTTTTTGTAAAAATTGCGTTTCAGCAGTTAATACATCCGAAGTTTTTTCGAGGCCTTCTGCAAATCGATTTGTTCGTATTCGAAGGGCTTCTTTTGCCTGATTAACGGCT
Organism: uncultured Lutibacter sp.; assembly: GCA_964342295.1. Classification (GTDB taxonomy): domain Bacteria; phylum Bacteroidota; class Bacteroidia; order Flavobacteriales; family Flavobacteriaceae; genus Lutibacter. Next base: position 24,285 of record CAYFFC010000024.1, on the reverse strand, counting down.
AAATTTGTAAGGTGTAATTTATTTTCGGCATCTTTTAATTGCCGTTTGGTTTTATCAAATTCAAGTATACTTTTGTTTTTATATTGCTCTAAATTTAGTTTGGCTTTATCAAATTCGGCTTTGCTCTTTTGAGTTTTACCAATTCTTTTAAAACCTTCAAAAACGTTCCAAGTAAGTTGAGCTCCTACTAAATAGCCTTTGGCAGTTGTTCCAAAAAGGTTATCATCGTACAATTCATAACTACCAAAAGCATTTAATGTTGGTAAAAAACTTGTTTTTGATGCTTTGTATAAACTGTTATAGGCATCGGTACTCACTTTCATAGCATCAATATCGGCTCTATTGTTTGAAAATTGTTGGTTGTAGATTTCTAAATTTATAGTAGCCTTTAAATTGTTGGTAGGCTTAACTATTTTATTAGGTTTTTCCCCCATTAAAAATTGCACATAATCAGAAGCATTTTTAACAGAACTTATTGCACTTTGCAGTTTGTTTTCAATTTCTGTAACGTGAATGTCAACCAATAAAACATCAGCTTTTTGCAAATACCCTTGTTTAAAATTGTTTTCAGCAATTTTTTTGTTTTCTAATGCTGCTTCTTTTGCTTTTTGCAATACTTCAACAGCTTTATAAGCCAATTGCAATTGCATAAATGCCTTAGTAGCTTGCAATTCGATATATTTTTTTGTGCGGTTAGCTTGTAATTCAGTAGCATTCATTTTTGCTTTTGCGGCCTTTCTCATATAAAACCCATCGGCATTAAAAATAGGTTGCTGAATTTCAATTTTTGTTGAGAAATTGGATATGGCATCCGGGTCATTTAAGAGCTCAGGATTGAAATCGGCCTGAGTTAAGATTTCCTGATTCAATTTAGAACCGAATGCCATTAAAGGGTTGGTAGTAGTGTATCCGGTATGTGAAACCGAAATATTAGGAAGCCATACTGCGTTTGATTGGTTGTATTCAGCCTTTGCAACGTTAACATCTTTTTGTGATAGTTTAACGGTATAGTTGTTTTCTTTAACTTTTTCTAATACATTTTTTAATGATAATTGATTAATCTCTTGCGCAGCTATATTTTGAAAAGCTGTTAAAAATAACAAGAGTACTAATTGATAAGTTCCACGCATAATTTTTGCATTTTTGTTTAGCGCAAAAATAGAGGTGAGTAATAGCACAAGCGGTAATAGATGTTACAAACTTATGTAACATTTATTACGCATTTAGTTAAAACAAGATTTTGATTTAAAAGTACACCTGAAATAATTATTCAGAAGTGGTTACGTCTTTTGATTCGTTATTAATTAATTTAGAGCGTCTTAGTTGCACAGGGTCATTACTTCTTTTCATTTTATAATTCAAAAACTCAACAAATAGAGCAAAGAAAATGGCAAAATATAAATACCCTTTCGGAATGCTGTGTACTTCATTGCCAAATATCACAAAATTTGCTAAATGCGAACCTTCTGCCAAAAGCATTACTCCAATTAACAGTAAAAATGACAGTCCTAATATTTGTACTGTTGGGTGTTCATTTACAAATTTGCTGACAGGTGCAGCAAATACCATCATTATAATAATTGATATTACAATAGCCAAAATTATAATTGCCATACCACCAAAATAACCAAAGCCAACCGGAGGATTTTCTAAACTAACCAAACCGATAGCTGTTAAAATACTATCAAAAGAAAAAACCATATCGAGCATAACAATTTGAAAAATGGCATTGAATAAGCCTGTACTTCCTTTTCCCGACTTAATATCGCCAACACCTTCAAGTTTGTGATGTATTTCGGTAACACTTTTATATAATAAAAATATGCCTCCGGCAATTATAATAATGCTTTGACCTGTGATCCCTGCAGTTAACCAACTTGTATTTACCGGAAACAATACATCTTGCAATTTCAACACCCAAGTTATTCCAAATAACAAACCTATTCTGAAAATCATAGCCAATATAAGCCCAATATTTCTAGCCTTTGGTCTATCTATTTCTTTAAGTTTGTTAGAAACTATTGAAATAAATACAATATTGTCTATACCTAAAACTATTTCTAAAAATAGTAAGGTTAATAAAGCAATCCAGGTTTGTGCTTGCAGAAATATTTCCATTAGTTAGTTTTTATAAATAACTCTCCTTTTTGAACATAGTTTGAATGTCCAATAACAGCTTCAAAATTGTATGAATTTTTTTTAAGACCGGTAATTTTAACATGAATTGGCTCTTCATCAATAGCAGTTTTAGGATGCAGCATTTTTAAAGTGTAGTTAAAATTATTTTTCCAAGTAATTAATAAGGTATCAATCTTACTTTCATAGTGTTCTATTTGAAGTGAATCTTTTCTAAAAATAATTGTTTCACTATAACCCTTTCCTGCGGGAATAATAAAAGTGCCTTCTTTAAATCGGTTTGGGTTAATATCATTGGTTTGACAAGAAAATACAAATCCTATGATAAAAAATAAACCTGCAAAATATTTTATTTTATTCCGGTATAATTGCTTGGTGTTATACATTTTAATTCGTTTTTAATAGTCTCCGAAACATTCAATTTATCTATAAATTGCGAAATGGATTCTTGGGTAATTTTTTTATTGGTACGTGTAAGACCCTTTAGTGCTTCATAAGGATTTGGATAGGCTTCTCTACGTAATATAGTTTGAATAGCTTCTGCAACTACAGCCCAGTTATTTTCTAAATCTGCTTCAAATTTAGCTTTGTTAATTAGCAGTTTGTTTAAACCTTTTAGTGTTGAAGCAAACCCAATAATAGTGTGCGCTATTGGAACTCCTACATTTCTTAAAACTGTTGAATCGGTTAAATCGCGTTGCAATCTTGAAATAGGAAGTTTCGCCGATAAATGTTCAAAAATTGCGTTGGCAATACCTAAATTTCCTTCGGAATTTTCAAAATCGATAGGATTTACTTTATGTGGCATCGCTGAGGAACCAACTTCACCTTTTTTTATTTTTTGCTTGAAGTAGTCCATAGAAATGTACGTCCAAACATCTCTGTTAAAGTCAATTAGTATAGTGTTTATGCGTTTTAATGCATCAAATAAAGCTGCTAAATGGTCGTAATGTTCAATTTGAGTGGTTGGAAACGAATGATGTAAACCCAAAATATTTTCAACAAAATGTGTCCCAAATACTTTCCAATCAATTGATGGATATGCAATATAGTGCGCGTTAAAATTTCCGGTAGCACCTCCAAATTTTGCAGCAAAAGGGATATTTTTTAGTAGTTTAAGTTGTTGTTGTATTCTTTCTGTAAAAACTGCAATCTCTTTTCCTAAAAGGGTAGGAGATGCCGGTTGTCCGTGCGTTCTTGCCAGCATGGGTACTTTTTCCCATTCTTGAGCTAATTGACTGAGTTTACTTTCAAGTTGCTCTAAATTAGGCAAATAGCAAGATTTAAAAGCTTCTAAAATAGATAGAGGCACAGCAGTATTGTTGATGTCTTGTGATGTTAATCCAAAATGTATAAACTCTTTATATTTTTGAAGATTTAAAGCATCAAATTTTTCCTTGATGAAGTATTCTACCGCCTTTACATCGTGATTGGTAATTTTTTCAATGTCTTTAATTTTCTGAGCATCACTCTCATCAAAACTTTTGTAAATGTTTCGCAGTGCTAAAAATTGATTTGAATCAAAATCTGCTAATTGAGGTAAAGGAATTTCACATAAGGCAATAAAATATTCAATTTCTACTTTTACACGGTATTTAATTAAAGCTGCTTCAGAAAAATAAGGAGCTAAACTTTCTACTTTGTTTCTGTACCTGCCATCAATAGGAGAAATGGCATTTAAGTTTGTTAAAGACATTTTCTTAGTTTGTGTTAAAGAGCAAAATTAAACCAATTTAAACGATTTTAAAACAGAATTACAACTTATTAATTTTATGAAGAATTTTTTTTCCACGTGCCTGATAACCACAGGTTTCAAATGCCATGTTTTGTTCAATAATTAATTTTAATTCGGGGTGTACCCAGCTTTTGTAATAACCCAAGTAAAACAGCATTTCCATAGCATATACTTTGGTAGCTACTTTTTGGTTAGTTATTAACCAGTCAAAACCGGTTTCAATTATTAACCGGATGTGTTCGTCTTTTAGATATTTATTTATGGCTGTTGAGGTATTTTGAAAGTAAGCTTTTGCAATAAAAAGATTAATTTTAGAAACGGGTCGTACAGCACTATCAAACGATACTTTGTTTAGGTTATTGCAAAAATAAGATAGGTGAGGGGCGAGCAAATCGATATTAGATTCACAAACCAGTTCTAAAACCCAAGCGGCTTTTATTGAAATTTTATCAGAAGTGTTAAATGTAACTTCTAATAATGGATAGAACAATGTTTTATTATCTATAACCAAATGTGCTACCTGTTGTCTGTAAATGCGCATAGCATTTTTTATAGCATTCAATTCATTTAATAAATATGATTTATTCATAATAAATTTATCCATATCACGTATAAAATTAAGCAAGTCAAATTAAAATAGAATTGATTATTCGAAAAAATTATATCTTTAAAAATTAAAAATCTACTAAAATGAAAAAATCGTTATTACTTCTAATTTTTTTATTGTGGCTATCTTTTACGTATTCTCAGCAAGTGTATAATAAAAAACAACCATTGGCTCATACCTATTCTATTGTAGCCAGAGATACAGTTACAGGTGAAATGGGTGTTGCTGTACAGTCGCATTGGTTTTCAGTTGGCAGTATAGTTACTTGGGGTAAGGCCGGAGTTGGTGTAGTGGCAACACAATCTTTTGTAAACCCTTCTTTTGGACCAAGAGGATTGAGTTTACTTGAAAATGGCTTGACGCCTAAAATGGCGGTAGAAGCTATGTTGCGTTTAGATGAAGGAAGAGAGGTAAGGCAACTGGCAATTTTAGATGCTTATGGAAATGTAGAAGCCTTTACCGGGAAAAACTGTATTGAAGCTGCAGGGCATATTGTTGGCAATAACTTTTCGGTTCAAGCAAATTTAATGGATAAAAATACAGTTTGGCCCGCTATGGCACGCGCTTTTAAAAATGCAAAAGGCAGTTTAGCTGAGCGTATGTTAAGTGCTATGGAAGCGGCAGAAGCAGAAGGTGGTGATATTCGAGGTAAGCAATCTGCGGCTATATTGGTGGTTAAGGCAAAAAGCACCGGTAACAGTTGGCAAGATAAAGTGGTTGATTTACGGGTTGAAGACCATGAAAATCCTATAAAAGAAATGCGACGCTTATTAAATGTGCATAAAGCATATGAATACATGAATAAAGGTGACTTAGCTGTGGAACATAGCGATTTTGAACTAGCCAAAACGCATTATAAATTGGCACAAAAACTAAATCCTGCTAATTTAGAAATGAAGTATTGGTATGCAGTAACATTGGCAAACAGTGGACATTTTAGTGATGCAAAAATTATATTTAAAGACATTTTTAAACAAAATAAAAAGTGGTTAGAACTCACGCCCCGTTTGATAAAACCTAAGTTATTAACTATTACTGAAGAGCAACTTAATGAACTTCTTAATTTAGAATAATGAAAACTAAATATAAGTACTTATGTATTTTAGTGTTCGCATTTGTTTTTGCGGGTATACCTGTATTAGGGCAGGAAAAAATAAATCAGTTTGATGAAAACGGACAAAGAACCGGTATTTGGAAGAAATTTTATAATAACAAAAACATCAGGTATCAAGGTCAGTTCAAAGCGGGGAAAGAAATAGGTACATTTAAATATTACAGCGCGCTTACTTCCGTTCACCCAACAATAATAAAAACATTCTCTAAAAACAGTGATTCTGCTGTTGTAAGTTTTTTTAATACAAAAGGGGTTTTAGAAAGTAAGGGATTCATGGTTGGTAAAAACAGAGTTGGTTTGTGGCAATTTTTTCATGAGGATGGTAAAAATATTCTGTCGGAGGAAAATTATGTAAACGGAATGAAAAATGGGGTTTCAAAAACCTATTACAAGTCGGGTAAAATTACAGAAATACTGCATTTTAAAGACAATAAGTTGCATGGTAATGTTAAAAGATATGGATCAAACGGCGTATTGTTAGACGACCTGACTTATGAAAACGGAATATTAAACGGACCGGCCAAATATTATAATATTAAGGGAGAATTAATTTATTATGGAAATTATTTAAATGATGAAAAAACCGGTAAGTGGGAGTATTTTGAAAATGGAAAACCAATAAAGGCGGATAAGCAAATTCAGCAACGTCATTAAAATAAATGAAACATAAATAGACAAAATAGAATAATGAAAATTCCAACACTTGTAACGGCAGATTGGCTTTTTGAGCATAAAAATCATAAAAATTTGGTGATTTTAGATACAAGCCCAAAAAGTAATGTTTCAAATCTTACACCTGTTTATACCGACTTACAAATAGAGGGTGCTCGATTGTTTGATATGACAGTTGTTTTTTATGATAAAAAAAGCCAAATTCCAAATATGTTTCCTTCAGTTGAAGTGTTTACAAAAGAATGTCAAAAATTAGGAATAAATAAAGATAGTTACATTGTTGTTTATGATAACTTAGGAATTTACACCAGCCCGAGAGCTTGGTGGATGTTTAAAACTATGGGACATGAAAATGTAGGGGTTTTAGATGGTGGACTCTCCACCTGGAAAGATTTAAGATTTCCTTGTGAACCTAAACAAAGCAGGAATTTTAAAAAAGGAAATTTTATTGCAATTTATAACCCAAAAATGGTAGAAAACGCACAATCAATATTAGATAAATTAACCTCAAATAAAAAGTTAATTATTGATGCACGTTCAAAAGGTCGCTTTAATGGCACCCTTCCTGAGCCTAGAAAAAATATGCAAAGCGGTCATATACCTAACGCCGTAAATTTACCTTTTAAAGAAGTTTTAAGTAATGGTAAAATGAAACCGAAAGAAGAATTAAAGCAACTTTTTAAAAATTTTGATACTGAAGGAAAGGACTTAATTTTTACCTGTGGATCGGGAATTACAGCCTGCGTAATTTTGTTAGCTGCCGAGTTAACCTTAAACAATGTAAAAGCATTATACGATGGTTCTTGGGCAGAATGGGGTTTGGGAACAAAATACCCAGTAGCCTAGTTATATTTATATTTTTTCGGTTCATAAAGTATATTGCCCATTTTTTTCTATATTTATGAAATTAGCATTGCAGCTACACTAAAAAAATTAATTTATGATAGAACCAAAAGAACCGAAAAATGAAAAAGAACGTTTAGAAAACCTTAAATCGTATTCAATTTTAGATACTATAACTGAGGAGGATTATGATAATTTAACTCAAATAGCTGCTGAAATTTGCCAAACTCCAATTTCATTAATTAGTTTGGTTGATGATAAAAGGCAATGGTTCAAATCGCATCATGGCCTGGAAGCAACGGAAACCCCCAAAGAATATGCCTTTTGTGCACACGCAATTAATAAAAAAGAAGAAGTATTTATAATTCAAGATGCAAGGCAAGATAAACGTTTTCATGACAACCCATTGGTTACAGATGATCCTTATGTAATTTTTTATGCCGGTGTACCTTTGGTAAGCGATGAGGGGTTCGCATTGGGTACTTTATGCGTTATTGATAATTGCCCAAAATTGTTAAGCCAAAGTCAAATAAATTCCTTAAAGGCATTGTCAAATCAAGTTATGAATTTAATAAGATTAAAGAGAAAGAAGATAATGCTTGAAAATGCTATGAAAAATTTAGAAGAAAAAAATAGAGAGTTGGAGCAGTTTGCTTCTGTTGCTGCTCATGATATAAAATCTCCTTTAATAGGGATGTCAAATTTACTGAAAATCTATACTGAAAAATACACAAAAAATATTGATACGGATGGTAAGAACCTTTTAACAACGGTTAGTCAAACCGCCGAAAAGCTCAAAGATTTAGTTGATAAATTGCTGTTGTATTCCAGAAGTTCGCAATTTATTAAACATAAAAAATCACATATTCATTTAAAAGAGTTAATAAAAGATTTACTAGGGCTATTTAATTTTGAACACAATATTTCAATTGATTCAACAACTAATTTAAAAGAAGTATATGCGAACCGTACTGTGTTGGAACAAGTATTGATAAATTTAGTTTCAAATGCAGTAAAATACAATGATAAGAAACAAGTAAAAATTAAAATTACTGTATGCGAGACTGATAATGATTATATTTTTAAAGTTAAAGATAATGGTCCCGGGATTGATTCAAAACATCATGAAAGGATATTTCAAATTTTTGAAGTGTTGGCTTCTGAAGACAAATTTGGAAGGACAGGTCATGGTATAGGTTTGGCTACTGTTAAAAAAGTAGTTGAAAAGAGCGGAGGTACCATTTGGGTTGAATCTAAACTTGAAAAAGGCGCAAGTTTCAACTTTTCTATTCCTAAATAAAACAGTTCTAAACCATTGAAATTGGAAAAAGACTGTTAATATGTTATTAATATTTGAAAAACAACTAAAACCAAATTATAAATTGGTATCTTTGCAAATAATAAATTTTAATAATTAAATAATGAACAAAGGAACAATTAAATTCTTCAACGAATCTAAGGGATTTGGATTTATTAAAGAAGAAGGTTCAAACAAAGAACATTTCGTACACATTTCTGGTTTAATCGATGAAGTTCGCGAAGGTGATGAAGTTGAATTCGAATTAAAGGAAGGTAGAAAAGGAATGAATGCCGTTAATGTAAAAGTAATTTAAAAGATATAATTATTTTTGTCAATGTTAAAGCCTGTTTTAAAACAGGCTTTTTTTATGAAATAAATTAGCGTTTTGGTACAAAAGTTATGCGTATCTTTGCAAACTAGTAATTTTTAAATAATGAAAAGGGTTATTGTAGGTTTATCGGGAGGTGTTGATAGTAGTGTGGCAGCATATTTACTTAAAGAGCAAGGTTACGAGGTTATTGGTCTTTTTATGAAAAATTGGCATGATGATTCTGTAACTGTTTCTAATGAATGCCCTTGGCTTGAAGATAGTAATGATGCTATGATTGTTGCCGAAAAACTGGGAATACCATTTCAGGTTGTTGACTTAAGTGAGCAATATAAAGACCGTATTGTGGATTATATGTTTAACGAATACGAAAAGGGACGTACTCCAAACCCTGATGTTTTATGTAATCGTGAAATTAAATTTGATGTTTTTTTAAAAATAGCCCTCGATTTAGGTGCAGATTACGTTGCAACAGGTCATTATTGCCGTAAAGATGAAGAATTAATAAATGGAGAAAAAATTTATAAACTCCTTGCCGGGAAAGATTCCAATAAAGATCAATCGTATTTTTTATGCCAATTATCCCAAAATCAGTTATCAAAAGCGCTGTTTCCAGTAGGAGAGCTCACAAAACCAGAAGTTAGAAAAATTGCAGCAGAGCAAGAACTAATAACTGCAGAAAAAAAAGATTCACAAGGGCTTTGTTTTATTGGTAAAGTACGTTTACCCGAATTTTTACAACAAAAATTAAAGCCTAAAGAAGGGGTAATTGTTCAAATTCCAAATAATCTTGAAAAATATAACCCTAAAGTTCCTACTTTTCATACGAAAGAAGAAGAATTGGCGTTTTTATCTAATAAAATAAAATACGAAATTACTGATGGCAAAATTGTAGGCAAGCACCAAGGAGCTCATTATTTTACCAAAGGACAACGAAAAGGGTTGGCTGTTGGCGGTACGGTAGAGCCATTATTTGTTTTGGATACTGATGTAATTGAAAACGTTATTTATGCAGGCGAAGGAAAAAATCATCAAGGATTGTATAAAAACGTGTTGTTTGTTGCCAATGATGAGCTGCATTGGGTTCGTGAGGACTTGGCGTTGGAAAAAGGCGAATCACTTAAAGTAAAGGCACGTATAAGGTACAGACAAGTTTTACAAGAAGCCGAATTATTTAAGGTTGAAAACGGAATGTACGTTTCTTTCGCTAATGCACAATCTGCAATTACGGAAGGCCAATTTGCGGCTTGGTATATTAACAATGAATTATTAGGCTCCGGTGTTATTGCTTAAGTACATCAATTAAAACACTAAAAATTAGTAATTTCAATAACATTTGGCAAAATTAATGTTGTGAGAGTAAAAATACTGATTGTAATACTTTTATTTAATTACATTTGGGCTTGGTCTCAAAGTTCACAGGACGCATGGGTATACTTTAACAATAAACCAAAAGCTACCTATTATTTAGAGAATCCGGAGCAAATGCTGTCAGAACGGGCATTGGAAAGAAGAATAAGGTTTAATATCGTTCTAAACGAAACAGACGTGCCAGTTGATACCTCCTATATTGCAACTGTAAAAAATGTAAAAGGTGTTGACGTACTGGCTAAATCAAAATGGTTAAATGCACTACATGTAACAGGTAATGTAGATGTGCTTTATTCATTATTAGAATTACCGTTTGTTGAAAAAATTGAATTTGCAGATAAAACCTTACAAATTGGAAAAACCGTAGAACCATATGAAAACAAGGAATATCTTAATTATAAACTCGATTTTATAAGCAGTTCTGATTACGGGAGTTCCTTTAATCAGATTAATATGGTTAAAGGAAATGTGCTACATCAAAATAATTTTAAAGGGGATGGGATTCAAATAGCTGTTTTAGATGCCGGTTTTCCAGGAGTTAACAGTTATGAAGCTTTTAAAAAATTACGCGATAATAATAAAATTTTAGGAGGGTATGACTTTGTAAACGGTAATGAAAACTTTTATACAGGGCATTATCACGGTACTTCGGTTTTATCAACAATGGTATCCAATTTACCAAATGAATTTGTAGGGACCGCTCCAAATGCAAGTTATTATTTGTTTATTACAGAAGATTATAAAAAAGAAACCCCTTTAGAGGAAAGTTTGTGGGTTGAAGCGGCAGAAAAAGCCGATAGCTTGGGGGTAGATATTATAAGTACCTCATTGGGTTATACCGTTTTTGATAACGATAATTACAATTATTCATACGAAGATTTAAATGGATCAACTGCTTTTATTTCTAGAGGGGCAACCATAGCTTTTTCGAAAGGAATGGTTTTGGTAAATTCTGCAGGGAATGAAGGTAATAGCCCTTGGAAATATGTAGTAACACCGGCAGATGTTCAAAATGTGTTGAGTGTAGGAGCCGTAAATTCGGATGGAATCATAGCTAATTTTAGTTCATTCGGTCCAACTGCAAACGGAACAATCAAGCCGGATGTTAGCCTGCAAGGAAAAGGTGCAACAATCATAAATTCACAAGGTGTTGTTTCAAGCTCAAACGGTACCTCTTTCTCAGCGCCTATTTTATCGGGTTTAATTGCTTGTTTATGGCAAGCATTCCCTAACTTAACCAATACAGATATTGTAAATCTTGTTCGGGAATCTGGACATTTATATGCAAACCCAACAGATCAGGAAGGTTATGGAATCCCCAATTTTAATAAAATATTTAATACCTTAAATTTAGAAAATGGAAATAATTCTAATGAACTAATTTCATTTCCTAATCCTGCTTTAAACGAAATTTTGTTTCATTTTCCTGATGGAGTTGAATTAATTGAAGTAGCCGTTTTTTCATATACGGGTAAATCTATTATTTCAAAAGTAAAGATAGATAGTACAAAGCCGGTGTTAAAAATTAATCATCTTAATAATGGCTTGTATTTTATTCAAATAAAGTATAATGGCCTTATAAAAACATTAAAATTAATTAAAAATTAGATGAATAATAGTATAACAAACCTTTTTCAAATTCAGTATCCGGTTATTCAGGCAGGTATGATTTGGAATAGTGGGTGGCGTTTAGCTTCAGCAGTAAGTAATGCAGGCGGGTTAGGTTTAATTGGAGCAGGGTCTATGTACCCTGATGTGTTACGAGAGCACATTCAAAAATGTAAAAAAGCAACTAATAAGCCTTTTGGTGTGAATGTACCTATGCTGTATCCAAATATTGAAGAAATTCTAAAAATTATTATTGAAGAAGGGGTAAAAATAGTATTTACTTCGGCCGGTAATCCTAAAATGTGGACACCGTATCTAAAAAATAATGGCATTACAGTTGTACATGTAGTTAGTAGTGTGAAATTTGCCAAAAAAGCTGAATTAGCGGGAGTTGATGCCATAGCTGCTGAAGGGTTTGAAGCAGGAGGCCATAATGGGAGGGAAGAAACCACTACTTTTGCATTAATACCAATGGTAAAAGAAAAAGTAAAAGTACCGGTAATTGCTGCAGGTGGTATAGCAACCGGAAGAGGGATGTTGGCAGCAATGGTATTGGGTGCTGACGGTGTTCAAATTGGAAGTAGATTTGTAGCGAGCTGTGAGTCTTCAGCACATATAAACTTTAAAAACAAAGTGGTTAAAACTCAAGATGGTGACACACAAGTAACTTTAAAAGAATTGGCTCCTGTTCGATTAATTAAAAATAAGTTTTTTGATGAAATTCAGGAGTTATACAAATTAAACCCTACAGTACAACAGTTAAAAGATAAGTTAGGGAGAGCCAGAGCAAAAAAAGGAATGTTTGAGGGCGATTTGGATGATGGTGAATTGGAAATTGGACAAATAGCAGGATTGATTCATGAAATAAAACCTGCATCCGAAATTTTGCAAGAAATTATTAAAGAATATGAAGAGGTAAGGTTACAATTTTGTGAATAAATCATTACTTAGTAAATATTAACTTAAGAGCTACAATTAGCATTACAATTCCAAATATTTTTTTAAGCATTCGCTGATCAAATTTTAGCGCAATTTTTGAACCTAAAAATCCACCAATAATAAACAAAGAAGACACAATTAAAGCAACTCGCCAATCAATGCTTCCGCCACCTGCTTTATGGTAATTGTAAACCGCTAAAAAAGTTACAGGAGGTAGCATTACAGCCAAACTCAACCCTTGAGCGTTGTGTTGCGTTAATCCTAATAATAAAACAAATAGAGGTACCATTATAATACCACCACCAACTCCTACCAAACCACTTAAAATACCTGCCAATAATCCTATAATAATTAGTGTAATAACTGTTGAAATAGTCATTTTCATCGCAATTTTTGAATTAAAGTTCAGTAGGAATTTTAATTTGGTACAATTTACGCGACTTATTATTGAGTTTATTTTCACGCAACCAAGGATTGTGCAATTTCATTATTTTATAGTTAATACCAAACTTTTTTGAAAAAGAAGCAATGTTAGTTATTGCAGTATCTACTTCAATAATTTTCGTGGGTTTCAATTTGTACAAATCTTCATCTTCATAAATAAATCCGTATTTCGCTGGGTTTGTTAGTATTTCTTTCACTGCAACCATTCTTGGAACATACCGTTTGGTTTCATCACCAACTAGTAAATCGTAATAATTATCAACTTGCTGTGTTGTAATTTTTCTATTAATACTATTCATTCCGGCATTGTATGCGGCTGCAGCCATAGTCCAAGTACCAAATTTTTCTTTAGCTTCTTGTAAATACTTGCAAGCAGCTAATGTTGCCTTTTCTAAATGATAACGTTCATCAACGTTTGGATTAACTTCTAAGCCATATTCCCTTGCAGTACCTTTTAAAATTTGCCAAAACCCTTTAGCTCCTGCAGGGGATGTAACATGTTGTAATCCACTTTCAATAACAGCCAAATATTTAAAATCATCTGGAATACCTTGTTCTTTTAAAATAGGTTCAATTATGGGAAAATATTTGTGAGCTCTTTTAATTAACAATAAGCCATTAGATTGCCAGTAGGTGTTTACCAATAATTCCCTATCTATGCGTTCTTTTATATCGGCTTTTTCCAAAGGAACCTTTTCACCTGCAAATGTCAAATTAGAAGGAATTTTTAAGGCTTTAATTTGGTAAGTGTCACTTGTATTTTTACCATTTTCTATCCCTCTACTTGTATATTCCGGAGCCTCTTTCTTTGCTGCAAAAATTAATAAAGAACTTATTAAAACTAGTGCAGCTAATCCTAAAATTTTGATTGAATTTTTCATAATACCAGAAATTTATTGTTGGTTAAAATACGAATTAATTTGAATTGAACATTTAAATAAATCTATTTTAACAGTAGTTTTTTAGTACAGTTTTGAAGTTATTATTTCAAGGCTTTCAGTTGTAGTCTTTAGTGAGCAGAAAAACAACAAAGCCGTTTTTTATAAATGCATCAAATAATTTTATAAACGACTATTTTTAATCGCTGGAACTATCGTTAATCGTATCAGTAATTAATTTACTAATAGTTTTAGCTTTGTTAATTATCATTACATGAGTTCCTTGTTTCACTTCAATGCAATTTTGAATATTTTTTATAGGAAATACAGCGTCATTTTCACCATGAATATGAATAATAGTATTCCGAGGTTCAAATTGTTTCCAGTACAACACATTATAGATTGCCCATTTAAGGTAAGTTTCATTTCTAACAGAGAGGTATTTTTTGTAAAGTTCCACTCTTTTTTTTGCAAAATCTCCAAAAACAAATTTGGAAAATTCTTCAATATTTTTAATTGCCTTTACCGGAAATAATTTGTAGGCATTAGTTTGCTTTATTAATTTTAAATGGTTAGGCAACTCTGTATAGCTTTTTACACTCGATATTATAATTACCTTCTTTGGATTTAAGAACTTACTCATTTCCTGAACCAAAATACCACCAAAAGAAACTCCCACTAAAACGGCATTCTGTTGCTTAACTAGAAGAGACATCCTATAAGCGTAATCTTCTAAAGGCTCTTTTGGGTTATTGGGTAAAAGCCACTCTAAATGATGTATTGAAAATTTATTGTCATCAAAAGTTAGAAACTCAAAAATTTTAGAACTGGCAGCCAATCCGGGAACGAAATAAATATGTGTTTTGGCATTATGCATTAACTATTCATCATACTTAAAACAATTGGTTTTAAACCACTAAAAAAGAATTCTACTGCAATTACCATTACAATAAGCCCCATTAATCGCATCATAACTTTATTACCTGTGTCACCAAGTTTATGTGTAATTTTACTTGCGCCTATTAAAATTAAATAAGTTAAAAATAGCACCAGTGCTATTACTAGTACCAATGTTGTTTTTTGTAAATAACTGGTTGAATCCTCCATTAAAATGATGGCATTTGTTATGGCACCGGGACCGCAAATCATAGGAATTGCTAATGGTGTGATAGAAATATCATCAACATAAGCATCTATTTTTTCTTCATCATCCGTATGTTTTATATGACCCAGTCGTGCTTGTAACATATCCCAACCCATAGTAAAGAAAATTACACCACCAACTATGCGAAAGCTGTTAACAGAAATACCAAAAAAGTTAAATAAAATTTGACCCGAAAAAGCAAATGCAATAATAGTAAAAAATGCTACCAAAGTTGCTTTTTTTGCAGTTTGTTTACGTTTGTGAGTACTCAAACTTGAGGTCATAGACATAAATATGGGCATAGTACCCAAGGGATTGATAAGTGTAAAAAATGAAGTAAATACTAATAAAGCTAAAGTGTATAATTCTGCCAAAACCGCTAACAATTTTTAATTATGTTCAACAAATGTAGGTATTTCAACCCAATTAAATTTAACTGCACCATCTTCATCAATTTTATGTAATTTAACCTTGTGTAAGGTATTTACCAATTCCGGATTCCAATACGTTTTAACCTTAACGTAATTTTCTGTAAACCCGTAAATAAATCCGTTTTTATTCTCGCTTTCAAATAAAACTGTAAGTTCATTGCCTAGCTGACTTTCATAAAATGCACGACGTTTTTTTACTGACAATCCTCGCAACATTTTACTGCGTTTGTTTCTGACTTTTATTGGAACAGTTCCCGGCATTTCTACTGCTTCAGTATTTGGTCGTTCAGAATAGGTAAATACGTGTAAATAAGAAACTTCCAATTCATTTAGATAATTATACGTTTCTAAAAACAACTCATCTGTTTCTCCCGGAAAGCCAATTATTACATCAACCCCAATACAGGCGTTGGGCATTAATTTTTTAATTTCATTCACACGGTTTGTATAGGTTTCGCGTAAATACCTCCGTTTCATTAATTTAAGTAAAGCATTGCTGCCGCTTTGCAAAGGGATATGAAAATGTGGTACAAAACTGTTTGAATTTGCAACAAATTCAATAGTTTCATTTTTTAATAAATTGGGCTCAATTGATGAAATTCGTAAACGGTGAATTCCTTTAACAGCATCTAAGGCTTGTATCAATTCAAAAAACGTGTGTTCGTGCTTTTTATTTCCAAATTCACCCTTGCCATAATCTCCAATGTTTACCCCGGTTAGTACAATTTCTTTAATACCTTTTTTGGAAATTTCTGCGGCGTTATTTAACACATTAGTAAGTGTATCACTTCTAGATATGCCACGTGCCAGCGGGATAGTACAGTAGGTACATTTATAATCACAACCATCCTGAACTTTTAAAAAGGCTCGAGTTCTATCACCAATAGAGTAGGAACTTACATAAAAATCTACTTCTTCAATTTCGCAAGAATGCACCTCTCCTAAATCATTTTTAGTAAGATCATTTAAATAATCGGTTACTTTGAATTTTTCATTAGCGCCCAAAACCAAATCAACCCCATCAACAGCGGCCAATTCTTCAGGTTTTAACTGGGCATAACATCCAATGGCTATCAAAAAAGCATTTTCATTTTGCTTTAAAGCACTTTTTACAATGTTTTTAAACCGTTTATCTGCATTATCAGTTACAGAACAGGTATTAATAACATAAATATCTGCTTTTTCATTAAAATCAACACGTGAAAACCCCTCAACCAAAAAACTTCTGGCAATAGTAGAAGTTTCTGAAAAATTAAGTTTACAACCTAAGGTATAAAATGCCACTTTTTTTTGTGCGCTCATTCTTGTACATTTATCGGGTGCAAAAGTACTGAAATTTATTTTTATAGAAATGATTGCAACTACACCAAAACCACCGTATTATACGGTTATTTTTACTTCTGAAAGAACAACTAATGATACTGGTTACAAAAAAATGTCTGACAAAATGATTGAACTGGTCAAAATACAGCCCGGCTTTTTAGGAATCGAATCGGCGAGAAATAAAGTAGGAATTACCGTAAGTTATTGGAAAGACTTGGATAGTATAAAAAAATGGAAATTTAATGCAGAACATACTATAGCCCGTGATAAAGGAAGAAGTATTTGGTATCAAGCCTTTAAAGTTAGAATTGCAAAAGTTGAAGCAGATTATGAGTTTAAAAAATAATTTTTGGTTAGTTATTTATGTTGCGTTTTTGTTGTTTTCTTGTTCTTCAAAAGTAAAGAAGTATAATGATAACTTGGTTTTTAGGTATAATGAGCATTCAAATATATCATCGCTTGATCCTGCTTTTGCAAAAAATCAAGCCAATATTTGGGCAGTAAACCAATTGTTTAACGGATTGGTTCAACTTGATGATAGTTTATATGTGAAGCCCGATATTGCGAAAAGTTGGGAAATTTCTGATGATGGTAAAACGTATAGGTTCACTCTTAGAACTGATGTTTATTTTCATAAACATCATTTTTTTGGGAAAGATAGTACTAGAAAAGTTCAAGCTCAAGACTTTGTTTATAGCTTTAACCGAATATTAAATTCGGAGACCGCTTCTCCGGGGAGTTGGGTGTTTCAAAATGTGCGTGATTTTAAGGCTGAAAACGACTCTGTTTTTAGTATGAACTTAAAAAAATCGTTTCCACCTTTTTTAGGTTTGTTGAGTATGAAATATTGTTCTGTTGTACCTAAAGAAATTGTTGAAAACTACGGTACAAATTTCCGTTCAAACCCAATTGGAACAGGCCCCTTTAAGTTTAAGTTATGGATTGAAAATACCAAGCTTGTTTTAAGAAAAAATAAAAATTATTATGAAACTGAAAACGGATTTCAATTGCCTTATTTGGAAGCAGTTGCCATAACTTTTTTACCTGATAAACAAAGCGAGTTTTTACAATTTGTACAAGGAAATATAGATTTTTTGTCTGGTCTCGATCCTTCTTATAAAGATGATATTTTGACTGTTACAGGTGAGCTTCAAAACGTGTATTCTAATAGAATTAATATGGAAACCGGCCCTTATTTAAATACAGAATACCTGGGTATTTTGATGGATAGCAAAACTCCCGAACTGCAATCAGATGCTGTTAGACAGGCAATAAATTTTGGTTTTGATAGAGAAAAAATGATTAAGTATCTAAGGAATGGTATTGGTACGCCGGCGCTAAACGGATTTATCCCTAAGGGCTTACCCGCGTTCAACAATTTAAAAGGTTTTAGTTATAATCCTAATAAGGCTAGGAATCTAGTTGAAAAATTTAAAAATGAAACGGGTATTTTACAGCCAAAAATTATTATTACCACTAATAGCCAGTATGTAGATTTATGCGAATACATACAACGTGAATTGCAAAATATAGGTTTGGAAGTTATTGTTGATGTCATTCCTCCATCTACACTTAGACAAAGCAAAGCTAATGGGAAACTCGATATTTTTAGAGCCAGCTGGATTGCAGATTATCCGGATGCTGAAAATTATTTATCGCTTTTTTATAGCAAAAATTTTGCACCAAACGGCCCTAATTACACACATTTTAATAATCCTGTGTTTGATAAATGGTATGAAGAATCTCAGAAATCAACGAATGTTATAACACGAAACCTTTTGTATAGAAAAATGGATAGCCTTTTGATTTCCGAAGCTCCTTTGATTCCCTTATATTATGATCAAGTAATTAGGTTTTCACAAAAAAATGTAAAAGGTTTGGGTATAAATCCCATTAATTTACTCAACTTAAAAAGAGTCCAAAAAGAATAAAATTGCTTTTCTTAAACAATAAAATTGTTTAAAAACTTTGGTAAAATATCTATGAAATAGTGCATTTTATGAACTTATTTTAATTTTTATTAGCAAAACTTAAACAATTTTATATATTTGTAGCATAATTAATAACACATGAGTTTTATTCAATTACATCATCACCATTTTCATACTTGCACTCAGGCGAGCTGAAAATGTATTGAATAAATCAAAAATATATTTAAACCCGTTTGAGTAAATCGAACGGGTTTTTTAGTACTATTCCTCACCGATTTACTCAAACTTTATAAACTTTAAAAAATGAGTAAACTTAAAATTGCCATTCAAAAATCGGGAAGATTAAATGAAGATTCGTTAAAAATATTGAAAGAATGCGGAATTTCTATTGATAATGGTCGCGATCAACTAAAAGCTGCAGCGAGTAATTTTCCATTAGAAATATTTTATTTGCGAAATGGCGATATTCCTCAATATTTGAGAGATGGTGTGGTTGATATTGCCATAATTGGCGAGAATGTTTTAATTGAAAAAGGTAATGATATTGGTATTGTAGAGCGGTTGGGATTTTCAAAATGCCGAGTGTCTTTAGCAATTCCAAAAAATCAAAAATACACCGGTATTGGCGATTTAAGTGGTAAGCGTATTGCAACTTCGTATCCCAATACAGTTACCCAATATTTTAAAAAATTTAATTCATTACCCGATATTCATTTAATTACCGGATCAGTAGAAATTGCGCCAAACATTGGGTTGGCAGATGCCATTTGCGACATTGTTTCAAGCGGTAGTACTTTGTTTAAAAACAATTTAAAGGAAGTAGAAATTATGCTTACTAGTGAGGCAGTTTTGGCGGTTTCACCCGAAATTAATGAAAAAAGCAGACAATTGTTAAAAAAATTACAGTTTAGGATACAAGCAGTATTAAAAGCACGGAAATCGAGATATATTTTAATGAATGCTCCAAATGATAAGATTGCTGACATAGTAAAACTGTTG
Organism: uncultured Lutibacter sp.; assembly: GCA_964342295.1. Lineage (GTDB taxonomy): Bacteria > Bacteroidota > Bacteroidia > Flavobacteriales > Flavobacteriaceae > Lutibacter. The sequence goes on along the minus strand of CAYFFC010000024.1, from coordinate 4,482 downwards.
CCGGGAATGCGTAGTCCAACGGTACTGCCATTAGCCGAAAAAGGTTGGAGCTCCATTCATACTGTTATAAAAAAAGATTCCTTTTGGGAAGTTATAGATAAACTTAAAGCAAATGGGGCAGAAGGACTCTTGGTAGTTCCAATAGAAAAACTGGTAATGTAAAAAACACACAAAATAAGATGAAAAAAATAATAAATCCTACAAAATCAAGTTGGTCAAATGTACTTCAAAGACCTACACAAACTATTGAAGCTGTTGAAGAAACGGTACTATCTATTTTTAAAGACATAGAACGCAATGGCGATGTTGCCGTAAAACGGTATACCACTCTTTTTGATGGAGTTGATTTGGATAATTTTTTAGTTTCAAATATGGAATTAGAAAATGCATCTAATCAAGTTTCTAAAAAATTAAAAACTGCTATTAAATTAGCAAAATGTAACATTGAAAAATTTCATAAATCACAAAAGCAAATTTCACAAGTTGTTGAAACTTCGGCCGGGGTAAAATGTTGGCAAGAAACCCGGGCTGTTGAAAAGGTAGGTTTATATATACCCGGAGGTACAGCACCATTGTTTTCATCTGTACTTATGTTAGCAGTTCCTGCACAAATTGCAGGATGTAAAGAAATTATTTTATGTACGCCACCCAATAAGCAAGGTAATGTAAATCCTGCTATTTTGTATGCCGCTAAGTTATGTGGGGTAACTAAAATAATAAAAGTTGGAGGCATTCAGGCTGTTGCCGGGCTGACCTTTGGTACTATATCTATTCCTAAGGTGTATAAAATATTTGGTCCCGGAAATCAGTTTGTTACAGCAGCCAAACAATTGGCAACAAAGTTTGGTGTAGCAATTGATATGCCTGCAGGACCGAGTGAGTTATTGGTAGTGGCAGATGCAACTGCAAATCCTACCTTCGTTGCATCCGATTTGTTGAGTCAAGCAGAACACGGAGTTGATAGCCAAGTTATTTTGATATCAACATCTTTTGAAATATTAGAAAAAGTTGAAAAGGAAATAATAGTACAGTTAAATAACTTACCTCGTAAGCAAATTGCTGAAAAAGCCATAGAAAACTCACGTTTGATTTATGTCGAATCTGATGCCATTGCCCTTGAAATGACAAATGAATATGGCCCGGAACATTTTATTATTTCAACAAAGAATCCTGAATTTTATGGCAAAGGAATTGTAAATGCGGGTTCTGTTTTTATTGGGAATTACACACCGGAAAGTGCCGGTGATTATGCTTCAGGTACTAACCATACCTTACCAACCAATGGATTTTCCAAAGCCTATTCAGGAGTTAATCTCAATTCGTTTCTAAAAACAATATCATTTCAGGAAATTACAAGAAAAGGCCTTCTTGAAATTGGTGAGTCTATTGAAGAACTGGCCGCTGCAGAAGGCTTGCACGCTCACAAAAATGCAGTTACGTTAAGATTAAAATCGTTAAAATAAATTATTGAAAATGGATTATAATATTTTAGTTAGAGATACTATAAAAAATTTAAAACCGTACGTATCTGCTAGAGATGAGTTTGCTGATGTAAACAACAAAAACACTTTTTTAGATGCTAATGAAAATCCGTTTGGTTACAAATGGAATCGTTATCCCGATCCATATCAAAAAAAATTAAAAAATGCAATAAGTACGTTAAAGGGTGTGAGCATAGACCAAATTTTATTAGGTAACGGAAGCGATGAGGTGTTGGATTTAATTTTAAGAGCTTTTTGTAACCCCGGTATTGATAATATCATAACCTTACCTCCAACGTATGGGATGTACAAGGTTTTAGCGGCTATTAATAATATTGAAAACATAGAAGTTTTATTAACTAAAGAGTTTGGACTTAATGTTAATGAAATTTTGAATGTGACCAATGCCAAATCAAAAGTGTTGTTTTTATGTTCCCCTAACAATCCGACTGGCAATTCATTCAGTACCGAAAAAATTGAAAAATTGCTTAATAATTTCAAAGGATTGGTGGTATTAGATGAAGCCTATATAGATTTTTCAACAAAAAAAAGTTGGTTGAATAGATTAAATGAATTTCCGAATCTAATTATAACTCAAACATTATCCAAAGCCTATGGGTTAGCCGGAATTAGATTGGGTATTTGTTACGCATCTCCTCAAATTATATCAATTTTAAATAAAATTAAACCACCGTATAATGTAAATGGATTGACACAAAAAAAAGCCTTAAAAAAATTAGGTAAAACCAATGGTGTTCAAAAGCAAGTGGCATCTATAGTAAAACAACGCAAAAAATTGATTCACAGTTTAAATAAAATTGCTTTTATATCAAAAATTCATCCTACCGATGCAAATTTTATTTTGGTTGAAGTAGATGATGCTACAGAACGATACAACCAATTAATTGATAAAAAAATAGTGGTAAGAAATAGAACACTACAACCCTTGTGTAAAAATTGTTTAAGAATTACAGTAGGAACAAAAAAAGATAATGAAAAACTAATTAATGCTTTAAAGGAACTTTAAAATGAAAAAAAAGGTATTATTTATTGATAGAGATGGAACCTTGGTAAAAGAACCGGCAAACGAGCAGGTTGACAGTTTTGAGAAATTGGAATTTTATCCAAATGTATTTACCTATTTGGGGAAAATTGCATCCGAACTCAATTTTGAGTTGGTAATGGTTACCAATCAGGATGGTTTAGGAACATCTTTGTATCCAGAGAAAGTCTTTTGGCCTATTCAAAATTTTATAATAAACAGTTTTAAAAATGAAGGGGTACTGTTTGATGAAATTATAATTGACCGCACATTTGCTAAGGACAACCAACCTACCCGAAAACCTAATACGGGTTTGTTAACCAACTATATGTCGGAAGCCTATGACTCAGAAAACTCCTTTGTGATTGGAGATAGACTGACTGACATTGAACTTGCAAAAAACTTAGGTGCAAAAGCTATTTTTATTGATGATAAAACCAATCTTGGCACCAATGAAATTACAGTAAAAAGAGAACAATTAAACTCATATATTGCTCTTGAAACTAATAAATGGAAACAGATTTACGATTTTTTAAAGTTGAAAAACAGAACTGTTTCACTTGTCCGAAAAACAAATGAAACCGACATCTCAATTCAACTAAATATAGATGGTAACGGAAAAAGTAATATTTCAACCGGAATCGCATTTTTTGATCATATGCTTGATCAATTAGCGCGTCATGGCAATATGGACTTGACTATAAGAGTAAAAGGCGATTTAGAAGTAGATGAACATCACACCATTGAAGATACCATGTTGGCATTGGGTGAAGTATTTTCAAAAGCTTTAGGAAATAAGTTAGGCATTGAGCGCTACGGATTTTGCTTACCCATGGATGATTGCTTGGCACAAGTAGCCATAGATTTTGGAGGTAGAAACTGGTTGGTTTGGGATGCCGAATTTAAGCGAGAAATGATTGGCAAAATGCCAACAGAAATGTTTTACCATTTGTTTAAATCCTTTACCGATGGTGCAAAATGCAATTTGAATATAAAAGCTGAGGGGCAAAATGAACATCATAAAATAGAGGCAATTTTTAAAGCATTTGCAAAAGCAATTAAAACTGCAGTAAAAAGGGATCCCGATAAAATGATTTTGCCAAGTACTAAAGGAATGCTGTAATCATTTTATGTATCGTTTCTTTGGGTTTTCCATTGCAATTGATTTATAGAATAAAAAAGAAAATAATGAAAATAGTTATTATAAATTATGGGGCCGGGAATATTCAATCCATAAAATTTGCATTGAAACGCCTTGGGTATCCGTCAGTTTTATCTGATGATATCAATGAAATTTTATCAGCAGATAAGGTTATATTTCCCGGTGTAGGTGAGGCTAGCAGCGCTATGAATAAGTTAAAATTAACCAAAGTGGATAAACTATTGCCTACATTAAAACAACCTGTTTTAGGTATTTGCTTAGGGATGCAATTAATGTGTAACTTTTGTGAAGAGGGAAACACCAAGGGGTTGGGAATATTTGATGTTGATGTTGTAAAATTTAATTCCGGTGTAAAAGTTCCTCAAATTGGTTGGAATCAGATAACAAATTTAAAAAGTAACTTGTTTACTAATGTTAAAGAAAAGTCGTTTATGTACTTAGTACACAGTTATTATGCACCTATAAATAAATATGCAATTTCTATTACCAATTACGGTATAAAATATGCTTCGGCAATGCAAAAGGATAATTTTTACGGCGTACAATTTCACCCCGAAAAAAGTAGTACAGCAGGAGAACAAGTATTAAAGAATTTTTTAAAATTATAAAAATAACCGCCATTACTGTATAGGTAAAGTAATTAAAGAAACAGAAATAACATTATGAGAATTATACCTGCAATAGATATTATTAATGGAAAGTGTGTGAGGCTATCAAAAGGAGATTATGCAACCAAAAAAGTATACAACGAAAATCCGCTAGAAGTGGCAAAAATGTTTGAGAATCACGGAATTCAA
>CAYFFC010000023.1:22328-36089 GCA_964342295.1 uncultured Lutibacter sp. | reverse complement strand
TAAATAAGTCTTTTTTAGATTAACAACCTTCCATACATTTGCCCCATTATTTTAAATAAGTCTTAATAAACACAACTTTATAACAATGAAAAATATAAAATTATCAATACTTGTAGGATTAATTAGTTTGATAGGTTACTCACAAAATTCAGTTCAAGATTCACAACAATTGAGATGGCAAAATTCACAACAAAATTTATCTCAAGGTTTAACCATTGGAGGTTACGGTCAAATTGATTATAACGAGCCTGATGGTTCAGAACCGGGATTGTTAGATGTGCATAGATTGGTATTGTATGTGGGTTACAATTTTAATGAAAGAGTGAGTTTTCGATCAGAAATTGAAATTGAACATGCAAGTGAAATATATATAGAACAAGCTTACCTTAATTATAGGGTAAAAGAAAGTTTGAATTTTTTGGCTGGGGTTATTTTAATACCAATGGGTATAGTGAATGAATACCATGAGCCAACTACATATTATGGTGTTGAACGCCCAAGCGTAGATAAATACATAGTACCTACAACTTGGAGAGAAATGGGTGTTGGTATTTCAGGCAATATTTCTGATGCATCTATAAGATACCAAGCTTATGTAGTTAACGGATTTAAATCTTTTGCCGATGGTAGCGGAATTTTAAGAGGAAAAGATGGTTTAAGAAAAGGACGCCAAAAAGCCATTGAAGCTATTGCAAGTGCAGCCAATTTTTCTGCGAAATTAGATTATTATGGAATTCCGGGACTTAGATTAGGGTTATCGGGTTATTTTGGAAAAACTCAAACCGATGACACTACTTTAGAAGATTCTTATGTTGGTGTAGCCATGGTTGGATTTGATGCACGTTATAAATATGACAACTTTGAGTTTAGAGGGCAGTACATTACAACCAGCCTTTCAGGAACTGAGGAATACAACACATTAACAGGGAAAGATTTAGGCTCTAAAATGTATGGATACTACGGTGAGGTAGCTTATAGTTTTGATTTAAAAGGTGAAGAGCAATTAACACCGTTTTTAAGATATGAAAACTATAATACACAGGCAGAAATGGCAGGGAGTTTTGTTGCCAATGATGCTTACGACAAAAATGAATTATTTTTTGGTTTAAATTATAAAGTTGCCCAAGGTGCTGCTTTTAAAATTGACTATCAACTAATTAATAATGCCGTAGCAGGAAGCGAAACACGAAAGCAATTTAATGCCGGTGTAGCGCTTTGGTTCTAAGAAATTTATTAAAATGGGGCTGCATTTAATATTTATTTATGTAATGGCGGCCTCATTTTTATTAAATATAATTTTATTAATATTGTACATCTAATTATGAAAAAAATAGGTTTTTATTTACTTTTTATTGCACTGTTTTCCAATTTTTCGGTTTTAAAAAGAATTGATATTTTAATTGAAAAAGAGATAAAATCTGTTTTTAATATTGAAACTTATACAAAAAAAACTATACAAATTTCAGAAGAGGTAAAAGAAGAACTTTCTGTAAAATTTACGGACAATAATTTCTTTGAAATTTTTGATGATTCAAATAACAAATTAGGATACTATTATTTTGGAAAAGCCTTTGGAAAAGCCGCTTATTTTGATTTTATAGTTGTTTTTGATAAAGATTTAGTGGTCTCGAAAATTAAAATTTTGGCATATCGCGAAGATCACGGAGGTGAAATTGCAAGTAAGCGTTGGTTAAGACAATTTATAGGAAGTGAAAAAGATAAAACCCTTAAATATAAAAAAGATATCGCTGCCATTTCAGGTGCCACACTTTCAGCCTTATCGCTTACAACAGAAGTAAATAAACTACTAAAATCGGTTGGTGTTTTATATAATAAAAAATTAATTTAATGGAGTTTCACGGTCTTATCCATCAATTTCCAAAAGAAATTAAATTACTAATTTGTGTATTTGTATCAATACTAAGCATTGGCTTTTTTGGAGGCTTAAGTTTTGTAAATTCAACAACACATATGAAACCATCGGGTATAGAAACGCATTATTTAGGAAATGAGAATGATGAAGAAGCCGAAGTAATGAAATTCAAAAAAAATGAAAGAGAAATGCTAACTGTTGTACATAATCACATTATGTCAATGTCGGTTATTTTTTTACTTTTGGGTTTACTTGTGTCAACAACCTCACTTAATAAAAAAATTAAATATTTTTTAATAATTGAGCCATTTGTCTCACTTGTATTGACCTTTGGTGGTATTTATATTTTATGGATTGGAGTTACTTGGTTTAAGTATATTGTTCTATTCTCCGGTATTTTAATGACCCTAACATTCTTAATGGCAGTATTAGCCATAATTCAGCAATTATATTTTTCAAAAAGTATAAAGATTTAATAGTTGTTACTTTATTAAATTAAAAAGTGTAAATTTGCCTGCAATTAATTTTTAAGTTGATTGCATTATGATTTCAGACACTTCAAAATTCGTAGGTGAAGGACTTACATACGATGATGTTTTACTTATTCCGGCTTTTTCAGAAATATTACCCAGAGAAGTAAACATTCAAACAAAATTCACTAAAAATATTACGCTAAATGTTCCAATAGTTTCTGCAGCTATGGATACCGTTACCGAATCTGAAATGGCAATTGCCATGGCTAGAGAAGGAGGTATTGGTGTGTTGCATAAAAATATGCCTATAGAAAGGCAAGCCGAAGAAGTAAAAAAAGTGAAACGTTCAGAATCCGGTATGATTTTGGAACCGGTTACTGTAACCAAAGATGAAACTGTTTTTGAGGCAAAAAAATTAATGAAAGAATACAGTATTGGTGGAATTCCGGTAATTGATGTAAAAGGAAAGTTAATAGGAATTATTACCAACAGAGATTTACGTTTTGAAAGCGATAATTCCAGAAAAATTGAAGAGGTTATGACTTCTGAAAATTTAATTACGGTGGCTCAAGGAACTTCATTAAACGAGGCTGAAATTGTATTGCAAAACCATAAAATTGAAAAATTACCCGTTGTTGCTGATGACAATACCTTGGTAGGTTTAATTACCTACCGAGATATTATTAAGGTAAAAGAAAATCCTAATGCAAATAAAGATTCTTATGGTAGATTGCAGGTAGCTGCGGCGATAGGTGTAACGGCAGATGCAGTAGTTAGAGCTGAAGCACTTATAAAAGTTGGAGTGGATGCGTTAATAATTGATACGGCTCACGGTCATACTAAAGGTGTTGTAACAGTTCTTAAAGGTATAAAAGCTAAATACCCTAATATTGATGTTGTGGTTGGAAATATAGCAACAGGTGAAGCAGCTAAATATTTAGTTGAAGCTGGTGCAGATGCTGTAAAAGTAGGCATAGGACCTGGTTCCATTTGTACTACAAGAGTGGTAGCCGGGGTAGGTTTTCCTCAACTCTCAGCTATTATTGATGTTTCAAAAGCAATTAAAGATACCGGAATACCGGTAATTGCAGATGGTGGTATTCGCTACACCGGTGATATTCCAAAGGCAATAGCTGCGGGTGCAGATTGTGTAATGTTGGGGTCATTGTTAGCAGGAACAAAAGAATCACCGGGGGAAACTATTATTTTTGAAGGTAGGAAGTTTAAATCGTACCGAGGTATGGGTTCTGTAGAAGCTATGAAAGAAGGCTCTAAGGACAGGTATTTTCAAGATGTTGAAGACGATATAAAAAAATTAGTACCTGAAGGTATTGTAGGTCGCGTACCTTACAAAGGTGAATTAAGTGAAACGATGCATCAATTTATAGGTGGTTTACGTGCCGGTATGGGGTATTGTGGAGCAAAAGATATTTCGAATCAAAAACAAGCAAAATTTGTTAAAATAACATCATCAGGAATACGTGAAAGTCACCCGCACGCGGTAACAATTACTAAAGAAGCTCCAAATTATTCGAGATAGATTTTTAAATTAGCTATTAGTTTAAATATAAGTTATTGAATCCCTTTGTTGAAATAGGAAACAGAAAGGTAGGAATTGATTTTCCTCCATTGGTAATTGCCGAAATTGGAATTAACCATGAAGGCTCTCTTAAAACGGCATTTGATATGGTTGATTCGGCATTTAGAGCCGGAGTGGAGGTAGTTAAACACCAAACTCATATAGTTGATGATGAAATGACAGCAGCCGCTAAAAATGTTGTTCCGGGTAATGCCAAGGATTCCATTTACAATATAATGAAACGTTGTTCCTTAGGGGAAGAGGATGAAATTCAACTTAAAAATTATGTAGAATCAAAGGGGATGATTTTTTTATCGACTCCTTTTTCTAGAGCCGCGGCTGACAGATTACAGAGAATGAATGTGAGTGCTTTTAAAATTGGTTCGGGTGAATGTAATAATTATCCGCTGCTCCAACACATAGCCGAATTTGGTAAACCCGTTATATTAAGTACCGGAATGAACTCCATTAAAAGTATTGAAAAAGCTGTAGCTATTTTTAATGATAATAACATTCCATTAGCCTTATTGCATACTACAAATTTATATCCAACGCCTCCAAATTTGGTTAGGTTTGGAGCCATGGAAATGATGCATAAATCATTTCCCAACAAAGTTTTTGGGTTATCAGATCACACTACATCAAACCATGCGTGTTTTGGGGCTGTTGCCTTAGGGGCTTCTATATTGGAAAGGCATTTTACAGACACGATGCAACGAACTGGTCCTGATATTGTTTGCTCTATGGATGAAAACGCTTGTAAAGAATTAATTCATGGTTCAAAATTAATTTGGGAGATGAGAGGTGGCCCCAAACAGCCGGCAAAGGAAGAACAGGTAACTATAGATTTTGCTTTTGCAACTGTATGCGCTATAGCTGATATTAAAAAGGGGGAAACTCTATCAAAAGAAAATATATGGGTAAAACGACCGGGAACCGGTGAAATTTTTGCTGAAAAATTTCAATCATTACTTGGGAAAAAAGCTACGAGAAATATTAATAATGATGAACAACTTAAATGGGGAGATTTTACCTAATTTCTAAGCGGTTTAATTTTTTCTTCATTTTCTGAACAATTAATTAATATATGCAATCGCCTTAATTGGGTTTCTTCTTTTTTTGCACTCATTACCCACCATATAGATTGCTTTTTGGTAGTTGGAGAAAGGTTATTGAAAAAATTCCAGGCTTTCTTGTTAGATTTAAAAACGTTTTTATAGGGTGTTAACAGCGAAACGTTACGCTGTTCAAACGAATAATTATTAGAATTTGCGGATTTCCTATTTTCAAAGGCTTGTAATCCGGCTTTTTTCATAAGTCCTTTTTCAATAAGAATTTTCACTTTATCAATATTAATTTTGCTCCAGTTACTGTTTGGTTTCCTAGGGGTAATTCTTATCATATACCTTTCTGAATCTATAGATTTTCGTAAGCCGTCAATCCACCCAAAACAAAGTAACTCGTCAACACTTTCACTCCAAGTAAAATTGAATTTTGGCGATTTTACTTTGTAATATCCTAACCATAGTACAGAGGCTGTTTTGTGATTTTGTTGAAGCAATTCTCTAAGTTTTTGAGTGTTTTTAAAAAATATAGGTTCCATATTATAATAAAGCTTCTTTTAAAAGAGTAACAGGATGAGCACTAATTTTTTTGGTACCATCAAAAATTTGATGCCTGCAACTTGTTCCCGATGCCGCAATTGCTACAGAATTTTGTTTTCCTCTTATTTTTGAGAACAAAGAGTCCTGTCCTATTTTCATGGATATATCGTAATGTTCCTTTTCATATCCGAAGGAACCTGCCATTCCGCAACAGCCTGTATTTAAAATAGTTGGATTGTAATTTTTAGGGATATTTAGCATATTAAAAATAGTAACGGAATTACTTAACGCTTTTTGATGACAATGTACGTGAATAGCAATTTCCTTTGATTTTTTAGTAAAACTTTTCGTATTTATTTTTCCTTTCTTAAACTCGTTACTAATAAATTCTTCAATAGTAAATGTGTTTTCTGCTACTAATTTTGCAGTTTCTTTATCATCTGCTAATCGTAAATATTCATCCCTAAACCCCAGAATTGCCGATGGTTCAATACCTATTAATGGTGTTTTAGCAGTTATAATATCTTTAAAAAATTGAACATTTTTATTTGCAAGTAGTTTAGCTTGTTTCAAAAATCCTCTAGAAATAGCACTTCTTCCACTTTCAGGATTATTGAGAAGTTGAACATAATAACCTAAGCCCAACAAAAGTTTAATTGCATCTTTACCTACGTTTACATCATAATAATTTGTAAACTCATCACAAAATATATATACAGTACCCACAGATTTGGGTTGAATTGTTAAGGTGTTTTTATTTTTCTCGAACCAATGAAAAAGGGTTGAGTTTTGAAGTTTTGGAATGCTACGTTTTGTGGCAATGCCTAGAAGTTTTTTTGTGAAATAATTATTCAAAACAAAATTAGTAACTACCGGTATTTTACTGCCAATTTTATTGAAATAAGCATTTTTTGCAAATAAATAAGTTCTGAGAGTTGGTCGATTACTTTTATAATATTGATATAAAAATTCTGCTTTTAAAGCTGCAACATCTACATTACTAGGGCACTCCGAAGCACAAGCCTTACAGCTTAAACACAAGTCAAATACTTTTTTAAGCTCTATGTGGTTAAATTTGTTTTGTTTATTAGAGTTGGTTAAAAATTCTCGAAAGGCATTGGCCCTGGCTCTGGTAGTATCTTTTTCATTTTGTGTGGCTCTATAACTTGGACACATAGTTCCCCCTGCACTAACTGGTTTTCGGCAATCTCCAGAACCATTACATTTTTCGGCAACTCTTAATACCCCTAAATTATCTGAAAAATCTTGAATGGTGTTAATTTCAGGTTCTTTTCTGTTTTTCACATACCGTAAATTTTTATCCATTGGCTCTGAATCAATTATTTTACCCTTGTTAAAAACAAAATTAGGATCAAATGCCAATTTAATATTTTTAAGCAACTTATAATTTTTGTCACCAATCATTATAGGTATAAAAGACGATCTTACTATACCATCACCATGTTCACCGCTAAATGAGCCTTTGTATTTTTTAACCAAATTTGCTACATCTGTAGTTATTTTTTTGAATAAATCAACATCACTTGCTTTTTTTAAATTTAAAATGGGTCTTAAGTGTAGTTCACCGGCTCCGGCATGTGCGTAATAAACTGCATTCTGATTGTAATTTTGCATTAATTTGGAAAAATCGGCAATATAATTAGGTAAATCGTTTAGTTCAACAGCGGTATCTTCTATACATGCTACTGCTTTTTTATCACCAACAATATTTCCAAGCAATCCTAAACCGGCTTTCCTTAAATTAATGGCACTGTTAATTTCTTCTCCCTTTAAAATAGGGAATGCGTAACCCAATTTTTCACTTTTTAGAGTGTTTATTAAATTAGTTGCAAGTAATTCTGTGACTTCCTTTTTATCCGATTTTACTTCGAACATGAGTATAGCTTCAGGATCACCTTGAACAAAAAATCTGTTTTTTGATTGCTCCCTATTTACTTTGGTACAATCTAAAATGGTTTTGTCCATTAATTCACACATGTACAAATTGTGTTGCATGGCATAAACCACTGCTTCCAAACTTTCCTGAATACTATTAAAATGAGCGGCAACCATTATGTTGTGTTGAGGCGGGAGCTCATCCAATTTCAATGTAATTTCAGTAATAAAAGCCAGTGTGCCTTCACTGCCACAAATTATTTTTGAAAGGTTAATTTTATCTGAATTTTCAGAGAAAGGGGCAGTTTGTAGCAAAGCATCAATTGCATATCCGGTATTGCGCCTGTGAATGGATTTTTTAGGAAATTCTTTTACTATTTCCTGTTGATTTAAAGGATTGCTTAATTCAGTATAAATTGTGTTATATATAGTACCTTCTAGTGTTTTTAGTTGGCATTTTTTTTGAAATTCTATTGCTGATAAATCCTTAAAAATTACTTCAGAACCATCACTTAATATAGCTTTCAAAGAAATAATTTTATCTCTAGTAACCCCATATTGTATAGAAGTAGTTCCTGATGAATTATTTCCAACCATACCGCCAATCATACATCTATTACTGGTAGAAGTATTGGGACCAAAAAATAATTCGTACGGTTTTAAAAACGTATTTAATTCATCTCGAATCACTCCCGGTTGAACAGTTACCGTTTTTTTATGCTCATCAAACTCCAATATCTTAGTAAAATGCTTAGATACATCAACTACAATTCCATCACCAACACATTGACCGGCCAAAGAAGTACCGGCCGCTCGGGGTATCAAGCTCAATTTATTTTCAATGGCAAATTTTATAAGTTCTTTTACATCTTTAATACTTTTTGGATAGGCTACCGCTAAGGGTATTTTCCTATATACAGAAGCATCAGTTGCGTAAATTGCTTTGTGTAAATTGTCTGTACGAAGTTCACCTTCTAAAGATTCAGATAAATGACGAAGCATTTTTGTATATATTTAAATAGTTTTTTGAAACTGAAAGGTACAAAAATATTGAGCTCTTGCTTGTGAATAATAAATTTATATATTTGTTAAAACTTTTTTTAAAATGAAGCAACTTTTCTTATTGATTATCAGCTTTTTTTCGATAATTGCTACTAGTCAAAACCAACTCGATTTACAATACCATTTACCTCAAAAAATTACATACAATCCGGAAATTCCAACACCTAAAAACGTAATAGGTCATGAAGTAGGAGAGTGGCATATTACACATGATAAGTTAATTTCTTATATGATTGCTGTGGCTAATGCTTCAGATAGAATAACCATTAAAAGTAGAGGAGAAACCTTTGAGGGAAGACCTTTAGTGTTACTTACAATCACTTCTCCTGAAAATCATAAAAATATTGAAGCAATTCAAAGTGAACATGTAAAGTTAACTGAAGTAAATGAAAGCACTAATTTAGATATAAACACTATGCCTTTGGTGGTTTATCAAGGATTCTCTATTCACGGAAACGAGCCTAGTGGGTCAAACGCAAGTATGTTATTAGTATATTATTTAGCCGCTGCCCAAGGAGAAGAAATTAATGACTTATTAAAAAATACGATAATTTTATTAGACCCATCGTATAATCCTGATGGCTTACAACGATTTGCAAATTGGGCAAATAGTAATAAGAGCAAAAATATAAACAGTGACCCTAATGATAGGGAATATAACGAAATTTGGCCTAGAGGCAGAACAAACCATTATGGGTTTGACTTAAACAGAGATTGGCTTGCTGTGCAGTTGCCGGAAACAAAGGCTAGGGTAAAAACATTCAGGTCATGGATGCCTAACATTTTGACCGACCATCATGAAATGGGAACAAATGCTACGTTCTTTTTTCAACCAGGCATTCAATCAAGGGTACATCCGTTAACACCAAAACTAAATCAGGAGTTGACAAAGGAAATTGGAAATTACCATGCAAAGGCACTTGATAAAATAGGTTCATTGTATTATACTGAAGAGAGTTTTGATGATTTTTTTTATGGAAAGGGATCTACCTACCCTGATATTAATGGTGCTATTGGTATATTATTTGAGCAAGCAAGTTCAAGGGGGCACGCCCAAGAAACGGATAATGGCATACTAACGTTTCCTTTTACTATTAGAAATCAGTTTACTACGGCATTATCAACTCTTGAAGCTGCGGTAAAAATGCGAAAGAAATTATTGAATTACCAACGTCAATTTTTTAAGGATGTCAAAAATGAAGCTTCAAAAAGTACAATTAAGGCTATTGTATTTGGATCTGAAAAAGATAAGGAAGCGACCTATCAACTGGCTAAAGTTTTGAAAAGACATCAAATTAAAATTCATCACGTAAAGAGCGATTTTTCTGTTAAAGGCGGTGCTTTTAAAAAAGGACATAGTTTTATAATACCAACAGATCAGAAAAATTACAAAATAGTTAAGGCTATGTTTGAAAAGAGAACACAATTTACAGATAGCCTTTTTTATGATATTTCTGCCTGGACTTTTCCGTTGGCTTTTAATGTAAATTATGACAATCTAAAGTCGATCGTAAACATTGGGGAAGTTGTTGAAGATATAGATGAGATAAAAGGAAATGTCGCTAATAAAAGTAATTACGCCTACTTAATGGAGTGGCATAATTACAATGCCCCAAAAGCCTTGAATTTAATTCTTCAAAAAGAAATACGTGCCAAAGTTGGCTTACGTCCTTTTCAGCTTGATGGCAAAACATACGATTACGGAACTATTTTAATACCCGTTCAAAACCAAAAATTATCGCAAAATGAACTTTATGAGTTTTTGAAAATAGTTGCCACAGAAAGTGGCATGCAAATTAATGGAGTTTCAACGGGTTTAACAAAAGGAATTGACTTAGGAAGTAATTTATTTAAAACTATCCAAAAGCCTAAGGTTGCGATGTTGGTAGGAGATGGTGTTTCGGTTAGCGATGCCGGTGAAGTTTGGCATTTATTTGATCAGTGTTTTGATATGAATATTACCAGATTAGATAAGCGTTATTTTAATAGAACAGATATTTCAAAATATACAACACTTATTATACCGAGTGCAAGGTTAAATTTTTCAGAAAGTGAAATTGAAAATTTAAAGCAATGGGTTAGAAATGGTGGAAATTTAATAGGCTATAAAAATACAGTGAAATGGTTGGCCTCAAATAAATTTATTACCATTGAATTTAACGAATCGAAAGTTGAGGCAAATAATATAAGCTTTGAACAAAAAAGAGATTTTTATGGGGCACAGGTAATTGGAGGTGCAATATTTGAGGCTGAAATTGACCGATCTCACCCAATAAATTTCGGATTTTATAAAGATAAAATCGCTTTGTTTAGAAGAACAAAAGTATTTATAAAACCAAACAAGGAAAGTTATAACAATCCAATTAAATATACGAATCAACCGCTTTTAAGCGGATACATTTCTAAACAAAATTTGAATGCTTTAAAAAATACAGTTCCATTTCAGGTCGATAAATTAGGAAAGGGACATGTTTTGGTTTTTACCGATAATACAAATTTTAGAGCATTCTGGTATGGTACTAACAAGTTGTTAATGAACGCTGTATTTTTTGGAAATATAATGTAGTTAATTTACTTGTTGACCGTTTTTTAGATTGTTTTTTGAGGCTTGTAACAAAACTATTTCATTGTTGATGTTTGCAATGCCTAACACCAGACATTCACTAAAAAAGTTGGCTATTTGTTTTTTCTTAAAGTTAACAATGGCAATTACTTGTTTGTTTAATAATTCCTCTTTTGTGTATAAATTTGTTATTTGCGCACTTGAATTTTTGATACCTAAATCACCAAAATCTATTTTTAATTGGTAAGCTGGTTTGCGCGCTTTAGGAAAATCATTAATTTCTATAATCGTTCCTATTCTTAAATCAATTTTGCTAAACTCTTCAAATGTGATGGTTTCTTTTTGGTTCATTGTTGTTATTCGTCTGTAATTATAAATTCAGTTCTTCTATTAATCAAGTGTTCTGCTTCACTGCATTTTACCCCATTAGAACAGTTGTTTAATAATTGGGTTTCACCAAATCCTTCTGCAATAATTCTTTCCGTTTTAATTCCTTTAGAAATTATATAGTTATAAATTGAAAGTGCCCGAGCTTTTGAAATGCGTAAATTGTATGCATCCGGAGCTCTACTATCGGTATGCGAATTTACAGTAATTTTTAGATTTGGATACTTAAATAAAATATCAACTACTTTGTTAAGCTCAATTGCCGCATCTTCGGTTATTTCCGATTCGTTTAATTCAAAATTAATCGGATTTATATTTAGCATTTTCTTTCCTCTAACTGTTATAAATTCTAAATTGTGTTCTAAATTTAACTTTCTACTTATCTCCAAATTTGGTGTTAAAGATGTAGTAACCATTGTAACATCACTGTGGTAGTTTTCAAGCTCCGCAACAATTCTGTATTCGGTATTACAGTTTAATTCATGTCTAAATGAACCGTTTGTATTTAATGATATTGTGTCAATAGGATAATTATCTTTAAAAACAATAATTGAAGCGTTGCTAAGTGGTTTATAGGTTCTTGTTTCAACAACTGATCCGTTTAAAAACTGGGAACATTTTAAGGGTTTTAAGGTGAACGTTTTTGCAAGATTTTCACCGTTTTGAGAGGTTGAATTTATGTCAATTTCAGCACTATAATAATTTTTTTTCTCTGCAATTATTTTATAGGTTTGATTACAATTTATTTTGAAATTGTATTTAAACCCTTTTTCAACTAATTGAACTTCTTGTATTTCATTATCAGAAATCAAGCTGACTTTTACATTATTTAATTGGATGCCATTAGTACTAAAAACAAGACCTGATATAAACTGCTCACAGGCAATTGGCGCTTTTGGAATTTCTTTTGGAACTAATTCGGTTCTAATGCTTTCAGTTTGTTTAGCAGTATTTATCTTTAATGCACTTGTATTGCTAGCAATAATTTTTTGTGATAATTTTTTAGGTACAAATGCATAAATATCGGCATCGCCTTTACCATTTTTTCTAGTGGATGTAAAAAAACCCGATTCGCTTCCTTCGCTCATTACAAAAGCAAAATCATCTGAATTACTGTTTATTGGTATCGGTAAATTTTCTACTTTCTGGTATGAATTATTTTCAAATAAACTTTTAAAAATATCTAAATTTCCCTGTCCTTTATGACCATTAGAAGTAAAATAAAGCGTATTGTATTCATCTACAAATGGAAAAATTTCCAATTCCTTTGTGTTAATAGATTTCCCTAAATTTTTAGGTGCTCCATAGGTTCCGCTTTTATTAATGGATACAACATAAATATCAGATTTACCAAAACCACCAGGTCTGTCTGAAACAAAGTAAAGCAGTTTACCATTTTTACTTACAAAAGGATGGTGATTGGAAAAAGATTCGCAGTTAAATGATAGGGGAGTAATATTTGATATTTCGAAATTTTCATTAATATCAGCTTTAACGATGTGTAATGTTTTCCATTTGGCCGAATCTTTGCGCGATTGTGTATTGTAAAAATTATTCCAGGTGAAATATGCCTGTTTAAAATCTGGTGTAAATGTGATGTCCGATTGATAAATGGGGTTATTTTCATTATCAATAAAAATACCTTCCTGAATAATATCGTTAGTTGGGGTAATTGAACCTTTAAAGAATTTTAAGTGAAGCTGCCTGTTATTCTTTCGTCTATTTTTTTTAAATGAAACATCATTTTTATCTTTTTTAGATGAAGCAAAAAGCACTTTGTTGTTTTGTAAAATAACAATACCCAGTTCGGCATAAGAAGAATTTATAGAAGTGTTGAATACTTCATATGTAATGTTTTGCCCATATATTAAATGACCAAATATTAGCAATACTATGTAGGCTAATTTTTTCATTAAAAAGCTGGTTTGTTGTTTTCTCTAGCAATCAACCAAATAAATCACTCAAAAAGTGAATAGTTAGCAAGTTGAGCATTCCAAAGCAAATTTATTGCTTTTTTTTACTTTTTTTTGAGTTTCTTTCTCAATTAATTTAAAGCCGTAAATATCAACATCTCCCTTTCCATATTTTCTATTTGATGTAAAATATCCCATATTAGATTCCGGTTTAATCACAAAGCCAAAATCATCGTATTTACTGTTTATAGGAGCAGGTAAATTTTCTGCTTTTTGAAAAATACCATTACTGTTTTTACTTTTAAATATATCCAATCTTCCTTTTCCTTTATGCCCGTATGAAGCAAAATAAAGGGTGTTTTCATTATCTATAAAAGGGAAAAGCTCATTTTTATTTGTATTTACATTCGG
>CAYFFC010000023.1:0-22228 GCA_964342295.1 uncultured Lutibacter sp. | reverse complement strand
GTTTTAAAATCCGGGGTAAACGTTACATCACTTTCAAAATATTTGTTATTAATTTCTTTGGAAAACTTACTTGATTGTTGAATGTCACCATTTTCATCAATTTTCCCATAATATAGTTCTAAATATAATTGTCTGTTATGACGCCCTCTTTTATTCTGAAATTTTTTTGAAGAAGCAAAAAGCACCTTGTTTTCTTTTAGAAAAGTTACACCCAACTCGGCGTATTTTGAATTTATAGACGTATTAAAAATTTCGTATTTGACTTCTTGTGCAATTAAAGAATGCTGTATAAGTACAAGTAGAAATATAGTAATAAGTCGTTTCATTAAATTTACTTTTTAATCAATTTCTCAAAAACCCAGGCCGGCCCAATTAATAAGAATTGAAGATCTTTAAAAAAAGATGGTTTTTTCCCTTCAATTTTATGACCGTAAAATTGTCCAATCCAAGCCAATATAAAAATACCTAATGATACAGGAAGTATTGGAACTACATGCGATAAATAATAGTTTGCAACCAAACAAAATGTCGAAAAAACAAGCATTTTTAAAAATACACGAAACGATTTGTTGAAATAAAATGCCAATACTAAAAACAGTGCGAAAGTTGCCCAGTTTTCAATCATTGGGTTATCAAAAATTTTAATGACTTTACTTCTGTCAATAGGTATACTTAAAAGCATACCAACAATACTAAAAAAAATTGCCGGTACACAAATAAAGTGTATTTTTTGATTCGTTTCATTTTGATGACTAACTGAATAATCATCAAACCATTGTTGCATTGTTTTCATATCATTTATTTTGCTCTAAAAATAAGAAAATAATACTAAAAAAGGCAACAATTAGAAGAAGATTGTTGTAATTTCTCTATGTAAATTAATTCTTTTGGCTATATTTTTCTATAATTTTTTTAGCTCTTTTATTTGCAGAGTCCAATGCCAACGATTTTTTATAATTAGTTACTGCTAATAAAGTATCACCGCTTTTTAAATAGGCTTCACCTAAACTGTCGTATACATTGGAGCTGTATGGGTATAGCGCAACATTAATTTTAAAAATGTTTATAGCTTTTACAAACTCCTTGTTTCTTAAATAGTTATACCCCGCTTTATTTAAATAATTTTCGTTTATATTGGCATCCAGAGAGTCTTTTTGCTTGATTGAAACGAAAAGTTTTAGTGCATTGTCAAAATCACCTGATTTTAAATAATCATCCGGTATTTTTTCTGAGTCTTTAAGTTTTTTAAAATTATATGTCAATTCATTTTTGTTGTCCTTAGGCACTAGTGACATATAAAATTCACGGTTTATCGGATTTATTAAAAACCTAATTTTTTCATTCATTTCTTTTATATAAAAGGTGTTTTCTGAAACTTTTAAAGGTTTTATTTTGTTAGCACCTCTCCAGTTTAGGTATAAAATATCGTTTTCAAAATAAACCTCAATTATCTCGTTTGAATTGTATAAATAACGACCGGTAACATTTTTTTGAAATCCGCTTTCAAATTTATTTGATGTACAACTTATTAATAACGCCGTAAGTAAATAAATAAAATAGTTTTTCATATTATTTTTTTGTATTTTGAGGGATTCCAAATATAAAAAAAAGCATCGATTCAAAAAATCGATGCTTTTAAATTTTATTATGATTTAATAACAATTATTTCACATTCATAAGCTCAACGTCAAAAATTAGGGTAGCATTTGGTGGAATAACACCACCTGCGCCACGACTTCCATAAGCTAAATTTGAAGGAATAACCAGTCTTGCTTTGTCTCCAACCTTTAAAAGTTGAATACCTTCATCCCAACCCGGAATTACTTGCCCAACACCTATTGTAAAATCTATTGGCTGTTTACGCTGGTAGGATGAATCGAACACTTGCCCATCCAATAATTGCCCTTTGTAATGAACCGATACCATACTTCCTTTTGAAGCTTTTTTACCAGTACCTTTTTGTAGTATTTTATAGCGCAAACCACTTGGTGTTTCATCATAACCTGCAGCTATTTTATCCATTTGTTCTTGTTGTGCTTTTTTGGCTTCGGCTTCTCTTTTTTCTCGTGCACCTTCAAAAACTCTAAATGCTTCAACAGCATTAAACTTTTCAGCAATTTCTCCAACTCTAATAATTTCAACAGATTCAATTTCATCTTCTTGGGCAATTGTATCAACAACATCTTGCCCTTCAACAACATTGCCAAAAACGGTATGTTTGTTATCTAACCAAGGAGTGGCAACATGAGTAATAAAAAACTGACTTCCGTTAGATGCCGGGCCTGAATTGGCCATAGATAAAATTCCCGGTTTGTCATGTTTTAAATCCGGATGAAATTCATCATCAAAACTATATCCCGGAGAGCCGGTACCCGTTCCTAATGGGCATCCTCCCTGAATCATAAAATCGGCAATAACTCTATGAAATTTTAAACCGTTATAATAAGGTTCACCTTGTGGGCGAGCACTGTTTTCTAAATTCCCTTCTGTCAAAGCAACAAAGTTGCCAACTGTTCCGGGAGTTTTCTCAAATTCTAAATTAACTACTATTGCACCTTTAGCGGTGTTAAATTTTGCGTATAATCCGTTATTCATTGTCTAAGTTTTTTAAGCGATGCAAATATACATGCTTTGTTTTAAAAAGCACATTTAATCACCGGTTAATCAAATTCGTATAAAAAAAAACGCATTGGCGCTTTTGAAATATTTGAATTTTATTTTGAAGTCGATTCTGAAAATGTTTGTACTTGGTGTGTTGGTTGCATTTTATAAGCATCACCTGTTAAACCACAGCCTTTTTTTGTTGACCTGCAAGAAACTATACTACCAATAAGTACAACACCAATTACAACATATCCTATTTTTTTTATCATTTCGTCTATTTTATAAAATCTTTAACGAAGCCGAGTTCAAATTATTTTAAGAAGTCAATTTGTTTAGAGTGTACTCAATTAACTTTTCAACGGCTTTATACGGATCTTTACTAAAAGTTCCGTTTGCTCTATTTGCTATAATGCAATTCATAGAACAGGCATTGTGGCCTAATAATTTTGATAATCCGTAAATTGCTGAAGTTTCCATTTCTAAATTGGTAATTTTAACTCCATTAAATTCAAAATTGTCAATTTTAGAATTTAGTTTTGGATCTTCAATTGCTAAACGCAATACACGTCCTTGCGGACCATAAAAACCTATAGCTGTAGCGGTTACTCCTTTAAAAACACTTTTACTTACCAGTTTGTTTTCTAATTCTTGGCTATTTTTAACAATATAGGGTCTGGCTTTTCTTGAATTCCAATTGGTATGTTTAATAAAGGCTTCCTCAAATTCAGTTTCAAAAATATGTTCACAGTTATATGAATGCAAAACACCGTCAAAACCCAATCCGTATTTGGCCAATACAAAACTATCAACCGGTATTTCACTTTGTAAAGAACCCGAAGTTCCAATTCTAACAATGTTTAGTTGGGTGAATTTGTTTTTTATGGTTCTGGTTTTTAAATCGATGTTTACCAGCGCATCCAGTTCATTAATTACAATATCAATATTGTCGGGTCCAATTCCCGTTGAGATTACTGTAATTCGGGTACCGTTATAAGTTCCTGTTACTGTTTTAAATTCTCTTTTTTGAGTTTCAAATTCAATTGTATCAAAGTGTTTTGAAACTTTTGCAACCCTGTTTTGATCACCTACAAAAATAATATTGGTGGCAATATTTTCGGGTTTTAAATTCAAATGATATATACTTCCGTCCGGATTCAGAATTAATTCTGAAGCTGCTATTTTATTCATATTTTATCCGCCTATGCGTTTTACTTTATAGCCTTCATTTTGAAGGATTTTAATTATTTTATCTCTATAATTCCCTTGAATAATAATTTCGTTGTTTTTTACACTTCCTCCAACACCACATTTGGTTTTTAGCAATTTGGCCAATGATTTTAAGTCGGATTCTGAACCAATAAACCCTGAAATAATGGTAACAATTTTACCGGCTCTTCCTTTATTGGAAAAATGTGCTTCCAGTAATTGTTTATTTGGTGAAAGAGTTTCTTGTTCCGATTCGGTTTGAAATTCAAAATCATCATTAGTAGAAAATACAAATCCGCCCAAATCACTTAAACTATTTAATTTTTTTTTCGCCATAAATTCAAGAAAAAAGTACACAAAAATAGTAAACTTAGTTTATTTTTTCAGTTTATTCCAAATATAAATGAGTGCAGCCGCCAATTCAAATACAAAACCTATTGCCATAACTAAATTAGCCTGGGGCCAATTAAAAAAAGAAGCAGCAATCCCAATTATTATTAAAAATATTCCGAAAGTGAAAAATGAGTAGACTTTATTCCAATTCATTATTTTGTTTTTTTAACAATTGGTATTAAGTAACTAAGGGTATAATTAAATCCAAATCCCATATTGTTTAAATATACTCTATTAAACCCCGGAATGTAAAGATTTTTAAAATTTTCGGGTTCTTTAGTGTTCATTATACGTTTAAAGCTCACACTAGCTCCTAAGTAAACATTATTAAAGGTTTCTACTTTTAGGCCAAAAACTAATGCAGCCCATTGCGCTGATAAATTGCTGTATTCTGAATTAATTTCATTTGTTTCAGGGATAAAAAAAGTGCCTTTTATATTAGGTGTGTAACTATTTAATGTTTGTGTAAAAAAACCTAACCCATAACGAAAACCTACGTAAATTTCATTTTGCATACCTGCCCAGTTTTTATAAGCGTTGTAATTGAACCCAACTTTGATATAAGAGCCATTTGAGGTGAAATTTAGATATTCTTCGTTGGTTGTTTTATTTTCATAACCCAGTTCAACGGCTGCAAAGTAATTTTTATAAACCCGCGCATCTGCAACTAATTCGATGCCCGTAAAATTATTGTCAAAGAAAGCGATTACAGGTTTGCTAATATCGGCTCCAATTCTTAAGCCATATTGTTGTTTAACAACAATACTATCTTTTTTCTCCTGTGCCGAAATTTGGGAAACAAAGAAACTACTAATGATAAATAGAAATATGAGCTGCTGTTTCATTATTAATAGTTTCATTGTTAATTATAATTGTATTTATCCAATTATTAGAAGTTGAATTGGCATTTAGATTTTCAAAAACGGTTTTATATCCGCATGAACGCGAAACAAAAATATCGTTTCTAGTATAGTTAAAATCAATTGCATCAATATTAGAATTGGATTTAAAGTTGTAAGAAGTGGAATTTAAATTTAAATCGAGCGGAATTGCTATTGAGTCTAATGTTTGATTTTGATATAAGCTATCTGTTTTTCCAGTTATCCAAACCGTTAAATTTGAGACTAATTTTTTTTCTGTCATATTATCTTTATCATAAAATCGAATGATAAGGTTTGGGGTAGTATCTTCAATACAAATGTCATCTTTTTCACAACCAAAAATTAGTAGACAAAAAAATATAAGAACTATGCATTTTTTCATAAATAAACTATTTAAGTTCTAAAAGTACAACATTTTCTACATGATGTGTTTGTGGAAACATATCAACAGCTTGTGTTTTAATTAAATTGTAACTCGATTTTAACAAGTCCAAATCGCGTGCCTGAGTTGCAGAATTACAACTTACATAAACAATACGTTTTGGCGCAATTTCTATTATTTTTTCAACTACTTTTTTATGCATCCCATCACGTGGCGGATCTGTAATTATTATATCTGGTTTTCCATGTAATTTGATAAAGTTATTATTAAAAACGGTTTTCATATCACCTGCAAAAAATTCTACATTATCAATTGAATTTAATTCGGCATTAATTTTAGCATCTTGTATGGCTTCGGGCACAGCTTCAACCCCAATAACCTTTTTTGCGTTTTTTGCAACAAATTGTGCTATGGTTCCTGTGCCTGTGTAAAAGTCGTACACCACTTCGTTACCTGTTAAACCGGCAAAGTTTCGAGTAATCTTATATAATTCGTATGCCTGGGCAGAATTTGTTTGATAAAATGATTTTGGTCCTATTTTAAATGTTAGCCCTTCCATTTTTTCAAATATATGGTCACGCCCCTTGTACAATATAATATTTTGGTCATACAAGGTGTCATTTCCTTTGTTATTAATCACATATTGAAGCGATGTAATTTGAGGAAATTTTTCTGAAACAGTATTAAGTAAGGCTTCACGAGATTTTTTGTTTTCTTCAAAAAATTGAATGACTAACATAATTTCTCCAATAGAAGAAATTCGTATCATCATAGTTCTTAAAAATCCACTTTGCTCCCTGGGATTAAAAAATTCAAGGTTGTTTTTAATTCCGTATTCCCTAATAAAATTTCTAATTTCATTAGAAGGTTCTTCTTGTAAATGACACTCTTTAATATCCAATATTTTGTCCCACATACCGGCAATGTGAAATCCGCAAGCCTGTTTGTTATCAATTTCTTTTTCAGAATTAATTTCTGCTTCAGTAAGCCAGCGTTTATTTGAAAAAGAAAATTCCATTTTATTTCGGTAAAAGTAGGTTTTATCACTTCCTAATATTGGTGTGGGTTTAGGAATTTGTAAATGACCAATGCGCTTTAAATTGTTAAGAACTTCCTTTTCTTTGTAAGCCAATTGATGTTTATAAGCCATATGTTGCCATTTGCAGCCACCACAATCTTTAAAATGCTCACAAACGGGTTGTGCTCTTTTATCTGAAAGTTTATGAAAATTAATGGCTGTACCTTCAAAATAAGCCTTCCTTTTTTTATGTGTTCTAATATCAACAACATCACCTGGAACTGTATTGTTTAAAAAAATAACACGTCCATCAGGGGCTTTGGCTACTGTTTTGCCACGAGCACCTGCATCTGTAACCTCAACATTTTCAAAAATATATTGCTTTCTTCTTTTTGCCATGTTGCAAATGTACTATTTTACATAAAAAAAGCACCTCTAATTAGAGATGCCTTTAAATTATTTTTTTGAAGATTATTGAATACTTAACATGTAATCAACAATAGCTTTTAATTCATCGTCTGTCATATTTTTAACAAAGCCATCAATATTTGCTTTCATAATTGCAACCTGACCCGGATCAGTATCAACTATTGGAGCAGCTTCCCCTCTTAAAAATTTCATCATATCCCCATTTTGTTCAGCGTAAATTTTGTTCATATCTTTAATTGATGGTCCAATAACTTTAGCATCGGGTTGATGGCAAGTAGCGCAGGTTTTTTCTGTAAATAATTTTTTACCAAGTTCAAGGTTGTCAGCAGTTTCAGTAACTTCTTGCTTTACTTCTTCTTTAACAGTTTCAACTTCTTTTTTTACTTCATCTTTCTTTTTTTCGCCACAACTTGCAATTATAAATGCGACCAACCCTAATACGAATAACGATTTTTTCATTGTTTTAATTTTTATTTAGTGATTTCACAAATTTATTTAAATTAATGAAACAATGAGCTCTTTTGTGTAGAAATATATCAAATGATTTAATTTAGATAAATTCTAAATAATAAGTTAATAAATTGCTTTACTTAAAGAAATTATATAAATAAAGCTCTTGTTCAAATCATAAATAATTTTGTAATTTGCAGGCGTAAAGAGGATGATTTCTCTCCTTAAGAAGGAATTGAAAATTTCAATTTTTAAAACTTATTTATTATGATGGTTTCAGAAAAAATTTCATCACAACAAGCAATTGATTTAGAGAACAAATACGGGGCGCATAACTATCACCCGCTTCCTGTAGTATTAAGTAGAGGAGAAGGTGTTTATGTTTGGGATGTAGAAGGTAAGCAGTATTACGATTTTTTATCGGCATATTCCGCGGTTAATCAAGGTCATTGTCACCCAAAAATTGTTGAGGCTTTAAATGAGCAAGCTTCAAATTTAACATTAACATCTAGAGCATTTTATAATGATGTACTTGGTAAGTACGAAAAATTTGTTACCGAATATTTTGGTTTTGATAAGGTGTTACCTATGAATACCGGTGCAGAGGCTGTTGAAACTGCAATTAAATTGTGCCGTAAATATGCTTACGAAAAAAAGGGAATTGAAGAAAATGAAGCCGAAATAATTGTATGCAAAAATAATTTTCATGGAAGAACAACTACTATAATTTCATTTTCAAATGATGAAGATGCGCGCAAAAATTTTGGTCCGTTTACGCCGGGGTTTATTAAAATTGAATACGACAACCTTCTTGCTTTAGAAGAAATACTTGCTGCAAACACAAAAATTGCCGGATTTTTAGTTGAGCCAATTCAGGGTGAAGCAGGGGTGTATGTGCCTTCTGAAGGATATTTGGCGAAAGCAAAAGCACTTTGCGAAAAATACAACGTGCTTTTTATTGCCGATGAAGTACAAACAGGTGTTGCCAGAACGGGAGAATTATTAGCAGTGAATCATGAAAATGTTAAGCCAGATATTTTAATTTTAGGAAAGGCCTTAAGTGGTGGTGTGTATCCGGTTTCGGCTGTTTTTGCCAATAATGAAATCATGGAAGTTATAAAGCCGGGTCAACACGGTTCAACATTTGGTGGTAACCCTTTGGCTTGTTCAGTTGCCTTAGCTGCATTGCAGGTAGTTGAAGAGGAGGGTTTAGCTAAAAATGCTAAAATTTTAGGTGAATTATTTAGAAGTGAAGTCCAAAAAATTGTAGATTCTAACCCATTAATTAAATTAGTACGAGGTAAAGGTCTGCTAAATGCAATTGTTATAAATGATAGTGAAGATAGTTCTACAGCTTGGGATATATGTATAAAATTGAGAGATAATGGATTGTTGGCAAAACCAACTCATGGGAATATTATAAGATTTGCGCCTCCATTAGTAATGAATAGAGAGCAATTATTAGATTGTGTTTCAATAATTAAAAAAACAATAGAAGAATTTACTTTATAAAGTAAAATATTGATAAAGAAAAAAGCGGTTGGAAAACCGCTTTTTTAACTAACTCAAATTTTATACAATGAAAACAAAGTTTACCAAGCTTTGCTCAAAATTATTAATTCAATATTCGTGCCAAATTAAATTTCATCTGTTATAAAAATGTTAAAAGTCTGTTTATCAATACTTTTATAATTTGAATATCTATATAGAATAAAATTTCGAAGCTACTTAATAAAAATTTTAAGGGAAATAAAAAAAGCGGTTGAAAAACCGCTTTTTTAACTAACTCAAATTTTATACAATGAAAACAAAGTTTACCAAGCTTTGCTCAAAAAATCTTATTTCAATACTTGTGCCAGAAAATTAATCACCTAGTTAATAAAATGTTAAAGTAAGAAAGTTGTTATACCAAATGCTGCTGCGCTTTATATGAAGAACGAACCAAAGCACCGCTTTCAACATATTTAAAGCCCAGTTTTAAGCCTTCATTCTTGTAAAATTCAAATTGCTCAGGAGTAATGTATTCTTTAACAGGTAAATGTTTTTTACTAGGCTGTAGGTATTGGCCAATAGTTACTATATCAACATTTGCATTGGCTAAATCTTGAAGTGTTTCTAAAACTTCTTCCTGTGTTTCACCCAATCCAAGCATAATACCCGATTTCGTTCTTTTTTGTCCTTGATCTTTCATATATTTTAAAACTTCAAGGCTTCTGTCGTATTTAGCCTGAATGCGGACTTCTCGTGTTAGCCTACGAACTGTTTCTAAATTATGTGAAATAACTTCGGGTGCAACTTTTAATAATCTGTTTATGTTTGTTTTATTGCCTTGAAAATCAGGAATTAAAGTTTCTAGTGTAGTAGTTGGATTTGCCCGCCTAATTGCATTTACGGTTTCTTCCCAAATAATAGAGCCGCCATCTTTTAAATCGTCTCTATCAACCGATGTAATAACAGCATGTTTAATTTTCATTAATTTGATTGACCGAGCAACTTTTTCAGGTTCTTCCCAATCCACAGTTTCAGGCCTACCGGTTTTAACACCACAAAAACCGCAGGAACGTGTACAAATATTACCCAATATCATAAAAGTTGCCGTGCCTTCTGTCCAGCACTCGCCCATATTAGGGCAACTTCCACTTGTACAAATGGTATGTAAGCTGTATTTATCAACCAAACCCCTTAACTCAGTATATTTTTTTCCAACAGGTAATTTTACAC
Source organism: uncultured Lutibacter sp. (assembly GCA_964342295.1). Lineage (GTDB taxonomy): Bacteria > Bacteroidota > Bacteroidia > Flavobacteriales > Flavobacteriaceae > Lutibacter. The sequence continues at coordinate 12,144 of CAYFFC010000023.1, read as the reverse complement.
GTAGCCATTTTGGTTTTTTAGTAGGATTTGTTACAGTGTCTCTTGTCATTTTAATGAAATTGAGTGCAAAAGTACAAAGAAATTATAAATTGAAAAGATACCAAAAACTAAAAACAATGAGAAAGATTATTCCAAACCAGCTAAGCACTTTTAATTTAAGAGAAGGTTGCCATTTTTTTGGGGTGTGCTTTCCGCTTATAAGGGCAAAATTCATAATTGCAAAAAAAGGTGCCGTTAAAAAGGATAAGACAGTGGCTATTTTTACAAGTACTTTCATTTCCGACATAAAAAATAGTAAAATAACTATGGTACCTACCGCCAAAAAACTAATCCAAAACCAATACAAATTTTTGTATGATTTTTGGGTAAGCAAATCAAAAGTTTTAGCCATAGCTCTTGGTGAGGCATCTAATGTAGTTATAGTAGTACTAAACATTGTAGTAAAAGCTGCTAAAGCAATAAAAATATAGAGTTCATTGCCCAAATATTTTGTGTACAAACCAATGAGTTGTTGAGAAAACTGAACTGCGTTTCCGCTAAAACTTTCGTTACTGTTAAACATTACCAAAGCCCCTAAGCTAACAAAACAAACGCCTACAATTAAAGTACCGGCAAATCCAATATTAAAATCAAAAATAGCCTGTTTTGTATTAAATTGACTCGACTTGTTTTTTTGCTTTTCAATAGCCCATAATGATTGCCAAACAGAAACATCTAAAGGCGCCGGCATCCAACCTAAAAAGGCAATTAAAAAACCTATTTCCAGAGACGTTTTAGGAATTACTTGTGAAAAAGACAATACGTTATTTGTATTTAAATAAGCCATAAAAACAGCTATTAATGTACTAATAGTTAACGTAATTATAATTATTTTAATGAGTTTATCGAGTAAATTATAGCGCCCAATTATTAATAACATCATACAAATTATTGTGATAATAATACTCCAAATAACCGGATTGCTGGTAACACCAAACAAATTGGAAGCTAAACCGGCTGTAACAATGGTTACTGCAGCCTGAATGGTGAACATAGTGCCTAGGTTTAGAATAAAATAGACAATTAACACCCACTTGCCCAGTTTTTTATAACCATCTAAAAGGCTTTCTCCTGTTGCCGTGGCATACCTTGGGCCAAACTGAAAAAACGGATATTTAACTATGTGAATAGCAATGAGTCCCCATAGCAGTCCAAAGCCAAAGTCGGCACCGGCTCTTGTGGATTGTACTAGGTGAGAAACCCCAATTGCTGCTCCGGCAAAAAGCAATCCCGGCCCTAACTTTTTAAACCATTTAAATGAAATTGACACCAATATTAAGATGATTTTTTAATTATTTCAGCTAGTAGTTTTTTTGCACGTAGTAATTTTACTTTAATATTGCTCATAGGTTCATTTAAGGTGTCTGCCATTTCTTTATAACTCATTTCTCTAAAATAGCGAAGATTAATTATTTCTTGATAATGAGGTTTTAATTGTTTGATAAAATGTAACAACTGTGCCAAATTTTGTTCTATGATCAATTGATCTTCGGCTGAAGGTGATTCGTCAAAAATTTTATAAGCTTCTGATGCTGTTTTGTTTATGGAAATAGTTTCTGTTCGTTTTTTTCGAACATGGTCTAAAAAAATGTTTTTCGAAATGGAAATTAACCAAGTTTTAAAATTATAGCGTTCATTATATAAATTAATTTTATCAAATGCTTTTGAAAATGTTTTAATGGTAATATCTTCGGCTTCCTCTTCATTTTGAGTTTTTGAGAGTTGAAACCGGTAAACATCACTCCAGTAATTATTTAATAGAGCATTAAAAGCCTTTTGGTCTTTTTGCCTTGCTTTTTCAATTAAATTGGCAATATCACTACTTTTTTTTACCAATGAGAGGGTTTTGAAATAAGATTTTTCATAAAGATAAACATTTGCATGAAAATCAAAAATAATTCGTACAAAGGAATAAAAATAATTAAATCTTTTTCGTCTAATTTTTTTGCTGAAAATCCCAATGAGGTATAAACTGTGAGGTATCTTATTACAATTAGTGAGCTGGTAATTAATGTGTTAAATTGTGTTGTTAACAGTACAATTGCCATTAAAATAAATAGAATTTGACTGCTAAAGAATAATCCTAATAAAAATTTATGATGTAATTTGTAATATTTTGCTGTTGATATATGCCTTCTTTTTTGATTTATCCAACTTTTAAAAGTAGTTTTAGGATTAGAAATTGTAAAAGCTTTATTATTGTAGCAAATGGTTGTATTTTGTTTAGTTGCAATTTGATTTACAAACAAATCATCATCCCCAGATTTTATATGCATATGCTTTGCGAAACCATTTGCTTTGTAAAATAATGATTTGGTATAAGCAATATTTCTTCCTACTCCCATATAAGGAATTCCGGTTAGGCTGTAGCTGAAATATTGAACTGAAGAAAGTAAGGTTTCAAAACGTATAAGTTTGTTTAAAAAAGAGTTTTTGATTTTCTTGTATGCACCATATCCTAAGATAAGTTTGTAATTATTGCTAAAATTAGAAGTCATTTCAGAAATCCAATTGTTGGAGGTAGGAACACAATCTGCATCGGTAAACAAAAGGTATTTATACTTTGCAGCCTTTATGCCTAAAGTAAGAGCATATTTTTTACTGCCCCAAAACTGCTCATTGGGCAACACATTTACAATTGTTACACTTATAGAGGTATTTTTTTTAAAGGCTTCCATCACCTCTAAACTATTATCATAAGAACCGTCATTAATTAATACAAGTTCAAAATTATAATAAGTTTGTTTTTCAATTAATGGAAGGCTAATTTTTAAATTATCAGCTTCATTTTTGGCGCAAATTAATACCGATATTGGCTGATTAAAAGAAGATTTTTGATTGTTTTTATGAATAAATGAAAAGTAACCAAACAATAAAAAATAATAACAAAATTGAATACAACAAATTACTATAAAAGCAATAAACAAGTATTCTAATAGCATACGATACTATCTATTTTTACATTCTTCAGGTAGTTTTCCACAATATCCACAAGGTTCACCGTTTTTGTTTAAATGTGGGTTTTGACTAGCACAGGTTCCTTCAAATTTTCCATCCTTTTTAGCCCAAAGTTTAATTGCAATTCCGGCAATCCCCAAAGCTAACATTCCTATAGTAATTAACAGTAATTTCATTATTGTAAAATTCAATCGCAAATATACGAAATAAAAAAACCGTGTTATGAGTAATTTTTATTGTTTTTTTTTGAGTAGTAATAATGTATATAAAATATTTAAAAAGAAATAAAAGTTTAATTAAAATGTTAAAAGTTAATAAGTTTGTTGTATAATTAAATAAAATATTGCTAAATTAGCAACGATTAATATTTAAGTTTCTTAAATGCTAGTAGTATAAATACCATCTAAAACTTTTAAGAATTGTAAAATTTATGAATTAATAGATATTAATTATTTACTACTAACAGAAAAGACTCGCTGCAAAGCGAGTCTTTTATTTTTTGCGTTGTTATGGTTTAAGCTTCCTGCTTAATCAGCTCCTCTTGTACATTGTTTGGTACTAGTTCAAAATTAGAAAACTTGGTACTAAAACTTCCTCTACCTTGGGTAATTGATCTAAGGGTAGTTGAATATTTATACATTTCGGCTAATGGTGTTTTAGCTTTAATGGTCTGATATTTTCCATCACTATCCATACCTAAAATTATTGACCTGCGCGATTGTAAATCGGTCATAACATTACCCATCAACTCTTCCGGAACTTTTACGGTTAAATCTTGAATTGGTTCTAATAATTTTGGTTTTGCATTTAAAAATGCGTCTTTAAATGCATGGGCACCTGCAATTTTAAATGAAATATCATTAGAATCTACGGCGTGCATTTTACCATCAAATAGCATTACTCTAATATCTCTTGCATAAGAGCCTGTTAGCGGACCTTCTTCCATTACTTCAAGAATACCTTTTAATACAGAAGGTAAATAACGAGCATCAATCACACCGCCAACAATACAGTTGTAAAATACCAGCTTTCCGCCCCAATCTAAATCAATTTCTTCTTTACCTCTAATGTTAAATCCTTCCGGTTCAGGCATTCCTTCAAACCACGGTTCAATTTTTATATGAACTTCACCAAATTGACCTGCGCCACCCGATTGTTTTTTGTGTTTGTAACTTGTAGTAGCCGAGCGTTGTATGGTTTCTCTATATGCAATTCTTGGCTGTTCAAAGGTTGCCGTAATTCCGTAAACATTTTTCAAAGTCCAATCTATAGTTGCCAAATGCAATTCACCTTGGCAGCCTAAGATAAGCTGTTTCAATTCTGTTGAATATTTTACCACAACGGTTGGATCTTGACTATGAATTTTTTTAAGGGCATCATTCAACTTTTCTTCGTCATTTTTATCCTTAGCACTAACCGACTTGTTAATTCTTGGTTCAGGATACTGAATTGGTTTAACTGTAATTTCAGCACCTTTTGTTCTTAAAGTATCATTAGTTTCGGTATATTTTAGTTTTAGGGTTGCCCCAATATCACCTGCACTTAATTTTTCAACAGGTTGACGGTTTTTACCATCCATTATATAAAGTTGATTCAAAATTTCAACTTCACCTTTTCGTGCATTTTCAAGTTTGTCATTTTGTTTAACTTCTCCCGATTTTACTTTGAAAAAGCTAATTTGACCCAAATTAGGTTCGTATAATGTTTTAAATACAAATAAAACTGTAGGGGCGTCGGGTTTGCATTCAATTAATTCACCTTCTACACTTTGTTCAGGTTTTAAATCGGCTGCAGATGGTGCAACATTATCAATAAAGCCCATCAATCGTCCGCTTCCCATATCGTTTAGCGCTGATACGCAAAATACAGGGAAAAGTTCATGGTTAAGCATTCCTTTTTTAATGCCTTCACGCATTTCATCTTCATTCAATGTGCCTTTATCAAAAAACAATTCCATCAACGCTTCATCATTTTCAGCTGCTTTTTCTACCAATTCATTATGTAGCTCGTTAGCAAGGTCTGATTGATCGGCCGGAATTTCTAATTTTTCAGGTTTACCGCCTTCAGGCCCAAATTTGTACATTTTCATTTTCAGTACATCAATAATACATTGGGCACCATCAACCACCAAAGGATATTGAATTTTTATGGCATTTCTACCAACCAAATCAACAATACTTTTGTAACTTTCTTCAAAATCGGCATTAGGGCTATCAATTTGATTTACAACAAATAGTGTTGGCTTTGAAAAACGGTCAATATAATTCCATATAATTTCTGTACCAACTTCAACCCCTTGTTGTGCATTAACCACAGTTACAACAGAATCGGCTACGCGCATTGTTGAAGCAATTTCTCCAATAAAATCGTCTAATCCTGGTGTGTCTAAAATGTTTATTTTGTAATTACGCCACTCGGTGTGTAAAGGTGTGGCAAAAATGGAAGTTTCTCTTTCATGTTCAATTTCGTGATAGTCTGAAACGGTGTTTTTGTTTTCTACACTACCACGGCGGTTGACTAATCCGGCTTCAAAGAGCATTGTTTCGGCTAATGTAGTTTTACCACTTTTATTGGCGCCTACAAAAGCAACATTTTTAATGTGTTTATCATCGTATATTTTCATAATTGTACATTTTTAGAAAAAAAAGTTGCATAAAGTTACAAACTTTTTAGGATAAAAATATGACTTATGTTAGTGTTTTTCTTTTGCTTAATTCTTAGAATAGTTTAAACGGTTTGTAATTAAATTATATATTTATTTGAAATAAATTACAATTGGTCTCTATTTTATTACAATTGGGTAGGTTTTAATTTTTAAACAGTTTAAACTAAACAATATTTGTAGTGTACAAATTTTAAATACTCTATAGTTATGCAACATTTAATTTTAGCACTAGCACTTATGTTCTCATCGCTAATGCTAGCTCAGGGGAATTCAACTAGCAAAACCAATGGTAGTAACCTAACAGTTTCTGTATTAAATGCGTTGAGTGATGATGGAGAGGTAAGGTTTGCTCTTTACACTAAAGAAAATTTTATGAAACAGCCACTTCAAGCATCATCATCAAAAATTGTTAACGGTAAGAGCACAGTTATTTTTACGGGTATTCCAGAAGGATTTTATGCAGTTTTATGTTTTCATGATGAAAATAATAATGGTAAAATGGACTTTGATTTAAACGGTATGCCTATTGAAAGTTATGGAAACTCTAACAATGTTTATAATTATGGACCTCCACAATTTGATCTGTCGAAATTTGAAGTTTTAAAAAGCGATGTAACTTTAGAAATTAAGTTTTAAATTGCATATTAATCTAATAAATTTAAATAATTTGAAATTTTCAATTAAATATTGTTTTAAAATATCGGTAATTTTAACTGTTATAATTTTTATTATAGAACGATTACTTTCTGATGCCGGTTTTAACCTTTCAGTGAATAATTTAATGATGGTTTTTGGTATTCATTTTATGTATGCCTTTACGTTAACAGTATTAAATAGTTATTTTTTTGGTTATTTAGAGGAAAAATATGCTTGGGAGCAACATTCTCAAAAGCGATTAATTATAGGGGTATTTGGGTCTATTGGCTTAACAATGTTAGGGCTTTTTGTATTACGATTTATCACTTTGGTAATTCTATTAAATAATCCTCTAAATGCCTTTTTAAATGATAGTGCTGCTTTTTCGTATTATATATTTGGTTTAACCATTACGGTTATAGTTAGTTTAGCTTTTCATGCATTTTTCTTTTATAAAGCATTAACGGAAGAAAAGGTAAAAGAACAAAAAATTGTAGCTAAAACTGAAACCGCAAAGTATGAATCGCTTAAAAGTCAGATTGATCCCCACTTTTTATTTAATAGTTTAAACGTATTAACATCATTAATAAGTGAAAATCCAACATTAGCTGAAAAATTTACCACCAAACTTTCTAAAGTTTACAGGTATGTTTTGGAACAAAAAAATAAGGACTTAATTGATTTAGATGAAGAGTTGGAATTTGCAAGAACTTATATGGAACTTTTAAAAATGCGGTTCGAAAATGCCGTAACTTTTGAAATTCCTGAAGAAGCTAGTAATCCTTCATACAAAATTATACCACTTTCATTGCAGTTATTGTTAGAAAATACTATAAAACACAATGCTGTTTCCGAAGAAAACCCGTTAAAAGTAGTGATAACAGAAGTGAATGGTTATTTAAAGGTAACCAACAATTACAATCCGAAATCAACTTTAGAACGAGGAACTAAAGTAGGATTGAACAACATTATTGACCGATATGGTTTAATTACATTAAAAAAGGTTTTTGTTGAAAAAACTTCCGAGAGTTTTACGGTACAAATTCCATTATTAACACAACAAACAAAAAAAATGAAAACATCAGAAAATATAGAAAACAGTAGCTATATGAGAGCTGTTGAGCAGGTGCAGGAAATAAAAGCATTTTACAGTGGCCTAATTGCCTATTGTATTGTTATTCCAATACTAATTTACATAAATTTAACGTATGTTCCACAATTTCACTGGTTTTGGTTTCCAATGCTGGGCTGGGGTATAGGGATGGTTTTTCAAGGGTTTAAAGCTTTTAGTTATAACTCGGTATTTGGTAGAAATTGGGAGGATCGTAAAATAAAGGAGTTTATGGAAAACGATAAAAAGCAATATTGGGAATAATAAAACAAGTATAATAACACTAAAAACAACATTATGAAAACTGAATTTAGCGAAGAACAAAAATATTTAAGAGCCAAAAAAAGAGTTGATGAAATAAAAGGGTTTTATTGGAATCTATTGGCTTATTGCCTGGTAATTCCCTTTTTAATTTTTATAAATTTAAAAACCTCACCCGGTTATCATTGGTTTTGGTGGCCAATGTTAGGTTGGGGAATTGGGATGCTTTTTCACGCCTATGGTGTGTTTGGGCAGCATTTACTATTTGGCAGAGATTGGGAAGATCGAAAAATTAAAGAATTAATGGATAAAGATTCAAACAAAAAATTTTAAAAAATGGAACATCATAATTTAGAAAATCAAAAATATATTAGGGCGCAAAAAAAAGTGAAAGCAATTAAAGGGTTTTATATCCATTTAATGGTGTATTTAATGGTAAACGGGTTTATACTAATATCCAGATTTATTTCTGAAGGCGATTGGTCAGTATTTTGGGAATGGCAATCGTATGGTACCTTATTCTTTTGGGGAATTGGTATTGCTTTTCACGCATTTGGAGTTTTTGGAATGGACTTTATTTTAGGGAAATCTTGGGAAGATCGTAAAATTAAAGAACTGATGGATAAGGATAAAAAAAATATGTGGGAATAACTAAAACGTGTTACTTTGTAATGCTGTTTATGTAAAACTAAAACAATCTTCAAAGAAAAAATGAAAGTTATTGTAATAGAAGATGAAAAGCCTGCAGCGCGAAGGCTAAGTAGAATGTTAAACACATTGAATATAGAGCCCGAAGCAATGCTTCATTCTGTTGAAGAATCAATTCAATGGCTTTCGGTTAACAAGCATCCCGACCTAATTTTTTTAGATATCCAATTATCTGATGGGCTTTCATTTGAAATTTTTGAAACCATTACTGTAAAAAGCGCTATTATTTTTACCACAGCTTTTGATGAATATGCACTAAAAGCATTTAAATTAAATAGTATAGATTATTTGTTGAAACCTATTGATAGTGATGAGCTGGCGCATGCGGTTAAGCAATTTAAAAATCTTACAAAATCACAAGAAAATAAACAAATAAAATTAGAAACATTAAGAGCACTTTTTCAACCAAATGATAGCGTTTATAAAAAAAGGTTTGCCGTTAAAATTGGTCAACATTTAAAAATGATATTGGTATCGGAAATTGAATGTTTTTACAGTGAAAACAAAGCTACAAATTTACACTGTGCCAATGGCAGGAACTACTTAATTGACGAAACGTTAGAGCAGTTGGAGCAAAAATTAAACCCAGAAACTTTTTTTAGAGTAAGTCGCAAATATTTTATAAACATAAATGCAGTAAAAGATATTATTTCTTATACCAACAGCAGGTTAAAAATTCAGCTAAATTCATTTAATGAATCGGACATTATTGTAAGCCGAGAACGGGTGAAAGATTTTAAGCTGTGGATAGAGCAGTAAAGAGTTAAAATTATATGTAATTAAAAATTAAAATACCTTTACATAAATTATAAAATTCAAATAAGAAGCTGTTTTTTATTCATTTTCACATCTCACATATTCAACATATTACATTGTAATTTACAATAGTTTTTTGTAAATTTGCACTCCTTTTTACGAGAACAGATTTGAAAAGGAAAATTAATTAATTTATTGTAAATCATCTCTTAGTGTTGTAATCGTTTAAAAGTCTGTATAACAATAAGATACAAATTATTATCATCAGCAATATGTCTGAAGAAACAAAAAAAACTGAGGAGCAGGTAGAAGCTACTGAAGTGAACAAAAAGGCAGAAACCGCCAAAGAAGAAACCAAAAAAGAAGTTGAAGAAGTAGTAGAAGCTCCTAAAACTGAAGTAAGCCCTGAAGAATTTTTAGCAAATTTTGACTGGCACAAGTACGAAGAAGGAATTGAAGCTGTAGACGAAGAAAACTTAAAAGCATTTGAAGCCGCATTAGAAGGTACTTTAGGATTGGTAAGTGAACGCGAAGTTATTGAAGGTACGGTTGTTAGAAAAACCGACCGCGAAGCGATTATCGACATCAATTCAAAATCTGAAGGTGTAATTTCATTAAACGAATTTCGTTACAATCCTAACTTAGCAGTTGGAGATAAAGTTGAAGTTTTAGTTGATAAAAGAGAAGATAGCACAGGTCAGTTAGTGTTATCACACAAAAAGGCAAGAGTAATTAAAGCTTGGGATCGAGTTAACAATGCTCACGAAACAGGTGAGGTTGTTAATGGATTTGTAAAATGCAGAACTCGTGGAGGTATGATTGTAGATGTTTTTGGAATTGAAGCATTCTTACCGGGTTCTCAAATTGATGTAAAACCTATTAGAGATTACGATCAATACGTTGAAAAAACAATGGAATTTAAAGTGGTTAAAATTAACCAAGAATTTAAAAATGTTGTTGTTTCGCACAAAGCTTTAATTGAAGCCGATATTGAAATTCAGAAAAAAGAAATCATCAGCAAATTAGAAAAAGGACAAGTATTAGAAGGTGTGGTTAAAAACATTACTTCTTACGGTGTGTTTGTTGATTTAGGTGGTGTAGACGGATTAATTCATATCACCGATTTATCTTGGTCTAGAATCAACCATCCAAGTGAGGTTGTTGAGTTAGACCAAACGTTGAATGTTGTTATTCTTGACTTTGATGATGAGAAAACAAGAATTCAATTAGGATTAAAACAATTAAATGCACACCCTTGGGAAGCTTTGGATGAAAACATAAAAGTTGGTGATACTGTTAAAGGAAAAGTAGTTGTACTTGCCGACTATGGAGCATTTATTGAAGTTGCAGAAGGTGTTGAAGGTTTAATTCACGTTTCTGAAATGTCTTGGTCAACGCATTTACGTTCAGCACAAGATTTTGTAAAAGTTGGTGATGAAGTTGAGGCTCAAGTATTAACGCTTGACAGAGAAGAAAGAAAAATGTCGTTAGGTATCAAGCAATTACACCCGGATCCTTGGACTGATATCGCTAAAAAATATCCTGTAGGTTCACAACATACCGGTACAGTGCGTAATTATACTAACTTTGGTGTTTTTGTGGAATTAGAAGAAGGAATTGACGGATTGGTTTATATTTCTGATTTATCTTGGACAAAGAAAATTAAACACCCATCAGATTTTGTAGCTGTTGGAGACAAGTTAGATGTTCAGGTATTGGAATTGGATGTTGAAGGACGTAAATTAAACTTAGGTCACAAGCAAACTACTGAGAATCCTTGGGATGCACACGAAGCTACTTTTACAATAAATTCTGTACACGAAGGAACTGTAAAAGAAAAGAATGACAAAGGATTGATAGTTACTTTTGAAGGTGGTGTTGAAGCTTTTGTTCCAAGCCGATTTACAACTAAAGAAGATGGTACTAAGCTTGCAAAAGGCGATACAGATAAGTTTAAAGTTATTGAATTTAATAAAGAATTTAGACGTGTTGTAGCATCACATTCTTCAATTTTCAAAGCTCAGGAAGAGAAAAATATAAAAGCAGCTCAGAAAAAAGCTGATGCTGCAGAAAAAACTACTTTAGGAGACTTAGGTGGTGATCTTGCTGCATTGAAGAAAAAAATGGAAGGAAAATAATCTCTTTTTCATTATAAATTATAAAAGCTGTATCAAATTTTGATGCAGCTTTTTTTTATTGTTACAACTTATAAAATTATCTTTGTTTTTAAAATTTAAATTAATGACTTTAATAAAATCGATATCGGGAATAAGAGGAACCATAGGAGGAGAGGTAACATCAAATTTAACACCTGTTGATGCTGTAATATTTGCTGCAGCGTATGGTTCTTGGTTGAAAAAAAATTCCAATAAATCAAACCTAACCGTAATTGTAGGTAGAGATGCGCGAATTTCGGGCAAAATGGTAAGCAGCCTTGTTTGCAATACACTTGTTGGATTAGGAATTCATGTTACTGATATTGGTTTAAGCACCACCCCAACAGTTGAGGTAGCTGTTACTTTGGATAATGCCGATGGAGGAATTATAATTACAGCCAGTCATAATCCTAAACAATGGAACGCCTTAAAATTATTAAACAGCAAAGGCGAATTTTTAAATGCAAATGATGGTGCTGAAGTATTAAAAATTGCCAATGAAAACGACTTTATTTTTTCTGATGTTGATAATTTAGGGGTTTACAGAAAGAAAAAAAACTACATTAAAAAACATATTGACCAAGTTTTAAAACTTAATTTGGTAAATGTAGATGCTATAAAAAAAGCTAAGTTTAAAGTAGTGGTTGACGCTGTAAACTCTACCGGAGGAATTGCAATTCCTGGGTTACTCAAAGAATTAGGTGTAACCTGTGTAGAACTTTTTTGTAAACCTAATGGCGAATTTCCGCATAACCCCGAACCTTTGAAAGAGCATTTAACTGAAATTTCAAATTTGGTTGTAAAGGAAAAAGCCGATTTTGGAATTGTTGTTGACCCCGATGTTGACAGGCTTG
>CAYFFC010000022.1:0-36326 GCA_964342295.1 uncultured Lutibacter sp. | reverse complement strand
ATCAATATCAGGAAATAAAACTTTTTAAACTCAATCAGAAAAATATAAAAGTACAGTTGTTAAAAACAAATAATTCCTATTTATCAAATTAATAATTCAGGGTATTGCTTACTATTATGTAAATATATGAGTTTAATAAGTACTTATGTTTATCCCTCATTAATTTCAAACAGAGGCTGATTTTCAATTTTGAGCTTATTATTGTGTTGCAACTCCTGTTTAAAATGATACTATGTTAATCAATAAAAAACCCTGCTAACTTTTGTTAGCAGGGTTTTGTACCTCGAGTGGGAATCGAACCCACACTCTGTTGCCAGAACTGGATTTTGAATCCAGCGCGTCTACCAATTCCGCCATCGAGGCTAATTTCAATGAACTGCTAAGAGCGCTTAACTTTTCTTTTTCACCGGCGCGCCTGCCTGCCGGTAGACAGGTCTACCAATTCCGCCACTTTGGCTTTTTTGAATTGGATTGCAAATTTATAAATATTTTTCTTCTAAATCATAAAAACTTTAAGAAGAAATACGCAAATACTTTACAAATAATTTTAAATTTGCACCCAACAAACAACAACACAACTAAAAAAATGAGTAATTATCAACTAGAGCCTAAACTTTTTGCTTGTAACCAAAGTAAAGAATTAGCCAAAGAAATAGCCAAACATTACGGTGTTGAGCTTGGAAATGTAGTAATTTCAAGGTTTAGCGATGGGGAATTTCAACCTGCATTTGTTGAGTCGGTTCGAGGTAGAAGAGTTTTTATTATCGGTTCTACTTTTCCTTCAGCCGATAATTTAATGGAAATGCTTTTGATGTTGGATGCCGCTAAAAGAGCATCGGCTAGGCATATTACAGCAGTGATACCTTATTTTGGATGGGCGCGCCAAGACCGCAAAGACCAACCCAGAGTTGCTATTGGCGCTAAATTAGTGGCTAATTTATTGCAAACAGCCGGCGCAACGCGTATTATGACTATGGATTTACACGCGGATCAAATTCAGGGTTTTTTTGAAAAACCTGTTGACCACTTATACGCTTCAACCATATTTTTACCGTATATAAAAAAGCTGAATTTAGAAAATTTAACCATTGCATCACCAGATATGGGAGGCTCAAAACGTGCGTATGCCTACTCTAAATTTTTAGAAAGTGAAGTGGTAATTTGCTATAAACAACGGTTAAAAGCTAACGTAATTGCTACCATGGAATTGATTGGAGAGGTAAAAGACCGTCATGTTATTTTGGTTGATGATATGATTGATACCGGCGGGACCCTAACCAAAGCAGCCGATTTAATGATGGAAAAAGGTGCTTTAAGTGTTCGTGCTATTTGTACACACCCAATTTTATCGGGTGAGGCCTATGAACGTATAGAAAACTCAAAGCTAGAAGAGTTAATTGTTTCAGATACAATTCCTTTAAAAAGAGTGAGTTCTAAAATAAAAGTTGTATCTTGCGCCCCTTTATTTGCCGATGTGATGCATAAAGTTCAAGACAATACATCCATTAGCGGACAATTTTTAATGTAAATAATTAAATTAATATAAATGAAATCGATTACAATCAAAGGATCTCAAAGAGAAAGCGTGGGCAAAGCATCGACTAAAGCCTTACGTAATGCTGGAAAGGTGCCTTGCGTTTTATACGGAGGAGACAAACCTGTACACTTTTCAGCTGACGAAATTTCGTTCAAAAATTTAGTGTATACTCCAAATGTATATACCGCAACGATTGAATTGGAAGGTGTAACTTATCATGCAATTATGCAAGATATTCAGTTTCACCCGGTAAGTGACAAAATTTTACACATTGATTTTTACCAATTATTTGATGATAAAATGGTAACAATGAACATTCCTGTAAAATTAGTAGGATCTTCACCTGGTGTACTAAACGGTGGTTCATTACGTTTTCCAATGCGAAAATTAAGTGTAAGAGCTTTACCGGCTGATTTACCTGACTTTATTAATGCAGATATTTCAAAATTAAGAATAGGCCATAAACTGTATGTTACAGCCTTGGCAAATGAAAAGTTCACAATTTTACATCCGGATAATACCGTAGTTGTTCAGGTTAGAACTGCACGTACTGCTGTTGAAGATGTTGAAGAAGATGAAGATGAAGATGCAGTAGCTGATGAAGCTTCAGAAACTCCTACAGAAGAATAGGATACACTCTCATTATTTTATAAAAAAGCGTTGCCCTTGCAACGCTTTTTCTATGTATATAACGGAAATCTTTTTACTATTTTTACCCTATGCAACTTTTTAATAAAATAAAACTACTGTTAGGTAAAAAAAATAATGAAACCAAAGAACAACTTATGAGAAAATTTTTGATAGTAGGACTTGGAAATATCGGTGAGAAATACCACGATACACGCCACAATATTGGATTTAAAATTTTGGATGAAGTTGTTAAAAATGAAGATGTATCTTTTAGTAGCGCAAAGTTAGGTCAAGTTGCTTCCTTTAAGTTTAAGGGTAGAACTTTTATTTTATTAAAGCCATCTACCTTTATGAATTTGAGTGGGAAAGCTGTAAAATATTGGCTTACCAAAGAAAAGGTTCCTATTGAAAATTTATTGGTTATTTGTGACGATTTAAATTTACCTTTCGGCAGTATTAGACTAAAAGCTAAAGGAAGTGATGGCGGACATAATGGTTTAAAAGATATAATTGCTGTTTTGCAAACTCAAAAATTTGCGCGATACCGATTTGGAATTAGTGCTGAGTTTTCTAAGGGAAGACAATCGGATTACGTTTTAGGTAAGTGGAATGATGATGAACTGCAATTATTACCTGAACGCCTAAAAAAATCTATTTCGCTTATAAAATCATTTGGTACCGCCGGTTTAAACAATACTATGAATACCTTTAACGGCAAATAAATTAGGAACGCTAACCTATTTTATTGGTCATCGGCAAACCATTCGGCGTGAGAAGTACCAGTTTCTTGTAATTTCAACGAATGAAGCTTGATGTTTTCAGGTAACCTTGCTTTAATTTTTTTCGCAAAATCAACTAACATCATTTCGCTGGTGGGTTGGTAATTAACTAAAATAATACGATGCCCTCTTTTTGAAAGCTCTTCAGCCAATTCAACATGCGGGGTGTTTTTATTAAAAATGGTAGCGTGATCAAAAACATCAACAATTTCAGAGTTTACTATTTTTTTCAAATCCCCAAAATCTATTACCATACCGTTTTTTACATTATTATAGTCATTTATAGGTGTGCCAATTACCGTTACTGAGAGTTTATAACTATGACCATGTACATTTTTACATTTTCCGTCATAACCATATAAGGCATGTCCGGTTTCAAAATCGAATTGTTTTGTGATTCTAATGGTGTTCATTTTTTAATTTTCTAAATCCTTTCTGTTTTTTGCCTTATAAAATACCACATAAGCAATTACAACCAACAGTACAAAAGGCAAAAATGAACCAATGGTTACCCCAATTTCATAACTACTATCAGGAGCATTTTTTATTTTTTCTTCAATGGTGCCCTGAAGTGCCGGCAATAGAAAATTCAACAACATAGTTATTTTTTAAATTTGTTTAACTCATTTTTTGTAAAATCAGATAATACAAGTTTACCACTTAATTCTGCTCTTTGTTCCAAAAGGGTGTTCCAATGATCTGTTTTTTCCCAAAGCACTTTTTTAAGTTCGTTTAAAGCCTCTACATTGTAATTTGAAAGTTTAAACGCTAAATTTTTAACTTCGACATCCAATTCCTCTACAGTGCTAAATACTTTAGCGAACAAACCTTTATCTTTAGCCCAATAGGCATTATGCCAGCCGGCAGCATCAATTGAAAGTTCTGTAAAAGCTGCTTTTCCTATTTTTCGTTCAACGGCCGGGGCAATAACAAAAGGGCCTATTCCTATTGACAATTCTGAAAGCTTTATAGAGGCCTGCTCGGTTGCCAGGCAATAATCACAAGCGGCTGCTAAACCAACACCTCCGCCTACTGCCTTTCCTTGAATTCGGCCAATTATAATTTTAGAACAGGTTCGCATGGCATTTATAAGATTTGCAAAACCCATAAAAAATTGTTTTCCTTCATCTTTGTTTGAAACAGTAACCAGTTCATTAAAAGATGCTCCGGCACAGAACGCCCTTTCTTTTTCGCTTTTTAAAACAATTACCTTAACATCTTCATTTGCGCTTAAATTAGTTATCGCATTTGTAATTCTCTTCAATAATTCGGAAGGAAGTGAATTACTTGCCTGATGATAAAACTCTACAGTTGCAATATTGTTTTCAATATGTGTGTATAAACTACCGGTACTCATAAAGCCAAAGTTACGTGTTTTTAACCAAATATTTTCGCCTAAATTTAATCATTAATATACCTGCTCTTAACAACATCCAAACAGTAAATGCCAACCATATTCCGTATAATTTCATATCAAAGTAATCTGAGATTAACAGTACGGGCACAAAACCTAAAAAAGTAGCCACAATTAATAAATTTCGTAATGTTTTAGCGGCTGCCATCCCCTTAAAAATACCATCAAATACAAAAGCCACAGCATTGATAGGCTGCATAAGTAATACAATCCAAAATATTCCGTAAAAGGCATCTAAAACTAGTGTGTTTTGTGAAAATAGTTTGCCCAAATAAACATAAAAAATGGCACACACTAAAACCAAAATAATGGATACACTAATGGCGTATCTGCTAAGTTTTATGCTTAATTTCCATAAACTTTTATAGTTTTTTTCTCCAAGTAGTTTCCCGGAAACTATATTTCCAACACTAGAATAACCATCTATAAAAAATGCAAAAAACAACCAAATTTGAAAAGCTATGGTTTGCGCAGCTATATAATTATCACCGTATTTTGTTGCATAAGCATTGGCTAAATATAAAGCAACATTTAACGCCAATGCCCTAATAATAAGATTCAAACTAATGGCTAATAAATTCTTAATTTCTTTATTAAATGGTAGGGTTAATTTTAAACTAAACGGTGTTTTTTTAATTACAAGAATTAATGCCATTAAAGCCATTACAGTTTGCGCAATAACACTTGCCCAAGCAGCACCTTTTACATGCATGGGGTTTATAAAACCATCTATTCCGTAAACCAATATGATATCGAGACCAACATTTAAAACTGCCCCAACTATGCTTATAACCATAGGCCAAAACGTATTTTGCATACCTCTAAAAACTCCAAAAACCGAAAACACAAATAAGGTTAATGGAAAGCCTAATGCCCTTATTTTGTAATAATCCACAGCGTAGTTTAATATGACTCCCTGAGCGTTATATAGTTTAAATATTTCCTGAGCAAAAATTAGGGTAGCCAAATAAATTACTATACTTAAAAGTAAGTTAATTGCAATAATTTGTGCCGGTAACGAAGCTATTTCATGAATTTTTTTAGCTCCCAAATATTTTGCAGTAATTGCCGAAATTGCCGAACGTGTTTGTGCTAAAATCCATATTAATGCCGAGATAAAGGAACCGGCTATACCAACGGCTGCCAGTGCCTCTGTTGGATTTACAGATATATTTCCAACAATTGCAGTATCTGTAATAGAAAGTAAGGGTTCGGCAATACCGGAAATTATGGCCGGTATCGCCAATTTATTAATTCCTTTAAATGTTATGTTAGAGGGCTTATACATTTAAAATTTTTTCGTAACAATAAAAAGGGTTCTCACTTTGATTGGGTAAGAAAATAGATTCTAGCTTTGTATAACTACGTTGTTCGTAAAATTTTTGATTTCTACTATTTTTACTGAAAGTATCTAACCTAATGGACACGTAGTTGTTGGTAATTGCGTAGGCTTCGGCAAAATCCATTAGTTTTTGTGCATAACCTCTTCCTTGAAAGTTGGGGTGAATTGCCAACCTATGAACGTATAAATTATTTTCGCTTTTGGTAAGCCATTTCACCTTTTTATACACTTCATCTTCAATTTCAGTTAGTACAATACAACCAATTATTACTTGATTTACTTTTATTTTATAAAGTTGTTGTAATTCAATATCTCCTTTCAAAATATTTTCAGACGGATAATTGTTATTCCACTGAAAAATTCCATTTTCAATTAAATGTGCCGTGCAACTTTTAATTAGAGTTGATATAGGTTCTAAGTCACTTAAATTAGCTAGGGATATTTTCATTACAAATACAAAAGTACTATAAAATAAACGCTTTAAAAGTATATATTTGTATTCCTAAAACAAGCTATTTTGAAAACAATTTTAGTTCCATTAAGTTATTTAGAAAAAGGCAGTAACTTATTGCAATATGCATTCGATTTTGCTGATAATTTTTCAGCAAAAATAATTATTTTAAAATCGTTCGGAATTGCAACTGTTACAGGCCCTTCACCTGATATTGATAAGGCATTGAAAGAAAAGTGTCTTGGGGAACTAAAAGGAATTCTAACAACTTTAAACACAAAACAATGTGCTTTTGAAATTGTACTTTTTAAAGGGAAACTTGTTGAGAACTGCGCAGAATTTATGCAGGAAAATACCGTAGATTTAATAATTACTACCCCAAAACGCAGTTCTAATGAACCTCATCTATTTATTGGTCAAGTTACCGGTAAAATGATTAAAAATTTAGAATGTCCTATTTTATTAGTTCCTAATAAATTTACTTTTGAACCAATTAGTTCTATATTAATGGCAATAAAATCAGGTGTTATTAAAAAAGAGGGAATATTAACGCCCTTGCAAAAAATTCAGGACACTTTTAAGGCCACAGTAAGTTTATTACAAGTTAAAACGCCAAAATTAAAAGAAACCGATTTTAAAATTAATGCTGAATTACTTAAGTTAAAAACCTTTTTAATTCATTCCGAAAATGCAAGGGTTTATCATGGTGTTTTAGAATATTTGCACGAAGTGAATCCCAACTTATTATGCGTAATTAGAAGGAAAAGAGGATTTTTCTCTAAATTATGGGAGCAGAGCACAGTAAAAAAATCCGATTTCGAAAGCAAAATTCCTTTACTGATACTAAAGGGAGCCGTTTAAAATAAAGTTTAAGCTGAATTGCACCGTTTTTTGCAAATATTGAGGCATTTGGGCTTTATTCCATGGTTGCGTACAGCCTAATGGGTGATTCATATTTTCGATTAAAACAAGTTTACTTTTCGGATTCCAGCTATGTAAATTTATTGCTTCTTCCGGTAGCACTACCTCATCATTTTTTCCATGTATAATTAAATGTGGAATGTTAATCTTTTTTACAGCGTTTTTAATTGTCAATCGCTCTTCATTTTCTTTGAAATTTTTATAAAACTGAAATTTATGCGGCATTTTTTGCTGAGTTCTAGCATTCAGAATATAAGAAATTCCATCTTTTTCCCAAGCTTTTAACAGTTCACCTTTAGGAAATCGTGCGCCAAAATCTGAAACTCCACTCCAAGAAATTACACGAGTTACTTTTTTGTTTTCTGCAGCTTTAATTGTAACAATTCCACCTCCTCTTGAATGTCCAATTAAGGTAATATTTTCATGATTAATTTCGTCTTTAAAATCATTATTAGAAATTATCCAATTTATTACAGTTTCCAAATCATTCAATTCAATGGTAAAATTGTTTTGCCCAAAAGCATCTAAATCAGGAAAGTCTATTGGGTTTGATGCTGTACCGCCATTATGCGAAAAATTAAATTTTACAAAAAAAAGTCCTTCTTCAGCAAATACCGTCGCCATTAAATTCCATGCTCCCCAATCTTTAAAACCTTTGTACCCATGACAAAAAATTACAATAGGCTTTTTTTCATTGTTTTTATTATAAAATACATCCGTAACAATAGGTCGCTTATGACAATTACTTTTTATTAAGATGTTTTTGTTTATTTGCATAGCTGTTTAAAAAGGTAAATTAATATTTTGAGTAAATGGAATATTAGGGTTTAAAATTTCTTTGATTAAACGTTTTAATTCAACAGCAAAGTTATCTAATTGTTCCGTAGTTATTAAATTATTTGGTACATTCCTTTTGTTTGAAAAGTTCATTTTTAAAAAACCACTGTTTAAGTTTTTAAAAGAATAAATTCCGGCCTGTATTGGTGTATGTTTCTTAGATTCATTATTATTTAAATATAAATAAGCATATAGCATTACCTGTAGGGCTTTGGTATATTTGTAGTCATCACTCATCACCGAAAAATCTAAAATTTTCAGTTGGCCAGCTTCTACTTTTCCTGTTTTATAGTCAATAATACGCATAATTCCGTTATATTCATCTATTCTATCTACCTCGCCATACAATTTTACAGGAAAATCAATGCCTTCTACTTGTAATTGACAACTATACTTTTGTTCAGTTTCAAGAATTTTTATGGTGTGGCCTTGTATAATTTGTTTCAATTCTAATCTTAAAAATCGCTGAACGTAGGATTTAGCTACCTCAAAAATAATTTTATTTTTCCCCGTATCTATATTTCCATTAGGGTAGTATTGCTCAAAATAGCAACTCAATACAGGCGCTATTTTTTGTTGCATTGCTTGGAAATGGTTCTGCTCTAAGTAATTATTTTTATAAGGTTCATACAGCGCTTTTAATGTTTCATGAACTACGGTTCCTAAGGTATTTGCTTCAATAGTTTCTTCAACCAAATCATCTTCTCTAATTTTCAATATTTTTTTCTCGTAAAATTGAAGAGGGTTATAAATATAACTTGCTAATGCAGAAGGTGAAATTCCGTTACTAAAAACTTCAACTAATTTTTGTTGAATAGCTTCTGTTTTATCAATTGTAACGAGAGAAAGTTTATAATTAACGGTTTCAGGTCTAACAACTATTTCTTTAATTTCCGGATTTTTAACTTTAAGTTGAGTTATAAACCTACTGGCTTCTCCTTGTCCATATCCATCATTCTCTGTATTATAAATTAAAAAAACTTCTTTGGCTCTTTGCAATAACCTTTTAAAATGGTATGAAAAAATAGCATCCTTCTCTTTAAACGTTGGAAGCTTAAAGTGTTTTTTTACATCAAACGGAATAAAGGTTGCTGTATTTTTCCCCCTTGGTAAAATCCCTTCATTTACAGAAGTAATTACAAGGGTATCAAAATCTAATGTTCTGCTCTCCAACATTCCCATTACTTGAAGTCCTTGTAATGGTTCACCTTGAAAAGAGAGTTTTTCAGTTTTTATAAGTTGCTGATAAAAATTTGAAAGCATTTTTAAATTAGCAATATGCCCATACTTTAAATTCAATGTTTCCAATTGCTGAAAAACGTTGTAAAACTTAAATAAATACTCTTTTTCAATACCTTGAACACCTATTTTTAAATGGTTTATTAAATGTAAGCAACTCTTTATTATTTCATTAACATTTGGTTTTAAAGAGAACAATTGAAAAGCAAAATCAACTTTAGATTTTGCTTCTTTAGAAATTGCACCTATAATCATTTCATTAGTAATAAAAATAGCATTACCTGAATTGATATTAGCCCTAATATTCTGTAAAATTTCACCGTGTATTTTGTTTAAAAACGCATCGTTTAATAAATTTAAAACATCTTTATAATAAAATTGTTTGGTTGCAGCTTTATTAAATTTTTGCTGATTTAAATACAGTTTAAAAAGTTTATAGAAAACTGTAGCTACCGGAATATCCTTTAATGGATACCCCATAGTAATATTGATATTTTTAATTGTATTTGGCAATCCATTTATTGCAGGTGACAAAAGATTTTCATCGGCAAGTATTAATGCTGTTTTATTAAAATTATGTTGTTTAGATAAAATTTCCCCGGCATATTTTACTTGGGTAATGTTTTTAGGTACGCCAATAATATTTATATTTTGATTTTCAGTAACATTATTTATCCATAAAAAAGGATTTTTTTTATAATAATCCCAATTGTTTTTATAGGCTCTAATAAAGGTACCGGCTTCGTTTTTCTCTTGCAAAAGTTCTTTATTTATATCCCAGTAAATAGCTGCCATATCATGTGCCAATAATTCCTGAAAAATAATTTCCTCAGCCTTATTTAACGCATTAAAACCCACAAAAACACATTTATTTTTATTGTTATTAGCTATAAAATGCTCTAAGTTTTTTACGGATTCTCTGTAAATTAATCCTTGATAACCTATTTTATTTGTACTTAAAAAACGGTACAATTCATTATATAAAAGCTCCAGGTTCTCAAAAAAATGAAGGTATTTAATTGCCAATTCACTTGGCTGTTTTTTGGGAAACCAATTTTGAAGTTTTTTAATATCACTTAAATTTGAAAAAATTGCATCTGTATTTACCAAATGGGCGTCAATTTCATTAAAATCGTTTAAAGCAATGGTTGCCCATTGTGAAAAAACTTCAAAAGACTCGGCTTTATTTTTTGGTATTTGTTTTTTATAAATAGTATAAAATTCAAACAGTAGTTGGGTGTTTTCAATTGCATCTATGTCAGCCAACTCTTGCATAAAATTTTCAATACTTACAATTTTTGGCAGCATCGTTGTTCCATTGATGTTTTTTATAAGTTGGTTTTTTAAAAACACACAAGCTCTTCTGCTCGGAAGCACAAAGGTTGTATGCTCTAATTTTTCTTTTTGGGATATAAAGTCTTTAATTACCTGTGAAAGAAACGATTTCATTTAACTGTTTTAGTATTATAAAAATAAAAAAGCCGTTTCAATTGAAACGGCTTTTTTATTTTTTTTATTTCTTATTCAATTACTTTAATTTCCACACGTCTGTTTCTAGCACGTCCTTCGGCAGTATCATTGGTATCAATTGGTTTTTCTTCACCGTAACCTTTAACACTTAAATTAAATTGGTTTACACCCTGTGAAACCAAGTAATTAAGAACTTTATTCACTCTTCTTAATGAAAGCTTAAGGTTTGCTTCAGCAGGTCCAACATCATCAGTATGTCCTTGAATTTCATATTTTAAATCGCCATGTTCTTTCATTAAGTCAGCAATCTGGTCTAGGTTATCATTATATTTCTGATAAAAATAATCGGATCCCGACATAAATAAAATCTCACTAGCCAGCTCAGTAAGTTTTTTCTCGAGTTCGATTTTAAAATCAGGACAGCCATCATTAGCTGCAATTCCCGGTTCATATTTACACTTATCAAGGCGATCAATTACACCATCTTTATCGGTGTCGGGTTCAGGGCAACCCCTGTTTGAAGCCGGACCAGCTACATTAGGGCAGGCATCTCGTTGATCAATCACACCATCATCATCCGCATCAGGGCAACCATTTCTTTTTGCAATTCCTACAATATAAGGACAAGCATCATTTTTATCAGCAATTCCATCACCATCGGAATCTGGGCAACCTTTTAAATTTTTAGGACCATAAACATCCGGGCATTCATCTTCAGAATCAGGTGTTCCGTCCTCATCAGAATCTGGGCAACCATTGAACTCTTTCAAACCAAATTGTTCAGGACATTTATCATCTTTATCATAAATTCCATCATTATCACCATCAAATCCACCAAACTTATAAATTAAACTGGCTGAATGTTGAAAGTGCGGAAAAGAGCCATCATTAAAAAAGTGTTTGTAAACCGATTGCATTTTCACTCCAAACTTTTCTGAAAACCAAAACTTTGTACCCAAGCCACTATTTAGCGAAGGTGCTGCATCCGATTCTTTAATATTTAACCCTCCCCCAACAATTGCATATGGATCAAAACTACCGGTTTGACCAACTATGTTGTTTATATCATAATTTACATTAACATCAGCGGCAAAATATGACCAACTTTCATTTTCTTTTATTATAGCCCCTAACTTTGTAAGTTTATTTATACTTAAAGCTAACTCGAGATTTATATGTTTGTTTATATACCTTCCAATACTCAGTTTTGAAGGAGCTACAATGTAATTGTAGTTATCTTTTAAATTAAAAAACTGATCGAACCATTGTGTTGGCACCCCAGTTTCTGATACCATTCCATTAATGTTTGTTGGATAAAAGTCAACAGCGTTAATACCAAAACCAATAACCCAGGGATTATCTTGATCTTGTGCATTAAGGTTCGTAAAAAAAATAGACAGGAGCCCGAAAATTATAATTTTCCTTGATAATGTATTCATTTTCATAAGTTTGGTTTACACTAAAATAAGCTCTTAATATGAAAACACAAAAAAAATAGGCATAAAAAAAGCCATTCGCTAACGAATGGCTTCATTTTTTATTTAAAAGGTTGAAATTTGTTAGTCAACTAATTTTACTTCAACTCTTCTGTTTTGTGCTCTACCTTTTCTAGTATTGTTAGATGCAATTGGCATATCTTCACCATACCCTTTTGCAGTTAAGTTACTTGAAGCAACACCTTTTGATACTAAATAATTTTTTACAGCATGTGCTCTACTGTCTGATAATTCTTGGTTACGAGCTTTACTTCCAGTGCTATCAGTGTGACCTGAGATAGTAAATTTAGCAGTAGAATATTTTGTCATAATTGCAGCAGCTTCATCTAAGCTTGTTACAGTTTCTTCTTTGAAAGAGTCTTTCCCTGAATCGAAATAAACAGTTTTAAACAACTCTTCTAATTTAGCTACTTCAGTTTCAGTAATTTCAGGACAACCATTGTTAGACGTAGGACCTGCTTCATTAACACAATTATCATCTTTATCTAAAACACCGTCACCATCTGTATCAGGCCAAGGGCATCCTTTGTTAGCTGCAGGACCTGCAACTGAAGGACAAGCATCGTCTTTATCAACAACACCATCACCATCTGTATCAGGGCAACCTTTGTTTGCTTTTGAGCCTTTTGCATTTGGACAAGCATCGTCTTTATCGGCAATACCATCTTCGTCTGCATCAGGGCATCCGTTTAATGAAGCTAAACCGGCAGTTTCAGGACAAGCATCTTCAGAATCAATAACACCATCATTATCTGAATCAGGGCATCCGTTAAATTCAGCCAAACCAAATACCTCAGGACAAGCATCATCTTTATCATAAATACCGTCACCATCAGTATCGGTACCTCCAAATTGAACTACAATACCCGCTGAGTGTTGGAAATGTTGTACAATATTGCTTTCGAATGTGTGCTTGTATTTAGACTCCACATTTAAACCAATATTGTCAGAAAACCAAACGTTGAAACCAAATCCACCATTAAATGTACCGGCACCAAACTCGTCTAACCAAGTATAACCACCACCAACTGCAGCATACGGGTCAAACCAACCTGTATTACCAATTAACTCGTTTAAGTCATACTTTACAGCACCGTCTAAACCAAAGTAAGAAAGGTCTGCAACCTCATTATCTCCAACTTTAGTTATTTTGTTAACTGTACCTGAAACTTCAAAACTGAAACCATCAGCTAAATATCTGCCAACAGAAAGTCTTGATACTGATGGTACAATATTGTAATGATCATCAGCATTTGCAAATTCATTAAACCAAGAACCATGACCAGGAAGTCCTGGATTCGTAGGGTAAAAATCTACCGCGTTAATACCAAACCCTATAGCCCAAGGATTGTTATTATCTTGTGCATTCATTTGGTTGAAACCGGTAATAAGTAATAAAGCCAAAATGGCAACTTTTAAATGTTTCATTTTCAAAAATTTAAATTTAATGTTCTTTTTTATCAAAAGTAAGCTGAAAAAGCTTACCAGCAAAGACAAAAATACAAAATAATCTCAAAATTGTTGTTATTTTTCTATTTTTATGCCAACACGCCGAGCTTTTTGCCAACTTTTATAAATGCTTTTAGCGCTTTATCTAAGTGCTCTTTATTATGAGCAGCCGATAACTGTACCCTAATACGCGCCTTATTTTTAGGTACTACCGGATAAAAGAAACCAATAACATAGATGCCTTCATCTAACAACATATCTGCCATTGTTTGAGATAGCTTTGCCTCATACAGCATTACGGGTACTATGGCAGAATCTCCTTTAACAATATCAAAACCTGCTTTTAGCATCCCTTCTTTAAAATAATTGGTATTCCACTCCAACTTATCTCTTAAGGCAGTGCTTTGAGATAACAGTTCAAAAACCTTTAATGATGCGCCAACAATAGCAGGAGCTAGAGAGTTTGAGAATAAATAAGGTCTTGAGCGTTGCCGTAACATTTCAATTATTTCCTTTTTTCCGGTGGTGTACCCGCCCATGGCGCCTCCAAGAGCTTTTCCAAGTGTTCCTGTAACAATATCCACACGACCCATTACATTTTTAAGTTCTAATGTACCTCGCCCGGTTTTTCCAATAAATCCGGCTGCATGGCATTCGTCTACCATTACCAAGGCATCGTATTTATCGGCTAAATCACATATTTTATCTATACTTGCCACAACACCATCCATAGAAAAAACACCATCGGTAACAATAATTTTAAAACGATGTTTATTTTTATTTGCTTCTATTAGTTGTTCTTCTAATGCTACCATATCATTGTTTTCATAGCGATATCTAGCCGCTTTACACAACCTTACACCATCGATAATGGAAGCGTGATTTAAGGAATCAGAAATTATGGCATCTTCTGCTGATAACAAGGGTTCAAAAACGCCTCCATTTGCATCAAATGCTGCGGCATATAAAATAGTATCATCTGTTTTATAAAATGATGCTATTTTTTGTTCCAATTCTTTGTGGATATCTTGTGTTCCACAAATAAACCGAACAGAGGACATGCCAAATCCGTGTGTATCCATTGTTTTTTTTGCTGCTTCAATAACATCTGAATTATTTGATAATCCCAAATAATTATTTGCGCAAAAATTGATAACCTCTTCACCGGTACTAATTTTTATTACTGCATCTTGAGAGGATGTTATTATGCGTTCTTTTTTAAATAAGCCTGCATCCTCTATTTGCTGCAACTCTGCTTGTAAGTGTTGTTTTATTTTACCGTACATTTTATATTTATTTTAGTACAAATTTAATGTTATTTACAGTTCTTCAACAATAATTTCGTCTTTAATATACACCAATAACATTTTATTTACAGAAAGTTTTAACGCTTCTAACGTTTTTGCATAAGTTAAAATTTGCTGATGGTGTTTAGGATTAGGAAGGCCAGTTTTATAGTCAATTATTGTAACCTTTTTATTGTTTATAATTAACCGATCAGGTATCAAAATTTGACCTTCATTTGTTACAAATTCACGTTCATTATAAATGTTGTTTTTATAATTATTTAAAAAATAAGGTTTTAATTTAGGATGATTTACAATTGCTTTTAATGTATTGACTACCTTTTTATAGGTTTTATTGTTTATAAGTCCCTTGTATAAATATTGATTTGTTACTTCATCAATATCTGAATCTGAATAAATTTTTGAGAGCATTTCATGTATCAGATTTCCATATGATATAGCTTCTCCTTGCGTTGTATCCCATAAAACTGAAGATTTTGAAACAATATTTATTTGATGATTTTTCCATGAGTTTGTTATAAAAGATGCTTGAATTTTTGATTTTTTTAAAATATCTTTTTCTACTCGACATCGTTGCTTATTGCCAAAGCCATATGTTAACTGATTTGAGGCCCAAATTCCAAGGTGTTTTAAATAAGCCGTAAAAAGCCCCGAAAAACTTGTTATGCTGTTGTCCTTTTTTGGGTTTTTATTCTTATTGGTAACAATATACAATTGCTCAACCGGGCGGGTTAAGGCAACATATAATAAGTTAAAGTTATCAAGTTCCAATTCTTCTCTTCTTTGTTGATGCAAATACTTTCCTTCTTCGCCAATATACTTTAATTTGTCACTATAATTTACCAGAACAGATTTAATTTGGTTAGCATTTGGATAATTTAACCAAACCTTAGGTTCTATTTGTTTGTAAATATTTAAATCATACGGATATATTACAACCGGGAATTCAAGACCTTTTGCCTTGTGAATGGTAATTATGTTAACTGCTGCTTCAGTTTCAGGGGCAACAACACTTAAATTTTCTTTTTTTTGCTCCCAGTATTCCAGTAGCCCTAAAACAGATGCTTGCTTTTTTTGTTGATATTCAAAAACCACATCTAAAAAAAATTGAAGTGCAGCATTTGATTTTTGTGTAAGTTTAAAACTACCAATTATATACTCTATGCTTTCATAAAATGGAATTTGGATAAACTCGTTATAATTAAAAAATATATTAAATTGTTTTAATTTCTCAAAAAAATCAATTTTTGGCAACCGGATGAATTCTTCTAAAAACTGATGTTTTTCTATATTCGGGTTAATAAATTCATGCAAAAAATACAGTAATTTAATCTTTACTTCATTATTTGAAGGGTTTTCTATAAAATACAGGAAATTAATAACAAAATTTACCAAATCGTTATTTTTTAACAATAAGGTTTCTGAGGAAATGATGTCAACATTATTTTCGGTTAAATAATTTGCGACTGCCACCCCCTGTTTTTTCGTTCTCACAATTACGCAAACTTCATTTTTTGAAAATGTTTTATCCAAATTTTGAATTATTTCCAAAACTTTTTTTGGATACAACAATTCTTTTTCATCATCTGCTATATTAATTTCAATAAATGAAAGTTCAACATAACCTCCTAGATTTTTATTGAATTGCTGATTGTTTTGCGATTTAAACAATTGTTTATACGCAGCATTGTTCAAAAAATCTGCAGAAAACGTAAAAAAATTGTTATTGAAGTCAATAATTTCTGAGAAGCTTCTATAATTGGTGTTTAAGTTCAACACCGTTTTTTCAACATAAAAAGGATTACCAGCGTTTTCAGTATTTGAATTTGATAGACCTATAAATTGTTCGGCTTTA
Organism: uncultured Lutibacter sp.; assembly: GCA_964342295.1. Taxonomy (GTDB): domain Bacteria; phylum Bacteroidota; class Bacteroidia; order Flavobacteriales; family Flavobacteriaceae; genus Lutibacter. Next base: position 19,599 of record CAYFFC010000022.1, on the reverse strand, counting down.
CCGCCTCGCCATCGGTAAATTGATTGTTTTGGGTCACCAACCAGCAATAACCTTCCTTTTTCTCCAAACTCATTTTCGGTAGAAATAGCATTATCAATTAAAGGAATGAGATTTTGCCATTGCAACAACGATGTATCCTGCATTTCATCAATAAAATAATACCGATATTTTTCGCCTAAACGCTCATAAATAAAAGGTGCCGGTTCATTTTTAATGCTGTTGCTTATTAAATTATTAAACTCGGCATTTAACAATATATTATTTTCGGTCTTAATTTCATTCAATGCATAATTAATGTAACTTAAAACCGCTAAAGGGACCAAGCCATTTATAATTAAATCGTTAAAAATATACCTTCCATAATTGCTTACATACAACTCTTTTGATTGAAAATACAATTGCACCAACTCATCAGAAATATTTTCTATACATTGCTGTTGGAACGATTGGCATTTAGCAGAATAAAGTTTTTTACCATCTTCAATGATACTGTTTAACCTTCCTTCAAATTTTAAATCATTTACATTTAAATTAATAAATCGCTTTAGTTTTAAAAAGTGATTTGGTAAGTCGCCGCCATTTGCAAAATCGCCAATAGCAAGTTGTTGTGATTTTATAAGTTGTGAACCTTTTTGCCCAATTTCAATATATTTCTCGGCAATAGCATTATTTTCTTTTTTAAGCTGTTTTTTAATGTTTGTAAACTCTTGTATATCCGTTTTATTCAAGTTCTTTAAATGCTCTGCATGATTTTCATTTAAAATAATGCTTGCAAATGATTTTAACTCGTGTGAAAAATCCCATGATTTGTCATCATTCAATTTATCAATTGCATAGCTTACCAATAAATTTGTGAGTTGTTTATCCGAACCTATTTTGGAAATAACAACATCTACCGCTTCACTCAATAAAGTTTGCGCATCCATCTCTACATCAAAATTCAAAGGTAAATCTAAATCGTATGCAAACGTTCTAATTAATTTGTGTGTAAAACTATCTATTGTAGTAACAGAAAAAGCGCTGTAGTTTTGCAATAAAGCACTTAAAATATTTTGCGCCCTAGTTTTTATAAGTGTGTCCGGAATACCTGTTTCACTACAAATAACGTTTTGCATGTTATTTGTTTTGCCTTGCGCAAATTCATTTAAATTTTTTATAACGCGCTCTTTCATTTCGCCGGCTGCCTTGTTGGTAAAGGTTACCGCTAATATTTGTTGAAATTTAAAAGCGTTGCTACTTTCCAACAATATTTTTAAATACTCCTTAACCAGTGTAAATGTTTTTCCACTTCCGGCAGAGGCATTATATATTTGAAAAGATGATAATTTTTGCATTTTTAAATAAAATGCAATTTAAGAATTTATACGAGTTTTAATAACAATTATTTGCATTTCCGCCCCATTTACTTTTAGAGCGGCGACCAAAGGTAAATACTGCGCTTAAAGCATAATAAAAATGCGATAGCAATTGTTCGTATTTTTGATCAGAATACTTATATCCTGCTTGCACATCAAGTCCAAAATTACTACCAATCCAATATTTTGTGCCTAAACCGGCATTAATAGTGCCTGCACCATACCAGTCCATCCAAGTATAACCTCCGCCGGCATACACAAACGGAGCTAATTTTCTAGAATCGTTAAATAAAACATATTGCAATGCTCCATCTATTGAAAAGTACAAAGTGTTGTCTATTTTATTTTCTCCTAATTTAGTAATATTATTAACTGAAACAGCCGCTTCAATAGAAAACTTATTTTTTATATGCCTGGTAGCACTAATTTTTGGTAAAAACACATTCCAATGGTCTATTGCATTGGCAAACTGGTTAAACATACCTTTTGTATTTCCATTTCCGGGGTCGTTGGTGGGATAAAAATCAACAGTGTTTAATCCAATTCCAAAAACCCATTTATTAGTTTCATCTTGTGAATATGAATGTTGGATAGAAAAAATGAAGATAAGGCAAAAAATTAAAACCGCCTTTTTAGTAAGCAAGCTCATAATTAAAGATTTAGTTAGTTATTATAAAACGCAATATCGTTTTATAAATTATGCACAATTTAATGTTCTATAGGATTTGCTTCTTTAATTGCTTTCTTAAAATCTTCTAGATCAGGATCTTTTAAAAAAAACTTAATAGCTTCTTTTACAACTGATCTAACATTTTCAACCGGAAATCCAAGTCCAACTGCAATTCTATCCATTATTGATGTTTTATCAATGGTTGGGTTTTTATCTAAAAACATCACTTTAGTTAAATCATATAAACGCTCTAAACGTTGTTCGTAACTTACGGGTGGGTTAACAGGGTAATTATCGGGGTTTTTTAAAATTGTTTCATATTCCCCATTAGTAATATCCAATCGTTTGGCTAATCTTTTTAACAGTCGTTCTTCTTCAAAATTAATTTCATTATCAAGTAAAGCCAAACGCACAATAGTTGCAAAATGTCCAACGTTTTGCTGATGCAATCCAGTTGGATATAAATCTGATATTGACGTCATAACTCAAAAATTTTAAATTTCATTCTTATAAATTTACGAAATAAAGTTGAATTTTACCATTTTTTTATAAAGTACTACCTTTGGCAAAATTTGCAACATTTGAGCAAGCAGCCAATAATAAAAGCCTACGAGAAACTGGTAGCGCAAAAGCAACTTACGGAGTTGTTATTAAAAGAAAAACACCAATTTCAAATTTCGAATTTGGTTGGCACATCGTTGTCATTTATCATTTCAACATGTTTCAAAACTGTTCAAAAACCTTTTTTGTTTTTATTGAGTGATAAAGAAGAGGCTGCTTATTTTTTAAATGATTTGGAGCAACTGATAAACAGCAATGACGTATTGTTTTTCCCTGGCTCATACAGGCGTCCTTACCAAATTGAAGAAACTGATAATGCTAATGTTTTATTAAGGTCGGAAGTGTTAAACCGGATAAATTCTCGTAAAAAACCTGCGTTTATTGTAAGCTATCCCGATGCTCTTTTTGAGCAGGTAGTTACCAAAGCCGAGCTAAATAGAAACACATTAAAAATTAAAACTGGTGATTCATTAAGCTTAGATTTTGTAAATGAAGTATTGTTTGAATACAATTTTAACCGTGTAGATTTTGTAAGTGAGCCCGGAGAATTTTCAGTAAGAGGTGGTATTATTGATGTGTTTTCATTTTCATATGATGAGCCTTACAGAATTGAATTTTTTGGAGATGAAGTCGATAGTTTAAGAACATTTGATGTGGAGACCCAACTTTCTACAGAAAAGCTTTCAAAAATAGCTATTATGCCCAATGTTGAGGATAAAACATTGGATGAAAAAAGAGAAAGTTTTTTAAAATACATCTCGGCTAATACTATTCTTTTTACTAAAAACATTGAGTTGCTTACCAATCGTTTAGACACTCTTTTTGAAAAAGCTGTAAACACTTTTAATAGTTTATCAACACCAATAAACCACTCCAAACCAAATGAACTTTTTTGTAATGGAAACACTATTAAAAATCAGCTTCAAAATTTTTCTTTAGTTGAAATTGTAAACACCCATCAATCTAATAAAAATACAATTGCCTTTAACACAAAACCCCAACCTTCTTTTAACAAGCAATTTGATTTATTAATAAAAAACCTACAAGAAAATACTAAAAAAGGTATAGAGAATTACTTGTTTTGTGATTCACAAAAACAAGCAAATCGTTTTCATGAAATTTTTGATGATATTGATGAAGACATAGTTTATAAAACATTAGTATTTCCTATTTATAAAGGTTTTATAGATTTTGAAAATAATATAGCCTGTTATACAGATCATCAAATTTTTGAACGCTACCATAAATTTAGGCTTAAAAATGGCTACGCCAAAAAACAATCCATTACTCTTAAAGAATTAACCAATCTCGAAATTGGCGATTATGTTACGCATATTGACCATGGAATTGGAAAATATGGTGGGCTTCAAAAAATTGATGTTGAGGGTAAAAAACAAGAGGCAATAAAACTCATTTATGGAGAACGTGATATTTTATACATCAGCATTCACTCACTACATAAAATATCAAAATACAACAGTAAAGACGGTAAAGCCCCTAAAGTATTTAAGTTAGGTTCGGGTGCTTGGAAAAAACTGAAACAAAAAACAAAATCGCGCATAAAACATATTGCTTATAATTTAATAGAGTTATATGCAAAACGTAAAATGAAAAAAGGGTTTCAGTACCAACCCGACAGTTATTTGCAGCACGAACTTGAGGCAAGTTTTTTATACGAAGATACACCCGACCAGTTAGTTGCTACTAATGATGTAAAAACCGATATGGAAAGTGAACAACCAATGGATCGATTGGTTTGCGGTGATGTAGGTTTTGGAAAAACTGAAATTGCCATAAGGGCAGCATTTAAAGCTGTTGATAATGGCAAACAAGTGGCTGTATTAGTGCCCACGACTATTTTGGCTTTTCAGCATTTTAAAACCTTTAGTGAACGCTTGAAAGATTTTCCGGTAACCATAGAGTATTTAAACCGATTTAGAACATCCAAACAACGAAAAGGGGTAGTTGAAGGTTTGGCAAAAGGCACTATTGATATTGTTATCGGAACGCATCAGCTTACAAATCCTTCAATTCAATATAAAAATCTTGGATTACTTATAGTTGATGAAGAGCAAAAATTTGGAGTTGCCGTAAAAGACAAATTGAAAACCATTAAAGAAAATGTTGATACCTTAACACTTACAGCTACCCCTATCCCAAGAACCTTGCAGTTTTCATTAATGGCAGCCCGTGATTTATCAGTTATTAATACACCTCCTCCAAACAGGCATCCTATAGAAAGTAATGTAATTAGATTTAACGAAGAAATAATTAGAGATGCCGTTAGGTATGAAATGCAAAGAGGAGGTCAATTATTTTTTATTCATAACAGAATTGAAAATATAAAAGAAGTTGCTGGTATGCTTCAGCGCTTAGTGCCCGATGCAAAAATTGGCATTGGTCATGGGCAAATGGAAGGTAAAAAATTAGAACAGCTTATGTTGGCATTTATAAACAATGAATTTGATATTTTAGTTTCAACTACCATTGTTGAAAGTGGGTTGGATGTGCCAAACGCAAATACAATTTTTATAAATAATGCCAATAATTTTGGTTTGTCAGATTTGCATCAAATGCGGGGACGCGTTGGGCGTTCAAACAAAAAAGCCTTTTGCTATTTTATAACCCCTCCGTACCACATGATGACAGATGATGCCCGTAAAAGAATACAAGCTATTGAATTATTTACTGACCTTGGCAGTGGAATTCAAATTGCAATGAAAGACCTTGAAATTAGAGGTGCCGGGGATTTGCTTGGAGCAGAACAGAGCGGATTTATAAATGATATTGGTTTTGATACCTATCAAAAAATATTAAGTGAAACTATTGAAGAACTTAAAGAAAACGAATTTAAAGACCTGTATAAAGATAGCAAACAGAAACCTAAAAAGTTTGTAAAAGAGGTTCAAATTGATACCGATTTTGAAATTCTTTTCCCGGATGCATATATCAATGTAATTACAGAACGCCTTAATTTATACAAAGCCCTTGGTCAACTTAAAAATGAAGAAGAGTTGAAAAATTTTGAAAAAGAGTTAATTGACCGTTTTGGAAATTTACCTAAGCAAGTTGTAGATTTACTCAACAGTGTTAGGCTAAAGTGGACCGCCGAAAAACTTGGATTGGAACGCATTATTTTAAAACGAAACAAGTTAATTGGTTATTTTGTAGCTAACCAACAAAGCGAATTTTATCAAACTCCTGTCTTTTCAAAAATTTTAAATTTTGTTCAATTACACCCTAACAACTGTACTATGAAGGAGAAAGAAACCAAAAGCGGACTCAAATTATTATTGACCTTTAACCGCATTTCTTCAATAGAAAAAGCCTTGCAAACATTACAAAATATTCTAATTTGAAACAAGGGCACCTGAGGCATATTGCAGAATTAAATATTGCCGTACTTTTAATTAGTACATCCGGTGTTTTAGGCAGGTATATCAGCATTGCTCCTCCTATAACAATTTGGTTGCGTTGTGTTTTAGCTATTGTAATAATAGGTGCGTACTGCTATTTTAATAAAATTAGTATAAAAATAACTACTAAAAAAAGTTTTAAAACATTTATAATAAGTGGTGTATTTTTAGGGGTGCACTGGATTACCTATTTCTACGCATTACAATATTCAAATGTGGCTGTTGCAATGCTTTCATTATTTACGTACCCCGTTATAACAGCATTACTTGAACCCCTTTTTTTAAAATCGAAATTAAATCCAAAACACATATTTTTAGGGATTTTGGTTTTAGCTGGCATTTATTACTTAACCCCTCAGTTTAATTTTAACAGTAACCTTACCATAGGAGTTATTTTTGGGTTAATTTCATCATTCTTTTATGCCATCAGAAATATTTTGATGAAAAAGAAAATTAGCCAATACAATGGGTCAGTACTCATGTTTTACCAACTTGCTGTTATTTCATTATTATTTTGGCCGGTTCTTTTTGTTTTTGATACCAATAACCAACCCACAAATAACGACTGGCTTGCTATATTATCCCTGGCTTTTGTAACCACCGCTTTAGGACATACTTTATTTGTAAAAAGCTTTAGAAATTTTTCAATAAGCACAGCAAGTATCATAAGTAGCATCCAACCTGTTTATGGTATTTTATTTGCCTTTTTTTTACTGAATGAAATTCCTTCTGAAAAAACAATAATTGGTGGTTTACTTATATTATTTACAGTTATTGTTGAAAGTATAAAAGTGAACAAAAGGTAACTTCAATTTATTCTATATTTGTTTTTATCAATTCAAAGTTCAATTGTAATGGAATTTTTTAAAATTATAGATAAACAAACTTCAGAAAATCAAATACAAGAAAATGTAACGCCACAGCATGTTGCTAATTTTACTGAAACCATGCTTTTTTTAAGTGGTAATACCTCAAAATTTAAAAGTGCTACCTTGTGGGGTGAGTTTACAATTAGTTATCAAAAAATTAAAGGCGGAGTTCGTTTTTCGTTAATTGAATGCCCTAACGCACTTTCTTGGACCATCACAACCGGTTATCCTCCTAAACGAGATGGAATTGTGTTACATTGCACTATAAATCGCACTCAAAAACCTCAAGAGTTTATAAACGAGGTTCACGAATTTTTAGCAGAATGGGAGCAAGGTATAATGAACATTTTTTAAATAGCTTCAAATAGTTTTCCCGGCAAAGGTTTTACAACACCTTTCATTTCCATATTAAATAAAATACTCGAAGTTTTGTGGATTGGCAGTTCACAGTTTAATGAAATTATATCGAGTAGTTCTTTACCGTTATTTATTAAAAAATCATAAATCAGTTTTTCGTTGGAATCTAATTCCACAAAAAGTTGTTTTTGGATTGGTTTGGGCAGTTCATTTTTTAGTTTCCAATTTAGCATTTCTATCAAATCATCGGCACAGGTAATAATTGCCGCTTTGTTTCTTTTAATTAAATCGTTACACCCTTTGCTGTATGTATCCGTGCTTCGGCCGGGTACAGCAAAAACATCTCTGCTATACGAGTTTGCAATATCCGCTGTTACCAATGACCCTCCTTTACTAGCCGACTCAATTATAATGGTAGCTTCTGATATACCCGCTACAATTCTGTTTCTTTTTAAAAAATGCTCTCGCAAAGGCTCATCAACATGCCAAAAATCGGTAATAAAACCACCGTTTTTTTCTATTTCATTCACGTGTTTTTTATGAACCTTCGGGTACACATCATTTAAACCATGTGCCAACACACCAATAGTTTGTAAATTGTTTGTTAGAGCTTCTTTATGTGCACAAATATCAACACCATAAGCAAAACCACTAACAATTATTGGGTTATATTCTTTAATATCAGCTACTATTTTTTTACAAAACATTTTTCCGTAGCTTGTTATATTTCGTGTACCTACAATACTTATAACAGGTTGGTGTGTAAAATTTATATTCCCTGAAGCAAATAGTAAAATAGGTGCATCTATGCAATGTTTTAACTTTGCAGGATAGTCTTTATCTGTAAAATACCAGGTAGTTATTTTGTTTTGCAGTATATATTTTAGTTCTTTTTCAGCTTCAATTAAATTGCTTTTATCAAATAGATGTCTAATGGTATAGGAGCCAATACCACTAATTTTTTCAAGTGCCTTTTTTTTATCTTTAAATATGTTTTTTGGGGTTCCGCAATGGGCAATTAACTTTTTTGCATTTATATCACCTATACCCTTAGCCCGTTGTAAGGCCAAAATATACAATAAATCTTCTTCACGCATAATTTTAACAATTTGACTGTCAATATATAAAATTATTGTTAATAAATTTTAACCTTCTTTTTATATTTAAAAAGGCTTTTTTTTATATTTGTTTTAATGACATTAGCCAACTACATAAGTAATTTATTATACCGCTACGATTGTGTAGTAGTACCAAAATTTGGAGGATTTGTAACTAACAAAATACCTGCAAAAGTAAACCAATATACACATACTTTTTACCCACCTTCAAAACAACTTACATTTAACTCACAATTGCAAAACAACGATGGTTTATTAGCTAATTATATTGCTTCATCAGAACATATCGCTTTTGAAAAAGCCATTGAGTATATTGAGAAAGAAGTAGATTTATGGAGATTTACTTTAAATAATGAGGTACTTGAGTTGGATAAAATAGGGTTGTTTAAAATTAATTCTCATGGAAATTTAGAATTTGAACCTTCAAACTCAACTAACTATTTAACCACATCATTTGGATTAAACACGTATGTGTCGCCTGCTATTAAAAGGATTGCTTATAATAAAAACATCAAGGAATTAGAAACAATAACTCCTATACTTCCAACAAAAGAAAACAACCAAAAAACTCCGGTTTTTATTAAATATGCTGCGGCAGCTGCCATTATTTTTGCTTTAGGAACTGTTGGTTGGAATCAATACCAAACCAGAACTTATAAAAAGTTAGTTACAAAAGCTGAAATGCAACAGCAAAATGTTGAAAAAAACATACAGGAAGCCACTTTTGTAATTGAAAATCCCTTGCCGGCAATAACCTTAAATATTACAAAAGAAACCTATAATTATCACGTGATTGCCGGCGCTTTTAGAGAACCATCTAATGCAAATAAAAAGTTGACCGAACTTTTAAGCAAAGGTTACAATGCTAAAATTTTGGGACTTAATAAATGGAACCTTACTCAAGTTGCTTACGGCAGTTTTAAAACTAGAAACGAAGCAGTAAGCAATTTAAACATTATTAAAAAAGCTGAATCTGAGGACGCTTGGTTATTGGTAAAAAAATATTAGGTATTCATTTTTATAAACTTTATAAACCCAACTCTTTTCATAAAATAGCCATATCTTTGCCAAAAATGTATTTTTGTTATGGTAAAAACACCTAAAGAATCGTTAACTACATTAACAGATATTGTATTGCCTGGTGAAACAAATCCGTTAGGTAATTTATTTGGCGGTGAGCTTTTGGCAAGGATGGATCGTGCGTGCAGTATTGCCGCAAGAAGGCACTCTAGACGAATTGTTGTTACCGCATCGGTAAATCATGTGGCATTTAGCAAAGCTGTTCCTGTTGGAAGTGTGGTAACCATTGAAGCAAAAGTATCGCGCGCATTTAAATCGTCTATGGAAATTTATGTAGATGTTTGGATGGAGGACCGAGAGTCGCAACAACGCAGTAAAGTTAATGAAGGAATTTACACTTTTGTGGCTGTTGACCAAACCGGTACTCCGGTTCCAATTCCTAAAATAAAACCCGAAACGGAACTCGAAAAACAGCGATACGATAGCGCTTTAAGAAGAAAGCAATTAAGTTTGGTGCTTTCCGGAAAATTGAAACCTGAAAATGCTACGGAATTAAAAGCATTATTTCTTTCATAAATTATACTTTACATACGGTAAATCCAATTTCTCGGGTTTTCTGTATCTGCATTTTTTGATAATACAAAACCTAAAATGGTTTTACCTGTAATTTTATCGGTAAAAATGGTTCCTATTTCTTGTTTTGTAGTAACGTTATCTCCCTTTTTAACAAATACCTGTTCCAAATTTTTGTAAACGGTAATGTAATTTCCATGCTGAATTAAAACGGCTTTTTTATTACCGGACATTACTTGAATAGCTAAAACGGTACCATCAAAAACAGCACGTGCTTTGCTACCGTTATTTGTAGTAATACGTACTCCATTACTTTGAATGGTAGCAGTTTTTACAATAGGATGCGGCTGTTTTCCATAATAGGTTGACACATACCCTTTTAAAACAGGCCATGGCAATTTGCCTCGGTTAGCTGTGAACTTTGAAGCCAGTTCTTTAGCTTCAGCGGTTAAACTAAAAGTAGCTGATGAACTTGAACCCGTACCTGCTTTTTTATTAGACGCCGCAATGGCTGCCCTTATAATATTTTGAATTTGGGCATCAATTCTTCTTTCTTCTTTTTGAAATTGCTGAATTTGCTTTTTATACTTACGCTCTTTCTTTTTTACCTGTGCAAGTAAAGCCTGCTGATTTCCTTTTTCTTTCTCTATTTTTTGTTGTTCTTCTTGTTTTGTTTTAAGTAAATTATCTTTATCTTGTTTTTTTACTTTTAATGAATCAACAAATAATTGCAATTCAGCTGTTTTAAGAAAAATGGATTCGCCTTGTTTTTTTCTAAACCGGGTGTATTGCTTCATATATTGAAACCTCTTATAGGCCTGAAAAAAATTGTTAGAAGATAATAAAAACATTAATCGGCTATTTTGTGATTTGCTTTTGTATGATTTATAAATCATTTCGGCATAATCATTTTTCAACTGTTCTAAATCTCGTTTTTTTTGATTTATTTCCAATTGATTTAAGTAAATTTCATTACCCAATTCCTTAGTTTCACTTGAAATTATGTTTATTAACTCAGCTCTTTTTTTAATTTTATCGTTTAAATCTTTTACATCGTTCAATAAATTTTTTTCTTTTCTTTTGGTATTAGAAAGTAAGGCATTAATATAAATTATATCTTTTTGAATTTGGGTTCGCCGTGCCTCCAAGCGCTGCTTTTTACTTTTTTGAGCCCGGTTGCTCAAACTTATTAAACAGCAACAAAAAAATAGTAGAATGGTGTATTTTTTAAAATGCATTACTTTAAACTAATTTCTTTATAACCTTTAGGAATTGCGAATGGAAAAGAAAGATTCTGATTAAATTCAACCGACTTATATTGTATTTGTATGGTTGTTAAATTTTTATTATCAATAGCTCTAATCTGTATATTTTCCGGAAATTGCTCCCCATTAATGTTTTTATATTTTGGATACGAAACTGTGAATAGTTGTTTATTTTTTGTATTCCTAATTTCTTGCTTACTTAACTTAAAATTTGAGGGATTTAGAAAAAATAATATGCCATACAAATCCTTATTTTTTTTGGGAGAAATTTTATATTTCTTATTATCAACTGATGAAACATATCTGCCCTTTCTTAAATTTAAAACTGCCTGTCCCAATAAAATATTCTGCACTTTTTCATAATCTAATTCGGTACCCAGCCAATTGCTAAGAAGGGTAAAATCGCCATCAAAATACGTTTTTTGCAACTTTTCATAATAAGTAACCCTGTTTGGTGTAATTTTAACTTTTGCAAGTGGTATACCTAGTTTGGTAGCACTCATCCATATAGTTTTATCTTTTTCAAGGCGCAGTTTTATACTAATAGTGGCAGCTGCTTTACTACCATTATACTTAGCACTTAAACGCGCATTTATAGTTTTTTGATTAAAATTATTATGGTAATAATTGCTAATAATTTTTTTAGTCGGTATTTTCTCAACACTTGCCTCAGAAATGGTTTTATTTGTCTTACAGGCTGTTGTAACCAATAACAGTAACACTATAATTTTAATATATCGCATCATTTAAATTTCCTTTCTAAGTTTTGCCGCTTTTAGTTTGAATTTTTCTGCCTGCTCTTTATTATTCAATCCTTGATAACTAATAACATATTGTTCATAAAAATCGACTTCCATTTTTATATTATCTATTACAAAATCAATGCCAATTGTTAAAACGTCAATTGCATCGGAATATTTTCCTAATTTATTTAATGCCAATGCCTGCATTTTGTAAATAAACGGTTGTGCCGGAAATAACTCCAAGGCTTCCTTACTGTCGGTATACAACAAATCGAACAAATTTTGTGAGGCCTCTTTAACTAATAATTGCTTTAACAAATTGAAATCACTTGTTTTTTTAAACTGTTGTTTCAATGCATCAATACTTGTGTTATTTGAAGGGTTACTAATAGAACTATCAGGCTTTTTTGTAGTTTGCAACCTCGTATTTATAAAACTTTTAAAACCTTTTATTCTTCTGGTAGTTAAGGCATTCTTTTCAATAAGCGCTATCTGCTTTTTTGCTTCTGAAAACGCTCCATTTTGCAAATACAACAAAACCAACTCATCGGCTAAAACAGGCTTTAATGTTACTAATTGCTTTTGTACCTCAATGGCAGCTTCAAAATTTTGTTGTTTTTTATAAATGTGCGATTTATGTTGCAATAAATGAATATTTAAAGAATCGTTTTGAAGGGCTTTATCAATAAACAAAAGCGATTCAAAATACTTATCTAACAACAAATAGTTTTTTGAAAGTTCAAAATAAACAGCCGTATTTAACGAGTCTATTTGATAACATTGCTCTAAATTTTCTATAGCTATGCTGTAATTTTTTATCGCTTTTTGTTTTAATGCTTCAAAAAAATGGCGCTGAAATTTAAGATTGTTTTCCTCGGCAATAGTAACATTTTGCGCATTAATTTTAATGCAATAAAACGCTATCAAAGCTACTAAAACAATATGCCCAACTCGCCTGTTCATTTATGCCTGCAATATACAACTAAAAGCACGCATTTTATATGCCTTTGGGTATGGCATCAATTAATTTTTTTGTATACTCTGTTTTTGGTGCTTCATAAATAGCATCGGCATCTCCTATTTCTTCAATCTTTCCTTTGTTCATTACCACCAACTGGTCTGCCATAAATTTTACAACCGCCAAATCATGTGAAATAAATATATAAGTAAATCCAAAATCACCCTTTAATTTATTGAGTAAATTTAACACCTGTGCCTGTACTGAGACATCTAATGCCGAAACAGATTCATCGCAAATAATAAGTTTAGGTTTTAAGGCTATGGTACGTGCAATTCCAATACGCTGGCGTTGTCCACCGGAAAATTCATGAGGGTAGCGGTTAAAATGTTCAGGAGTAAGCCCTACTTTTATAAGTAAATCTTCTACGTACTTTTTTCGCTCCGAATATGAACCTAGTATTCCAAAAACCTTCATAGGTTCTATGATGGCTTTTCCTATTGGAATTCTAGGGTTTAGAGATGAAAAAGGGTCTTGAAAAATAATTTGTACTTCTCTTCTAAAATTTCGTAAATCTTTTTTTGAAAGGTTTGTAACATCGCGTTGTTTATAAAATATGCTGCCCGCAGTTGCTTCTTCAAGATGTAATATTGTTCTTCCTAACGTTGTTTTACCACAACCAGACTCACCAACAAGCCCCAAAGTTTCACCTTCAAACAGTTTAAAAGAAACATTATCTACGGCTTTTACAATTGTTTTTTTTGTGAAAATAGAAAACCCATCCGTGCCGAAATAAGTAGCTAAATTTTTAATTTCCAGCAAAGCTGGTTTGCTGTATAATTCATCAAGTTTTTGTTTACGCTGTTGTTTTGTAATAACTTCTTCTTTTACATTTTTAGAAATAAAATCTTGAACCGTTGGCAATATTTTGAGTCGTTTTGTTAACGAAGGTTTTGATTTTATTAGCGCTTTTGTGTAATTTTTTTTTGGGTTTTTAAAGATGTTTTTGGCAGTACCTTTTTCAATAATTTCACCTTGGTACATTACCAAAATGTTTTGTGCAATTTCAGAAACCAATTCCAAATCATGGCTAATAAAAATAATACTCATATTGGTTTCTTGCTGCAATTCTTTTAATAGTATAATAATTTCTTTTTGAACTGTAACATCCAGAGCTGTTGTAGGTTCATCAGCAATTAAAATATCAGGTTTACAAGCAATGGCCATAGCGATCATTACGCGTTGTTTTTGGCCTCCTGAAAGCTGATGAGGATATTGGTTGAAAATTGTTTTTGGCCTAGGTAACTTTACTTTTTCAAACAAACGAATCACCTCATTTTTAGATTCTTTTTTTGTTAAAGAGGTGTGCTGAAGTAACATTTCCTGAACCTGGTAACCACAGGTTAAACTTGGGTTTAAAGAACTCATGGGTTCCTGAAATATCATAGAAATTTTATTCCCTCTAATTTTTTGAAGTTCCTGCCGATTTAGTTCAATGATATTTTTTCCTTCAAAAACCACTTCACCTTTTATTTTACTATTTTTGGGCAACAACCCAAGTAAGGCTAATGAAGTAACCGATTTTCCGCTGCCCGATTCACCTACGATTCCTAATATTTCACTTTTTTCTATACTAAATGAACTGTTTTTTACGGCAGGTTGATTGGTATTATCAAACGTAACAGATAGATTTTTTATTTTTAAAATAGTTTCCACGTTAAGGCTCTATAATTCTTAATAAAGAAAAGAAATATTGCCGTGCAAAACAACTTAATCATAAATTACCCTTATTATTTTTGTGTAGCTTTGTCAAAATTTTTAATGAATGAATTATTTATCGGTTGAAAATATCTCTAAATCGTACGGAGAGCTCGAATTGTTTAACAACATTTCTTTTGGTATAAATAAAGATCAAAAAATTGCTTTTATTGCCAAAAACGGAACCGGTAAAACTTCCATGCTTTCCATAATAGCAGGTGTTGATAACCCTGATACCGGGCAAGTAATTACCCGAAAAGGATTAAAAATTGCTTACTTATCTCAAGAAGAAAACCTTGATATTAATTTAAGCATTGAACAAACCATTTTTAATTCGGATAACGAAACTTTAAAAATTATTGAAACCTATGAAAATGCTTTAAAAAATCCTGACGATGAACTGACTTATCAACAAGCATTTGAGCAGATGGAACAGCATAACGCATGGGATTTTGAAACCCAATACAAACAAATTTTATATAAATTAAAATTAAACAATCTTGCACAAAAAGTGGCTACATTGTCCGGTGGTCAACGCAAACGGTTGGCTCTGGCTGTACTATTAATTCACAAACCCGATTTGCTAATTTTAGATGAACCTACCAATCATTTAGATTTAGAAATGATTGAATGGCTTGAAAACTATTTTCAAAAAGAAAATATCACCTTATTTATGGTTACCCATGACCGTTATTTTTTAGAACGTGTTTGTAACGAAATTGTTGAATTAGACCAAGGAAATTTATATACCTATAAAGGAAATTATTCGTATTTTTTAGTGAAAAAAGAAGAGCGAATTACTCAAGAGCAAGCCAGTATAGAAAAAGCAAAAAACCTGTTTAAAAAAGAACTGGACTGGATGCGAAGACAACCTAAGGCAAGAACCACCAAATCTAAATCGAGAATTGACGACTTTTTTAAAATTAAAGAAGAAGCACATAAACGAAGAAAAAATCATACCGTTCAACTCGAAATAAATATGGAACGCATGGGTTCTAAAATTTTAGAATTACATAATGTTTCTAAAACATTTGGAGAATTGGAGTTGTTAAAAAATTTCAATTACGTTTTTAAGCGTGGTGAACGTATTGGTATTATTGGAAAAAATGGTACCGGAAAATCTACGTTTCTCAATATAATAACGCAAAACATTCCTGTTGACAGTGGTAAAGTAGTAGTAGGCGAAACCATAAAATTTGGTTATTACACCCAACAAGGTATTCAACCAAAACCACAACAAAAGGTAATTGAAGTAATTAAAGAATTTGGTGAATACATTCCCTTAACTAAAGGTCGGAAAATTTCGGCAGGACAATTGTTAGAACGTTTTTTATTCAGTAGAAAAAGGCAACACGATTTTGTAGAAAAATTAAGTGGTGGAGAGCGTAAACGTTTGTACTTATGCACTGTGTTAATACAAAACCCCAACTTTTTAATTTTAGATGAACCTACCAACGATTTAGATATTGTAACCTTAAATGTACTTGAAAACTTTCTGCTTGATTTTCCCGGATGCCTATTGGTTGTTTCGCACGACCGATATTTTATGGATAAAATTATAGATCATTTGTTTGTATTTAAAGGAAATGCCATAGTTGAAGATTTTCCGGGTAATTATAGTGACTATAGAGTTTATGAAGATTCAAATCGGGTAAAGGAAAAGCAGGAAATAAAAAAAACAGACACGCGCAGTAAAAACAAAACTAAATCTAAATTGTCCTATAACGAAAAAAGAGAATTTGAAACCATAGAGCAAGAAATTGAATTACTAGAGACTAATAAAACTAGCTTAGAAAATCAATTAAACTCGGGAAATATAAAAGGTGAAGAGATAAACGAAATTGCAATGAAACTCCAAGAACTTACTTTAAAAATTGAACAAAAAGAAGAACGTTGGTTAGAGCTCTCCTTGAAACTGGAAGCTTAAACATGAATAATATTAACTGACTCAATTAGAGGTTCGTTATTGAACCGCAATAACAATTGGGCAACAGCAATGGTGTCTTTTTCACAATAAGCTACAATTCTCTTAATATCATTTTCCTGATAATAAACTTTCCCAACCTCACTACCATCAATATCATCTTTTGGAGAAGGTATCCCCAAAATTGAAGTAAGTAATTTTAATGATGTAAAGTGCTTGTAGTCACCAAATTTCCATAATTCCATAGTGTCTAAATGAGGAATTTCCCACGGTTTTTTACCAAATAAATTAAGTTTATCGGGCAATGTAATTTGATGAATAATCATGCGACGTGCTATATATGGAAAATCAAATTCTTTGCCATTATGTGCACATAATATATGCTCGGGTTTGTTAAAATAGTTGTCTACTAAATTTTTAAATTCAATTAACATATTCTTCTCATCGCCATAAAAAGAAGTTACTCTAAAAGCTCTGTTTGTAGCAATGAAATTGGTAAAATACCCTACTGATATACAAACTATTTTCCCAAATTCGGCCCATATTCCCGCTCTTTCATAAAACTCCTCCGGTGTAACATCATCTTTTCGCTGATAACTTGTTTTAGTAGCGTATAATTGTTGTTTTTCTTCAGAAAGTTGATTGAAATTTTTTTCTTCAGGCACCGTTTCGATATCTAAAAATAAAATATTTTCAAAATTAAATTTGGTATTCATATCAAAAACATAAGGTTTAACTGTTTTTAAATTTAGTTAATAATTAGTTTGCGCGTGGCAATTTTGTCATCTTCTTTAACCTTTAATATATAAATCCCGGATGTTAAATTAGAAATATCAATTGGCTTATCAAATTCAATGATTTTATTAAAAACCTCTTTACCGTTTAAAGTAAAAATCTGTACATTCTTAAAAAGGTTAAATTTTGAATGAATTTGAATTTTTCCGTTTTTTACCGGATTTGGATACAGTGAAAACATTTCTATTTCATTTTCATCAACTGATAAGGTAAATTCGTTAGTTGCCCCCGGTGTTCCAAAATCTCCTGAGCCAAAACTTGTTGTAGCTACACCCCAATTTTTTCCAATATCATTATCAACACTGTTATATGCTTGTACCGCTAATTCCATGCTTGCACCAACCGGGTTTGGAAAACTTACCCCTCCATCATAGGCTACCATATCAATCACAGTACCATCAAAAGATAACACAACCTCATCATCAGTATTTCCAAGGGTATAACTTGTATAAGCATAATCCACAGGAGTACCACCATTAATAACAAGATCGGTGCTTTTTCCTAATACAACATAGCTGTAAGCAGCAACTAAAACAGAGGTGTTAATAGTATGTGTATTTGTTCCAAGGTCTGATAGTACCCACCCCTGCAAATCAATAGTGTTGGCAGTGGTGTTGTAAACTTCAAAATACTCGCCTTTTGCATCGTCTGAAGCATCAGGGTTTTGCATAATTTCAGTAATTATAATATCACCTGGTGAAATTTGACTGAAAATAAGCGAGGAAAAACTAAAAACAAGAAATAACAAAAAGTACTTTTTCATAACAATATAAATTTTTTAGCAATTGAATTCAAATTTACTAAAAACTAATTAAATTTAAAAACCCTTTATTTAACTTTGCTTTAAGATTAGGTTAATGTTAGCTTAACGTTATCATTCTTTACAAAACTTCGTAAAACAGATAATATGTTTATTTTTGAGTTGATTTAATTATACTATTCATTAAAAAAATGAAAAATTCAGATATAAAAATTCTTTTAGTTGATGATGAACCGGATATTTTAGAAATTGTTGGGTACAACCTAAAAAACGAAGGGTATAAAGTACATACGGCTAAAAACGGAATAGAAGCCATAAAGGTTGCCAAAAAAATAACTCCTCATTTGGTAATATTAGACATTATGATGCCCGAAATGGATGGCATTGAAACCTGTGAAAAAATTAGAGCCACTAAGGGCTTGGAGCATGTTTTAATTACTTTTTTTACCGCACGTGGTGAAGATTACTCACAGGTTGCCGGATTTGATGTTGGAGCCGATGATTATATAACAAAGCCTATAAAACCTAAGTTGCTGGTTAGTAAAATCAAAGCCTTATTGAGGCGCGTTTCAGATATTCCAAAAAATGAAGATAAAAAGAAAATTGGTGAATTTATAATTGACCGTGAAGAATATGTAATTTTAAAAAACGACACAAAATTATCACTTCCCAGAAAAGAATTTGAATTATTTTCATTATTGACTTCAAAACCCGGTAAAGTTTTTAAACGTGATGATATTTTAGAAAAAGTATGGGGAAAAGAAGTGATTGTTGGAGGAAGAACTATTGATGTCCATATTAGAAAATTACGTGAAAAAATTGGGGACCATTACTTTAAAACAGTTAAAGGTGTCGGTTACAAATTTGTTTTAAATGAGGATTAGAAAAACATATTCTTTTGCTTTTTGGCTTTCCATATATATATCAACATTTGCAACCTTAGCACTTGTTTTAATAAGCTATTTTTTTCTTACCAATTGGCTAAATGTTTTTTTTGTTTTAACTTTCACGTTGGCAGTTTTTGTAATTACTTTTTTAATTACCCAATATAGGTTGGAAAAATTTATTTATCAGCGTATTGAAAAAATTTACAAAAACGTTTCTCTTTTGGATTATTCCGACTTAAAGAAAACTTCTATCACATCAGATTTGACTACATTATCAAGAGAAGTTCAAAAGTTTGCCGAGAAAAAACAACAGCAAATTCAAAATTTAACCATTAGAGAAGGTTATAGGCGTGAGTTTTTAGGTAATGTATCGCATGAATTAAAAACACCCTTATTTACTGTTCAAGGCTACCTATTAACCTTAGCTGATGGCGCCATTAAAGACAAGAAAATTAGCCTTAACTATTTAAATAGAGCAAATAAAGGAGTGGAGCGCCTTATTGCTATTGTAAAGGATTTGGATTTAATTTCAAAATTGGAGTCGGCCGATTTACAATTAAATAAAGAGCC
>CAYFFC010000021.1:0-37806 GCA_964342295.1 uncultured Lutibacter sp. | reverse complement strand
TTTGAGATACTTAACTTTTTCCTCTTATTTTTAAAACGTTTAGGACGCTATTGACATATTCCCAAAAAATAACCTCAAAAATTATTTAGTGATTTTATTATAATTTATTTTTGCAAAATGCGTTAAAATTATTATAACATAATCTATAAGAATGATGGAAGAAAACAAAAAAATGGAAGAAAACAAAAAATCAAACAGTAAAGCAATTGTAATTGTTTTAGCAGTACTGTTGTTGGGTGCAATTGCATACACTTTATACAATAATAATGAGCATAAAAAACTCACCAATGCTATTGAAGATGAAAAGCTTGAAATTGAGCAAAATTTGGACAGCATGATTGTGAAGTATGAAGATGCTATTGCACAACAAACAGCTATGTCTGGTGAACTTGCATTGGAAAGAGACCGAATAATTCTTTTAAGAGACTCTATAAAGGACTTAAAAGCTACTAATTACGGACTTATAAGGCGTTACAGAAAGCAAATTGCCAAGCTGGAAGAAACCAATAAACGTTTGTTTTATCTAACCGACTCATTAACTAGTGCTAATGAATTGTTAACCGTTAATTTAGATAGTGCCAATGTAAAAATTGCTAATCAAATGGCGCAATACGATACTTTAAGTATTGAAAACAAGGCCTTGGCTGAAAAAGTTGCAATTGGTTCTACCTTAAAATTAAGTGCCGCAACTATTTTAGCAATGCGCGAACGTAACAATGGTAAATTGGTTAAAACTAATAGAGCAAGAAATACCGATGCATTTAGAATTAATTTTACAATTGATAAAAATGAGATTGCCGAAAAAGGTGAACGAATTGTATACATTCAATTGTTAGACAAAAAAGGCAATACTATTGCCAGTAAAGGCGAAATCACTTTATTTCACGATATTAATTTGGAATATAGCGATACTTCTACTATTGAATATTTAAATCAGGCTGTTGATGTAATTTCGTTAATTGAAGTGGACAGAAACCTAATTGAAAAAGGCGAATACGCCGTTAACATATATGTTGAAGATAAATTTATAGGAGCAACCAAAACCACTCTAAAGTAAATAGGTAACTCCAAGTTAATTTTATTTAATGTGAAATGGTGGAAATAGTTTAGGCTATTTCCACTTTTTTTATTTTCTCAAAAACTTAAGCTTTAGTATTTTTGCAAAATGGCAAATCAAGAAGATCAATTTAAAAAAGTAGTTTCACACGCAAAGGAATACGGGTATGTATTCCAATCAAGTGAAATTTATGATGGG
The DNA here is from genome assembly GCA_964342295.1 of uncultured Lutibacter sp. Taxonomy (GTDB): domain Bacteria; phylum Bacteroidota; class Bacteroidia; order Flavobacteriales; family Flavobacteriaceae; genus Lutibacter. The sequence goes on along the minus strand of CAYFFC010000021.1, from coordinate 36,551 downwards.
TTAAGCGCAGTTTATGACTATGCCCAAAACGGTGTTGAACTCAAAAAAAATATCAGAGACTATTGGTGGAAGGCAATGGTGCAAATGCATGAAAATATTGTAGGAATAGATGCCGCCATATTTATGCATCCCACAACTTGGAAGGCATCAGGGCATGTTGATGCATTTAACGATCCACTTATTGACAATAAAGACTCTAAAAAACGATATCGGGCCGATGTACTGATTGAAGATTATGTTGGGAAACTCGATTCTAAAATTGAAAAAGAAGTTAAAAAAGCTGAAAAACGTTTTGGTGATGCTTTTGATAAAGAACAATTTTTGGCGACAAACCCAAGAGTTTTAGGTTACAAACAAAAGGGTGAAGGTATTTTAAACAGAATGGGAAAATCTTTAGAAAATGAAGATTTAGATGATGTTAAAGCTTTAATTGAAGAACTTGGAATTGTTTGCCCGGTATCCGGCTCAAAAAACTGGACTGATGTTAAACAGTTCAACCTAATGTTTGGAACAAAATTGGGAGCATCAGCAGATACAGCTATGGATTTATACCTTCGCCCAGAAACAGCGCAAGGTATTTTTGTGAACTTTTTAAATGTTCAAAAAACCGGTCGTATGAAAATTCCTTTTGGTATTGCGCAAACCGGCAAAGCATTCAGAAATGAAATTGTGGCACGACAATTTATTTTTAGAATGCGTGAATTTGAGCAAATGGAAATGCAGTTTTTTGTTCGCCCCGGAACTCAAAAGGAATGGTATGAAAAGTGGAAAGAAACGCGTTTAAAATGGCATCTATCATTAGGTATGGGAGAAGATAATTACCGTTTCCATGACCATGAAAAATTAGCACATTATGCCGATGCTGCTGCTGATATTGAGTTTAAATTCCCTTTCGGATTTAAAGAATTGGAAGGCATCCATTCCAGAACCGATTTTGATTTGGCCAGCCATGAAAAATACTCCGGAAAAAAATTACAATATTTTGACCCCGAAATAAACGAACGCTACATTCCTTATGTTGTTGAAACTTCAATTGGTTTAGACCGAATGTTTTTAGCAGTATTTTCAAATGCGCTTCAAGAAGAGAATTTAGAAAATGGAACTACACGAACCGTTTTAAAATTACCTGCTGTATTGGCACCTACCAAAGCCGCAGTATTACCATTGGTAAAAAAAGATGGACTGCCTGAAATTGCAAGAAAAATTGTTGATGATTTGAAATGGGACTTTACTGTTTCTTATGATGAAAAAGATGCCGTAGGTAGAAGATATAGAAGGCAAGATGCTGCCGGCACACCTTTTTGTATTACGGTTGATCACGATACTTTAATTGATAATACGGTAACCATTCGCCATAGAGATACCATGGAACAAAAACGCATTGCTATTAATGAGGTGAAAGCTATCATTAAAAATGAAGTTGCTGTTGAAAAATGGCTTATGAAAATGTAAGTTAAAATTTATGACCAAAAGTTCTTTAAAATACAATGTATTTTAAAGAACTTTATTTTTTTATTGAAACCTATAACCAATTGATACGCCTCCTCTTCCTACAATTTCAAGGTCACTATTTCCTAATAAATCTCTGCCAATTCCTGCATAAATTTCTGCAATAAACCCTCTTTTAGTTACAAATTTACCTCCAACTGATATTCCCGCAGCCAAATCTGTATATTTTTCTTCCGTTATGATAGTATCATAAGGTGGAAAATCAGCATAGTAATAAAATTCTTCTTTACCTGAATGAAGCATTGCAAAAGCTTCAACGAAAAAACCGCTAGCATACTTGTTTGAAAAAAAATGACGATAATAAGGGGTAATAGAAAAAGTCCTATATTCGTCAATTCCATCAATTGTTGGGTCTAAACTGATAAGTGTACCAACTCCAATTGAAGACTCCTCATTAAGAATTCTTTCGTAACCAAAGTCCAACCATTTAAACCCAATTAAGTTAGACATATTAATTTTTAATTCGTTTTGCTTTAAACTGGTTTCTTGAGCAAAAACAGAGGAAATAGCAATAAGAAAGATTGCCGTAAGCATATATTTTTTCATAGTTAAAATTTTAATGAATAACAAAGGTAATACCAATAAATTAAACAAATTATAATTTTCTTTAAAAAAGTGCTTTTAGCTGTACAGTACCGGTGTGTATGGCAATAGATTGCTCGCTTTTACGACCTAAATAATTCAGGTTTACATATAAAAATGAGTTTATCTTTTTTTGTAAAAGCGTACTCCATGTATAATTTTTACCGGGTTGAAATCCTTCTAACATTTCATATGCAGTTGGTGAATTGCTAACTCCGGTAAAGGTATTGGTAAATGCTTTAAAATCGGCTTTCATTAAAAACTTGTCATTGCTAGAAAGACTTAATTCAGTACCAATTTTGTTTAACCTTAACAACTCAAAATTTTCGATGGTATTCTTTTTTTGTTTCAGTTCGTAGAACACAGAAAAATACATCTGTTTTGAATATTTATAATACAATTTAGGAGCCAAAGCATAATTTTTTAACTTGTAATTTCTATTTAAAAAATTGGTTGAAGTGGTTTCATTTTTCGAATTACTTGCCTCAATATTCAACAACCAAAAATCCCCAAACTTATGTTCTATAAACAGCCTGTGTTTTAATAAATAATTATCCAAATCATCAATTGTGGTTGTAGATTTATTACGTGATTGCAAGTAATTGTAACTAACTGATAAAAATTGCTTTCCTTTATTAAAATATAAGGTATTATTAAAGTTATAGTTGAGTTCTAAAACATTTGTGCCGTTTTTAACAAACGGATTTAAATTAAACTTTTTCGCCTCTTTTTTCTGTTTGCTGTTAACAAACAAAAATGTTTGGTTATAAAAACGTGAAAGAAATTTTTGAACACCTTTTTTTGATACCCACCTCTGGGGATTTATTATTAAATTTTGTGTGTAACTATTTTGATTTGTAGCTATATAATTAATGGTTGGCAAAATAATTCTTAAATAGGAAGCCTGGTCTGAAAATTGCGCAATTTCAAATTCATCCAATTCTTTTTCGCCGTTCTTATTATAATCAATCCACGTATAAAACCCTTGACCCGGTTCTGTTTTTAGGTATGAATAATCTTGTTGCGGTAAAGTCCCGGAAATGGTTTGATACACCGTATTAAGTGTTATAAGCTGCTTGAATAATTGCTGATTATAATTTATTTTTGAGTTTAAAGATTTTTCATCCTTAAAATTCACATTATCAACAGCTCTATAATTAACATAGGCATTTAATTGTGAATTTTTTCCTTGAATTAAATTTGTTTTTAAGTAATATATTTTGGAGTTGTTTACTCGAGAAAGTTTGTTGTTTAGAATACTGTCTGTTATCCTGAAATTTGCGCCTATTTTTGCAAATACTTTAGTAGAATCGCCCACACCAAAAAAAGTTTCAAACAATTTGTATTGATGACTTTTTGGTAACAACGTATTTGAATTCAAATTTTTTTGTTCGTTTTTCTCTCCACTCAACAAAGTTCCTATCCAACTCTTTGAAAAATTATAATTAGCATTTACATAATACCTCATAAATTGACCTTCTTCTATTAAAGATGTATTATTTAGAAAACTACCGTTGAAATTTACCAATACCCTGTTTTTTGAAATTGCCCCGAAAAACTGATGTCGATTTCCACTATAATCATTATTAAATCTCAAATTTTCAAAACTGTAATTTATAAAATCAGCACTCTCTTTTTGCAATCGAATAATTGAACTAAAAAGTTGCTGCTCGCCAAAAACAGAAGCGATATTCCAGTCTCTGTCAAACTCAATATTTTGAATGCGTTCTACACTTCTATAATTTTTCGAAATTTTTTCATAATTTACTTCGGTACTGAGTTTCCAAGTTTTATCAAAAACAATTTGATTTAAACCAAATTTGGTTGCCAAACCATCATTTTCTGAGTTATTTATTTTTGAAAATAAATTTTCATCGTTATTACTTATGGCTGTTTCGGCATAAACTTGTGTTTTTTCAGTTGGGCTATAAGCTGCTTTAAACACCGCTATTTGCAATTTTTTGGGAGCAGTTAACTGAACAATCGGATTGTAATTACCCATGTTTTCGCCGGCAAACTCATAAATTTTGCCAATAGCTATAACATCTTTCAACACATAATCACCCATATTTTCGCCCACATAAGTAAATGTTACATTATACAAATCTTCCTGATTGGTATTGGCGTACTCAAAAAACTCTAAAATTCCGTTATTAATTTTTTTGTACAAAATTTTATCTTCCGAAAAAATTTCAGGAACCGCAGATGGACTGTTCATTGCATTTAAATCATTTCCGGCATTAACTAGAATTTGTTGTTGTTCTTGGGTCAAATCCTGATTTAAAGGCTGATTTTTGAGGTCACTTTCATTAAAAAAATATCCCGACACCTGTAATTTATCTGTTGAATAACGCACTTTATTGTATGTTGTAAAACGGGTATAAACCCTTTCAGAAAACTGATACTCTGCACTTATACGCATATCGGCAGTAATTGGATACGTGCTGTTAAACGTTACCTCAGCATTACTATAATCAATTATATAATCGTTATTTTCACCTCTTTTTAGCAGTACGCCATTCACATAAATTTTTTCGGTACCTTCTAATATCAATATATAGGTTTCATCATTATAATCAGAAAGTTTGTAGGGACCTTGATTCCCTTCTGTTCCCACAAAATTAACTTTCTTGTACTTTCCTTCAACTACAGCTCCCGAAGTATGTATATTAAATTGACCTTTTTTGTTTTTAAAATTAACGTCAACCGCCATACCGGAAACCTTTTTATTATATATTTTTAAATACCTGGTATCAGTATTATTAAAATAAATATCTCCGGCATTTATACTCCAATTATCGCTAAACATTTCGATAAAAACCCTGTCAAATTCGTCCAGTTCATAGGTATTTCCATTCTCTTGTACAGGTAAATTGGTATCAATAATAGAGCCTCGCAAGGTAACTTTACTTGATATTTTACCTTCCAATTGTAAATCTAAAGTAGAATTAATTACAGCATTTTGATTGTTTCCTACGGTAAGGCCACGTGTAAAAATACCGGCAGTATTTAATCCATCAAAAGGCCTGAATTGTTGTTTATTTTTATTAGTTGTTAAACTGTAAAGCGTTCCTGTATTAGTTGCTGATGGAATTATTAAATTTGGATTGAGTTTAAAATATTTTTGGGTTAAAAAACTTGGATAGGTAGTATATTGAATTTTTACCGATTTGAAATTATTAGAATAGTTTTTATTAAAAATAAGCTGTGCTTTAGTGAAGTCAACCTTATAATGTAACGTATCAACTTCTATGTTTTCTAAAGTAAAAACTTTAAAATTTAACGGACTGATACTTATAGAATCAATTTGTACGGTATCATTTAAAACTTCAAATGTTTTAACATGAAAATTAGGTGATGTTAGTTGTCCATAACCAGCCTTGCAAAATACAAGTATAAGTATATAGATTCCTTTTTTCATTTATAAATTTTAGGGCTTTATTTTAACGCTAAAACAAAGTTTGTTGTGAAGGTGGATTTTCATGTTCCAACAACCATTTTTTTCTCCATAAACCACCTGCGTAACCGGTGAGCGAACCATTACTTCCAATAATTCTATGGCAAGGAATAATAATCCATATGGGGTTTTTACCATTAGCTGAAGCTACCGCTCTAATGGCCTTAACATCTCCTAATATTTCAGATTGTTCTAAGTATGTGCGGGTACATCCATAAGGAACTTGTAACAATTCGCTCCAAACACGTTTTTGAAATAGTGTTCCCTGCGGATTTAGTTTTAAATTAAATATTTTTCTTTCACCCTTAAAGTATTCGTCTAACTGCTGCACGCATTCTATTAATGTTTCCGGAATTTTAGTTGAAGTTTCAAAAACCTCTTCAATAACGGTAACTTCTGAAATACCTTTTGAATTGCCAGTAATTTTAGCAGTACCTATGGGCGTTTTATAATATGCAATTTGATTAGATTCCAAATACTTCTTTCGAATTGTTAGTTGTTATACCAGCTATTTCAGTGGGAGTTAAGTTATAAATATTAGCCAATTTATCCAACACATTTACAATATAACTACTTTCATTTCTTTTTCCGCGATAAGGCACAGGAGCCAAATATGGCGCATCGGTTTCCAAAACAATGTTTTCAATAGAAATTTCATTCAAAAATTTATCTATTTTGCCATTTTTAAAAGTTACCACGCCACCAATTCCTAATTTCATATTATAAGAAACAGCTTGTTTGGCTTGTTCTAAATTCCCTGTAAAACAGTGGAAAATTCCTCGTAAATATTCGTCATTCACCTCGTCCAACACTTCAAATATTTCATCAAAAGCATCTCTGCAATGAATTACAATGGGTAATTTTTTCTCTTTCGCCCAGTTTATTTGGGTTTTAAAAGCTGATTGCTGCTGTTTTAAAAACGTTTTATCCCAGTACAAATCAATCCCAATTTCACCCACGGCATAAAATTTTTGCTTGTTCAGCCAATAATGCACAAATTCTAACTCATCTTCAAAGTTTTCTTTTACATGAGTAGGATGTAGCCCCATCATTAAAAAAACATTCTCCGGATATTGTTTTTTTAAATTTAACATAGCATCAAAATAGGTAGAATCAATTGCAGGAACAAAAAATCGAGATACACCGGCATTGAAAGCTCTTTGCATCATTTGACTTCTGTCTGCATCAAATTGTTCACTGTATAAATGGGCATGGGTATCGGTAATAATCATAAATGCAAAAGTAACCACAAAGTTTTAGGTACAAAAATTGTACAACTTCAAGTTCATCAAAATTATGATTTTACTTAAATTTTACGAATTTTTTGGAAATGCTTTTTTATTAAATACAATTAACAATCCTACACCGGTTGAAATGGCAGTATCGGCAATATTAAAAATAGCATTGAAAAAAGTAAAAGGTTTTCCGCCAACAAAAGGTAGCCATTCTGGCAAGTTGCCACTCCAAATAGGGAAATACAACATGTCAACAACTTTGCCGTAAAAGAGTTCTCCATAAGGTTGTTCGGCAAATAATGTGGCCGTTTCATTTATTGGAGTATTGAAAATAATACCGTAAAAAACTGAGTCGATTATATTTCCAAAAGCGCCTGCAAAAATTAACGAAATGGCAATAATTAAAACGTTATGGGCATTTTTTTTAATTGATTGATACAACCAATACCCTATACCGGTTATTGCAAATAATCTAAAGATTGTTAAAAACAATTTACCTGTTCTTCCTCCAAATTCAGCTCCCCAAGCCATACCGTTATTTTCTATAAAATGAATGCGAAACCAATCAAAAACAACCACTTCTTCACCATATAAAAAATTCGTTTTTATGTAAATTTTGCTTAACTGATCTACAATTAGAATTATAACAATTAAAATTATGGCTTTTATTAATTTTTTTGACATGAATTTGGTTATAAAAATGAAGCTCCCTAAATTAAGGAAGCTTCAAATTAGTAATAATTTATAATTTACTTTTGCATTCTTTTAGCCTCAATGCTAAGAGTGGCATGTGGAACTAATTTTAGGCGTTCTTTTTGAATAAGTTTACCTGTTACACGACAAACTCCATACGTTTTATTCTCAATACGCATTAATGCATTTTTAAGATCTCTAATAAATTTTTCCTGACGAATTGCCAATTGAACATTGGCTTCTTTCGACATAGTTTCTGAGCCTTCTTCAAATGCCTTAAACGTAGGCGAAGTGTCATCCGTGCCATTGTTACTGTCGTTTTTAAACGTACTTTGCAACAGAGCTAAATCTTCTTTAGCGTGCTTAATTTTATTTAAAATAATCTCTTTAAATTCAGCTAAGTCTTTGTCGGAGTATCTGTTATTTTCGTTCATAAGCTCACATTTTTTCAATTAATATTTTAGTATTTACATCATCAAAAGCAATATCTATTCCTCTTTCAACTTTTTCTTCAAAAACCAATTCGTTAGTTAGGGTTTCAGTTTTTATATAGTTTTCATTTGCTTCAACAGATTTTTCTAAAATGTCGTTTTTTTGAATAATTAATTTTATTTTATCGGTTACATCCAAGCCTGTTTCTTTACGTAAATTTTGAACCCTGTTTACTAATTCTCTTGCATTCCCCTCTTTACGCAAATTATCAGTTATGGTTACATCTAAAGCTACTGTAAGTCCTCCGTGGTTTGCAACCAGCCAACCTTCAATATCTTGTGATGCTATCTCCACTTCAGAGAGCGTTAAATTTACAATATTTTCACCTATTTTTAAAGAAATTTCTCCCTGTTTTTCAATTTCATTTATTTGATCCTGAGTAAATTTTTGGATGGCTTGTGAAACTAATTTCATATCCTTACCAAATTTAGGCCCTAACACTTTAAAATTAGGTTTGATTGTTTTAACCAGTATCCCGGAAGCATCATCAATTAAGTCGATTTCTTTAACATTTACTTCCGATTTTATCAGGTTTTCAACGGCTAATATTTCCTCACGGTCTTCTTTATTTAAAACCGGAATCATAACGCGTTGTAATGGTTGGCGAACTTTAATCATCTCCTTTTTACGTAACGATAAAACCATAGATGATATTTTTTGAGCTTGTTGCATTTTATGTTCCAACTTACTGTCAACCAAACTATTATTATACACCGGAAAGGTTGCCAAATGTACCGATTCAAACCTTTCTTTGTTGGTAACAGCGGTTAAATCTCGATATAAATTATCCATAAAGAATGGTGCTATTGGCGCCCCCAACTTTGCAACTGTTAACATACAGGTGTATAAGGTTTGATAAGCCGAAATTTTGTCTTGCCCATAATCTCCTTTCCAAAAACGTCTTCTGCTTAATCTTACAAACCAATTACTTAAATTTTCAGTCACAAAATTTTGTATAGCTCTGGCTGCTTTTGTTGGTTCATAATCATCGTAAAAGTTGTCGACATTTTTTACCAATGTATTCAATTCAGATAATATCCAACGGTCAATTTCTGATCTTTTTTCAATTGGAATGTCGGCTTCTGAGTAATTAAAATTATCGAGATTGGCATAAAGTGAAAAGAATGAATAGGTATTATACAAAGTCCCAAAGAATTTTCTCCTAACCTCATCAACACCTTCAATATCAAACTTTAAATTATCCCACGGATTGGCATTTGCTATCATATACCACCGTGTGGCATCGGCACCATACGTATCCATAGTTTCAAACGGGTCAACGGCATTTCCTAAACGTTTGGACATTTTTTTACCATCCTTATCCAATACCAACCCATTGGAAACTACATTTTTATAAGCTACAGAGTCAAACACCATAGTGCCAATGGCATGCAAGGTATAAAACCAACCACGAGTTTGGTCAACACCTTCAGCAATAAAATCTGCCGGATAAAATTTCTTTTCGTCAATCAACTCTTTATTTTCAAAAGGGTAATGCCACTGTGCATAAGGCATAGAACCTGAATCGAACCAAACATCAATTAAATCGGCTTCACGTTTCATAGGTTTACCTGAATCAGACACTAAGATTATAGCATCAACCACATTTTTATGAAGATCTATTTTATCATAGTTTTCTTCGCTCATATTACCAACCTCAAAATCAGCAAAAATATCTGCCTCCATAAATCCTGCAGTAACTGCTTTTTGCATCTCCTTTTTTAACGCTTCAACAGAACCAATGATTTTTTCTTCCAACCCATCTTCCGTTCTCCAAATTGGCAAAGGTATTCCCCAATATCTTGAACGCGATAAATTCCAGTCATTTGCATTTTTTAGCCAATTACCAAAACGTCCTTCTCCGGTAGATCTAGGTTTCCAGTTAATGGTATTATTTAAAGCAAACATTTCTTCGCGTTTATCGGTCACTTTTATAAACCAAGAATCTAACGGATAATACAAAATAGGTTTATCGGTTCTCCAGCAGTGTGGATAACTGTGACGGTATTTTTCAACGTGAAATGCCTTATTCTCTTCTTTTAATTTTATAGCTAATTCAACATCAACAGGTCTTTCCGGAGCTTCACCTTCATTATAATATTCATTTTTCACATATTTACCACCAAACTCACCCATATGTTTCGTAAACTTACCTTGAAAGTTCACTAATGGAACAGGATTTTCATTATCGTCTAATACCAACATTGGTGGCACCTCTGGTTTGGCTTGTTTTGCTACCATAGCATCATCAGCACCAAATGTAGGCGCTGTATGCACTATACCCGTACCATCTTCGGTAGTTACAAAATCACCTGCAATTACTCTAAATGCATTTTCAGGATTTTGGTAGGGTAATGCATAAGGCAATAACTGTTCGTACCTAGCTTCTAACAGCTCATTGCCTTTAAATTCTTTTAAAATGAAATATGGAATTTTTTTGTCGCTCTCACTATAATTTGACAAGTCCGTTTCATTTTCAACAGCTACATATTTTTTTGAAAACTGCTTAGCAACCAACGATTTTGCCAGTATAACGTTAATAGGTTCAAAAGTATACTGATTGAACGATTTTACTGCTACATAATCTATTTTTTTACCTACTGTTAATGCAGTGTTAGACGGTAATGTCCAAGGTGTTGTTGTCCAAGCTAAAAAGTAAACATTACCTTCTATAGTTTCCAAAGATTTTGGTAAGGTGTTTTTAATTGCTTTAAATTGTGCTACAACAGTAGTATCGGTAATATCTTGGTAAGTTCCCGGTTGGTTTAATTCATGAGAACTTAAACCTGTACCTGCTTTTGGTGAATAAGGCTGAATTGTATACCCCTTGTATATAAGTTCCTTTTTGTAAAGTTGCGCTAACAACCACCAAACGGTTTCCATATACTTTGGTTTGTAGGTAATATAAGGATCATCCATATCTACCCAATGCCCCATTTGCCTGGTTAAATCTTCCCAAACATCCGTATAACGCATAACCGCTTTTTTACAAGCTTCGTTATATTGTTCAATGGTAATTCTTTTACCTATATCTTCTTTTGTAATTCCTAGTTCTTTTTCAACTCCAAGTTCAATTGGTAATCCATGCGTATCCCATCCGGCTTTTCTTTTAACTTGAAATCCTTTTAATGTTTTATAACGACAAAAAATATCTTTTATGGCACGAGCCATAACATGATGAATACCCGGTAATCCATTAGCAGAAGGAGGTCCTTCAAAAAACACAAATGGCTTATTTTCATCTCTGGTAGTTATACTTTTTTCGAAAATATTTTCTTCTTCCCAAAACGCTAAAGTTTCCTGTGCTACTTTAGTGAGGTTCAAACCCTTATATTCTCTAAATTTCTTTGTCATTTTTTCACCTATAATTCAATTAGTTTGCGAAATTACATATTTTATTGAAAATATCGTTTTATAAATAGCAAAAATTACTAAGATATCCTATATAAAAAAGGAATGCGACAAATTGTAAATCGAGCAGCACAAAATTGTTTAATTATTTGATACACAACAAACAACCTCAATTAATACGATTTGATAAAAAATAACTAAAAATAACGGAATAGGAAAAGGCTGCCATACTAAAAATTAACTTGTAATAATTAAAAAGCCTCAAACAACTAATTCAATAAAAATCAACAATTTTAAAAATTACAAATAAATTCGTTTTATTTAGTATAACAACCCTAATAACAAACCTTTACAATTCAGAAAATAATTATCTGAAAATTAATTCTAAATGTAAGAATACAATGAATTTATATATTTTCTGTCGTTTTAAGAAGTAATTTCTTACATTCCCCTTTCTTTTTGTATTTGTTCATAGGCTTTTTGAACTTTTCTGAATTTTTCTTCAGCACCCTTTACATGTTCTTCACCTAAATGCTGCAATTTATCGGGATGGTATTTTTTAACCATTTTTCGGTAGGCTTTTTTTACTATATCATTACCGGCACTTTTATCAATTTCTAAAATACGGTAGGCACTATCTGTACTATCGTAAAACATTGCCTTAATCGATTCAAAATCGTATTGATTTACATATAAATACCCTGCAATTGTTTTAATAGATTGCACTTCCGAATCAGTAACAAAACCATCGGCTCCTGCAATACCAAACAAAAAATGTACAAGTTGCAAGCGAGATGCATGGGTTAAATTTTGACGAATTTGAGTACAAATTTGACGAGTTGACACCCTGTTATTTTTGATAAACCCACTAAATAATTTAAAGGCATGATTTGCTCTTTCTTCGCCATACATATTTCTAAAATGTGTTCGGACATAGAGCAATTCACGTTTATCAATTTTGCCATCGGCTTTTATCACAACAGCAGCTAATAACAACAAACTAATTTCAAAATCTCCAGATTGAGTGCTGGCACTTGCTGCTCGATAATTTTTAACACGCTCAACATCTTCTTTAGAAAACCCATCAATGAAACTACCAACTACATATCCCAAAACACTACCAATAGGCCCACCTAAAGTAAATCCCAACCCGGCTCCAAGCCATTTCACAAAATTTCCCATAATTTTATCTTGTTGTCAAATATACATTATTAGTTTGTGTGAAAAGTTATTACAAATGTTACAGTTGTTAAAAAAAATATAAACTTTTGTCTCAAAAAAATCACAAATAAAATAATGTATTTTTATTAGCTTATATTTGCACCTTAAAAATACGTCTAACAAAAAAATAAAACTATGTATCCACCAGAATTAGTAAGACCAATGCAACAAGAATTAGAGCAAGCAGGTTTTACATCATTACATACAACAGAAGAAGTTGATGCAGCAATCAATAAAGAAGGCACTACATTGGTTATGGTAAATTCGGTTTGTGGTTGTGCTGCCGGTACTGCTCGTCCCGGTGCTATAAACTCATTAGAATTTGACAAAACACCAAACCATTTAGTTACTGTTTTTGCAGGGGTTGACGGCGAAGCAACCAATAAAGCTAGAGAGTATATGATACCTTTCCCTCCATCTTCACCGGCAATTGCCTTATTTAAAGATGGTGCCTTAGTGCATATGTTGGAGCGCCACCATATTGAAGGAAGGCCTGCTGAAGCAATTGCAGCCAATTTAGCTGCAGCTTATGAAGAATATTGTTAATATTTTTTGAATATTCCTTTTTTAAAATCCGTCTTTTATTTGACGGATTTTTTATTTTTATCTGATGAATCATTCACAACAAATAATTGAACATACCAAAACCTTTGTTAAAAACACACTAAAAAATGCCGAAGGAGGCCATGATTGGTTTCATATAGAGCGTGTTTGGAAAAATGCAAAACTTATAGCAAAAAATGAATCTGTAAATTTGTTTGTGGTTGAAATAGGCGCTTTGTTACACGATATTGCCGATTCAAAATTTTATGATGGTGATGAAACCATTGGCCCTAAAATGGCACGCCAATTTTTAACAAAAGTGAATGTGGAAGAATCGGTAATTTTTCATATTGAGCAAATTATTAAACATGTATCCTTTAAAGGCGGTAATTTCGAACAGGAGTTCAAATCACCCGAACTTGATGTGATACAAGATGCCGACAGGCTAGACGCTATAGGGGCCATTGGCATTGCACGTTGTTTTAATTATGGAGGTTTTAAAAACAGACCATTGTACCATCCTGAAATAAAACCAAATTTAAATTTATCAAAAGAAGCCTATAAAAAATCCAACGCACCAACAATCAATCATTTTTATGAAAAATTATTGTTGTTAAAAGATAAAATGAATACAAAAACCGGAAAAAAACTCGCCATAAAAAGGCATCAATATATGGAGCATTTTTTAAAACAGTTTTATAACGAGTGGGAAGGGAATTTATAAGTTAACCTTAAAATTTCAATCAAAATTTGGCTTCCGTTTTTCTAAAAAAGCTGTGGTACCTTCTTTAAAATCATTAGTATTAAAACTCAATCCAAAATTTTCTATCTCAACACCAAAACCATTCACACAATTGGTATAATTTGCATTTACAGATTTTATAGCCGCTGAAATTGCAGATGAAGAATTAGCTACTATTTTTTTGGCTAGTTTTTCACATAATGGCAACAATTCACTTTGTTCAACCACATAATTTACCAAACCGTAGGTTTTCGCTTCTTCAGCAGTCATCATTGATGCAGTCATAATCAATTCCATTGCCTTTCCTTTACCTACTAATTGAGGTAATCTTTGAGTACCTCCATAACCGGGAATTACCCCTAAAGAAACCTCGGGCAATCCCATTTTAGCATTGGTACTTGCCACTCTAAAATGAGCAGCCATAGCCAATTCTAAACCTCCTCCCAAAGCAAAACCGTTAATAGCAGCAATAACCGGGGTGCTTAAATTTTGTACGAAATCAAAAAGTATTTCCTGACCTTTTCGTGCCAATTCTGTTCCTTGCTCAACATTAAAATTTGCAAATTCAGAAATATCGGCACCGGCCACAAACGCTTTTTCACCGCTTCCGGTTATAATTATAGCTCGTACACCTGTATCATTATCTAATTGGTTAAAAGCGGCATTCAATTCGTTAATGGTAGCTTTGTTTAAAGCATTTAATTTTGAAGGCCTGTTAATTGTTATTGTAGCAATCTTTTCTTTTTGGTTAACTAAAATATTTTGAAATTCCATATAATTAAGATTTTGGCAAAGTAACCGTAAAAACGGTTCCCTTGTTTTTTTGTGTTGAAAAATTTATTGAGCCGTCATAGGCTTTTACAATATTTCTTATCATTGGAAGCCCCAACCCCATACCACTTGATTTGGTGGTAAATTTGGGTTCAAACACCATACGTTTATCTTCATCAGCAATTCCTTTCCCATTATCGGCAACATTTATAATTACGTTATTGTTTTGCTCTTTTACAGAAACTTCAATTTTCCTAATTTCAATTTCTTCAAGAGCTTGAATTGCGTTTTTTACCAAATTGGTAACTATCCTTATAAGTTGGGTTTTGTCTAACCTTGCTATAATTGTTTCTTTGCTCACATGGTAAGTAATATAATCTTCGGTAAAAATATCAAGTGCATGCTTAATAACCTCTACAACATTAAGTTCTTCTTTTTTTTGAGTTGGCATTTTTGCAAAATTTGAAAAGGCCGAAGCTATAGAACTCATTGTATCAATTTGATGAATAAGCGTTTTGCTGAACTCATTAATTTTTTCACTTATATTAGGATCGGTAACATCAAATTTTCTTTGAAAGCTTTGTACCGTTAAACGCATTGGTGTTAGTGGGTTTTTAATTTCATGTGCTACCTGCTTTGCCATTTCACGCCAAGCATGTTCCCGTTCGCTTTGAGCTAATTTTACCGCACTTTCTTCCAGCTCATCAATCATTTCATTATATGCGTTTACCAGCGTATATATTTCAGAACTTGCATCTTTCAATATAATTTTTTCATTGCGTTCATTTAAACGTGTATGACTTATTTTATCGGATACCGCTTTTATGGAGCGGGTTATGTAACTTGAAATAAAATAAGCGAGTAATATTGCTAAAGCAAACATAACAATATACACCATAGCCAATCTATACAAAAATTCTTCTAACTCTTTATCCCTTTCAGAATTATCTTGATAATATTGTAAATTTACAATACCTATGGGCTTAAATTTATGGTCGTGAATATATGAATAGGAAGATTGAAAGCTTTTGTTTTCAACAACTTTTGTATCAACAATTCTATGTTCAATGGTTCGCCCAATATTTTTTAATAAGGTATCGGGTAACACCAAGGGTGCATCACTTTTTACAAACCCGGAGTGAGAACTTTTAGCAAGATTCCCATCTAAAAAGTAAATGTTAATTTCTAAATTTTCAATATCAGAGATTTCATAAATCTTATCTTTGAAAATATGTGGAAGGTTTTTTTCTTCTAACGGAAATGAAGTTCCGCTTTTTAACCAATAATTAATGGCCGACTTTACAGATTCTTCTTTTCTGGCAAGTCTTCCTTGGTTGTAATCATCGGTTTGTTCTTTGTATTGATAAATGGTTACAGCTGCAATTAATACCGAAGCCAATAATATCAACAAAATCATTGATAAAAATATACGGATTCGCAGAGAAAGTGGCTTAAATATCATTTTTACAACCCTAATTTAAAAGTAAATATACTCAATATATTGTAAGCCTTGCAACAATAAACATACCATAAAATCAAAAAACCTGAAATTCTATTTTTTTGATTTCTTTTTAATTTTTCTAACCGTTGGAGAGGTTATATAAAACAAAAAGAAACCTGAAAAAATGGTTAAAATACCAAAGGCCGAAAATATGCGCAATACCCAGTTGGTTATATGGTCTCGTGTACTGTAATCCATAACATGCAACATCCATAAAAAGTCAAAACGTCTCCAGTTATTATTTCTAACACTGGTTATTTGACCTAATTCTTTGGCCACATAAATGGTTGTTTTTGTACTGTGATCTAGCACAAAAGCATAGGCAGGTAAAGGTTTGCCTCTATATTCATGATGGGCATTTACAGATTCTTTAGTAACTAACACAGATTTTTCTATAGCAATAGGTGTTTTTAAACGCTCTTTAACCATTTGTAAACTTTCTCCTTCAGAAAAAGCATTTCTCAACGTACCTGTTTCAACATTAATAAGTTGTGTGTTAAACTTTTCATCATTAAAAAAATGAAACTGAGCAATTGGTTTACCCAAAACTTCAATAACTTTAATAGAATGAACAGAGTCTACTTTTGAAATAATTTTTAGAGAATCTATCGCCTTTTGAATATTGTTAAAATTTATATCTTTTACATAATGTTTTTCTTGCTTTAACAAAGTTTCTCCGTGCACATCATCCATATTATTCCAGCTAAAATACAAGCCGCTTAATGTCCAGAAAAAAAACTGAATTCCAATAAAAAGTCCTAAATACCTGTGAATTTTACGAGTGTTGTAGTTGATATTCTTTTTCAATTTCATTTGTTGTAACGTATTTTAAAAATAATTAGTAATAATGCCAAAACTGCTGTAACTATGTTTGAAAGTATCATAGCCAGACTTTTTAAATGGATTCCGTAAACAAGCCACAAAATAATTCCCACAAAAAATATAATATACATAGTAAGTGACAAACTATCTGCCGATTTCATTCTCCACGTTCTGTAAACCTGGGGTACAAAAGCTGTGGTAGTTAATACCGCTGCAATTAATCCGATAATTTCAAAAATGTCTATCACTATATTTTAATCAATTCATTTTACGAATTAAAATTAAGTTGCTAAGATACCTTTTTTACCCAACTATGTTAATAATTTTTCCGGGTACTACAATTACCTTTTTAGGTGTTCTCCCTTGTAATTGTACCTGTGTTTTTTCATGTGCCATAACAGCTGCTTCAATTTCATCCTTACTTAAATTTAATGGCAATTCCATTTTAAAACGCATTTTACCGTTAAAAGAAATTGGATATTCTTTACTGCTCTCAACCAAATACTCAGGATTGAATATAGGGAATTCTACAGTTGAAATAGATGTTTTATGACCTAAATTTTTCCATAATTCTTCGGCAATATGTGGTGCGTAAGGTTCAATTATAACAGCCAACGGTTCTAAAATAGCCCGTTTGTTACATTTTAAAGCTGTTAACTCGTTTACAGCTATCATAAATGTTGAAACCGACGTGTTGAAGGAAAAGTTATTAATATCTTCTTCAACTTTTTTAATGGTTTTATGCAGAGTTTTAAGCTCTTCATTAGTAGGGTTTTCATCTGAAACAGAAAATTCACCATGAACCAAATACAATTTCCATAACTTTTTCAAAAAACTAAACACGCCTGAAATACCCGAAGTTTTCCATGGCTTGGATTGCTCTAACGGACCTAAAAACATTTCAAACAAACGCAAACTGTCAGCACCGTATTCTTCACAAATAGCATCAGGATTTACAATATTGTATTTAGATTTCGACATTTTTTCAACCTCGCGACCAACTATGTACTTGCCATCTTCTAAAACAAACTCAGCATCCTTAAATTCAGGTCTCCAATTTTTAAAGGCTTCAATATCTAACTCGTCATGTGAATTAACAAAAGCTACATCGGTATGAATTGGTTGAATTTTGTTTTGTGCAATTAAACCTTTTGATACAAATTTATTTTCACCTTCAACTCTATACACAAAAGCACTGGTACCGGTAATCATACCTTGGTTTATAAGTTTTTTTGCAAATTCATCAACAGGTAAAATCCCTCGGTCAAACAAAAACTTTTGCCAAAAACGTGCATACAACAAATGTCCCGTTGCATGCTCACTACCCCCAATATATAAATCTACATCTTGCCAATAGTTTACCGCTTCTTTACTCACAAATTCATTTGAATTATTAGCATCCATATACCTGTTAAAGTATGATGAGCTACCTGCCCAACCCGGCATGGTGTTTAATTCTAAAGGAAAAATAGTGTCGTTATTAATCAAATCATTAGAAACCACTTGGTTGTTGTTAGTATCCCAAGCCCAGGTAGTTGCATTCCCAAGTGGCGGTTTTCCATCTTCCGTAGGTAAATATTTTTCAACTTCAGGCAATACAATTGGTAAATATTTTGAGGCAATCATTTGAGGCAATCCATTTTTGTAGTAAACAGGAAAAGGCTCTCCCCAATAGCGTTGACGGCTAAATACAGCATCACGAAGGCGGTAATTTACTTTTCCATACCCAATTTTTTGGTGCTCAATTTCATAAATAATGCGTTTCATTGCTTTTTTGTAATTCAACCCGTTTAAAAAATCCGAATTTGCAATAACCGTGTTTTCTTTATCGGCAAAAGCTTCTTTAGAAATATCAACACCTTCAAAAATATTTGGTATGTCTAACCCAAAATGTTTGGCAAAATCATAATCACGTTGGTCTCCACAAGGTACCGCCATAACCGCTCCGGTACCATAACTTGCCAATACATAATCGCCAATATAAATTGGAACTTTTTTACCTGTAAATGGATGTTCTGCATAGGCTCCGGTAAATACTCCCGAGATATTTTTTACATCGGCCATTCTATCTAGTTCACTTCTCTTGGCAGTAGCTTTTACATAGGCCTCAACTTCATTTTGTTGCTCAGGAGAAGTAATTTTAGCAACCAATTCATGCTCAGGAGCTAAGGTCATAAAACTTACCCCAAAAATAGTATCGGGGCGGGTTGTAAATACATCAATTTTATGTTGATGAGATTGGTTTGTATTATTTGAAACAACTTTGAAAGAAACCATTGCCCCTTCAGAGCGCCCAATCCAATAGGTTTGTGAATCTTTTAACGGTTGTGGCCAATCAATTTTATTCAATCCATCCAACAAGCGTTGCGCATAAGCGGTAATTCTCATACTCCATTGCTTCATTTTTTTTCGCACCACCGGATGTCCGCCACGTTCTGAAACTCCGTTTACAATTTCGTCATTTGCCAACACGGTACCTAATGCCGGGCACCAGTTTACTTCAGTTTCGGACAAATATGTCAATCGGTATTGCAATAAAACCTGTTGTTGTTCTTCTGCTGTAAATTGGTTCCATTCTTCTGCTGAAAATTGTTGAATATTTTCATCACAAGCAGCATTTACATTGCTATTTCCTTCAGTAGAAAATAAATCTACTAAAGTTGAGATTTCCTCGGCTTTGTTAGATTTCTTATTGTACCACGAATTGAATAATTGAATAAAAATCCACTGTGTCCATTTGTAATAATTAGGGTCTGAAGTTCTTACTTCTCTTGACCAATCGAATGAAAAGCCAATTTTATCAAGTTGTCTTCGGTAGGTTTTAATATTAGCTTCGGTAGTAATAGCCGGATGTTGACCGGTTTGAATGGCATATTGTTCGGCAGGTAATCCAAATGAATCATAGCCCTGCGGATGCAACACGTTAAACCCCTTATGACGTTTGTAACGTGCAAAAATATCAGAAGCAATATAACCCAACGGATGGCCAACGTGCAACCCGGCCCCCGATGGGTACGGAAACATATCCAATACGTAATATTTTGGCTTATCTGATTGGTTGTTTACTTTAAACGTTTGATTTTTCGACCAATAATTTTGCCAATATGCCTCTATTTCCCTAAAATTATATTCCATCCTAATTATCAATTTTTTAAAAGCGCAAAGTTACATTTATTCTACTAAACTTTAAAGCTCATTTTTTTATACAAATTCAAAATAAATTGTAACTTGTAATTTTGAACAATCAATATAAAAATGGCTAAAGAAATTGGACTTGTATTATCAGGTGGTGGTGTTAGAGCACTGGCTCATATCGGTTTTATTAAAGTATTAATTGAAAATAACATTTTTCCAACAAGGGTCACAGGAACCAGTGCCGGAGCATTGGTAGCAGCTTTATATGCGGCAGGGTATTCACCTGATGAAATGCTCGTTTTTTTTAAACAAACACCTCTTTTAAAATTATCATTATATGCAAGAAATAAACCGGGGATTATGGACAGCGATAAATATGCTTTATTTTTCAAAAAATTCTTTCCTGAAAATTCTTTTGAAAGTTTAAAATACCCACTAACCGTAACCGCAACCGATTTAATTCACGGCAAATTGGATTATTTTAATAAAGGAGAACTTATTAAACCTCTTATTGCCTCTTCGGCATTGCCACCCATTTTTTCACCAATTGAAATAAATGGTAATTTGTATTCAGATGGTGGTGTGTTAAATAACTTTCCTATTGAACCACTAGAAGAAAAATCTGATGTAATTATTGGTAGTTTTGTAAACCCGTTAACTCCAATTAAAAAATCAGAAATTAACACAAGTATTAAATTACTTTACAGGGTATATCATATTGGACTTGATGGAAATAATATGAAGAAATTTAAAAAATGTGCGTATGTTTTTTTGCCCCCTAACATGAAAAATGTTGGTGTACTAGATTCTAAAGCTATTGACAAAGCCTATGAAATGGGCTACCATCATGCTAAAAATGAAGCTGATAAAATAACTAAGAGCTTACATTAGTTTCAAAAGCTTTTTGTACTTTTCACCTTTTTAAAAATCAACTTTTGAATAAGCATACTTATAAAGCACATTTGGCCCTGTTGGGTGCAAACATTATATACGGTGCAAATCATATTATTGCAAAAGGTGTAATGCCTCATAAAATTGGCCCATCGGCATTTATATTTTTAAGAGTTATAGGTGCCGGAATGTTATTTTGGATTATCAAAAGTTTTATATCTGAAAAGATTGAAAAAAAAGATTATTTGCTATTACTATTTTGTGGTTTGTTGGGCGTTGCAACTAATCAATTACTTTTTTTTCACGGTCTAAATTTAACCTCACCTATTGATGCTTCCATTATTATAACTGCTGTACCAGTAATGGTATTAATTTTTAGTGCCATTATTTTAAAGGAAAAAATTACTTCGAAAAAAATATTAGGTATTACTATAGGTGCCATTGGCGCCGTTCTTTTAATTTGGTATGGTAAAAACGAGGTAGGTACAAGCTCAATACTAGGTAATATATTTGTATTAATTAATGCCTGCTCGTATGCAATTTACTTGGTTATAGTTAAGCCTTTAATGAAAAAATACCGTCCTATTACGGTTATTAGTTGGGTGTTTTTATTTGGATTTCTATTTGTATTCCCAATTGGACTCCCTGATGTTTTGCAAACCAATTTTGAAGCATTTACCTTAACTACTTATTTAACCATTGCTTTTGTTATTATTGGCACAACTTTTTTGGCGTATTTATTTAATATTTACGCCCTTCAACATGTTTCTCCTGCAGTAAACGGAAGTTATATTTATCTGCAACCTGCCGTGAGTTTTTTAATGGTAAGTTTATATGCCTTTGTATTTAATCAAAATGAATATGCACAAGACATAAATTTTATAAAGGTTTTGAGTTGTGTTTTGGTTATTATAGGCGTGTATCTAATTAGTCATAAATCAAAACCAAAACTAAGTTAGTTTTCGTGTTTTTTTCTCTTGTGGTAACAGGGCATGGTAAACAAAATTATTTATAGGAGTTTCAATACCCAAGTCTTTCCCCATTTTAACAATAGTGCCGTTTTGAGCTTCCAGTTCCGAAGGTTTTCCGGCCATTACATCTCTTTGCAACGATGTTGTGGTGTTGTAAGGTTGCGCTTTAATAATTTTAAATTGCTTTTCAACAATGTCATTCGGTAATTTTATTCGGTTGGCCGAAGCAATAGCTATAATTTCATTTGCAGTTTGGTAGAGCCAGTTTTTTATTTGTTCAGAAGCCATCATTTCTCCAATGGTAGCTCTAGTTAAAGCCCCCATCCCGCTAATGGTTGTGATAAATAAAAACTTGGTCCAAATTTCCCTTTGGATAGTATCCGTTAATTTGGTTGTTATTTTGGCTTCTAAAAAAATTTTCTCTATTTGCAAAGCTCTGTTTGATATCGTATTGTTAAGTTCTCCAAAAACAATGGTAGGTTCATAGGTAGCATGATGTATTACTCCGTAATCTTCAACTTTACTTACCACTTTGCACAAACCTCCCAATACATGCTTACTGCCTATTTGCGAACATAAAACCATTTCATTTTCTACTCCGTTTAACAAAGATAAAACCACCGTATTTTCAGTTAATACCGGTTTTATATTTCTTGCCACTTCTGCCAATTGCCATGTTTTTACACAAATTAAAATTAGGTCTATATTTTTAACTGCACTTATATCATCTGTTGCAATAGCGGGATACACCAAAAAATCACCTTTGTAACTATTTAAATAAAGCCCTTTTTTTTGAATAACCTCTAAATGTTTTCCGCGAGCGATAAAAGTTACCTTATTTCCGGCTTGCGCTAATCTTGCGCCAAAATAACCACCAACTCCGCCGGTTCCATAAATTACAATATGCATTTTTATTCTTTTACTCAAAAATACATATTAGGTTTTACTTTTTTTAAAGATTTTTTGAATTTTCCAGCTCAATCCGGCTGAAATATACTCCATGTTATTGTTAAAACCTCTTCCGTACGAAGCATCTAACTGTAAATTTTTATTTATTAAATACGTGCATCCAAAGTCATAATTGTTTTCAAAAAAACCATTCTCGCTCATTGCCCCATAAGGTTCAACATAAAAGCCAATCCTGTTTGAAAGGGCAATTCCTAAAGCTATGGAATACGTTAATGAGTGTTCCTTTTCAATAAAATCATACCCTATATTATAGCCTATGCCAATAGTGTTTGAAATATCATGGCTTATAGCTAATTTATTTACCACTCCTACAAATTTTGTTGTTATAGCTTCTTTGGCTGTAGGAATGACAATATGAGATATAAAAGCTATTTCAGTATTACTTTTATTTGGTTTATATAATTGCAGTTTAGCACCAAATTCCAAATCGTTAAAACCCGATAAATAGTTCGATTTTTCATTGGCATCTATTTCTGAAAATTGCTTTTGCACAACTACCCTTAACTCTAAACTCTTACTAAGTCCGTATCTGAATAGAACAGAAGGCGCATAAACATTGCTGATATTACTACTAATATTCTTATACACCATTCCAGCTTCAATTTGAAGATTTGCCAATCCAACAGTTTGTGCACTCTCTGTTTGATCGGGCCTGTCGGTAACAATTTCTTGTGAAAATACAACTATCGAAACAAAAAATGATACTAAGAAAAAACCTATATTTCTCACTATTTTATTTTTTTTGACAAACCTATATATTTTTTTAGATTTATCTAAATTTTTTATTATTTTTGTCTAAATTTAAATAAATGTTAACCCAAACAGAAGAAAATTATTTGAAAGCCATTTTTAATTTAGAAACAGCAGCGGCAAAAGCTGTTTCTACAAACTTATTGTCTGAAAAAATGAAAATAAAAGCTTCTTCTGTTACAGATATGGTAAAAAAATTAGCAGAAAAGGAATTCATAAATTATAAAAAATACAAAGGAGTATCACTTACAAAAAAAGGTTACAAAACAGCCTTAAAAATTGTTAGAAAACATAGATTATGGGAAGTTTTTTTAGTTAATAAGTTAGATTATAATTGGGATGAAGTTCATGAAATTGCAGAACAACTTGAGCATATAAATTCGGATAGTTTAATTAATAAACTCGACACATTTTTAGATTTTCCTGCTTTTGACCCACACGGAGATCCTATACCCGACAAAAACGGAAAAATCATTCCCCATAAAAACTTCATGCTTTCATCATTAAAAGAAAATGAACAATGTGTTGTTGTAGGAGTAAAAGATTCCTCAACTTCATTTTTAAAATATTTAAATAAGGTTTCCATAAAGTTAGGAAACGTTATAAAAGTTCATTCAATTGAAGCTTTTGACAATTCTATGGTTATTGAAAACAACAATGTATCTTTAACTGTATCTCATCAAATCTCAAAAAATTTATTTGTAAAAAAGTTATAACATATGGAACAAATTATCACTTATTTTGAAAGTATCAATCCTATTTTAGCCGCCTTTTACGCAACTTTATTTACCTGGGGATTAACAGCACTTGGCGCAGGGTTAGTTTTTTTCTTTAAAGGTATGAATCGTGCTGTTTTAGATGGTATGTTGGGATTTACAGGAGGTGTTATGGTAGCTGCCAGTTTTTGGAGTTTATTAGCACCAGGTATTGAAATGAGTCCGGGCGAAGGATTTGTAAAAGTAATACCGGCAGTAATTGGGTTTGCCTTAGGGGCTCTATTTTTATTTGGTTTGGACAAAATTTTACCACATTTACATATAAATTTTAAAGAATCAGAAAAAGAAGGTGTAAAAACACCTTGGCACAAAACAACTTTACTAGTATTGGCAATAACCCTGCATAACATACCGGAAGGATTGGCAGTAGGTGTTTTATTTGGTGGTGTTGCTGCCGGTTTTGATGGCGCCACCATAGGGGGTGCAGTAGCATTGGCAATAGGTATTGGATTGCAAAATTTTCCCGAAGGATTTGCGGTCTCCATGCCAATTAGACGCCAAGGGTTAAGTAGAAGAAAAAGCTTTTTTTACGGCCAATCATCGGCTATTGTAGAGCCCATTGCAGCTGTAATTGGTGCTTGGGCAGTAATGACATTTCAGCCTATTTTGCCTTATGCATTGGCTTTTGCCGCAGGCGCCATGATATTTGTGGTTGTTGAAGAAGTAATTCCTGAAACGCAACGCGATAAATATACTGATATAGCAACTTTGGGTTTTATAGGCGGATTTATAATTATGATGACTTTAGATGTTGGCTTAGGTTAAAAATCAGCAAAATTGTAAAAAAAGGGAAGCGTTTTAAAATGTGTTGTATATTTAAACTAACCTTTAACCACAACCACAATCTTTATCACAATTGTTTTTGCTAGAGGGTTTAAAAATGTATTTTTTCACCAAAAAAACAAGTGCCAAACCTAATGCTATATAAACTAAAATATCTTGCATTAACTTAAAAAATTAAAGGTAATTGCCGATACAATATACGCCAAAATTCCCATACCAACTAGTTGCAGTAAAGGCCATTTCCAACTGTTTGTTTCTCTTTTTACAATGGCCAAAGTGCTTACGCATTGCATTGCAAATGCATAAAATAACAATAAAGACATTCCTGTAGCAAAATTAAATCGCTTTTCTCCGGTAACGGCATTTACTTCTGCAGCCATTTTTTGCTTAATGGTACTAACATTATCACCATCACTTTCAACACTATAAATGGTTGCCAAGGCACCAACAAACACTTCTCTTGCTGCAAAAGAACTAATTAGTGCAATTCCAATTTTCCAGTCGTAGCCCAAAGGCTTTATAACAGGCTCCAGACTTTTACCCATATTGCCAATGTAGGAATGCTCCAGTTTAAAAGAGGCTATTTTCTGTTGCAATTCCTTTTCCGGTAAATTCTTATTCTCTTTATGCGAAGTAACAATTGTTTCGGCATTTTTAAAAGTTTCCATTCCATTTGATGCTAGAAACCAAAGTACTATAGAAATTGCCAATATAATTTTACCAGCTCCAAAAACAAAGGCTTTTGTTTTTTCAACAACCGTATAAAATACATTTTTTACTGAAGGGTATTTGTAATTAGGCATTTCTATAACAAACAAACTTCTATTTTTTATTTTTAAAACCTTATTAAGCAATACTGCCGATAAAATAGCTGCTGAAAAACCCAATAAATATAGCCCCATTAAAGTCAATCCCTGTAAATTAAAAATTCCCAAAACGCGTTGTTCGGGTATTATTAAGGCAATTAAAATGGCATATACCGGCAAACGCGCCGAACAGGTTGTAAAAGGAATTACCAAAATTGTAATTAACCGCTCTTTCCAACTACCAATATTACGTGAAGCCATAACCGCCGGTATTGCACATGCTGTACCTGATATTAGTGGAATAACGCTCTTACCACTCATTCCAAAACGCCGCATAATTTTATCCATTAAAAAAACCACGCGGCTCATATATCCGGTTTCTTCTAAAATTGATATAAACAAAAACAAAATTGCTATTTGTGGAATAAAAATAACAACACCGCCTATACCCGGTATTACCCCTTCTGCAATTAAATTTGTAAAGGTTCCGTGAGGTAAATTGTTTTTAGTTAAATTACTTAGGTTAGCAAACAAACCATCAATTAAATCCATAGGTAAACTAGCCCATTCAAAAATTGATTGGAATATGAGTAATAAAATTGAAGCAAAAATTATATATCCAAATATTTTATGAGTTAAAACTCTGTCAAGTTTTGCCCTTACATCGGTACCTTGTTTTCTATCAACTTTGTACGTTTTTTTTAAAATATCATTTATTATTTGATACCTGTAAATTGTTTCTTTATGCTGATAACCTTTAATTTTATTACCATTAGCCCTTAAATTCTCAATTTTAGATTTTAATTGTGGTGATAAAAAATTACAGTATTGTTGTTGCGTAATTAACAACCAAGATTTGTAAAGTGAAAAATCAGGGAATTCAGCTTTTACCTCTTCAAAAAACGAAGCGTCAATTTTTTTGGATATTGCCGCCAACGGTTCTGTATTCCAATTTTTGTAATTTTTTAAGGCTTCTTTAAGTTTAATAATACCTTGATTTTTACGGGCACTAAGTAAAATCACCTCACTTTTGAGTTCTTTTTTTAGCTCATTAACGTTAATAGTTATTCCTTTTTTATCCATTTGATCAGCCATATTTATAGCTAATAACGTTGGAATTCTAAGGTCTTTTATTTGAGAAAACAGTAATAAGTTACGCTTTAGGTTTTCAACCTCGGCAACCACAATAACCAAATCTGGAAAGGCTGAATTTTTTTCATTCAGTAGCGCATCTAAAACAATGGTTTCATCTAAAGATGTTGGATTTATACTATAGGTCCCGGGCAAATCGGTGATATTTACAATAAGCGTATCATCAATTTTAAAACGCCCTTGCTTTTTATCTACAGTAATTCCGGGATAGTTTCCTACTTTTTGATTTAACCCGGTAAGTTGATTGAATAACGAAGTTTTTCCGGTATTTGGGTTTCCTACCAAAGCAACATTTAGAATAGCATTGCTTTTCATTCTTACAGTTTGGTAATATTAATTTGTTGAGCCATCTCTACCCTAATTGCCAAATGGCTACCGTTTACTTGTATGTATAATGGGTCTTTTAATGGTGCTACCTGAAGCAATTTCACCTCTTTCCCGGGCAAACAGCCCATTTCCAATAAATTTAAAGGAATTGCATCTAATGAAAAATCCTCAATTACCCCATGTTCACCAACCTTTAAATTTGCTATAGTATCACCCATTATTAAGAATAATTATAAACTGTGAGCAAATATACTAAATTAGAATGATTCTAAACAATGATAATTATCATTTTGGGTTGTTTTCAGATTTCAACAATTTTACATCTTCAATTAAACGTTGTATATCTTCTAAATCCGTACCGTTATAGTAGCCTCTAATTCTTCTTTTTTTATCTACCAAAACAAAGTTTTCGGTATGTATAAAATCTTGTTCACCACCATCTCCCTCATCCAAAACTGCAAAATAACTCTGCCTTGCCAGTTTATAAATATGCTTTTTATTACCTGTTGTTAAGTTCCACTTACTGTCAATAACGCCCATTTTATTCGCATAATTTCTTAAAACCAACACACTATCAATAACCGGTGTCACTGATATCGACAATAATTTAACATCATTATCATTTGTAAATGCTTCCTGCAATTTCACCATATTAGTGGTCATTATAGGGCATATGGTTTGACAACGAGTAAAGAAAAAATCGGTTATGTAAATTCTATTTTCATAATCTCTATGAGTAATTGTATCGCCATTTTGATTGATTAACTCAAAGTCCAATACTTTATGATTTCTTCTTATATGAACCATACTTTCATCAACCAATCTTGGGTTTACATCCGCAGGGTTAAAAACTGGTAATTTTTTTTCGGGAATTAACAAAAAGTAAATTATTAAAATCATAATTACCGAAAAAACGGCCATTAACCTAATTGTGGGAAGTGATTTTTTAAAAAAATTGAAATCCATTATCGCAGTAAAAAAACAAATTTAGTACAATAAACTTGTAAAAAACAGTTACATTAATAAAACTTTGTTAAATCCTTTAAGCGCATAATTAATTGGTTTTTACAACTGTATTTAAAACCGTACATTTGTGCGATTTTAGGATATTATAGAAAATACGTATATGGAAATATTAATAAAGGCAAGTCAGTTTATTTTAAGTCTGTCATTTTTAATTGTATTGCATGAGCTCGGGCATTTTATCCCGGCCAAATTATTTAAAACACGTGTTGAAAAATTTTATTTATTTTTTGATTATAAGTTTTCAATTATAAAGAAAAAATTTGGAGAAACTGTTTATGGTATTGGTTGGATTCCGTTGGGAGGTTATGTAAAAATTGCCGGTATGATTGATGAAAGTATGGATACTGAACAGTTAAAAAAACCTGCACAACCTTGGGAATTTAGATCAAAGCCTGCCTGGCAACGCTTAATTATTATGTTAGGCGGAGTAATTGTTAACTTTATACTGGGTATTTTAATTTATATTATGATAACCTTTATTTGGGGTGTTGACTTTGTTGCGCCTGAAGATGTTAAAAATGGTTTTGCCGTTCATGAAACTTTTAAGGCATACGGATTTAAAGATGGAGATAAAATCACCAAATTTAACGGTGCAACTCCTATAGATGTTACCGATGTTAATAAACATTTATTTTTGAGAGATTTAAAATCGCTGGATGTAGTTCATGAAAATGGGAATTCTGAAACTATAGAATTACCGGAAGATATTGGTGATATTATGTGGGCACAAGGTGTTATGGAACCTTTTCAGGCTAGGGTTGTAGCTATTTTTGATACCGTTGTTGCAAATTCACCCGCCGAAAAAGCAGGTTTGCTTAAAAACGATAAAATATTAGCCGTTAATGATACACCTATTAACTACTGGCACGAGTTTACAGACGAATTGTTGGGTTCAACATCATCTTCAGTTAAACTTCTTATAGAACGCGCTGGTGTACAATCTGAAATTAATGTAATTCCCGGAAGCGACAAAAAAATTGGTGTTGCTCCAAATTATTTAGGTTCTTTAAATATTCAACACAAACAATATTCATTTTTTGAAAGTATTTCTAAAGGGAATTCATTGGCTATTTGGACATTGAGAGATTATGTAAAACAGTTTAAATACGTATTCACTAAAAAAGGAGCTACTAGTATTGGCGGCTTTATTGCCATTGGAAATATTTTTCCTGCAACTTGGAGTTGGAAATCATTTTGGAGTATCACTGCCTTTTTATCAATTATGCTCGGATTTATGAACTTATTACCTATTCCTGCCTTGGATGGTGGTCATGTAGTATTTACTTTGTACGAAATGTTTTCGGGTAGAAAACCTAATGATAAGTTTTTAGAATACGCTCAAATAACCGGGTTTATATTACTTATTGCTCTATTAATATTGGCTAATGGAAACGATATTGTAAAATTATTCTCTAATTAATATCAAACTTAACATCACTTATAAAAAAATTAAATATATTATAAACAAAAAATCCTCGTTGAAAAACGAGGATTTTTACTGTTATATCACAAAATATTAGTCCGCTAAAACTATTACCTTATTCGCTTTCATTTCAATAGTTCCACTATTTATAGGTAATACATATTCACCGTTAACATTATTAAATTTATCCTGATACGCTTCATCAATTAAAATATCAGCTCCTTTAAACTTAACATTACCTTTAACAAGTACCGAAACAATTGCAGCGTGATTATTCAACATTTGAAACTCACCATTAACACCGGGTACAGAAACAGCATCTACTTCCGTATTCAAAAGTGTTGCTTCGGGAGTTACAATTTCTAAAATCATTTTACTTAATTTTTAGTTGTTTGTTTTTAGTTATTCAGTTTTAACCTGAACCTATTTAGGCTTCAGCCAACATTTTTTCTCCCGCATCAATGGCATCCTGGATAGAACCTCTTAAGTTAAATGCAGCTTCAGGATATTTGTCCAACTCTCCATCCATAATCATATTAAAGCCTTTAATGGTGTCTTTAATATCAACCAATACACCAGGAATTCCGGTAAATTGCTCAGCTACGTGGAAAGGTTGTGATAAAAAGCGCTGCGCTCTACGAGCTCTGTGTACTACCAATTTATCTTCTTCTGATAATTCTTCCATACCTAAAATGGCTATAATATCTTGTAGTTCTTTATAACGCTGTAATAATTCTTTCACTCTTTGGGCACAGTCATAATGTTCTTTCCCTAAAATTTCAGGAGTTAAAATTCTCGAAGTGGAATCCAAAGGATCAACCGCCGGGTAAATACCTAACTCTGCAATTTTTCGAGACAACACTGTGGTTGCATCTAAGTGGGCAAACGTTGTTGCCGGAGCCGGGTCAGTTAAATCATCTGCAGGTACATAAACCGCCTGTACCGAAGTAATTGAACCGTTTTTTGTTGAAGTAATACGCTCTTGCATTGCTCCCATTTCCGTTGCTAATGTAGGTTGGTAACCAACCGCAGAAGGCATACGTCCTAACAAGGCTGATACCTCAGAACCGGCTTGAGTAAAACGGAAAATATTATCAACAAAGAATAAAACGTCTTTTCCCTGCCCTTCACCTGCGCCATCACGGAAATACTCAGCGATAGTTAAACCCGATAAGGCTACACGTGCACGCGCTCCGGGAGGTTCATTCATTTGACCAAAAACAAAGGTAGCTTTTGATTCTTTCATTCCTTCTTTATCAACCTTGGTTAAATCCCAACCGCCTTCTTCCATAGAATGCATAAAATCATCACCGTATTTAATAATGCCTGACTCTAGCATTTCTCTTAACAAGTCATTCCCTTCACGAGTTCTTTCACCTACTCCTGCAAATACCGATAAACCACCGTGACCTTTAGCAATGTTATTAATTAACTCTTGAATTAGTACTGTTTTACCAACACCCGCACCACCAAACAAACCAATTTTACCTCCTTTAGCATAAGGTTCAATTAGGTCTATCACCTTAATTCCTGTAAATAACACTTCTGTTGAAGTTGACAATTCTTCAAATTTAGGCGATTGCCTGTGAATTGGTAACCCGTTTCCCCCTTCTTTAGGTAAGTTTCCTAACCCATCAATTGCATCACCAATTACGTTAAACAATCTCCCGTAAATTTCACCACCTACAGGCATTTGAATTGCATTTCCTGTGGCAACAACTTCATATCCTCTACTTAATCCATCGGTAGAATCCATGGCAATAGAACGTACGGTATCTTCACCAATGTGTTGCTGTACCTCCAACACTAAAATAGAGCCATCTTCTCTTGTAATTTCTAATGAGTCATAAATTTTTGGAAGTTCGGTTCCTGATTCAAATTCCACATCGATAACCGGGCCAATAATTTGTGCAACTTTACCTGTAACTTTTGTCATTACTTTAACTATTTATATTTTAGATGTTTAATCAATTAAGGTTCCCCCTAAATTTTAAGCTGCAAAGATAGTTTTTTTTTGAAAAGGTAAAAAAAATAACAAAAAAAATCTCATAAGATTACGAGGCCTTAACCAACGTGCTCTTATGAGATTTAAATTCTTTTAAAAAGTGTTTAATCTAAATATAAACCTTTATAATTTCCAACATCTACTTTAGGTAAATTTGAGCCATATTTAGCATTAATAGCATCAATCATTCCATTTGCAATAATTGCATACCCTCTTGGAGATGGGTGCACTCCATCTAATGAAAAACCGCCTCCAGTTGCATAAACACCTGTAGAAGTAATTCCATTTTGTGTTATTCCACCAGCCACAAGTTGATTGAGAAGTGCTTCTGCATCAAAAAATGCCACATTATATTGTGCAGCCAAAGCCTCAATAGTTTGGTTATATGCGTTTCTAGCAGTTGCAATAGCTTCTTGCTCCTCAGGTGTTAACACCCA
This sequence comes from uncultured Lutibacter sp., assembly GCA_964342295.1. Classification (GTDB taxonomy): domain Bacteria; phylum Bacteroidota; class Bacteroidia; order Flavobacteriales; family Flavobacteriaceae; genus Lutibacter. The sequence continues at coordinate 4,181 of CAYFFC010000021.1, read as the reverse complement.
CTTATCAGCCAATGGCACACCAACACCATTAACACTTGACGGATTATTTGGATCGGCCAAAGTTCCTAAAAATGTTCTTGATGTTAACACCAATAAATCTTCAGGTGTTGCTTGCCTCATATTTGTTAAGGCAGGATCGATTCCCGTTAAATCAGTTAAATCTTCATCAATAATTACTACAGCATTTTGTCCTTCCTCAAAATTTATCATTCTCCTATCTGCTTCTTCTTGTGTTAAATAAGGTGTATTATCTACAACAAACTGTAAGCCAGCATTATAAGCTCCATAACCGGAAGGGCTGTTTAAAAAGGCTGCTGTATTTGCATCTAAAGGTATTGCATTATAAGGTACAGTTGTAAAATACGGTATTGAGGTAATACTTGGAATATTTGCAACAATTCCTCCAGCTCCATTTGCAGTTAAAGCAGCAAGAAAATTATTATAAACACTTGCAAACACATTTGGGTCGGTAATGTCATTTCCTCCATAAGATGCAGGGTCAAAGTTACCTGTTTGGTCTTGGCCATCACCTCCAGAGGTTGCAAATGATAAAACATCATTATTACCAATCCAAAGTGAAAAGAAGCTGGCATTTTGAGCTGCAGCATCCTGAATAACCATAGCGTCAGGGCTGGAAGCCATACGCGCATAAAACGGATTTGCCAAACCGGCTTGAACACCGGCTGCATTTCCATAACCGGAAGCTGACAAATGAAAGCTTTTTGCACCGGGAACACCCATATTGTTAAATGGACCTGACAATACATTTGTTACCTCAGTAGTTGGCGTTCCTGTTACCGGAACAGGTGCCGGAGAACCTGATGCGAAAGATAAAATCAATCTGTTAGATGTTATTTGTTGTCCGCCTAAAAGTAGTCCGCCTAAATTATCATTCATCAAAGGTTGTGTAAAATCTCCACCGCCTGCCAATCCAAATTGGCCGGCAAGTATGTTAGGAAACGAATTTTCCTGACCTTCAATAAATAAAGCGCCATCAGAATACCCAGCGGTTAATGAATTTCCTACCGAAACAAAATTGGCAAAATTAGCCGCTCCACTTGTGTAAGTCACATTTTCAGGTGTGGGCGGTGTTACTTCAGCTATAAAAGGGGTTACTCCAAAGTCATCATCTTCACAAGAAACCGCTATTAAAGCAATTAAAAATAAATATATAATTTTTTTCATTGTATAAATTTTATGATGTTACTATTATGGATTCAAGGTCCAAGAGAAAAAGAATTGAGATCCAATTTTACCTACACCCGGTGCACTGTAATATTCTTTACCTCCAAGGTTTGCACCTCCAATTTTAAAGGTTGATTTCCAACGAGGCACCGTATAATTTACTTGCGCATCTACTACTGTACGCGCATCAATTAGAGCATCTGCAAAGGTTGATTCCCACATATATTCATCACTCCAACGTACGTTTATATTGAACCCTAAGTTTTCAAACACATCTGTACTTCCAAAAGAAGCTTTTACTTTGTGTTCAGGAGTATTAAATCCAGCTTCATAATCAGGGTCTGTACTTTGGTCAAAGTCAAACTTAGCATAGGTATAATTAACGCCTACATTGTAATTACCAAAAATTCGAGAAGTTACACCAATACTACCCCCATACGATGAGATATCTGCAGATGAGTTTGTATAAACTTGAAATGCCTTATAATCTCCTTCATTCAAGGCAATAGCTGCCGGCGGAGCAGGCATGGTGCCAGGGTTAAAATCGGAAAAATCAGTCTGACCATAATATGGTACTAAAACGGTTTTATTACCAATAAAGTCTTCATATTGATTGTAATACGCACTTAAATCTATAGAAACGCTACCAAAACCTGCTCTATACCCAACCTCATACGCAGTAACTCTTTCAGGTTTTACATATTCAAAATTAGATTTTGTTGGATTTCCAGCCAATACTGAAGATAATGAGAATGAATTATCATACGCAGCTCTACCAGATAACTGTATTGTACTTGGCGCACCAAATGCTTGCCCTGTTGCACTTACCGGAAGCGAAGGTGTAGTGTAACGGTCTAAATTATCTGGAGCAGAACCTACTAAGTACGCTCTACCTGCATCCAATCCTATATACTGATCTTGCGTAGTTGGGTTTCTAAATCCTGTTTGAAAAGAAGCACGCAAGTTACGTGTTTTTCCTTGCCCTAAAGAATAAGACAACGAAACTCGGGGTGAATAAAACGGATCAAAATTTTGTGATTTATCATAACGAATAGATCCTGTAAATTTTAACCTATCATCAATAAATTTCTTTTGAACCTGCATATACGCACCAACCTCATCATAATTAATAGCGCCGTCATAATCGGTAAAAATAGTACCTTGAGAATTTAAGGAATATTGTCTCCAAGAACCTCCAACCATAACATCAGCAAAATCTATAATTCCGGCGAAATTAAAATTACCATCAACATGATATAATTTCGTATTATCAACAAATTTTGCTCCGGAACCCAAATCAGGGTTAGACACAACTGCATCAAAAGCTTCTTTAAATTCAGGAGTACCCGGAACAAGCGCTCCTGTTTGTGCCGCTTGACGCGCTACAACATTAGCAGTAGCATCATCTAACACTCCCATACCCGGTATAAGTCCTAATCGGCCACCAATATAAGTTTCAGCATATTCTGTAAACCATTGGGTATCCGACTTCCAGTATCTGTTTATGTTTATAGCTGCAAAACGGCTATCGTAAGAGTCTCCGGCATCTTCATCGGTTACATAAGCACGCACAAAAAAGTTATCGTTTCTAACTTCAATTTTATGTTGTTGCATAAAAAAGTTATCAATAGCATAACGGTTTGCTCCTTGATAAATGGTGTTTCCTTTACCAAATTTACCATTATAAATAATTTCCAAATCATCGGCAAACGGTCGGTAATGCAAAGCGATATCAGCCTTTGCACTTTCGGCTACATAATCCATTAAATCAACTTCATTATAACCGTTTCTTGAAATAGTTGCAGAACCAAGCGTGCCTGCCGGTAAACCGGCCAACGCATCAAAATTTAACGTAAAAGACACCTCATCACCATAAACATTTAAACCATCATAATTTAAATCTGCCCTAGTTAAAGAAGGATCACTAAAGTCTCTATATTCTGTTGCGTACCATTCTGTTCCCTTTAAGAAAGAAAAAGAGGCTTTTGCCGCAAACTTATCGCTAAATTTATGGGCCATTCTAATCCCAACATCTGTAAACTGATTATCACCGGCTGCTTTTTGTGAAGTAAGTCCGGTTTTAGCATATACATTCACACCTTCAGAATCAAAAGGGTTTTTACTGGTCATAAATAAGATACCGTTAAATGCATTAGCACCATATAAAGCAGATGATGCCCCCGGTAATAATTCGACCGTATTTACATCAAGTTCGGACATGCCCAATAAGTTACCTAAATTAAAATTTAATGCCGGAGATGAATTATCCATACCATCAACCAGTTGCATAAAACGCGTATTTGCAAAAGTTGCAAACCCACGTGTATTAACCGATTTAAAGGTTAAACTGTTGGTATTTACATCAACACCTTTTAAGTTTTCCAAACCATCATAAAAAGAAGGAGACGAGGTGTTTTTTATAGCCCTAACGTCCATTCTTTCAATAGTCACAGGAGATTCTAAAACACGCTCCGGAGTTCTTGACGCCGATACAACAATTTCATCCAATGCCGTTGCAGTTTCATTTAGAGAAACATTTACAACTTGATTGTTTTGAGTAATCTCAACTTTTGTTGAAGAATACCCAATAAGAGAAACCTCTATTGTAAATGGCGGATTTTGTGCCACTATTAATGAAAAGTTTCCATCAAAATCAGTTGTAGTACCAATGGATTTTCCTACAACTTTAATGTTGGCCCCAGGTATTGGTTGCCCTGATTTAGCCTCTTTAACGCTACCGGTCACTGAAGTTTGTGCAACCATAATAGCTCCTAAAAAGAGCGCAAAAGCAGTACTAATTAATTTTTTCATAATATCCTTTAAAGTTTTGTTAACATTGTTGCAAAATAAAATATTTTTTCTAATTCTTATTGAATTAGCGAAAAAAAAAGCATAAAAATAATTTTTACGCTTTTTTATTGATGTATTTACAGTATTTTTCTAATCTGTTTTAAAACTCCATATTTGCCCTGTGGTTATCCCTCCTTTACCGTCTT
>CAYFFC010000020.1:27125-38250 GCA_964342295.1 uncultured Lutibacter sp. | reverse complement strand
CCATAGCGTCTGTATCGGTTCCATTGTAATCTTTTTGTATGGGTAAAGTTTACGAATAAAACTTTTTTCTTGTTTTGGTGCGGTACTGTTACGTTTAAAGTTGTCATTTTTTTAGTTTTTAATTGTTATTCTTTACTTAAATGACGTATAGGGGCATTTTTTGTTACTGTATTATGTAATACATAGTACTATATTAACGCATATTTAACAAATTAGGTATAATACTCTAAGTTATTTGTTAAAATTTTAGGTAAAGTAATTTAGTAATTTTCAAGTAGTTCATTTAGAACTTTTATAATAATATTACATCCTTTGTACAATTCATCTTCTGTAATGGTAAGGGGAGGTGTAATTCTTATTGCTTTTCCCTCAAAAAGCAGCCAAAAGAGCAACAATCCTTTTTCAATACAATTTTTAATTACCTTATTAGCCATTTCATCAGTTTCAACCATTATCGCCAACATAAGCCCCTTTCCTCTAATTTCAGTAATTAAAGGGTGTACCAATAAATTGCGTATCAGCTTTTCTTTATGAATTGTTTGTTCGATTAAATCTGAATTTAGCACTTCTTTTACAGTTGCTAAAGCTGCTGCTGCAACTACAGGATGACCTCCAAATGTGGTGATATGCCCTAATTTAGGGTGTTGTTGTAAGTAACTCATGTGTTTATTTGAAGCTATAAAAGCTCCTATTGGCATACCACCACCCAAACCTTTGCCGGTTACAAGTATATTTGGAAGTACATTGTAATTTTCAAACCCAAAAAACTTACCTGTTCTACCTATACCGGTTTGTATTTCATCTAAAATTAATAAAGCACCAACTGTTTCACATTTTTCCTTTACTTTTTTTAAATAATGGGCTATTGGTTCAATAAAGCCTGCACCACCCTGGATTGTTTCTAGAATTACTGCTGCGGTTGATTCGGTAATTTTATGGATGTCAGTAAAATTGTTATACTCAATAAATTTTATTCCTGGTATTAATGGTCTAAATGCACTGTTTTTGGTTTCTTCACCACAAACACTCATAGCACCTTGTGTATTACCATGGTATGCTTTTTTTGCAGCAATTATTTCACTTCTTCCGGTAACTCTTTTGGCAAGTTTCAATGCCCCTTCGGTAGCTTCTGTCCCGGAGTTGGTGAGGTACACTGTTTCAAGAGGTTGCGGTACGTTTTTTACAAGTATTTTACAAAGCTCAAGTTGCGACTCTTGAATAAATTCACCATACACCATTACATGTGTATATTTATCAACCTGATCTTTAATAGCCTCTGAAACAAACGGGTGATTGTGACCCAAGGTATTGGCTGAAACTCCTGCTATGAAATCCAAATAACGCTTTCCATTTTTATCATAAACATAACTACCCTCAGCTTTTGAGATTTCAATGGCCAATGGGTGTGGAGATGTTTGAGCCTGATATTTTAAGAAATCATTTTTCAACGTTTTGCAGCTTCTAATTTATTTTCAGTTTCAGTATCATCAATAAATATAGCTTCTTTGGTTAATGGTCGTTCATTTTCTCGCCAAATAAATCCACGTAGCAGTTTTTTTTCTTCAGGTAATTTTGAAGGGGGATAAGTGTTTCCGTCAGGTTTCTCAATAAAATCAATGGTATCAATTTCGTTATTATCAAGTGTAATAAAAATATTTTTACTACTTTCCATTTTTGATATACCAACTAATTTTTGGTTTTCATCACGTATGTAAAACACAACTTCACTGTTGCCTACAACATCTAACCACTTTAATTTATTCTCTTCAAATTTACCATACATGTTTTTCCCTTTTAATTGGCTATAACCCTCTTCATCTTTCTGAATCATAAATGCATTGGAAAGTATTTTAAGCGAATCTAATTTTTGGGTTTTAGGGTTTGAAATTAAATGTATGGTATCTCCGGTAATTTGATTGCCTTGAGCCCACATTACAGGATTCGTTAACAATTTGGTTAAACCGGTTTTTTCATTGGTAACTAAAGAATCGCATTTGCCTTGTAAGTCCGATTTGAAAAATTTGACCTTATGAAAAGCTCTAATTAGCCGTTCGTCAACGCGCCCTGTTATAAGTAATTTTTTACCATGAATGTATAATGAATCAGTATCCATTATTGATATTGCCACAGGTTTTTTAATTATAAAAATAGAATCTAATGCTTTGTAATATTCGGCATAACCACCTTTCACAACCATTTTGTTAATAGTATCGGTAACCTTTATATTTCCGGTTGCTGAGGCGAAATCGCTATTTTTATTATAGTATAAGCTGTCTCCTTCAATAATTCGTTCATCATAAAAAATTTTGGAGTTTTTTACAAAATGTGAAATGTTAGATTTAGAATTATAATGTCCTTTTTCAGTATAAATAGAATTTACATCACTTGTAATTGTTGATGGCCCGTACAATTTAGCGATACCGCTGTTTGTGTAATAATCCAGGTGATTAGAAATTAATTTGCTATCCTTATTTGTTACAGTAACTTTAGAAAAAGCCTGAAACTTATTGCTGTTTAAGTCGTAGTTTCCAATTTTACTTTTTAATACATTGGTAGAATCTTTTATAGTACCCCCTGTTTGGTAAAATAATTTTTGCTGAACCCTGTCAAATTTAAGAGTGTCAGTAGTTAAAGTCATAACCGGGTCTTTTAAAACAACGTTTCCCCAGGAGGTTGCAATTTTATTATTACTGTCATAATCTACATATTTACTATGTTGAATAATAGTGTCACCCTGATTCATAACTACATTACCCATAGCTTTAATAAACTTTTTTTCTTGGTAAATATATGCTTTATCGCATTTTAAAGTTGCACCTTCGTGTTCAAGGAAAACATTGCCAAATGAAATAGTAGCACCCGGATATTGCGGATCAATAAAGGTATTATCTGCTTTAAGGATTTTTATTTTTTTTGTTTGTGAAAACCCAAATAAACAGTTTAGAAAAAGGCTAATAAAAATTAATTTTCTCAAATTGTTTTAATTTATTACAAAACTAACGAAAAAGAAAGATGTTTTTAAACAAATGATATTCAAAAAAAGCTTCGGTTAAGAAGCTTTTTTTATTTTTATCTGTGAATGGTTTGTTTCCTATCCGGACCAACTGAAACAATTTTAACCGGTACTTGTACAAAATCTTCAATAAATTTGATGTAATTTAGTAAAGCTTCAGGAAGCGAATTTTCATCGGTCATTTTTGTTAAATCTTCTTTCCACCCTCGTAATTCAGTATAAACAGGTGTTACATTTTCTTCTTCAATATTGTAAGGCAAATGGTTTATTTTATTGCCTTTGTAATTATAAGAAGTACAAACTTTTAAGGTTTCAAAACCTGATAATACATCTCCTTTCATCATCATTAATTGGGTAACACCATTAATTTCTACCGCATATTTAAGTGCAACAAGGTCTAGCCAGCCACATCTTCGTGGTCTTCCGGTTGTTGCACCAAATTCATTACCAACTTTACCCATTATTTCACCATCTTTATCAAACAACTCGGTAGGAAATGGTCCGGAACCAACGCGTGTGGTATAGGCTTTAAAAATTCCAAAAACCTCGCCAATTTTATTAGGTGCCACACCTAAACCGGTACAGGCACCGGCTGCGGTTGTAGTCGAAGAAGTTACAAATGGGTAAGTCCCAAAATCAATATCTAGTAAAGAACCTTGAGCACCTTCTGCCAATATGGTTTTATTGTTTTTAATAGCGTTGTTTAGATATTCTTCACTATCAATAAAAGTAAGTTCCTTCAATGTTTCAATTGCTTCAGAAAACTCGGCTTCTAATTCAGATAAATTATAAGAAAGGTCAACATCAAAATAATCAACCATTTTAATATGTTTCTCTGTAAGAGCTTCGTATTTATCTTTCCAGTTGGCTAATTCTAAATCGCCAATTCTAATACCATTTCTTCCTGTTTTATCCATATAGGTTGGTCCAATTCCTTTAAGTGTTGAACCAATTTTTGCCTTTCCTTTAGCGGCCTCACTTGCAGCATCTAAAAGGCGATGCGTAGGTAATATTATATGTGCTTTTCTTGATATCAATAATTTCGATTTGAAATCGATGTTATAATTTGACAGATTGTCCAATTCTTTTTTAAAAATTACCGGGTCTATAACTACACCATTGCCCACAACATTTACCGCATTTTTATGAAAAATACCGGATGGAATTGTGTGAAGTACATGTTTTTGCCCATCAAAAATTAAGGTATGTCCTGCATTTGGACCTCCTTGAAAACGTGCAATTATATCATAGTTAGAGGTAAGGACGTCTACAATTTTACCTTTTCCTTCATCACCCCATTGTAGTCCTAATAATAAATTTACAGCCATTTGCTTTTATAAGTTATTTGTTGTTTTCTTTTTTTGTTCCGTAAAAATACAGCGAATGTTTGTGAATGTTTACTCCAAAAGTATCTTCGATGGTTTTTTTGATAGCCTGAATGCGTGGGTCACAAAATTCAATAACTTCACCGGTATTTTTTATAATTAAATGGTCATGTTGTTTGTCGAAATATGACTTTTCATAATGCGCCTGATTTTGTCCAAACTGATGTTTTCTAACCAAACCCGATTCGAGTAGTAATTCAATAGTATTATAAAGTGTTGCCCTACTAACACGGTATTTTTTATTTTTCATTTTAATATATAGAGATTCAATATCAAAATGATCATCTAAATCATAAATTTCTTGTAAAATTGCAAAGCGTTCCGGTGTTTTTCTATGATTGTTTGCTTCAAGAAAATTCACAAAAACGTTTTTTACAATTTTTTGATTCTCGCTACTCATATTGTTTAAAGTTTAGTTTAAAAATCAAATTACAAATGTAATTTTAATTTTTTAATTTTTTATTGAAAACATAATTATTAACTTGGCAATCAGGCTTAATGTTTATAAATTCTATCTACAGTTTCAATTCCTTCAATTTTTTTAATTGAATCGCTCAATTTTTGAAGCTGACTCTTATTTTTAACACTTATGGTTATTCGTCCTTCAAAAATACCGTCATGCCCGGAAATGTTTAAGTTGTGAATATTAACACTCATATTTCTTGAAATAACTTGTGTAATTTCATTAACCATACCAACGTGATCAACACCATGAATTTTTAAAATTGCCTTAAATTCTTGTTTGGTAGAATCTATCCATTTGGCACTCATAATTCGGTAGGCATAATTAGCCTGTAAACTAATGGCATTCGGACAATCTTTTTTGTGAACTTTAATACCGTCATTAATAGTAACAAACCCAAAAACCTTGTCACCCGGTATAGGGTTACAACAAGGTGACATTTTATAGTCTAATCGTTCTTCTTCTTTACCAAACACTAAGGAATCGTATTTGTCGGTAACTTCTTCCTTTTCAAAAACTTCAGGACTTGAAGTTTTTCGTTTTATTCTATTTTTGAAGAAGCTAACAAAAGCGTTGTTGCGTTTGGCTATAAAATCTTTTAGCTGGTTGTTGTCAATAGAACCATTACCCATTCTGTAAAATAAATCAAGACTGGTGTGTAATTTAAAATAGTTAACCAGTTCATTTACAACCTTTTCATTTAATTCAATTTTTAAATGACGCAGCTTTCGTGTTAAAATTTCTTTCCCTTCTGCCGCAATTTTTTTCTGATCTTCTTTTAAGGAATTTTTAATTCTTGTCCTGGCACGTGCAGTTACAACAAAATCGAGCCAGCCTATATTTGGTTTCTGATTTTTTGAAGTTATAATTTCAACCTGGTCACCACTTTTAAGTTTATAGCTAATAGGTTTCAGTTTGCCATTTACCTTTGCTCCTCGGCAATTCATACCAACTTGTGTGTGTATGGCAAAAGCAAAATCTAACGCAGTTGCATTTTTTGGCAATGCTTTTAAATCGCCATTAGGTGTAAACACAAAAATTTCTTTAGCATATAAGTTTAATTTAAAATCTTCAACAAAATCAAGCGCATTTGAATCGGAATTTTCAAGCGTTTCTTTAATTTTGTTTAACCAGTCATCTAAACCACTTTCATGTTCATCTTGATTTTTATACCTGTAATGTGCTGCATATCCTTTTTCTGCAATTTCATCCATTCTTGAAGAACGGATTTGAACTTCAACCCACTTTCCTAAAGGTCCCATCACGGTAATATGTAAGGATTCGTAACCTGTAGATTTTGGCTGACTTATCCAGTCTCTTAACCTACTTGGATTTGGTCTAAAGTGATCTGTAACAATTGAATAAATTTTCCAAGCATCAAATTTTTCATCTTTTATGGTAGAATCATAAATGATTCTAATAGCAAATTTGTCATATATTTCTTCATAAGTAACTCCTTGAGAAAGCATTTTTTTACGAATGGAATAAATAGATTTTCTACGTCCCTTTATGGTATATTTAAACCCTTCTTCATCTAATGATGCTCTAATTACATTTGAGAAGGCTTCAATGTATTTATCCTGTTCTTCTTTACTTTGGGTAATTTTATCTTTAATATCATTGTAAACTTCGGGTTCAGTATATTTTAAGCCTAAATTTTCCAGTTCAGTTTTTATATTGTACAGTCCAAGCCTATGTGCTAGTGGAGCGTATATGTAAAGGGTTTCAGATGAAATTTTAATTTGTTTATCGGCAGGCATGGCGTCCATCGTTTGCATATTGTGCAAACGATCTGCAATTTTGATTAAAATTACCCGAACATCATCATTTAGGGTAAGCAACATTTTCCTGTAGTTTTCAGCCTGGACAGAAACATCTTGATCTTTCTTTAAATGCGATATTTTAGTCAATCCGTTAACTATACGTGCAACGGGTTCTCCAAAAAGTCTTTCAATATCTTCAATGGTGTAATCGGTATCTTCAACAACGTCATGCAGCAAAGCAGAAACAATAGAGGTGGTATCCAGCCCAATTTCATATGCAACAATTTTTGCAACCGCAATTGGGTGGTATATAAAAGGTTCACCGGTTTTTCTACGTTGATTACTATGTGCTTCAACCGCTAATTCAAAGGCTTTTCTAATTTCTTTTTTATCTGCTGTAGTAAAACTTTGATAAGCGCCTTTTAGTAAACCTTTGTACCTTTTGGCTATCTCCTTATTTTCTTGTTCTTCGCTAATTTGGTATGCCATAGTTTAAAAATACTATTAAAAATTAATTGTACAATCTTTAATCTTTATTTTTTTAAATTTCTGAAACGTTGCAAAAGTGTTGGGTGTGAATAATGAAATTTCACATACCAACTAGACGGCGTTAAATTACTTAAACTGTTTTTTGATAATTTTTTTAATGCTGATATTAATGCATCTTCATTAAAATATTTTTTTGCATAGTCATCAGCCTGATATTCAAATTTCCTTGACAATACATTCATAAAAAACGAAGTAAATTCAGAAATAGGGCTGTATATTATTGCAAATGCAATTAAGCCAATATGAAAACTTGGTGTGTTTACACTCAGTGCTTTTGCCAGTGTGGGGTTTCCTACTAATATGGAAAATATGTAAAGTGTAAAACCTGTTACTGCTACTGATAACATCAAATTAAATATGATATGCTTTTTTTTATAATGCCCTACCTCATGAGCTAATACTGCAACTATTTCATTGGTTTCTAAATCGTTAATTAAGGTGTCATAAAGAGTTATTCTTTTCTGAGCTCCAAATCCTGAGAAATAGGCATTTGCCTTTGTAGATCTTTTGGAACCGTCAATAACAAAAATATTGCGTATACTAAAACCAATTTTAGTTGCAAATTGTTGGATGGCACTTTTTAATTCACCATCTTCTAAAGGGACTTGTTTGTTAAAAACCGGAACAACTAACTTACTGTAAAACATGTTTAATAAAACCGTGAAAACGCTTATTAACAACCAGGCGTATATCCAGAATTGATTTTGGGTAAGTTTATAAAACCATGTTATTGCCACTAATAATCCGCCTCCAATTATTAGCAGCATCAACCAGCTTTTTAATTTATCGGTAATAAAGGTGATTTTGGTAGATTTGTTAAAGCCAAATTTTTCTTCAATTACAAATGTTTTATAGTATGCAAAAGGCAACATTAAAATATCGTTTGCAAATAGGATAATTCCAAAAAATAATAAGGTAATAAGTAGTGAATTTGAAGTAATTGACCTAGCCAGTTCATCAACAAAGGCAAACCCTTCAAAAATAAAGAATAACAAGGTGACAATAAAGCTAAAAGTACTTGTAAATACAACCAACTTGTAATTTACTTTCTTGTAGTTTTGAGATTTTATGTATTCGTCATCATTATAAATTCCTTTTAATTCGTTGGGAATGTTATCATTAAAATGTTTTGCATTTAAAGCATTTAAAAAGGTGTCAAAAACAAATTTAACACTTATGATACCTATTAAAATATAAAATACGGTTTGAGGATTCATAACTTAAATTTTAAGGATGTTGTAATTTAAATTTTGTTGTGCAGGTTAAGTTAGTTTTCGTTGTCTTACCGCTTCATATATTAATACTGCCGCACTTACTGAAACGTTTAGTGAATCAACTATGCCCTGCATTGGAATAATAATGTTTTTAGTAGTATTTTGCAACCATTCGGCACTTAGCCCTGTAGCTTCAGTTCCTACAACAATAGCACAAGGGTTTTTAAAATCAACTTTCGTGTAGGGAACGGAAGCTGTTAAAGCCGCTCCGTATATTTGAATAGTGTTGTTTTTTAAAAAGGAAAGAATCTCTGTGGTTGAACCGGTTGCAATGTTGGTTGTAAACAAACTTCCAACACTAGACCGTACAATATTCGGGTTGTACATATCGGTTTTAGGGTTGGCTACAAAAACGGCATCAATACCGGCAGCATCTGCTGTTCTAAGTAATGCACCAATATTTCCCGGTTTTTCAGGCGCTTCCGCAACCAATATCAATGGGTTTTTTGGTAGTTTTACTTTTTGAAGGCTAAGTGATTTACTTTGTGCCACAGCAATAATTCCTTCAGTAGTGTCTCTAAAAGCAAGTTTTTTATAAATTTCATTTGAGATTTCAATTATTTCAATGTTATCTTTAGATAAAGAGAGTAAATTTTCTAAATCAGTTTCATTGAGAATACCAAAATCAACCAATAAATAAGTAATTTTATAATTCCCTTTAATTGCAAATGTAATTTCACGTAATCCTTCAATTAAAAATTGATTCTTCTTTCTACGAATTCGTGATTTCTCATTCAACTGAATTAACTCCTTGACAAAAGGATTTTGGGTGCTTGTTAAATATTTTCGCATAATTAAATATCGATGATGCGAAGATAGTACTATTTAAAGATAAATACATTATGTTATAGAAAGCCATTTTATTAGGTTCAAATTTAAATTTAGTTTACCTAATCTCTTTTTTGCTTATTTAGTTCATCTTGTAGTTGGCGCCTTACTTTTTGTTCACGTTCTATAGCTATTTTTCTGTGTGTATCAAATTCTTCTTCAAGCTCTTTAAGCTTTAATTTAGCTAAATTGGTTAATTGGTTACTTTGCTTAAATTTTGTTATAAAAATTCCAAGAAAAATAATAAGTGTACTAATAATAACAATCATTATAGTCTTAAAAATTGCTTTGTTAAACTGTATTCCCAAAAACGAAATGCTTTGTTTTTCTGAGGTTAGAAGGTTTATTTTTTTATCATCAACCGCCTTTACTGTTTTTAAACTATCAACGGTTTTAAGTTGAGCGTTTATTATTGATGAACTATTGGAAAGATTATTTTTTAAATGATTTAAAGAATCACTAACATTTTTTTTTAATTTAATAAGCCAGTCAGATTTAACAACTTTATATTCCTGGTATCTGTTAGATTTTTCAAATAAATAATCGAACTGGTTTTTTACAGAACCTGTGTCCACAAATTTTTTTGTTGATTGTCCATAGGTGAAGGTTATACAAAATATAACAGTAAATAAAAAATAACTAAGTTTTTTCATTGAATTTAGTTTCAAATTAAAACGGATTTGTTTGTTACTTATTGTTATTATAATAAAGCTCAAGTTCCTTTAAATACGTTTCTTTTTGAGCTTCTGAAATTAATGCGTATTTGAATGAATTTTTTGCCAAAATATACAAATCGTTTTTAGTTAGGTTCAACGCTTTTTGAATTTCAATAAAGTTTTGATTCACTTGACCGCCAAAATAAGCCGGATCATCAGAATTCACAGTTACTTTTAAACCTAAATCCATCATTTTTTTAAGAGGATGTTGCTTTAAATCGTGAACCACTTTTAATGCAATATTGGAGAGCGGACAAACGGTAAGTGCCAAATCTCTATTAATAATTTCATTTATTAGTGCTTCATCTTCAAGCGAGTTATTTCCGTGGTCAATTCTTTTGATTTTTAATATGTCCAAGGCTTCCCAAACATAGGCTGCAGGGCCTTCTTCACCTGCGTGGGCTAAGGGGGTGTAGCCTTCCTTTACAGATGCTTCAAAAACCTTTTTAAATTTAGATGGCGGATTCCCTTTTTCAGAGGAATCGAGTCCAACAGCTTTTATTTTCTTTTTAAATGGAAGAGATTGTTCTAAAGTTTTAAAAGCATCTTCTTCACTTAAATGCCTTAAATAACTCATTATTAGAATTGATGAGACATTAAGGTTTTTTTGCGCATCGTCACAAGCTTTAGAAATACCATTAATAACGGTGGAGAATTTAACACCTCTGTGAGTATGGGTTTGAGGGTCGAACATTATTTCTGTATGACGAACTTGCTGTTCGGCACATTTTTTTAGATAACTATAGGTTAAATCGTAAAAGTCTCTCTCAGTTATAAGAACTGAAGCACCTTGATAATATATGTCTAAAAAATCTTGTAAACAGCTAAAATTGTAAGCTTTTCTAATTTCCTCGACGCTTTTATATGGAATTTCAATTTCGTTTCTCTTGGCAATTTCAAACATTAATTCCGGTTCAAATGTTCCTTCAATGTGTAAGTGTAATTCGGCTTTAGGTAAGTTTTCTATAAATGCTTTCATTTGCTCATTTTTAATTAGAAATTATTAATAAATATCCTTCAGAAGTTTTAAAGTAAATTGAAAAAGAATACTGATTGCAAAAATAATTAATTTAATAATGAGTGGAAGATCATTAGCAATTATTTTTTTGAAGTAAAATTGTAGAAAATAGTAAA
>CAYFFC010000020.1:0-27025 GCA_964342295.1 uncultured Lutibacter sp. | reverse complement strand
AGTGGAAGATCATTAGCAATTATTTTTTTGAAGTAAAATTGTAGAAAATAGTAAAAGGTTGCAACCATTTAAAAGTAACAACCCTTTACATTAACCAAACTTTAAATTATGAAGCTTTTTTGTAATAGTGTTCGAGGCCAATTTTAAACGAAGCTTTACATACAGTTGTATTTTTTCTTTTGTTGGTTTGTACCACAAAAGTATGAAGCAACATTTTTTTTGATGAAAGTAATTGATGTTGTGCGGTTATGCTAATTTCATCATTTAAAAATGTATTTTTTAAAATTTGAAGTTTAACTAATTCTGGATGTGAAAATTTAATTTTTGGGTTATTGATAATTACTTCATTGATAAAAATCTGTAATTTTTTTTGCAGTGCATTTGGAAGCAATGCAAAATTATTATTCGTATCTTTTTTTGAAATTTTAAAATTTATTTTAGGACTCTTAAAGGGTGTATTTTTAGTTTTCATGATATTTTATGTATTTACAGTTAACGGAATGGGTATTTTTAATTTAATGTTTAACCGTTTGCAATACTGTAAATTATTGGGAGATTGTTGCTTATTGAATTTTAATGTTTTCATAATTTTAAATTTTAAATTTTAAATGGAACGTATAAAAAAAGGGCGCTTTGTTAAAAGCACCCTTCTCATTCAAATATATTTCTGTTTTAATTATTTAGAGTAATATAAGTGCTTTTTGTTGACAAATTGTATTTATAGTAATAAGGCATATTAAATTGATTGAAAATCACATTAATATGATTAGTAATGTGTTTTCTACTGAATATATTTTTAATATGTTTAGAGGTTGCACTCATAATTCAAAGTAAAATTACCAATAAAATTCAAAATCAGAACTTTATTGCTGCTAAATTTATGTTAATAAGTCAATTTCTTGTAAATTTGACCCATTAAATAAAAAAACTATGGCAAGTATAAAAAATTTAAAAAAGGACATAAATTTTGTTTTGGGTGATATTATAGAAGAATGTTACACTTACGAATTATTAAATCCAAAAGCAAATGTAAAAGCTAGTGAAGCAATAATTGATGAAACTATTGAAGCTTTCGATACATTGATTGAAAAAGTAAATCAGAAAGATGTAAGTGACAAAAAAGCTCATTTTAATGCTATAAATAAGGAGTTAGAGTCTACTGCCAAAAAGCTTATTGAAAAAGTTAACAAATTATAAGTAATATTTTAATGCTGTTATGTGTTAATTATTTTTTATTATCCATTTTTTTTTGTAAATTCGGATACGAAAAATTGAATTAATACGTTCTTAATTTTGTACCATCTAAAACCTCTAATATATGGCAAGAGCAATGTTTGAGTACACGAAAACGGTACTCGAAAAAGTTAGCTTTAACAAAGAATTGTTTAAAAAAGAACTCGAAAAAGCAGTAAACAGATTATTACCTTATGAATTAAAAGAATTGTACCTATGGCTTAAAGAATTTACAGTAAATAAACCGGAATTACATGTATGTTTGGCCGTAGTTACAACAGAAAAAAGGAGCTTTTAAGCTCCTTTTTTCTGTTGTAATGGACTAATAATTTTTACATCATTAAAAGTAATTACACCTCTAATTATACTGTCTATAACATTTTTTAAAGCATCAATTAAATGTATTTTCAGTTGAGATTTATGGTAAATAACACTCACCTCTCTAGCCGGAACCGGCGTTTTGAACTCTCTTAAATATTTTTTATCTATTTCATTTAAATCTAAAGTTTGTAAGTAGGGCAGAAGCGTCATTCCAAGCCCCTCTTTTGATAATTTCAATAGCGTATTAAAACTTCCACTATGTAATTTAAAATGTTGGTTTTTTGTTCCTAAAGCACCGCATAAGTTTACAATACTTTCTTTAAAACAATGACCATCTTCCAGCAATAATATGTCATCAATATCCAAATTTTCAACAGCTAAAGTTTTATGGTTAAATAATCGATGCGCTTCCGGTACAAAACCAACAAATGGTTCATAATATAAAACACGTTCGTTTATAATTTCATTTTCTAAAGGTGTTGCGGCTATAGCAACATCAATGTGGCCATCGGTGAGTTTTTTAATAATTTCTTCAGTTGTTAATTCCTCTATTTTTAAATTAACTTTAGGGTACTTTTTAATAAATGTATTCAAAAATAAGGGAAGCAAAGTTGGCATGACAGTAGGTATTATACCTAATTTAAAATCACCTCCAATAAACCCTTTTTGTTGATCAACTATATCATTAATTCTATTGCTTTCATCAACTATTATTTTAGCTTGTTCAACTATTTTTATGCCAACATCAGTTAGTTGAATGGGTTTTTTGTTTCTGTTAAATATTTGTGTATCTAATTCTTCTTCCAATTTTTGAATTTGCATGCTCAATGTGGGCTGCGTTACAAAACAATGCTCTGAAGCAATGGTGAAATTTTTATGCTCGGCTACAGCCAAAACGTATTTAAGTTGTGTAATTGTCATTATTATAAATATTTCCGATAAAGATATTAAAATTATCAATTATAATTATAATAATTTTTAATGTTTTTTGGAGAAATTTGCTTGTGAGAAAAAAGAAAATAGAAACTTAAATATTTTAATTATGAAAACAACATTAATAGGATTGAACTTAGAAAAGTCTGAGAAATTAATTGAAAGTTTAAATGAGCTTTTAGCGAATTTTCAAGTGTACTACCAAAATTTACGAGGTTTACACTGGAATATTAAAGGGAAATCATTTTTTGAATTGCACGTGAAGTTTGAAGAATTTTATACTGATTCTCAAGAGAAAATAGATTTAATAGCTGAACGTATATTAACACTAGAGGGTACTCCGTTGCATACATTTGATGATTATGTTAAACTGGCTAAAGTACCGGTAGGTAAAGAAATAACAAATGATGAAAAAGCGGTTAAGTTAGTAGTAACCTCATTAGCTGAATTACTTAAAATTGAACGTCAAATATTAGAAAACTCTAATGATGCTAATGATGAAGGTACTAATGCAATGATGAGCGATTTTATATCGGAACAAGAAAAAACAATTTGGATGTTAAATGCTTGGTTAAATTAAAAGATATTTATAAATCATTAAAAAAGGGTTTTGATAAATCAAAACCCTTTTTTAATGAATAAGTTATGCTGAATTCCTTATTTTTCAATAACTTTAACTATTATGATACGAAAATATATTTTTTTTATACTTAGTGTTTTTTTTATGGTAACTCAGTTGTATGGACAAAACCTATTTATGACTAAAAAGGGCCATTTAAAGATAATGACCAAGGTTAATGATACTATATATGAAACAGAAAGTCAAGAACTGTCAATTAGTTTGAATTACACTACAAAACAGGTTAGAGGTACATTAAACTTAAAAACCTTGCAAACTCAAATACCTGAATTGAAAGAATATTTACGTTTATTAGAAAACCCTTTGATAATAACTTTTGAAGGAACCATACCAAAAGATGATTTTATGGTTCAATCTCACGGACCCATTGAATTCAACTGGTTGATAACTGTAAACTATAACAATGGAAGTTTTGAAACTGTACTCAAAACTACGCTTCAACATATAGAAGAGGGTTCAACATTTGCTTGTAGGTTAAGTTCATTTGGAAGTTTAGCCGTAAACAAGTTAAAATTAGATGAATTAATACCTAATTTGGAAGATTTTATTGAAATACGTTTTATACAAGTAATATTAAGAGTTTGATAATAAGCTAATAAATTTGCCAAAACTCTCGCTTTTTATTTAATGCGTCTTCTTGCTTTTTGTATTCTTCAACAGGTGTTACTTTTAAACAAGACGGGTCTTGTTCTATAGATAGTTGAATTTTTGAAACAATGCTCTCTATGGAATCATTTTCGTAATCAATATCCAATGGTTTTTTTATAACCATTGATTGTAACACATTTCGTTTTTTTATCATAAGCCCTTTTTTGTCAAAAGAACGTCTAAAACCATCAATTACAATTGGTATTACAATTGGTTTGTATGTTTTTATTATGTGGGCAGTACCTCTTCTTATAGGCTTAAAAGGCTTGGTTGTGCCTTGAGGGAAGGTAATTACCCAACCATCATTTAGGGCTTTTCCAATATTACTGATATCCGACATTTTTACTTGTCTGTTTATTTCTTTACCGGCACTTCTCCATGTTCTTTCAATAGAAATAGAGCCTGCATAGGCAAATATTTTTGGTAATAAACCCGATTTCATAGTTTCGGCAGCGGCTATATAATATATATTTAATTTAGGATTCCATATATAACCTATGTTTTTAAGTGAGTCAACACGGCCTTTTAAGGCAGCATTAAAAACATGCATCATTGCGGCAACATCGGCAAAATAGGTTTGATGATTAGAGACAAACAGTACGTTGTTTTCGGGTAATTTGCGTATAATTTCAGAGCCTTCAATTTGTAAACTATTAAATCGTTGATACCGGCCATGTGATACAACCCCAAAAAATCGGATAAGCCATCTTTTTAAAAATAAAATATGTCCGAAAGGATTTCTTTTAAAAATGGGCATGTAGTTGGTTATTTTTTTTGAATGAGTTGCAAATTTAAGAAAAAAATATTTAGATAATTTTAAGTAACTCTCTCATTTCACTTAAAATCATGGCTGTAGCACCCCAAATAATATAATTGTTTAATTTAAAGCAAGGTACTTCGATATTTTTAGCATACGATGTTGATAGCGTAGTTTTTGAAATTGCTGATTTTACCAAAAAATCTTTTAAAGAAACCGATATTAGTTGATCAACTTCATTGTTTTTAACAAAAATTGGCTTGTAATTTATTGTTGCCATAAACGGTGTAACCACAAAATTACTGGGTGGAATGTAAACATTGGTTAATTCTTTAAAAACTGTAACATCATTAATTTCAATACCAACCTCTTCTTGAGTTTCTCGTAATGCAGTATTTTTAAGTAAAGTATCATTTTTTTCATATTTGCCGCCCGGAAAACTTATTTGTGCAGAGTGTGTGCCATTATAACTCGCTCGTAAGGTTAATAAGAAATGGGTATCAGCAGTTTCGTTCGGATAAAATAATGCGAGAACGGCAGCTTTTTTAGCTTTGGTATTTTGTTTTAACTTAGACCGAAACTCTTTTCTAAATGTAGGCGCCAATTTAAGTTGTGCAGCCATTCCACCAATAGGTTCATTTATTAATTTTGAAATATTTTTATTGAAATATTTGAAATCCATACATTCTAAAAATATAACTGCTTCCTTTTATTCAATATGAAATTTTGCAGCCATCGCAGCACCAATAATACCGGCTTCGTTTTCGGCTTTTGCCGCTACAATAGGCACATCAACACTTATAGGGCCTATAAACTTATCTAATTTTTTACTGGCACCACCTCCAATTATAAATAAATCGGGCGACAATAATAAGTTTATATGTTTAAAGTACTTATGGAGTCTTTTTCCCCACTCTTTATGCGTAAGGTTATTGCGTTTTCTTGCAGAATCTGAAGCGTACTTTTCAAAAACATCACCATTTTTATAAAGTACATGTCCTAGTTCTGTATTTGGAATTAAATTACCGTCCAAAAACATCCCTGAACCAATACCTGTTCCAAGGGTAATTATTATAACAACTCCTTTTTTATTTTTACCTGCGCCAAAGTTAATTTCGGCTAGCCCGGCAGCATCTGCATCATTAACAATGTAAAAATCATTCCCGGTATAACTTTTAAACAATTCATTAACTTGTACGCCTTTCCATTTTTTGTGTAAGTTACCGCCAGTTAAACATTTTGCATGTTGTAGCGGGGTAGGAAATCCGCAACCTACAACTCCTTTCCAATTAAAATGATTTACAATTTGTTTAATGGTTTCAGCAACTGCTTCCGGAGTAGCGGGTTGGGGTGTTGGAATTCTATGTCTTTCCGTAGTTAATATTCCGGTGTTAATATCAACCAAAGCTCCTTTTATTCCGGTTCCTCCAACATCAATGCCCAAAATTTCCATATTAAGTAAGCGTTTTATTAGAAAACAATGATATTGAAAAAAAATTATATAGCGAAGTGAAATTCACTAGTTTTTGAGTCGTTTCAGCAGCCAAGATTTAAAATCGTAAAAATTTTGAGGTGCAACACCGTGCCCTACAGGATATTTATAAAAACAATTTTTTATGGATAATTTGTGTAAAAACTCAGGTGCCTTGTTTGCCCATTCAAACGGAATTATTTGATCTGAGCTACCATGTGAAATAAAAAAATCGAGTTCAGAATAATTTCTATCAGAAATATTTTCAGGTAGTAACTCGGCATTAATATAGCCACTTAATGCAATTATTTTTTGAACCTTTTTAGGGTAGTTTAACGCAATTGCATAACTTAAAATGGCTCCTTGACTAAAACCAAGTAAAAAAGTATTTTTTGGGGTTATGTTATATTTTTGCTGTAGTTCAGATATAAACCTCGAGATGGTTTCTCTTGCTTCAATGGCTTCAGGAATATCAGAGAATTTACCATCAACATTGTCAAAATATATGGTGTACCAAGCATAGCCTCCAAAACCTATATTTTTTGGTGCACGCACACTTACTATTAACATATCATTTGGCAATTCACCGGCAAAAGAAAACAAATCTTCTTCATTACTGCCATAGCCGTGTAACATTATAAGTAAGGGGGTATTGCAGTTTATGGTATTGGGTTCCTTTGTAATATATAGTAAATCAGTTTCCTCCATTAACGTTTAATAATTAAGGTCATATTTAATTTAAATTTATGCAATATTTTTAAACCAGTCCTGAAAAATATCACCAAATAAGGGAATTTTTTTCGCCTCACCTCTAATCGCTCCAATTAAGCCTATTATCCATAAAATAAATAACCCAAGGCTAATAACAGCAGTTGTAAACGGACTTGCATAAGGACTGATTAAAAAAGAATTTACAAGTGAAAATAGAGAAAGGCCAATCATTTGTTTGATATGAAACGATGCAAATGAATTTTGTTTTTCGTTATTAATAATAAAAGCTATTAAAGTTCCAATCCAAGTAATATAACTAATAATTGCAATTGTTTTTCCTTTATTAATAGTTTGATTATACATGTTAAATAATGTGTTAAAGAACTTTTTTACTGTTTGAAATTATACCGTAAACCTTGCCGTTTAATTTTTTATTTAGAAAAATAGAATTTTTTGAAGTAGATAAAATGCTATCTTCACTAAAAGTATATTCAAAATCCGGATTAAAAAGGGTTAATTCGGCAATATTTCCTTCATTTATTGAATGCATTTTAATACCAAACATATCTTTAGGTTTTGAAGTTAAACAGCTAATTAGTGGCTCTAAACCAATTGGTTTATTTAATGCTCCAAATAAACTTTCCATACCTATGGTTCCAAATTTAGCATTGTTAAATTCCAGTTTTTTGTGCTCAATATCTATTGGGTTATGGTCGCTTGTGATACTATCAATGGTTGCATCTAAAATACCATTAATCAATGCCTCGTTGTCTTTTTTAGTACGTAATGGCGGTAACACTTTTGCATTGCAGTTAAAACTTAATAATTCATCATCCGTCAGTACTAAATGATGTGCTGCTACACTACAAGTGACTTGTAGTCCGCTTTCCTTTGCTTTTTTTATAAGTTCAACCGATTTAGCCGTTGAAATAGTGGGTATATGTAATTTTCCACCGGTGTACTCTAAAATAAATAAATCTCTCGTAATTTGTAATTCCTCTGCCAAAGCAGGGATACCTTTTAAACCAATTTTAGTACTGTTTATTTCTTCATTTGCTTGACCGGTGCCTGCAATAGCATTATCCTGAGGAAAGCTTACTATTAATCCATCAAAATTTTGTGCGTATTGTAAGCCAATTTTTAGTAAGTTGGCATTTGAAAGAGGCTGGTTATAATCGCCAAAAGCAATGGCGCCCGAATTTTGCATATCATATAGTTCTGCAATATCCTTACTCTTTGCACCTTGGGTTAGGTTGCCTATTGGATACAAGCTTACAGCATTGTTTTTGGCTTTGGTTTTCAAAAATTCTATGGCCGATTTGTTATCACAAACCGGAAAAGTATTAGGGTTTACAGCAACTGCAGTAAAACCACTTTTAGCGGCAGTTAACAATCCATTTGTAATGGTTTCACGTTCTTCAAATCCCGGCTCACCTAAACAAACACCGGTGTCAAACCATCCCTGTGATACATGTAAATTATCAAATTCAATTTCATCATAGTTATTTGAATTTGTGATGTTTTCCGCAATTTTTGCAATCACATCATTTTCAATTAAAAGATCACACTTTTTTAGATGAAATGGACTAGTGTTATCAATAATTGTTGCAGATTTTATTAGAGCATTCATATTTTGAAATATTTTAATATCAGCATTTCAAACAGCAAAAATAGAACAGTTACTATTAAAAACCACTTAAAAAGCCAATTGATTTTTTGTTGATTGTAAATTTTGTCAAAAACTTGGTTTAATGAATTATATACAGCTATGTTTTTATTGCTTTTTGTTAATTCATTAATGTTCGCATAATGTAGCTTACTTTCATTTCTATTATAATTAAAAGCCAAGGTTTTAAGTTCTTTTTCTTTATTTTTAATAACATAGAAGCCACTTTTTTCTACTTGATTTTGTAATGTTAACGATACTTTGTTTTTTGAAATTTGTTGAAGCGGAATAAATGTTGCTTCATCATTACTAATAGTTAGCAGATCATTGTTGGTAAGATTTATTTTTAAATCGACCATAGTATTTGGAGCTATGGTATAATAAAGTTTACCCAAATTTATACTATTTGTAGCCATTTTGTAAAACAATGGAACTATTAATGGTGAATGGGTAAAATTTGTAACATTTTCATTTAATGGTGATGAAAACAAGTAAACTGTGTTTTTTAATGAACTTACAAAAGGTTCAGTATTGTTATAGCTTACAATAGGAAGTTGTTTTTTTGAACTTACTTTAAAAAATGCTTTAGCTTTAGGATATTGAAAATTAGTTACTTTTTCTTCAAAAACATTAGTAAATAGCGGATGATTGTAATTTATATCTGTTATAAGTAGTTCACTTGTGGTTGAACTTTTAAAAATGGTTCCCAAATTAAGTGTTTCAAAAAAACGCTTGTACGAATTCATATCACTATCTATTGAGGGTATTATAACCAAAACTCCGCCGTTTTCTTTAAAAGTTACTAGTGCAGCTTCTAGGCCTAAACTAATTTCTTTAATTTCATTTAAAATTATAATCTGTTGATTTTTAAACGATTGAAAATTTATATTTGCACCTGATAAATTTTGATAGTTAAACTCAGATTTATCATAAATTCTGTGCAAAAAACCCGCCTGTTTTCCAATACTTAAAACATTAATTTTTTCTTTTTTGGGTATTGAAAAGAAAAAAGTATTATCAAACAAAAGTCCATCTTCGTTTATGGATATTTTCCCTCTGCTAATCCATTCTTTTGGTAAGGAAAAAACTATAGAAGCTTTTAGTGAATTTGTAAATTTTGCTGCCGATTTCCCTATTAATTTGTTGTTATTAAAAATTGAAACCGAAACTGTTTCGGAAGTCTTTAAATTGCTTCTTAAAAATACTTCCAAGGTACGTTCGGGTGTTTTGCTTTGATTAACATTAATACTATCAATATAAATATTATTTGCGGGCTTTGGCTTTAAATTTACTAAATGTGTGGTTGTGGATAGATTTTGAATATCATTTTTTAAAGATGTGTTAATGTTTTGAAAATCAGATATTAATATATTTGTAGTTAAAGTATTTGATTTCTTTTGTTTTTGCTGTGAGAGTTTTAATAACGCACTTTTTAAATTAAAAGGAGAAGCCGTAAAGTTTATTAATTTTAACTGACCTTTAAAACTCTCATGTTCGTTTAATTCTATCGAGTTGTTATTTGTTAAAAAAGAAAAACTTCCTTTAAAAATACCGTAGTTTTCAATAATTTGCTGTAAACTATTTTGTAGTAATGGACCTTTCTCGCCTTTAGCTTGCATGCTGTATGAATTATCCAAATAAACCGTAGTTTCATATTGGTAATTTTCTTTAAAAGTTGCATAATATGGCTGCGCAAAAGCAACTATTAAACTTGCTAATGCCAAGGTTCTACAAATTAAAATCAGCCATTTTTTTAATTGTGAGCTTTTTCTGGATTGCTCTTTGATGTTTTTTAAAAACTGAACATTTGTAAATGGTACCTTAACAAAACGTTGAAGTTGAAATAAGTGAACAATTATCGGTATGATAAGTAGCAATAAGGCGTATAAAATTTCAGGATGCTTAAATTGCATTGTTCAATAGGATTTTTCAAAGATAAAAAATCAATTTAACTCCTTAAAATAGTTTTTAAAAATACCTAAGGCATAATTACCGGCTATTGTATTGGCAAATTTTGGAAAATCAATAGCCGCATTATCATTGGCCTTATCTGAAATTATTCTAATAATTGAAAACGGTATTTCATACTCATAGCAAACTTGCGCTACAGCCGCGCCTTCCATTTCTACACATACAGCATTAGGTAATGCGTTATTAAGTTCTTCAATACTTGATTGACTTGCTATAAATCGGTCGCCACTGGCAATTGCACCTTTTAGTATCTTAGGCTTGTAAATATTAAAAGAGGTAGCATCAAACTTGTTGATATATTTACCGTAATTTTCTAAAAATTTATCACAGGCATTTACTAATCGCAAATTATTTTTTGCTGAAAAATATTTTTTACGATGAATAGGAATTTCAAATTTTTGGTACAGTGGGCTCGCATCCATATCGTGTTGATATAATTTATCACCAATTACAATATCTCCTATATTTAATGTCGGGCTTATAGCTCCTGCCACACCGGTAAATATAATTTCATCAACTTTAAAATCGTTAATTAGCTGAGTTGCTGTAGCAGATGCGGCTACTTTCCCCCACCTTGAAAATACAATTACAACAGGCTTGTTAAACAAAATACCTTTATAATAGGTACGCATTCCTTTGGTTACGGGTGCAATATTTTTTAAATTTTGAAGTAATGCTTGAACTTCTTCTTGCATGGCACTCATAATTGCAATCATACAGTTGTATTTAATTGATGATTTTTCCGTCTTTCATTTCCAACTTTCTGTCTGCCATTTCAGCCAGTTCCTGGTTATGGGTAACAATTACAAAGGTTTGGTTAAATGTTTTTCGTAACTCAAAAAACAGCTCATGCAGGTTTTTAGCCGATGTAGAATCCAGGTTGCCACTTGGCTCATCAGCAAAAATAACATCAGGCTTATTAATCAAGGCTCTTGCCACCGCAACACGTTGTTGTTCTCCACCCGATAATTCATTGGGTTTATGATGAATGCGATGTTCCAAGCCTAAAAAGGCTAATAACTCTACTGCTCGCTTTTCTGAATCTTTTTTAGAGTTACCCGCAATATAAGCCGGGATACAAACATTTTCTAAAGCTGTAAATTCGGGTAATAACTGGTGAAATTGAAAAATAAAACCAATATGTTTATTTCTGAAATTTGAAAGTGCTTTATCCTTTAAGTTAAGCAAGTTAGTATTGTTAATAAATAGGGTTGCTTTTTTACTTTCAGTAGGTTTGTCTAAAGTGCCAAGGATTTGTAGAAGTGTAGTTTTACCCGCTCCCGAAGGCCCTACAATAGCAACAACTTCACCTTTATTTATTTGCAGTTTAACGCCTTTTAAAACTTCTAGTTTTCCGTAAAATTTATGTATGTTTTTAGCTTCTATCATTGTTAAAAATAATGGTGTGAAAATAAACAATTAATTTTAACTAAAGCCACGATTTTAATTTGTTGTAATCTAAATAATATACAATTCGAACAGATAGGTTATGTTGAAGGGATTGATCAAACAAATTATTAAGGTTTTCAGAAAAGGACAGTTGTGAAAACTCATCTTCATTAAAAATGGAATTTCTATACAAAACTACTAATTCACTTCCGCGTGTAAATTGCCATACGTATCTTAAATCAAATTGCCAGGAATTAAAATTAACATCGTTATTTTCAGAATAGGAGTGCGGTTCTAAATAGCCGTTTTCATCAAGTTTAAAATAATTACTTTGATAACTAACCGGACTCCAATTATACCTAAAAACCACACTTAAAGAAGCCAAATCGTTGAAACTGTATTTACCACTAAGGGAATTTACAACTGATTTATTATCTCTAACTCCAAAAATTATAGTGTCATCATCAAGTGTTGTAACATATCCGCGTTCACTTTTAATTAAATTATAATCAAAAGAATAGCTCACGAACAGTTTGTCACTAGCGCGATATATTGGTGTAATACCAAACGAATAGCCATTTTCATCCTCGTTGTATTTTTTTGAACGGCTTATATTTGCATTATACGCAAATTTCTTCCTGAAATCTGATGATACAAAGGCAGAATAGTTTAATCTCGGATTTGCCACAAAATAATCTACATCATTTCTAGGTTCCCAAAAATCCTTTTGTTCTCCAATTCTTGTATTTATACTTCCGCCAAATGTAAATTGGCTGAGGGTAGTTGCAAATAGGTTTAAATTGATAAAGTTACCTGAGTAAATACTTGGATTAAAACGCCTAAACATTCCGGCATTTAATCGCACCCGGTAACTATAAAATGTTTTAGTAGGTTTAAATATTTGATAAGATATATTTCCAAAAAAACTGTTATAATTATTTCGTTGCTGAAAACCTAAATCGTTAATGTCATAGGTTTCATTTGCCAATCGGTGCCTAAACCCAAAACGCAAATTCCCTTTGGTTTTATCATATGACAAGCCTGTTGAATAACCTGTTATCCTACCATCCACCGGGTCTTTAATATTGTTCCATTTTACATAGCCTTCTATATTTTTGGAATTTGCTTTATTTGCTAAATTGAACAAAAATGCAGAGGCATTTGCGGTTCTAAAATTACTGCCACGCGCCACATTGGTATTTACAAATGTTACAGATGAGTTTTTATTAAACTCTTGGTCTACTACAAATACATTGTAATTAGCAATTGGCTCTGTAAGTTCTTTACGGGTTTCACCTGTAACTTCATTTTTTATAATTGCTTCAGATTTATCTGTAATGGCATCTAAAACTGCTATTCCCAATCCTTTTTTAGATCGTCCTGAAACTTTGACAGCAGTAAGCACCTTTGCAATATCAGGATTTTCAATTACAGTTTCATTTTCTAATAAATTATTTTCGGCATTGCTGTAATTTATCGGTCGTTGCCCAATTCTTCTTGAAAAAAACATCTCACCTTTGTTAAGAATATCACTTCCTTCAATAAAAAATTGTCTTTGTTCATCATATCGGACTTCAAACGGACCTAAATTTAAAATAAGGTCATCAAATCCTGTTTGGCTAAAATCGGGATTAAAGGTTGCATTTAACGTAAAATTATCGCTAAGTCCATATCGTACATCAATCCCAAATTGCTCTTCACCTGTGGTAACCCCATCTTCATTATAAAAATTGGTAGTAGATACGGGTAAAAAGTTTAACCTTACCGGGGTTTTTATGTTTTTAATATTAGTTAAAACTCCCGCGTATTGTGAGTATTTACCAACCGATTTATCAATATAATTCCAAGAAAACTTTTCTCTTGTACTTTGAATGAGCCTAATAAAATTAATTCCCCAAGTTTGGTCCGGATTATTTGAAAATCGCAATGCAGAATATGGAATTTTCATTTCAACATACCAGCCTTTATCATCAAAGCTAATTTCACTAAACCAAACATCACTCCAGCTAAAATCTTCTCCAATAGCTGTTGACACCTTAGCATCTGCTTGTGTACCACCTGCCGAAACAAAAAATTCGGTATCATTTTGCTGATCGTTATAGGTATTTATAACCACTCCAAAAAAATCGGCCTGTGCAAAATTATCACGGTCGCTAAGTTGGCGCATAATGGTTTCAGGTTGGCTATCGTACATATAAGCTGCAAAAAAAATTGCTTCATCATTATATATAACTTTTACCTCAGATTTTTGATTTTTGGGCTCCGGATCCCCGTTTCCGGGATCTAACATTACAAAGTTTTTAGCTACCGGTACATTTTTCCATGCATCATCATTTAAGATACCATCAATTTTGGGTGGGTTTTCTATGCGGACAGCTTGTAAAGTTTTTCTTTCGATTTCTTGTGAGAATAGGTTGATAGAGAAGATAAAAAAACTTAAAAGCAGTACGTTTTTCATAAAAAAATGGGTCGATCGAAAAATTTTTTAAAAATATTCAAACTATTTCTTAAGACAAGGTATTATCTGTTAAACTCATGTTAAAGAGTATTAAAAATACTGCGAATAAAACTTTATTCAAAAATAAATATAAAAATTCATTTATAAATGTATTTTTGTATCACCTTTTTAAAATAACATACAAATGAATTTACACGAATATCAGGGCAAAGAATTACTTAACAGTTTTGGTGTTAGAATTCAACGCGGAATTGTTGCCGATAATCATAAAAAAGCAGTTGAAGCTGCAAAGCAATTAGCAGATGAAACCGGTACCGGATGGTGGGTGGTTAAAGCTCAAATTCACGCAGGTGGGCGTGGTAAAGGTGGTGGAGTAAAATTGGCAAAGAGTTTACAAGAAGTTGAATCCATATCCGAAGAAATTATTGGGATGATGTTGAAAACTCCTCAAACACCAGCGCAGGGAAAAAAAGTGCATCAAGTTTTAATTGCTGAAGATGTATATTATCCGGGGGAAAATGAACCTGAAGAATATTATATGTCGGTTTTATTAAATCGCGCTACCGGGAGAAACATGATTATGTATTCAACCGAAGGAGGAATGGATATTGAAACCGTTGCTGAAGAAACGCCTCATTTAATTTTTACTGAAGAAATAGACCCATTATTAGGCTTAATGCCTTTTCAAGCTAGAAAAATTGCCTTTAATTTAGGTTTATCGGGTGCAGCATTTAAAGAGATGGTGAAGTTTGTTACCTCTTTGTATACGGCTTTTGTAAAAACGGATTCATCTTTATTTGAAATCAATCCGGTTTTAAAAACATCTGATAATAAAATTTTGGCAGTGGACTCTAAAGTTGTATTGGATAATAACGCTTTATTTAGACATAAAGATTTGGCAGAATTACGTGATTTACGTGAAGAAAATGAAATTGAAGTTGAAGCAAATGCTGCCGGATTAAATTATGTTGATTTAGATGGTAATGTGGGTTGTATGGTGAATGGAGCAGGCCTTGCTATGAGTACCATGGATTTAATTAAACAATCGGGCGGTGAGCCTGCAAACTTTTTAGATGTGGGTGGAACGGCAGATGCCAAACGTGTTGAAACTGCCTTTAGAATTATATTAAAAGATTCTAATGTAAAGGCTATTCTAGTTAATATTTTTGGAGGAATTGTACGTTGTGACCGTGTTGCACAAGGTGTAATAGATGCCTATAAAAATATGGGTGATGCTATTAAAGTGCCAATTATTGTAAGATTGCAAGGTACGAACGCAAAAGAAGCTAAAGAATTGATTGACGGTAGTGGATTGGATGTTATTTCTGCAACGGAGTTTCAAGAAGCTGCAGATAAGGTTCAAGAAGTACTATTGTAACTAAATATTTTATTATTTCAAAAAAAACACCTGAATACTCAGGTGTTTTTTTTTGAAAGATTTTCAGCTTAAATATCTTCAAAACTCACATCCGTAAAACTTCCCGAAGTTCTAGGTTGATTGTTTAATTCTGAAGGTTTTTTAAAATCTTTTTGATGACGCTCTGAAATTACTTCTTCTCCTTTTTCATTTAAAATAAATTCAGTTGCAGCACTAAGCATTTCTTTAAACTCAGAAAAATCTTCTTTATATAAATAAATTTTGTGCTTTTTGTAATGGAAAGATCCATCATCGTGTGTGAATTTTTTACTTTCTGTAATTGTTAAGTAATAATCTTCAGCTTTTGTTGCTCTTACATCAAAAAAGTAAGTTCTTCTTCCTGCTCTAAGAACTTGAGAAAATATTTCCTCTTGTTCTAAATGTTCTTTGTCATTCATAATTAACTTCTATTTATTTAATCTTTTTAATTTAGATTTTTACACAAATCTATAAAATAATTTCTCTAATACGGTATAATTTAAATTTCTTTTTCTAAAAGTTGTTGTTCATAAAGCTCGCGATAATAACCATCTTTATTAACAAGTTGGTTATGAGTGCCTTGTTGAATAATTTTACCTTGGTCTAGTACAATAATAATATCGGCATTTTTTACCGATGATACTCTGTGGCTTACAATTATGGTAGTTTTGTCTTCACTTATTTTATATAAATTGTTTAAAATGATTTCTTCAGTTTCCGTATCAACAGCCGATAGGCAATCATCAAAAATTAAAATTTGCGGTTTCTTAATAATTGCTCTGGCAATAGAAACGCGTTGCTTTTGGCCTCCGGAAAGTGTAACCCCTCTTTCTCCTACAAAAGTATTGTAACCTTCATTAAAAGTACTAATATTGTGATGTATATAGGCATCTTTTGCAGCTTGTTCAATTATTTTATCTGTTGCGTTTTGATCTCCAAATTTGATATTATTTTTTATGGTATCTGAAAATAAAAAGGCCTCTTGCGGCACAAAGCCTATACTTTCTCTTAAGCTGTTTAAATTGAGTTGTTCAATATTTTTGTTATCAATTAAAACAGCTCCTGTATCCACATCATATAAGCGAGCAATAATGTTTAATATGGTTGTTTTTCCAGATCCGGTATTGCCTAAAATGGCTAATGTTTTTCCCTGTTCAATTTTAAAACTAATGTTTTTTAGTGCAGTAATATTTGTATCATCATAGGTAAAGGAAACCTCTTTAAATTCTATGGAACCTTCAATTTTTGAAGGTAATAAGTTGTTGTTTTTAATTTCAGGTTCGTGTTTTAAAAACTCGTTAATTCGCTGTTGAGAAGCCTCAGCTTGCTGAACAATAGACGTTACCCAACCTACCACGGCTACCGGCCAAGTTAACATATTAACGTACATTATAAATTCGGCAATAACTCCAATGCTTATGGAACCCTCAATATACCGCAAGCCACCAATGTAAATTACTAAAATATTACTCAATCCTATTAGTAAAATCATTAATGGAAAAAAAAGCGCCTGCGCTTTAAACAGTGTAATATTTTTTTCTTTAGCGGTGTTGGTTAATTCTTCAAATTCAACTATTGCCTTGTATTCGATTCCATACGACTTTAGAATGCTTATTCCTGCAAATGTTTCTTGTGAGCTTGCTGTTAGTTTAGACAAGTACTGCTGCACAATTGTACTTCTTTTATTTATTACCTGACTTAAAATATATATGGATACCGATAAAATAGGTAGTGGTAGTAAGGTGTAGTTGGTTAAGGTAGCATCAATATTATACATTTTTACTATGGCAACTACAAATAATACTAACATATTAATTGTGTACATAATTGCCGGCCCAAAATACATACGGACTTTGCTAACATCTTCGCTAATGCGATTCATTAAATCACCGGTTCTGTTTTTTTTATAAAAATTTAATGACAGGCGCTGGTATTGTTGGTAAATTTCGTTTTTTAAATCAAATTCAATTAAACGCGACATTACAATTATGGTTTGTCTCATTAAAAAAGTAAAAAAACCTGCCAACAATGCGGCCCCTATAATTAATAAAATGTTATTTAGCAGTCCTTCTTTAACAATGTCAATATCTGTAACTATACCGTTTTTGAAATCTTCAGCTATATTAAGTGATTCTCTAATAAGTTGAGGTACTTGCAAAGCTAAAATTTTAGAAGCTATGGTAATTAATATCCCTAAAAAAAGTCGGTATTTATATTTTAAAAAGTATTTGTTTAGGTATTGTAATGCTTTCATAAATGGTGTATATACACTTCAATTTTAAAAGCACGAATATACAAGATTAAAAATTTAAATAATGGTTTTTATGATACATTTAACTTTGTTTAAAAATGTAAAAACATCATTTTAAATCTAAAAAATTATAGTATTTTTGCGCAGTTAAAAACAATAAAAGTTACAAAGTTCTTTAAATGATAAATAGAAGACATATTAGAATTAAAGTAATGCAATCAGTTTATGCATTATTGCAATCTAAAAGTGATAACCTTGACAAGGAAGAGAAGTTTTTGTACGCAAGTATAGAAAAAATGCACCACTTATTTGCATTGGTTTTGCGGTTGTTGGTTGAGGTTCAAAAAATGGAAAAAAAGCATATTGAAATTTCCAAGAAAAAGTTTTTAGCTACTCCCCAAGAACTGAAACCAAATACAAAATTTATTGACAACGCCGTTTTTAAACTGTTAAATGAAAGTGTTTCACTAAATAACTACCTGGAAGTAAATAAGTTAAATTATTGGGAGTTAGATGATGAATATGTGAAAGATATTTGGAGTGAAGTTAAGGAAAGTTCTGTGTATAAAAACTACTTGAACGACAAAGAAACATCCTTTGTAAAAGATAAAGAGTTTGTGGTAGCCGTTTTTAAGAAAATAGTAGCACCGAGCGAAAAATTAGCCGATTACTTTGAAGATAAAAATATTAGTTGGACTGATGATATCCCTTTTATAAATACTTGGATTGTTAAATTTTTAAATCACCTTAAGCCTAATTTCCCGGTAAAACTTGGAAAATTGTATAAAGATGAAGACGATAAAAAGTTTGTGATAGAACTTTTTAGAAAGGTTGTTTTAAACCATAATGAATTTGAAAAAGATATTATTGATAGAACTCCCAATTGGGATACAGAACGAATTGCCGAAATGGATATGATTTTAATTAAAATGGCTATTTGTGAGTTTTTAAAGTTCCCATCAATACCAACAAGAGTTACCATTAATGAGTATATTGAAATTTCTAAAGATTACTCAACTCATAAAAGTAGTTTTTTTATAAACGGTGTATTAGATAAAATTTTAAAGGAATATACTCAGGCAAAAAGATTTCATAAAATAGGAAGAGGATTGTTATAATTTTATATTTTTACACAAATTTTTAAAATCATGAGAAAAATAAGTATCGTATTAATTGCAATTGTAAGTTTAACAGCCTTTTCTTGTAAAGAAAACGCAGCATCTAAAGTAAATGTTTCAAATTTAGAAACAGCCAAAGAGAGAGATGTGAAAATAAATGAAAACGCCGCTGTTATTGGTTTTGATAAAACCGAATATGACTTTGGTACAGTAACTGAAGGTGAAATAGTAGAAGGTATCTTTGTAGTATCAAATGATGGTAAATCAGATTTGGTAATTAATGATGCAAAAGGTTCTTGTGGCTGTACAGTTCCTGAATGGCCTAAAGAAGCTATTAAGCCCGGTGAAACCGCTGAAATTAAATTTACATTTAATTCAAAAGGAAGAAGAGGTAAGCAAACTAAAACTATTACTTTACAAACTAATACCGCTAAAGTTACGGAAACATTGAGAGTGAAAGGTGAAGTAATTGCACAAAGCAAATAACATTAAAATAACTTTAAAATAGTTTATGTTTACAACTATATTTTTACAGGCAGATGCGGGGAGTACCTTAACTAACATGCTGCCTTTTTTACTAATGTTTTTGGTAATTTATCTTTTTATGATAAGACCTCAAATCAGACGTCAAAAAAATGAAAAGAAATTTCAAAATACAATTAGTAAAGGAACTAAGGTAGTTACTACCAGTGGAATTCACGGTAAAATTGTAGATGTTGTTGAGAGCGATAATACTGTAATTATTGAAACCGGAGCTGGAAAAATAAAATTTGAACGCTCAGCTGTATCAATGGAGCTGAGTAAAAAGTACCAGCCTGTTAAAGCTAAAAAATAAAAAACACTACATAATTAAAAAAGTGAGCCCAAAAGCTCACTTTTTTTGTATATTTATTTTAAATTTCAAATAGTGAATGCAGCAAAAAAAACCATTGGGGCAACTATTAAAAGAAACAGAAAAATAAAAGTTTTTCTAATTTTTTTGGTATTAGCAACAATTATATGGTTATTAATTCAGTTGTCAAAAACCTATACAAGTACTACAGGTTTTACAGTAGAATACAACAATGTACCTTCAAATAAATTGTTGCAAAATAAACCGGTAACACGCATTACAGTTGTTTTAAAAGCCCCCGGATTTGCTTTGTTAAAATACAAACTTATCCCCGGTAAGATTAGTTTTAATCTAAGTACTGTGGTAAAAAAGAAAAATGATTTATATTATGTATTGCCCAACCAACAGCTTACAGGTTTGAATGCAAGATTGTCAAATGAAATTGAATTTATTAGAATTTTACCCGATACTATTTATGTAGAGTTGGGGACTAACCTTAAAAAGAAAGTCCCGGTAAAACCAAACATAAGTTTAAAGTTTAAGCCCGGTTATAGTTTAACTAAAAAACTTGAAATTATCCCGGATTCATTAGTTGTAACAGGTCCCATGAAATATATTGACACTATTAGCAGTATAACAACAACTAATTTTGAATTAACTGAAGTTTTTGAAAATATAAATGCTGAATTAGATATACTAAATCCTTATAAAAAAAATGGAGTAACTGTAACTCATAAAAAAGTAAAAATAAAAGGATTTGTTGATAGGTTTACAGAAGGAAAGATGCTTATACCTGTTGCTATTATTAATCAGCCTGAAGGAGTTACAATTAAACCTTTTCCTAAAGAAATTGAAATAACCTATAAGGCGGGTTTGTCAAATTTTAATAAAATTAATGCAAATAGTATTGGAGTGGTTTTTGACTATATGCAATATAAAAATGATACGTTATTGAAACATTTAACACCGGTAGTGAATCATAAAAGTGAATATATTTCTTCATTTAAAATAAATCCGACACAAATAGAATTTTTAATTCAAAAATGAAAATTATAGGATTAACAGGCGGTATAGGTAGTGGTAAAACTACTGTTTTGAAACTATTCAAAAAGTTGGGATTTGAAACTTATATTGCTGATGAGCGTGCTAAATATTTAATGGTTACCAATAAAGAGTTAAAAGCCGCTATTATAAATCTTATTGGCCCGAATGCTTATAAAGATGGAATATTAAATAATAAATATATTGCTTCTCTTGTTTTTTCTGATAAAGAAAAACTTAATCGCTTAAACACCTTGGTTCATCCTGTAGTAAAAGGCGATTTTAAGATATTTGTTTCCAATTCAAAAGCAAAAAATATACTTTATGAAGCCGCTATATTATTTGAAAGTGGCGGTAATGAAATTTGTGATTATACAATTACGGTTACAGCAGATAAAAAAAATAGGATAGAAAGAATTATGAAACGCGATAAAGTTTCAAAAGAATCTGTATTGGATAGAATGCAGCATCAAACCAATGATGCATATAAAATTAAAAAATCTACTTTTGTGATAAGTAACAATAATCTGGAACGAACAAATCAGCAAGTATTAACAATTTTTAAAATTCTGGAGAAATTAGAAAATCGGTAGAAAAAATCTTAATTATTTGTTAAAAAATTAAATATATTGTTAATCTACGTTAAAACCTTATCATATAAATGTTAAAAGATTAATTTTGAACAATGGGGAAGAGAATATTTTTGCTCATCATTGTTTTAATGAGTATTGCCTTAATAGGTATTATTTCAGTACAGGTTTTTTGGATTAAAAATACCATTGAAATAACTGAAGAGCAGTTTACGGCAAACGTAAAATTAGCT
This sequence comes from uncultured Lutibacter sp., assembly GCA_964342295.1. Classification (GTDB taxonomy): domain Bacteria; phylum Bacteroidota; class Bacteroidia; order Flavobacteriales; family Flavobacteriaceae; genus Lutibacter. Next base: position 5,366 of record CAYFFC010000020.1, on the reverse strand, counting down.
TTGGCAAAAGTATCTGAAGACATTAAGCAAAGAGAATTTACCGAGTTTTATATTAAATTATCTGAAATTTATAAAGAAGGTGAGAGGTTTAAACCTTCAGAAATGCGTAAATTTATATTTGAAAAAGTAGATACTACTAATAATGAGCGATTCACGTATTCACAAAGTATAGTGGAAGCAAATTATAAAGTACCTACAGAGTTCTTTGAAAACGATTCTATAAACTTTAAGGAGATTTTTAGCAAAGAAGAGATTGTTATTGTTAAAGAACAGGGTTTTGACCAGCAAGGTTCTTTATCGGAACCACCTGAAGAGCGATTTGTTAAAATTGGAAGGTTTGAAGTTGCTGAAAAAGCCTACTTAGAGCGTACTTTTGATGTTTATACCAGTAAGCTGCCTATACATATACGAGTTAGTAATATTGAGTTAACTTCACGGTTAAATAGAGAACTTTCAAACAAAGGTATTAATACAAGTTTTAAGTATGGTATTTACAGTAACGGATTAGCCACACCGGTTAAATCGGGTTATTTTAGAAAAGAAGTAGGCAAAAGTTATATGGTTCCTATGTTTGCAAATTCAGAGGGACATAGTAATTATCAATTATTTGTTACATTTCCTCAAAAGAAAAACTTTATTGTAGCTTCAATTTTCAAAATATTAATGTTGTCAGCGTTCTTTATTCTTATAATTATTTTGGCTTTTGTAACCGCATTGTATCAATTAATTAGGCAAAAACAAATTTCAGAAATTAAAACCGATTTTATAAATAATATGACGCACGAGTTTAAAACACCAATTGCAACAATTAATTTGGCTTTGGATGCAATAAAAAATCCGAAGATAATTGAAGATGGCAATAAGGTTCAGCGTTATGTTAAAATGATTCGTGATGAAAATAAGCGCATGCACGCACAAGTAGAGAATGTATTGCGAATTTCCAAGTTGGAAAAAAATCAGTTGGATGTTAGTAAGGAAAAAGTAAATATACACGACTTAATTGAAGATGCAATAACCCATGTTCACCTATTGATTGAGAGTAGGGGCGGGTACATAAAAACACATCTTAATGCTTCTGTAAGTGAGGTGTTGGCCAATCAGTTTCATTTTACTAATGTAGTTGTAAATATGCTTGATAATGCCATAAAATACTCAAAAGATGAACCAAAAATTGATATTTATACTGAAAATACCTCAAAGAATATAATTGTAAAAATTAAAGATCAGGGGATAGGTATGAGTAAAAATGTTCAAAAAAATGTATTTAAAAAGTTTTACAGAGAAGAAAGAGGAAATATACATAATGTAAAAGGTCATGGTTTAGGATTATCTTATGTTAAAAAAATAGTTGAATTGCATCAGGGTGAAATATATGTTGAAAGTGAAAAAGGAAACGGAAGTACTTTTATTATAAAATTACCACTGATTTAAAATAAAAAATATGGAAAATAATAGAATTTTATTAGTTGAAGACGATCCAAATTTTGGAACCGTTTTAAAAGATTATTTGTCGTTAAATGATTATAATGTTACCCATGCCAAAGATGGTTTGGAAGGGTTAATTATGTTTAAGAACGATGATTTTGACCTGTGTATTTTAGATGTTATGATGCCTCGTAAAGATGGTTTTTCATTGGCCAAGGATATTAGAGCCGCAAACTCTGAAATTCCAATCATTTTTTTAACCGCTAAAACAATGAAAGAGGATGTTTTAAAAGGCTACCAATCGGGTGCAGATGATTATTTAAATAAACCATTCGATTCGGAAGTGCTTTTATATAAAATAAAGGCAATTTTGCAACGAAAGGAAACAGAAAAAAATACCGAAGAAGAATCTTTTGAGTTTACTATTGGAAAGTTCGAATTTAATTCTAAACTAAGGCATTTGACCTTTGATGGAGGCGAACCTCAAAAGTTATCTCCAAAGGAAAGCAAACTGTTAAAAATGCTGGCTATATATAAAAACGATTTGATGCCGCGTGAATTGGCTCTAACAAAAATTTGGAGAGACGACAATTATTTCACATCACGAAGTATGGATGTGTATATTGCAAAACTCAGAAAATATTTAAAAGAGGATGAAAATGTAGAAATTTTAAATATACACGGCGAAGGATTTAGACTTATCGATAAATCATAGCTTTAATAAATAGATACTATTTTTGGTTTTCATTGTTATGCAAATGGCAATGAAACTTTTTTTTGAATTTGTAACTATAAAGTTAAAGTATAAATGATTAATTTTAATTTATAAACTATACCAATGGCTGAGCTTATTAAAATATATGAAGAAAACCCGAATAATCGTGAAATTGAACGAGTTGTTGCTATTTTAAAAAAAGGCGGGTTAATTATTTATCCAACTGATACCGTTTACGGTATTGGTTGTGATATTACTAACATTAAGGCTATGGAAAAAGTTGCTCAAATTAAAGGTATTAAGCTAAATAAAGCTAATTTTTCGTTTATTTGTTACAGCCTAAGTAACTTGTCTGATTATGTTAGGCAGATTGACACCCCAACCTATAAAACCCTTAAAAAAGCATTACCCGGCCCTTATACTTTTATTTTGCAAAGTAAAAATAAACTACCTAAAGCATTTAAAAATCGTAAAACTATAGGTATTCGTATTCCAGATAACAATATTATTAGAGAACTTGTAAAAAAACTAGGGAATCCTATTGTTTCAACTTCAATATATGATGAAGATGATTTATTGGAATATACTACTGATCCCGAATTAATTTTTGAAAAATGGCAGCATTTGGTTGATGTAGTAATTGATGGAGGTTATGGAAACAATATTCCTTCTACAGTAATAGATTTATCTGAAGGTGATTTTAAAGTTATTAGAGAAGGTAAAGGGACTATAGATATTTTTTAAGATTTATCTTTAATTAATGCAGTAAACGTATTTTTACCCAAAATAAAGTGTTGCCAAACAATACTTTTTATGTAAAAATAGTTCATTTTGGTATTTAAGTTTTTTCGTTTTTTTAGCATTGCCGGAAAGTGATAATAAAAGCTAAAATGTGCCTTAATGATTGACAAGGTATGCATAGGGCGTAATGCTACCATAAATTTTAACCCGGCGATACCATCTAAAATCAGACGAGTAAAGATTACTTCAAATAATAATTTTTTTGGTAAATTTTTAACCAAAGTAAACAAGCTGTTTCTAAAGTTTAAAAAAGTTTTTTGTGGGCTCGATTCCTTTAAGGTTGCACCACCAACATGGTATACAGTTGAGTTTCCGGTATATTTAATAGTTTTTCCCGCATTTTTTATCCTCCAGCACAAATCAATTTCCTCTTGATGCGCAAAATAATTTTCGTCAAAGCCGTTAAAATTTTTAAAAACTTCGGCTCTAATAAAAAAACATGCTCCCGAGGCCCAAAAAATTTCAATTTCATCATTGTATTGCCCTTTATCCATTTCGATGTTTTCAAAAATTCGACCTCTACAAAAAGGGTAACCGTATTTATCTAAAAATCCGCCGGCTGCACCAGCATATTCAAATTTATTTTTGTTTTTATAATCGAGAATCTTTGGTTGAATAATTGCGGTATTGGGTTCGTTTTTAAAAATGGAAATTGCCGGGAGTAACCAACTTTCGGTAACTTCAATATCAGAATTAACTAAACAATAAATATCTGCATCAATTTTTTTTAGTGCCTTGTTGTAACCTTTAGCAAATCCATAGTTGGAATCATTTTTTATAATAGCTATGCCTGGAAATTTTTTTTGAAGAAATGATACGGAATCATCTGTAGAAGCATTATCTGCCACATAAATTTTTGCGTCGGGAAAATTGCTGTACTTTATAATTGATGGAAGAAATTTTTCAAGTAATTTTTTCCCGTTCCAATTTAATATAACAATGGCAATTTTCATAAATGCAAACTTAGTTTAAAATAATCTAAATACCGGTATTAGTGTTTATAATTAGGGAGTTCTTCTAAAAATATATAATTATTATTCTCAAAATCCATAGTACAATTAAAATGTGTAATACCATTTGTAACCATTAAGTAGGGTGCTTTTAAACTAAGATTATAGCGTGCTATTTGGTCAAAAGACTGTTGGGTTATTGTAACTTGTGGTGCTTTACATTCTACAATTATTTGAGGTAACCCTTTATTGTTAAAAATCAATATATCTGTCCGTTTTAAAGTTCCGTTAACCACCACTTTTTTCTCAACATTTATCAACGAAATCGGATATTTTTTTTCTTCAATTAAATAGTGAACTATATGCTGACGCACCCATTCCTCCGGCGCTAAATGCACATATTTTTTTCTGATAATATCAAAAATAAAATACTTATTTTCGTTACTTTTGATTTTGAACTGATATGTGGGCAAATTCAATGGTTGCATAAGGCAAAAATGCTAATTTTTTTTAAATGAATGAAGTTAAACAAATAGTTTCTGACGTTAAGTTGGGAAAGTTAAAGCCAATATATTTTTTAATGGGCGAAGAACCCTATTATATTGATAAAATATCAGAATTTATAGAAAACAATATTTTATCTGAAGAGGAAAAGGGCTTTAATCAAATGGTTTTGTATGGACGTGATGTAAAAATTGAAGATATAGTTGATAACGCCAAGCGATTTCCAATGATGGCAGACAAACAGGTGGTAGTGGTTAAAGAAGCTCAGGATTTATCTAAAACAATAGAAAATTTAGTTGGTTATGCAGAGCAACCACAACCATCAACAGTTTTGGTGATGTGCTATAAGTACAAAAAAATTGATAAACGCAAAAAATTATACAAAGTTTTGCAAAAAAATGGGCTTGTATTTGATAGTAAGAAACTTTATGACGATAAACTTCCTGATTGGATTAGAAAGGTACTTGCCGGTAAAAATTATAAAATAGAAACCAAAGCAGCACTTATGTTGGTTGAATTTTTAGGAAACAGTTTAGGTAAAATTAGCAATGAGCTAAATAAATTAATGTTGGTTTTGCCTGAAGGTGCTACTATAACCGATAAAGACATTGAAGAGAATATAGGGATTAGTAAAGATTTTAACAATTTTGAATTAAGAGATGCGCTTGGTAAAAAGGATGTATTGAGGGTGAACCGAATTGTTAATTATTTTGGGCAAAACCAAAAAGCGAACCCGTATGTAGTAACTATTTCGTTGCTAAATAGTTTTTTTACTCAGTTATTAATTGTTCATAGTTTGAACGATAAATCTAAAAACAGTATTGCTAAAGCATTAGGGATAAACCCATTTTTTGTTTCAAATTATTCTGATGCAGTTAGAAATTATCCAATGCGTAAAGTTTCAAAAATTATTGAACTTTTAAGAGAAGCTGATATAAAAGGAAAAGGAGTAGGGGCAAATGCATTGCCTC
>CAYFFC010000019.1:3854-39035 GCA_964342295.1 uncultured Lutibacter sp. | reverse complement strand
TTTTCAGAATTAAAGATGATGAGGTGGTATGTGTTATTTTGAATAAAAATAACAAACCAATTACTTTAGATTTAAACCAATTTGAAGAAATTGGCCTAAAAGGTAAAAGGGTTAAAAATATTGTCTCGGGTGAATCATTTATTTGGGATACTGATTTAATTCTTGAAAATGAAGGAGTTGTTATGTTAACTACCAAAACTGATTAATGAAAAGAAGTAAAGTATTAGTAATATTCTGGCTTTTTATTTGTGTAATTGTTAGTGCTCAAAATAAAAATCGTCATTTTGTAAGTTTTACCAAAAACAAAAAGTTCTTTCAAGTTCATACAAATGATGGACACTATAAAATAAGACCATTTTCAACTAAAATTATCGAAACGTCATTTATTCCAAAAGGTGAAGTTTACAACCCAAATTCACATGCAGTAGTTTTACAACCAAATAAAGTTGAGTTTAACATTGTAAAAAATGACAATTCTATTCATTTGAAATCATCAGGAATTTCAGTTTTAATTACTAAAAGTCCATTTCAAATAGCTTACTTCTATAAAAACAAGCCCTTAATTTCTGAACGAAAAGGCTATTTGAAAACTGAAAAAATGGGAGTACTTGACTTTAACCTTTCAACATCTGAAGTTCTATATGGAGCGGGTGCAAGAGCACTCGGGATGAACCGGCGTGGATATCGATTGCAACTGTACAATCGGGCCCATTATGGTTATGTAGAGCATTCTGAATTGATGAATTTTACAATGCCTTTGGTATATTCATCAAAAATGTATGCCATTCATTTTGATAACGCACCTATTGGTTTTTTAGATTTGGATAGTAAAAAAGATAATTCCCTTACATACGAAACCATTAGTGGAAGAAAAACCTACCAAATTGTGGCAAGTGATTCTTGGGACGATTTAATACATCAGTACACCAATCTAACTGGTAAACAACCTTTAATTCCGCGTTGGGCTTTGGGTAATTTTGCGAGCAGATTCGGGTATCACTCCCAAAAGGAAACAGAAGAGACTGTTAATAAATTTTTTGATGAAAAAATACCGTTAGATGCGGTTATATTGGATTTGTATTGGTTTGGAAAGGATATAAAAGGCACTATGGGAAACCTTGAATTTTTAAAAGATTCGTTTCCTAATCCAAAAAAAATGATTGAAGGTTTTAAAAAGAAAGGCATTAAAACAGTTTTAATTACAGAACCTTTTATTTTAACAACTTCTAAAAAATGGGATGCAGCTGTTGATAAAGGTATTTTAGGAAAAACAAAAGATGGAAAACCTTACACCTACAATTTTTACTTTGGAAATACCGGAATTATTGACATTCTTAATCCAAATGGGAAGCAATGGTTTTGGAATATTTACAAAAATTTGAATACTATTGGAGTAGCCGGTTGGTGGGGTGACTTAGGGGAGCCCGAAGTACATCCGTCAGATCTGCTACATGCCACGGGTACGGCAGATGAAGTTCATAATGTTTACGGGCATTATTGGGCTAAACTAATTGCAGATGGCTATAAAAAAGATTTCCCTAATCAGAGGCCATTTATATTAATGCGAGCCGGGTATTCCGGTTCTCAACATTATGGGTTAATACCATGGAGTGGTGATGTAAACCGAAGTTGGGGCGGATTTAAACCGCAACCCGAAATTGCATTGCAAATGGCAATGCAGGGTATGGCTTATATGCACTCAGATTTAGGTGGTTTTGCCGGGGCAAATTTAGATGATGAGTTGTATGTAAGGTGGTTACAATATGGTGTTTTTCAACCTATTTACCGGCCCCATGCGCAAGAACAAGTACCATCAGAACCGGTTTATCGTAATCCTAAAACTAAAGAATTGGCTAAACAAGCGATACAATTGCGTTATCAATTATTGCCGTATAATTACACATTGGCATTTTTAAATAGTAAATATGGAACTCCTTTAATGCGTCCATTATTTTTTGAAGAGCCACATATAAAAGATTTGTTAACATACGATAAAGCCTATTATTGGGGACAAGATTTTTTAATAAGCCCGGTAATGCAAAAAGGTATAACTTCACAAGAAATTTATTTTCCTTCTAATTCTAACTGGTACAATTTTTATACCGATGAGAAGGTGGAAGGAGGGCAAAGTAAAGTTATTCAACTGAATGAAGAAAGTATTCCTGCCTATGTTAGAGGAGGAGCATTTGTACCTATGGTTAAAACCATTCAAACAACAAGTGAATACAATTTAACAAATTTCGACCTTCATTTTTATTTTGATAAAGATAGTAAAGAAAGTACGGGTCAATTATTTAATGATGATGGTGAAACACCTAATTCTTTTAAAAAAGGACAATATGAATTATTAACGTTTGAAAGTTCTTTAAATAAGAATCGCTTGCTTATAATTATTAAAACAGAAGTTGGTGATAATTATAAAGCTTCAGATAAAATAATAAATCTAATAGTTCATAATATTGAATCAAAACCCAAAACTGTGAGAGGTTTTGATTTTAAGTATAATAAGCGCTTAAAAACCCTAATAATACCTGTAAAAATGGTTGGTGAAATTAATAAATCAATTCAATTTAAAATATCCAATTAATGAAAAAATTAGCCTTAATTACCATTATCCTTATATCTATAATGGGTTGCAATCAAAAAGCACCATCTGAAAAAAAATCAAATACTTCTGCTAAGGTTCCATTTATTTGGGAAAATGCCAGTATTTATTTTTTAATGACCGATAGGTTTTATAATGCTGATACCCTTAACGATGTAAGTTACTACAGAACAAAAAAAACGGGTAAATTAAGAGGTTTTAAAGGCGGGGACATCAAAGGAATTACTAAAAAAATAGAGGATGGTTATTTTAGTGATTTGGGTATAAATGCCATTTGGTTCACACCAATTGTTGAGCAAATTCACGGTGCTGTTGATGAAGGTACAGGTGTAACTTATGGATTTCATGGGTACTGGGCAAAAGACTGGACAGCCTTGGATAAAAATTTTGGAACGAAAGAAGATTTAAAAGTACTTGTTGAAACGGCTCATAAAAACGGAATTAGAATTGTAATGGATGGGGTAGTAAATCATACCGGGCCGGTTACGCCAAAAGATGAAGTTTGGCCTAATGATTGGGTGAGAACCTCACCGCAATGTATGTATGATTCGTATGAAACTACCATAACGTGTACTCTAGTTAAAAATTTACCTGATGTTAAAACCGAAAGTAATGCTAATGTTGAATTGCCAAAGTATTTGGTGAATAAGTGGAAAGATGAAGGTAGGTATGATGAAGAGGTTGCCGAATTAGATGCATTTTTTGAGCGCACAGGCTATCCAAGAGCACCGAAGTATTATATTATTAAATGGTTGACAGATTATATTATTGAATTTGGAATTGATGGTTATAGAGCTGATACGGTTAAACACACTGAGGAATCTGTTTGGGATGATTTTAGAAACGAATGCGATTATGCATTCAACCTGTGGAAATCTAACAATCCGGATAAAGTGTTGGATGCTAACAATTTTTATCTTGTAGGAGAGGTTTACAATTACGGAATAAGTGGGGGGCAATATTTTAATTTCGGCGACAAAAAGGTTAATTATTTTGAAAACGGATTTAGAAGTTTGATAAATTTCGATTTTAAATCAGATGCCAAAAATTCTTACGAAGATTTATTCAACAAATACAGTATCGTTTTAAAAGACGAACTTAAAGATTATGGGGTATTAAATTATGTAAGCTCACATGATGATGGTGGTCCATTTGATAAAGAAAGAAAAAAACCTTTTGAATCGGCTAACAAGTTACTATTGTCGCCCGGGACAGCCCAAATATATTATGGAGATGAATCTGCCAGACCACTGATTATTGAAGGAACAGTGGGAGATGCTACGTTACGTTCAGAAATGAACTGGGAAGCCATTAAAAATAATGCCGAAACTAAAGAAATTTTAACTCACTGGCAAAAGTTAGGAAAATTCAGAGCAAAACATCCGGCTATTGGAGTTGGAATTCATAAAATGATTTCCGAAACACCTTATGTTTTTAAAAGGACATATAGCAATAATAAATTTTCGGATAAAGTGGTTGTGGGGCTTGATTTAAATAGAGGTAAAAAAGAAATTCCGCTAGGAGATACTTTTAAAAATGGAACCGAGCTATTTGATGCCTATTCAAAAACCAATACAATGGTAAAAAATAATAAAGTAATAATTAACTCGCCATATACTGTGGTGCTTTTAGAACAAAAAAACTAAATAATGAAAAAATTTTTGTATTTATTTTTAATTTTTTTAGGAACAATTTTAAGCGCTTGTTCAAATAAAAATGGACTAAAAATTACGTCCCCAAACACTAAGGTTTTAGTGAAGTTTGAACTATCCAATTTAGGAGAACTAAGCTATAGTGTGAATTACAACAACAAAGCTGTTATAAATCCTTCTACTTTAGGTTTTGATTTAAAAGATGCACCTTCATTAAAGGAGGGATTTGAAATTTTAGATGTTAAGCAAACGTCTTTTAATGAAACTTGGCAAATGCCTTGGGGGGAACAAGTTGATGTTGAAAATAATTACAACGAACTTAAAATTGAATTGCAGGAAAGAAGCAACTTAAAAAGAAAATTGAACGTTGTTTTTAGAGTGTATGATGATGGCTTAGGGTTTAGATACGAATTTCCTGAGCAAGAAAATCTTAGTGATGTTATAATAACAGATGAAAACACCGAATTTCAGTTAACAGGAGACCACACTACTTGGTGGATTCCGGGAGACTGGGATATTTACGAACATTTATACAGTACAACAAAAGTTTCTGAAATAGATGCTAAAAGTTACGCCAATCATAAAGATTTAGCTCAAACCACAATCCCTGAAAATGCAGTGAATACACCGGTAACTATGAAAACTAATAACGGTTTATATTTGAGTTTTCATGAAGCCGCTTTAATTGATTATTCCGGTATGACACTTAAGGTTGATACAAAAAATTTAAAATTAACTAGCGAGTTGGTTGGTTCAGATATTACAGGATACAAAGTTAAAAGAACTACACCTTTTTATACACCTTGGAGAACCATCCAAGTTGGCGAAAAGGCAGGTGATTTAATTGAGTCTAAACTTATTGTAAATTTAAATGAACCAAATAAGCTAGATGATATCTCGTGGTTTAAACCAACAAAATACACAGGTATTTGGTGGGAAATGCATCTAGGAAAATCTACTTGGGATTTTGGTATGACTCAAGATATGGGCACTTGGACAAATAATGGGCATCCTCATGGAAAACATGGCGCAACTACCGAAAATGCAAAAGCGTATATCGATTTTTCTGCAAAAAATAATATCGGAGCTGTTTTAGTTGAAGGTTGGAATACGGGTTGGGAACACTGGATTGGTTTTGAGGATCGCGAAGGTGTTTTTGATTTTGTGACCCAATACCCTGACTACGATTTAAAAGAAGTAGTTCGATATGGAAAAGAAAAGGGCGTTGAGCTTATTATGCACCATGAAACTTCGGCAGCAACAGAAACCTACACAAAACAGCAAGATACTGCTTTTGCTTTAATGCAAAGTTTAGGAATCCATTCAGTTAAAACAGGGTATGTGGGTAAAATATTACCAAAAGGAGAGTATCATCACGGGCAATATATGGTAAACCATTACAATAATACGGTAGAGAAAGCGGCAAAATACCAAGTCGCAATAAATGCACATGAGCCAATAAAAGCTACAGGGTTGCGAAGAACATATCCAAATACAATTTCAAGAGAGGGTTTACGCGGACAAGAATTTAATGCTTGGGCATCTGATGGAGGAAATCCGCCAGAACATTTACCTATTATTGCATTTACAAGAATGCTGGCCGGACCAATTGATTTTACACCGGGAATTTTCGATATCAAATTTGACAAATGGAAAAAAACCAATCAGGTGAACACAACCATAGCTCAACAGTTGGCGTTATATGTGGTAATTTACAGCCCAGTGCAAATGGCGGCTGATTTAATTGGAAATTACCAAGGCAACCCTGCGTTACAATTTATTAAAGATGTTGCAGTTGACTGGCAACAAACAAAGGTATTAAATGGTGAGATAGGTGATTTTGTTACCATTGCAAGAAAAGAACGAAATAGTGAAAATTGGTTTGTTGGTGGCATTACAGATGAAAATGCCCGTGAATTAAATATCTCATTTAATTTCTTAACTTCCAATGTTACTTATGAGGCTATAATTTATGAAGATGCTGAAGATGCCCATTGGGATAAAAATCCTACAGCCTTGAACATTAGAAAAATTGAGATTACCAGCGCTTCTACTACATCAATAAAATTAGCAGAAGGAGGTGGTTTTGCAATAAGTTTACAACCCTTAAATATTCAAAATAATGAAAAATAATCTTTTTTTATTGGTACTAATTGTGCTAATAGCTTGTAATACTAACGACAATAGGAATAATATAAATAATAATGTTGCAAGTATTGCCCCAATAAATAATGAAGTACTAGAAAGTGCGGTAATTTATGAGGCTAATATTCGTCAATATTCACCGGAAGGGACATTTAATAAATTTACGGAAGACATCCCAAAATTAAAGGAATTGGGTATTAAAATAATTTGGTTAATGCCAATTTACCCAATATCAACTACAAAAAGTAAAGGTAGTTTAGGTAGTTATTACGCTGTTTCAGATTACACAAAGGTGAATCCGGAATTTGGAAATTTAGATGATGTTAAAAAATTAGTTAATACAGCTCATGAAAATGGTATGTATGTAATATTAGATTGGGTTGCAAATCACACCGGCTGGGATCACATTTGGTTAAAAGAACATCCTGATTTTTATACTAAAAATGAAAACGGTGAAATAACGCATACAGTTGATACCGATTGGTATGATGTGGCCGATTTAAATTATGATAATCACGAGATGCGTGTTAAAATGGAAGAAGCCTTACAATATTGGATTAAAGAGGTTAATATTGATGGTTACAGGTGCGATGTAGCAGGTATGGTGCCAGTTGAATTTTGGAAACCAACCATTGCTAAATTAAGAGAATTAAAGCCGATATTTATGTTGGCTGAGGCTTGGGAGCCGGAGCTACTTAAAAACGGATTTGATATGGCCTATGGTTGGGATACGCACCATGTTTTAAACCATATTGCAAAGGGTGAAAAAGCAGTAAAAGCCTGGGATGAAAGAATGATTCAGATTGATACATTGTATCAAAAAGATGATATTTTAATGAATTTTGTAACAAACCACGATGAAAACTCCTGGAACGGAACAGTAAAAGAGCGTATGGGAGCAGCTTCAGAAGCAATGCTTGCACTCACTTATGTAGCGCCTGGAATGCCACTAATATACAGTGGGCAGGAATATGATATGGATAAAAGGTTACGCTTTTTCGAAAAAGATACTATTATTAAGACTAAAGGAAAAGTTTGGCCTGTTTTAGAGAAATTAGGAAAACTTAAATCATCCAACAAAGCCTTAAATGGTGGGAAAAATGCGGCATCATATACTAGAATTAAAAGTTCAAATGATCAGAAAATATTAATTTTTACCCGTGAAAAAGAAGGTGTTGCAGTAACGTTTATGGCAAATTTATCTGAAACAGGAACAATTTTTACTTCTGAAATTGAGGGATCGTTTCAAGATTACATGGCTAATAAAATAATTCATTTTTCAAAAGACGATAAAATAGGACTTAAACCTTGGGAATACAAAATTCTATTGCACTGATTGTATTTGAATAATAGTTGTAAAGAATTGAAAAGGAGCTTGTTAAAGGCTCCTTTTTTACACTTTAAAAACGAAATCGTTTTAGTGAATAATATGTTGATTTGTAGGATAAAAAGCCATTTAGAAGTAAATTTGAACACTAATTTTAAGTAATGAATGAACCAATTAAAAAGATAGCAGTTTTAACATCAGGTGGTGATGCTCCCGGAATGAATGCAGCTATTAGAGCGGTTGTAAGAGCTTGTACATATTACAGGGTTGAATGTATTGGTGTTTACCGCGGGTATCAAGGTTTAATTGAAGGCGATTTTGAAACACTTTCGGCGCGTCATGTAAGTAATATTATCAATAAAGGAGGTACTATATTAAAATCTGCCCGCTCTATGAATTTTAAAACCAAAGAGGGTAGGAGTCAAGCCTATGAAAATTTAAAAAAATCTGGAATTGGCGCTCTAGTTGTAATAGGCGGAGATGGTACGTTTACCGGAGGTTTAAAATTTATTGAAGAATTCGCGTTTCCTGTTGTTGGGATACCGGGTACAATTGATAACGATATATACGGTACAGATAATACTATCGGATATGATACCGCATTAAACACTGTTGTTGAAGTAATAGATAAAATTAGAGATACCGCAAGTTCGCATAACCGATTGTTTTTTATTGAAGTTATGGGGCGCGATGCCGGATTTATTGCCTTAAATTCGGGTATTGGAGCCGGTGCTGAAGAAATTTTAATTCCGGAAAAGAATTTGGGGTTAGACCGGTTGGTAGAGTCTTTAAAAGCAAGTAAGGAAACTGGTAAAACATCAAGTATTGTAGTGGTTTCTGAAGGAGATAAAATTGGTAAAAATGTTTTTGAATTAGCCGATTATATTAATGAAAACTTTCCGCATTACGATATCAGAGTTTCTGTATTAGGCCATATGCAACGTGGAGGTTCACCAAGCTGTTATGACAGAGTGTTGGCTAGTAGGTTAGGGGTGGCAGCTGTTGAAGCTTTATTAGACAGGTCAAACGGGGTAATGGTTGGCATTACAAACAATCAAGTTACTACGGTTGGGCTAAATAAAGCTATTAAAATGAATCACGATATAAATAAAGAACTACTTAAAGTAGCTGAAATAACTTCAGTATAAAACAGAAAAATAAATTAAAATTAGATAGAAATGTCAACAGTTAAAATTGGAATTAACGGATTTGGTAGAATAGGGAGAATTGCTTTTAGAATAGCGGCTAGCAGGCCAAACGTTCAAGTAGTAGGAATTAACGATTTGTTAGATGTAGAGCATTTGGCATATTTGTTAAAGTACGATTCGGTTCATGGAAAATTTGATGGGGAAATTGAAGTGAAAGGTGGAAATTTAGTAGTTAACGGAAATGAAATCAGAGTAACTGCAGAGCGCAACCCTGAAGATTTAAAATGGGATGCAGTTGGTGCTGATGTTGTGTTAGATTGTACAGGTATTTTTACAAACTTAGAAGGTGCTCAAAAACATATTACTGCAGGTGCTAAAAAAGTAGCCATTTCTGCTCCTTCAGCTGATGCTCCTATGTTTGTAATGGGCGTTAACCACGATAAAATTACTGCTGAAGATACAATTGTATCTAACGCTTCTTGTACTACAAACTGTTTAGCTCCTTTAGCTAAAGTTATTAATGATAAATTTGGTATTGTTGAAGGATTAATGACAACTGTTCATGCTGCAACGGCAACACAATTTACGGTTGATGGACCTTCAAGAAAAGATTACAGATTAGGAAGGGCTTCTCTTAACAACATTGTACCTGCCTCAACCGGTGCGGCCAAAGCTGTTGGAAAAGTTATTCCTGAATTAAACGGAAAATTAACAGGTATGGCTTTTAGAGTCCCAACAGTTGATGTTTCAGTAGTTGATTTAACTTGTCGCTTAGAAAAAAGTGCTTCTTTTGATGAGGTAAAAGCTGCGCTAAAAGAAGCTTCTGAAAACGAATTAAACGGAGTATTAGGTTATACTGAAGAGGGTGTTGTTTCACAAGATTTTGTATCTGAACCTAAAACAAGTACATTTGATGCCAATGCAAGTATTGCCTTGAATGACAATTTCTTTAAATTGGTGTCTTGGTACGATAATGAATATGGATACTCGGCTAAATTAGTTGACTTAGCAACTTATATTAACGAGGTAAGATAAATTAACGGCTAAAATTATAAAAAATGATTCTAATAGCTGATGGCGGGTCAACAAAAGCTGATTGGATTTTATTGGATACTTCAGGTAATCAGATACTTAAAACCAGAACTGAAGGCTTAAATCCGGCTGTGTTTGAAGCCGAGTTGTTAAAAGAAAGAATTGAAAGCAATGCGGATTTGTTGGCATGCAAAGAAAAGGTAACTAACTTATATTTTTATGGTGCCGGTTGTGGTACTAAAAGACCAACATTACTTTTAAAATCAATATTTGAATCATTTTTTACGAAAGCCAAAGTTGAAATTAAAGAGGATACCTATGCTGCTGCATATGCGGTAACAACTGAGCCGGGTATGGTTTGTATTTTAGGAACCGGTTCTAACAGTTGTTATTTTGATGGAAAAAATGTTGATGTTAGAATTCCGTCATTAGGGTATGTTTTAATGGATGAGGCAAGCGGAAATTATTTTGGTAAAAAGTTGATAAGAGATTATTATTACCAAAAAATGCCGAAAGAACTGGCTATAAAATTTGAAAAACAATTTGATTTAGATGCAGACGTAATTAAGAAAAATGTATATAAGAAAGATAATCCTAATACATATTTAGCTCATTTTGCTGAGTTTATATTTAGAAATGAGCGCAATGCGTACTTTAACAAAGTGTTACATAAGGGAATTAAAGATTTCTTTAAAAATAGAATTTTACCTTACGCAGAATCTAAAACGGTACCTGTTCATTTTGTTGGTTCTATTGCATATTTTGCAACTGATATTATTACTGATGTGGCCAGATATCATATGGTTACCCTAGGCAATATTGTTAGAAGACCTATTGATGGGGTTATAGCCTATCATAAAAACAAGTTAAAATTAGAAGAGGTTTAATACCCTTTCTAAGGCCATACCGCGTGAGCCTTTAATAAGAACTGTAGTTTTGTTAGTATTTATATGAGGATTTGAATTTTTTAAAGATTCAAAACTGTCAAAGTGAAGAGCATTTTTAACAAGTGTTGTTGAAAATGCTTTTCCAATTAAATAAATCTTGTTGAAGTCAAAAGATGTTGCTAATTCTGCAATTTTTTGATGTTCATAACCACTGGAACTACCCAATTCAAACATGTCGCCCAAAAAAACAATTTTATTTTCTTCTTTTAAAGCTGCAAAGTTTTTTAATGCTGCTTCCATACTTGTAGGGTTTGCATTATAAGCGTCTAAAATTATTTTGGTGCCACCTTTTGTAATTATTTGAGACCGGTTATTTTTAGGTTCGTAACTTTCAACGGCTTCTTTTATAGCGGTTACTGAAACATTAAAATAATTACCAATAACAACGGCTGAAGCAATGTTGCTGTAATTGTAAGCGCCAACTAACATACTTTTAATAAGTTGATTTTTAAATTGAATAGTAACCAATGGATTTGCACCTAAAAAAGGAATACTTTCTTTATTAAACGAGATACTTTTTATACCCTTGGACCGTGAAACTTGTATGGAATCATCGGTATTTAAAAAAACACTACCATTGGTATTTTTAATGTAATTATAGAGTTCTGATTTACCTTTGATAACGCCTTCAACACTACCAAAGCCTTCCAAATGTGCTTTTCCAAAATTAGTAATGTAACCGTAATTGGGTTCAGCCATTTTACATAAAAATGAAATTTCATTTAAATGATTGGCACCCATTTCAACGATGCCAATTTCTGTAGCAGAAGTCATAGAAAGCAACGTTAAGGGCACGCCTATATGGTTGTTTAAATTACCTTTTGTTGCTACAGTATTATATTTTTTTGATAAAATACTGTTAATTAGTTCTTTAGTAGTTGTTTTACCATTACTTCCGGTGAGCGCAATAATTGGGATATTTAACTTTTTTCTATGGTAATTGGCTAATTTTTGAAGGGTTTCTAACGTGTTTTTTACCAAAATGGTTTTGTTGGAGGTATTGAACTTTTCGTCATCAATTACAGCATAGTCAGCACCTTTTTTCAAGGCATCTTCTGCAAATTTATTGCCATTGAAGTTGGGTCCGGACAAAGCAAAGAAAATACTTCCCTTTCTAATTGATCTGGAATCGGTATCTACTAAAAAGTTTTTAGCGTAAAGTTTATATAAATCAGCTATTTTCATATTCAAAAATAAAAACTACTCAACAAATAGGTTAAGTTGAGTAGTTTTATTTTATGTGTAATTAATTTAATATCTAATTTTAGTAGTATAAGGTTTACGTCTTTTATAAGTCATAGAACCCAACCGGTCTGTAGCACATCTAAACCCTATATAATTTGTAGCCATATACTCGGGTAAATACCTTCTTTGTGAAGGGTCCAACCAATACTCTCGGTCTTTCCATGAACCTCCTTTATAAACCCTAGTTTTATCACTAATTAGGGTAGTTCTTTTTTCTGTATCGTATTGTTGAATTAATAATCCGCTTTCACCAACTTCTCTAGGATTGTTTGGTGAATTGTACATGCGTGGTTTTGTTTCAAGCTCGTCTTCGTCTTTTTCGTAAAATTTTGTAGAACCCAAATCACCATCTCTTGCATCAATATTATACGCTTTTTCATAATTATTTCTCATATAAGCATCCCTTTTGGAAATAGGAATGTATTTAACACTTCCCGGCAAAGCTTTTGCTACTAATTTGCCATTATCCAGCGTGTCATATTCAACCGAGAAATCATCAATAATAACAACTTTTCCATCGGCATCTATCATTTTTTTTGTAAAAATATTACCTCTAAAATAATTAAAATCGTTTGCATCATTATCAACAATAGGTCTGTAAACATCAGCGACCCATTCAGATACGTTACCGGACATATCGTATAAACCAAATGCATTAGGGTTGTACGACTTCACTGAAATGGTAATATCGGCACCATCATTACTCCACCCTGGTACGCCACTGTAATCTCCCTTACCTTGTTTAAAGTTAGCTAATTGATCGCCTTTGTACTTTCTGGATTTATTACGAGTGTATTTTCCTTTCCAGGCGTATTTTTTTCTTCCTCGTATATTATTGTACTCTCTATTTTCAACTATTGCTTTTGCAGCATATTCCCATTCAACTTCGGTAGGTAATCTGAATTTTGGTGCTAAAATACCATCCGAAACTTTTACATGACGTCCAGAGAACGATCCACGGTCAGCATCTTTTTTACGTTTTGCAGGCAAGCCTTTTCTGTATATAGAGGAGTCTCCTTCAAACAGGTTATACGGATTTGCAAGATAGGAATCGGTATTGAAATGGTTTTTGCCTATAACCTCGAGGGAATCGTTTTCAAATAACGGATTTAAAATACCTTTATCCATTAAAAGTTTTTCATTAACACGGTCGGTTCGCCATTTACAAAACTGTACAGCCTGTGTCCAGCTCACACCAACCACCGGATAATCGGCATAAGAAGGGTGTCTTAAATAGTTCTCTGTAAGCAATTCATTAAAACCTAAAACGTCTCTCCATACTAAAGTATCAGGTACTGCCGATAAATAAATGTCTCTATAGGTTTCATCACTAGGAGGAAATACTTTTTCCATCCACTCCAAATAAAACAGGTATTCTTGGTTGGTAACTTCAGCTTCATCCATATAAAAAGAACGAACTTGTTGTTTGACAGGAGTGGTGTTCCAATCGAACATTACATCATCTTGAACGTGACCCATGGTAAAGGTACCACCTTCTATAAGAACCATTCCCGGAGGCGCTTCCTGTCCTTTGTAATTTTTTGCTGTAGAAAATCCTCCTGCGGCTTTATCTTTTGAACTCCAGCCTGTGAGCGAGGAACTGTTATTATAACTTCTGTTATGGCAACTTGACACCAAAAGTGCAGCGCTTACAATAAAAAGAAGTTTTGTAACATTAAATAATTTTTTCATATTGATTTTAATCTTATGCAGGGTTTTAATGTTTTGCAATTTACACTAAATTAATTTTTTTACAAGTGTATTTTTTAATTATGTTTTTGTAACGATTGTTTTTGTTCTTTATTATATGTAATGTTGTATTAAAATAAAAAAGCTGTTTTAAATAACGGTCTTGTCCTAATGAAATTGCATATAAAAATAGTACTGGTTTCCTTTTTACTCTTTGCAAATATATTATTTGCTCAACAAAATTATACACAAAAAGTTACACTTAATTGGTCTAAAACTATTAATTATCCAATTTATAAAAATAAAACAATCAAAACTTTTTTAACGGATAGTAAAACGGTTGATAGTAATTTGAACCCCGAATTTACTACATCTTGGAAACTAAATAATTCGGGGAATTTGGTTGATTATGAGGTGAGAAATATTGTTTATGAAGCCTTGAGTTCCAGTGAAATAAAGTTTTTAAATAAAAGATTTATTCCAACTGAAATTTGGACCGATTTTAATATTGTTGTTGAAAGTGGTATTAGTTATGGGGTTTTAAAGGCAAGCCCAATTGTTAAAGATGGGAATAGTTTTAAAAAAGTGAAGTCATTTGATTTATCTTATTCGCTTTCAAACTTAAAAAAGGTAGCTGTAAAAAGTTCATCGGTTAAAAATTCGGTGTTATCGGAGGGCAACTGGTTTAAGTTTTCTATTGATACTACCGGTGTATTTAAAATTGACAAAACGTTTTTGCAAAATTTAGGAATAAATGTAAACAATATCAATCCTAAAAACATCAAAATATATGGAAATGGAGGGGCTATGTTGCCTTTTAAAAACAGTGATTTTAGGTATGATGGCTTGCAAGAAAATGCCATACAAGTTATTGGTGAAGAAGATGGGGTGTTTAATGATTCAGATTATATTTTGTTTTATGGTCAAGGTCCGCATAAATGGAATATAGCTGAAAACAGTATTGAAAGTACATCGCATAATTTCAATATTTTTTCTGATAAATCTTATTATTTCATAACCGTTTCTAACAATCAAGGAAAGCGTATAGCTACATCAAATAAGGTTGCAACTGAAGGTACAGTAATTAATTCATATCACGATTTTACATTTTTTGAAAAGGATGAGATAAATTTGTTTGCTACGGGTCAACAGTGGTTTGGCGATAATTTTAATATTGAAAACAGTAAATCTTACACCATTCCTTTTGAAAATATGGATGCAAATCAAGATATTATTGTTAGAGTGAGGGGAGTAGTAGCATCCGGCTTACCGGCGCAATTTCAAGTGGGGGTAAATACCCAGAATACGTTTACGGTTAATTTTTCGGCAAGTACCGGGTTAAATCAGGCAACAGCAGCTATTGGCGAAACTACATTAAAATCGGCAGGTAATAGTTTACAAATTCAGGTTACATTTAACAACAGTGGGAACCCCTCGGCAAAAGCATATTTGGATTATATTGAAGTTTTGGGCTCTAAAAAATTGATAGCGAATGGAAAACAATTTGGATTTAGAAACTTTGATCAAGCGAATAATATAGGAAGTTTTACCTATGAAATTGAAAATAAAAATCAAATTAATGCTTTATGGGACGTTACCAACCCATTAAACCCAATAATTATTGAAAACCAATCCAATAATAACAATTTTTCATTCTCCTTAAACGGCGGCCTGTTACAAGAATTTGTTGTAGTGAATAATAACGATTTTTACATTCCTGAACTTTTAGAAATAAGCAGTATTCAAAATCAAAACTTGCACAGCTTGTTAAATATCGATTATTTAATTGTTACCAACAACGAGTTAAAGCAACAGGCACAGCGCCTTTCCACATATCACAGCTTGAATTCTAATTTAAAAACTCAGGTAGTTTCGGTCCAGCAAATTTATAATGAATTTTCATCAGGCTCACCTGATATTACTGCGATTCGTGATTTTGTTAAGCATCTTTATGATAATGCTACCACAAACAAAATTAAATTTCTCTGTTTATTTGGCGATGCCTCTTATGATTATAAAGACCGAATAGAAAGTAATAACAATATTGTACCGGTTTTTGAAGCCTATAACAGTTTTAATTTGGCAACATCATTTGTTACCGACGACTTTTATGGTATGATGGATGCCGATGAAGGTGAAATGCAATATTTTGAGAAACAAGATATAGCTACAGGTAGAATTCCCGTTTCAGACCCATTACAGGCGCAAAGAGTGGTAGATAAAATACTAAACTATTATTCTGAAAAATCTTTAGGTGCTTGGCGAACTAACTTAACCCTAATGGCCGATGATATTGATGCACCCGGAGAGGAAGTACTACAGGGGAATATGGAAGAAATAGCCGATACCATTGCTGCTTACAAGCCTGTTTTTAATTTAAAAAAGATTTATTTGGATGCCTATAAGCAAGAAAATTCATCGGGAGGTGAGCGTTATCCTACGGTGAATACAGATTTGATAAACCAAATAGAACAGGGTACATTAATTGTTGATTATTTTGGACATGGCGGGGAGGACGGACTGGCATCTGAAAGAGTCCTTGAAGTGCAAGGCATAAAAAGCCTAAACAATTTTAATAAATTCCCTTTGTTCATGACCGTAACTTGTGAGTTTTCAAGGTTTGATAATCCGCTTAGAGATACTGCCGGTGAATTTATGGTATGGAATGAAAATGGAGGAGCTGTAAGTCAGTTATCAACTACAAGAGCAATTTTTATTAGTATTGGTAGAGCCATAAACCAAGAGCTTATCAAACCATTATTAAATATTAGTAATAGTAAGTATTCAATCGCTGAAGCCTTAATGGTTGCAAAAAATAAATTTACAACTTCACAGCGGTTTTTTATTTTTACTTTGGGTGATCCTGCTATGCATTTGGCAATTCCAACACCTGCAATTCGCCTTTCATCAGTTAATGATGTTCCTATAAGTCAAAGTGTCGATACCATTAAAGCATTATCATACATAAAATTTGATGGTGAAGTTATAAACGGTAGTGGCGGCAGCATTTCAAATAATTTTAATGGTGAATTAGAAGTAACAGTTTTTGATAAACCCATTCAAAAAACAACTTTAGATAATGATAACTTTAATGTGAAAATGATTTATAATGCTTTGGAAAGTAAAGTTTTTAAAGGAAAAGCTGAAGTGGTAAACGGTAAGTTTTCTTTCGATTTTGTTGCGCCAAAAGATTTGAAAATTGCCTATGGAAAAGGGAAATTAAGCTTTTATGCTAAAAGCGGCATTGAAGATAAGGCCGGTTCTAATTTTGATTTGGTTATTGGTGGTATAAATACAGATGCCCCGGTTGATAATATCGGACCGGAAATTAGGTTGTTTTTAAACGATTTAAATTTTGTTGAAGGAGGTACTACAAACAGCTCACCACTTCTTATTGCCGAGTTAAAAGATGAAAATGGTATTAATACTTCCATTACGGCAGTAGATCACGATATTGTAGCCATTTTGGATAATGACACGGCAAATCCAATCATTTTAAATGATTATTACCAAACCGAACTTAACAGTTATAAAATTGGTAAAGTAAATTACCCATTCAAAAATTTAACTCCCGGGTTGCATACAATTACTTTAAAAGCTTGGGACACATACAATAATCCTTCTGAAGCTACGTTAAATTTCTTTGTAGTTGACGATAGTGAATTGGTTTTGAATAATGTATTAAACTACCCAAATCCGTTTGTAAATTATACCGAATTTTGGTTTAATCATAATAAACCCAATGAGTTATTAAACGTGCAAATACAAATTTTTACCGTTTCAGGGAAATTAGTGAAAACCATAAATGAAGTGGTGCAATCTGAAGGAAATTTATCGAGGAAAATAAACTGGAACGGGTTGGATGATTTTGGGTCAAAAATTGCTAAGGGAGTATATGTTTATAAGTTGAAGGTAAAGGCGCTTAATTCCAACAATACTGCAGAAAAAATAGAAAAATTAGTAATTCTTTAATTATTATTTAGATATTTGTTAAGTTAAATTAACCCGATTAATGAAAAAATATATTCTAATAACCCTTACCTTTATATTAGGAATTTCAAATAATTATTCTCAAGAAATTGAAAATTCAATAACTACTGCAGCACCATTTTTATTAATTGCCCCTGATGCCCGTGCCGGCGGTATGGGTGATGTGGGTGTAGCTACATCACCTGATGCCAATTCCCAATATTGGAATGCATCAAAATTTGCTTTTATGCCTTCAGAATATTCAGTAGGTGTAATTTATACGCCCTGGCTAAGAGAACTTACAACCGATGTTTTTTTAGGCGGATTTTCATTTGCGAAAAGAATTGATGAGCGAAGTGCCTGGGCAGGAAGTTTAAAATACTTTAATCTTGGTCAAATTGATTTAACAGATATTAATGGTACACCTGAAGGTACCGAAAAATTAAACGAATTTTCATTAGACGGTTCTTATGCTTTAAAATTGAGTGAGTCTTATTCTATGGCAGTAACATTGCGTTACATTCGTTCCGATCTTGGTATAGAAGCATCAAATTCAACTATAAATCCTGTTAATACTTTTGCAGTTGATATATCCGGATATTTTCAGTCAGAAGAAAAAAATTATGGAAATTTTAATGGTGTTTGGAGAGCAGGTTATAACATTTCCAATATAGGCCCAAAGGTAAGCTACTCCGATGGAGGTCAAGAAAATTTCATTCCAACAAATTTAAAACTTGGAGGAGGTTTCGATTTTATTTTAGACAATTTTAATAAAGTAAGTGTAAACCTTGAAATTAATAAATTATTAGTACCCACACCCAGTATTTCTGTCAATGATGATGGTGAAGGTCCCTATTTGCAGGAAGACGTGAATTTTTTTAGTGGTATTTTTAAATCTTTTGGAGATGCGCCCGGAGGCTTCAGCGAAGAGCTGAAAGAATTTACTTGGGCATTAGGTGCAGAGTATATGTATGATGATGCCTTTGCCATGAGAGCGGGTTATTTTAATGAGAGTGATTTTAAAGGCTCCAGAAAATATTTTACCGTTGGTTCCGGGTTTAAATTTAAAAACACAAAGTTAGACATCTCTTATTTGTTTAATGCTTCAGATATTAATAATCCTTTAGAAAATACTCTTAGATTTTCACTATCTTTTGATTTTGGAGAAATATTTGAAGTAAATTAGAACACTAATCAAAATTATTAATGAAGAAAGTTGAAATAAAAACTGAGATTACTGTTTTTAAAGGGTTGGAAGAGTTACCCGGCGATGTTCAAAAATTAATGAACAAGGCAATAGAAGCAAAAAAACATGCGTATGCTCCTTATTCCAAATTTAAAGTAGGCGCAGCATTAGTGCTTGAAAATAATGAAATTATAACCGGAAACAATCAAGAAAATGCCGCGTACCCATCAGGTATTTGTGCTGAACGGGTTGCTATTTGGAGGGCTTCCTCTGAATATCCCGACCAAAAAGTGCTAAAATTAGCCATTTGTGCCAGTTCTTCATCACAAATAGTTAAAGAGCCCGTTGCGCCTTGTGGTGCCTGTAGGCAAACCTTATCTGAATATGAGATAAAGCAAAATTCAAAAATTGAGGTATATTTTATGGGTGAAGTTGGAAAAATAATTAAAACAAACTCACTTTTAGACTTATTGCCAATAGCTTTTGATAAGTCTTTTTTATAAATAGTAACAGCTGTAAATTTTTTAAAAACGAACTGGGCATCGTAATTGGCGTCTTATTATTAAATTCGTAACTTACAGTTTTATAATTAGTTAAAGTTGTTATTTGAAATAATTTATAGAACTTTACAACGTTGAATATCGTAATGATAATTTTGAATATTAAAACAAGCATAAATGCTTCCCTTACATTTGCAGTCTAAATTTTTAGAATGAAATTAAACTCGGTAATTACAGGTACAGGAAGTTATATCCCTAAAATTATAAAGAAAAATTCAGACTTTTTATCCAACAATTTTTTAACCAATGACGGAACTCCTTTTTCATATGAAAACGAAGTGGTTATCGAAAAATTTAAGGCCATAACCGGTATAGAAGAAAGAAGATATGCAAAACCGGAATATACTTCTTCTGATTTAGGGTATTTTGCTGCTGAAAAAGCAATTTCTGATGCTGGAATTAACCAAGAGGATTTAGATTATATTATTGTTTCTCATAATTTTGGAGATGTTAAAGCGGGTACTACTCAAAGCGACATCTTGCCTAGTTTGGCTTCAAGGGTTAAACATAGGTTAGGAATTAAAAATCCGAAATGCGTTGCATACGACATTTTGTTTGGTTGCCCTGGGTGGGTGCAGGGTGTTATTCAGGCAGAAGCTTTTATAAAGGCCGGTATTGCAAAAAAATGCTTGGTTATTGGAACTGAAACTCTGTCAAGAGTGTTGGATGACCACGATCGCGATTCTATGATTTACTCTGATGGTGCAGGAGCTTGTGTGGTTGAAGCCGTTGAAAGTGATGAAACTACGGGTATTTTAAGCCATGCTGCACAAACCGATACGGTGAATGAATGTTATTACTTATTCTTTGGAAAGTCATTCGATAGAACAGAAAGCACAGATGTTCGGTATATAAAAATGTTTGGAAGAAAAATTTACGAGTATGCTCTTAGTAATGTTCCTAATGCGATGAAATCTGCTTTGGATAAGAGTGGTATTGATATTACCGAAGTTAAAAAGGTATTTATACATCAAGCTAATGAAAAAATGGATGAAGCCATTATTAAAAGGTTTTATAGGTTGTATAAAACAAAGGCTCCTGAAGGTGTAATGCCTATGAGTATCCATAAATTGGGTAACAGTTCTGTAGCAACAGTCCCAACTTTATTTGATATGGTTAAACAAGGTGAGTTGGAAAATCAGGAAATTAATAAAGGTGATATTGTGATACTTGCATCTGTGGGAGCAGGTATGAATATTAATGCCATTGTATATCAATACTAAAAAATTATTTTAACACCTCAATAATCACTTTTCCTGTACTGCCATTGGGCTCAGTTATTTTTAATATATTAGCTAGTGTTGGCGCAATATCAATTATGGGATAATAACTTGCAGATGCACCTTTTTTAATACCGTTTCCATAAAAAATAAGCGGTACATGGGTATCGTAAGAAAAACCCGAACCATGTGTTGTGCCTGTTTTAGAATATGGGATAATTGCCGGATTAGGAATTACCATTACATCACCTGAAAATTTTTGATTGTAACCATTTTGCAGCCTATTTAAAATACCACTTGTAAAATTGGTGTTTTTAAGTGTATTGGCAGTTACAGTTTTATAAACTTTTGGAAAATGTATGGCTTCTTCTGCTATTATTTGTGCCACATGATTTTTGCTTAATTCTAAAGAATTTAGTTCACTTTCATTTAAAAATATTTGAAAATTTGATACATTTTCAATTAAGTTATCAGAATTAAAATGTTTGACTGTAACATTGTTTAGGTATGCTTTAAAATCTTCATAATAAAAATACCCTCCCGGTATTTTATTGTCAATTAAATAATTTGGAACTTCAACAGCCGCGTGGTCAGCAGTTAAAAATACCGTGTAATTTTCTATGCCTACTTGTTTGTCTAAAAATAGTAGTAAACGTTCTAATTCTTTGTCTAATCTAATATAAGTATCTTCTATTTCTTTAGAGTTTGTTCCAAACTGATGCCCAATATAATCAGGGCTGGAATAACTGATAGATAAAAAATCGGTATGTTTTTTACTCATTCCTAAACCTTCTCCTTTAATAGCAGCAATTGCAAAATCGGTAGTTAAAGAATTCCCGGCCGGAGTTGATTTTATTAAACTGTAATTGCTGTTAAACTTTCTTAGTTTAGCTAAGTTATAAGGAAAAGTTGGCGTATCTTTTCCTGAAAACAATCCTTCGTACCTATTATTGTCCTTTCCGGTTTCTGTATAAGTTTCTATTGGATAATAGGTATCCCATGTTTCATTTAAATAGTCATCAGCTATATCCTGCTCATTAAAATCATCAACCCATTTTGGTAATTTATTAAGGTAATAGGTGCTGGTAATAAATTTACCTACATCACCACCCTCAAACCAGTATGCTGCATTTGCCGAATGACCGGCGGGTAAGATTGAAGAGCGGTCTTTTATAGCTATACCAATAGATTTACCTTGCATATTTTGAGCGAGTTTCAGCTGATCTGTTATAGTAGATGTTTGCAGCCTGTGTGGAGATTTACTACCACCTGAAGGCGCACCAATGGTTTTAAAATTTGAGTCATCTACACAGTAAATAGATTTTTTTAAATACTTATCATACCAACTATTTGAGATAATTCCGTGATACTCCGGTGTGGTTCCGGTATAAATTGAAGCATGCCCAACTGCAGTATATGTTGGTATGTAATTGTAATGAACATTTTGTAAGTTAAACCCTCCGTTTACTATTCTTTTAAAGCCACCTTTACCATATTTGTTGTAAAATTTGGTTAAATAATCGTAGCGCATTTGGTCAACCACAATTCCAACAACTAGTTTGGGATTTGATGTGTGTGAAGTGCGTGTTATATTTGATGTATCGGCCGTTGTGGTTGAAACAGATTTTACAGCCATGCACTGTATTAAAAACAAACTTAAAAAGAGTGTAATACTTAATTTTTTCATTTAAATTAGACTTTAATATGCATGGTTCAAAAATACTATAATTTTTCAAGCATAGTTTAATTTTGCCTTATAAAAAGATAATAGCTTGTATTAATTTAATATTTTAGCCAAAAAGAAATTTCATGAGTTACATAGAGCATGTAGGAAAATACTTCATAATGCTTAAACAGGTTTTTAAAAAACCTCAAAAGTGGTCTGTTTTTAAGGAAATGATTTTTAGGGAAATTGAAGATTTAGGATTAAAATCACTTGGAATAGTTATGTTTATTTCATTTTTTGTTGGTGGTGTTGTTGCTATACAAACTGCCTTAAATGTGGATAGCCCTTTTATACCAAAGTACCTTATAGGTTTTGCAACTAAAAGAGGTATCATTTTAGAATTTGCCCCTACATTTATGTCTATAATTTTGGCAGGTAAAGTAGGTTCATATATTACATCTAGTATTGGAACTATGCGAGTAACTGAACAAATTGATGCGCTGGAAGTAATGGGTATTAATTCATTAAATTATTTGGTATTACCAAAAATAATTGCGGCGCTTTTTTTCTATCCTCTGCTAATTTTATTAGCTATGTTTTTAGGAATAATGGGAGGGTATAGTGCAGGGTTGCTTACCGATTTATTTTTTAGTGAAGATTTTATTTACGGAATTCAACTGGACTTTGACCCTTATTTTATTCAATATGCCTTAATAAAAACATTGGTGTTTGCATTTGTAATTGCAACAATACCGGCTTACCATGGTTATTATGTTAAAGGCGGTTCGCTCGAAGTTGGTAGAGCCAGCACACAGGCTGTTGTGTGGACCAGCATTGTTATAATTTTGCTGAATTATTTCTTAACCCAAATGTTATTAGGATAAATGATTGAAGTTAAAAATTTATATAAAGAATTTAATGGTACACCGGTTTTAAAAGGAGTTTCTACCTCTTTTGAAAAAGGGAAAACCAGCATGATAATTGGTCAAAGTGGCTCAGGTAAAACAGTGTTTTTGAAATGCTTATTAGGGCTACATACTCCAGAAACTGGGGTTATTTCATTTGATGGTAGAAACCATACCGAATTAGATGTTAAGTCGAGAAGGCAATTAAGGCAGGAAATTGGAATGGTTTTTCAAGGAGGTGCTCTCTACGATTCTCTAACTGTTGAAGAAAATGTAATGTTTCCTTTAAAAATGTTTACCAATTCAAGTTTTGAAGAAATGTTAAAACGGGTAAATTTTGTGTTAGACAGGGTACATTTAGAAAATGCCAATAAAAAATTTCCGGCAGAATTGTCTGGAGGCATGCAAAAAAGGGTAGCTATTGCCCGAGCAATAGTAATGAATCCGAAGTATCTGTTTTGTGATGAACCAAACTCAGGGCTTGACCCAAATACCGCAATAGTTATAGATAATCTAATTCAGGAAATTACAAAGGAGTACGATATAATTACCATTATAAATTCTCATGATATGAATTCTGTGATGGAAATTGGTGAAAAAATAGTTTTTTTAAAAAATGGGGTAAAAGCGTGGGAAGGTACTAATAAAGAAATTTTCAAAACTGAAAATGAGGCTATTGTAAACTTTGTGTATTCTTCAAATTTATTTAAGAAAGTTAGAGAGGCTTATTTAAATGAAACTAAATAATAAAGTAGTTTGTTTTTTTAAAATATACCTTTATATTTGCACCCGCTAAAAAGGAAATTTGACCTGGTAGCTCAGTTGGTAGAGCACCTCCCTTTTAAGGAGGTGGTCCTGGGTTCGAGCCCCAGCCAGGTCACATAAAACTTCTCGGTTTAGAGAAGTTTTTTAATTTTAAAACATTGGTGAGATACTCAAGTGGCCAACGAGGGCAGACTGTAAATCTGCTGCGCAAGCTTCGGAGGTTCGAATCCTCCTCTCACCACACAAAAAGTCGGATAATTTATCCGGCTTTTTTTTTATTTTAGACTTATGAAATTTAAAACTGTCTTAATTGTAGTAATTTTATTTTGTAATTGTGTTTTTTCTCAAAATAAAGGTATTATAGAAGGAAAAGTGATTGATATTCAAACAAGAGAACCTATTTCTTTAATTAATGTTTTAATAACAGGAACATCAATTGGCGGAACAACAAATGATAATGGCGAATTTGAAATTTCTGATGTTCCCTTAGGGTATTTTAAAGCTCAATTTTCAGGTATTGGCTACAAAACTGTTATATCAGAGGATTATTTAGTTACGTTAGATAAATCACCATTCTTGCTGATAGAATTAACACCTGTTAATGAGCAGTTAGACGAAGTTTTGGTGGAAAGTAGCCAGTTTAAAAAAACAATTGAAAACCCATTATCATTTCAATCGTTAGGGGTTTCAGAGATTGAAAAAAATCCGGGTGGTGAACGGGATGTTCTAAAAGTGCTTCAATCCTTACCTGGAGTAGCGTTTAACCCAGGTTTTAGAAACGATATTATTATACGAGGAGGAGCGCCTTCAGAAAGTAAATTTTATATTGATGGAATTGAAGTTCCTGTTATAAATCATTTTCAAACTCAGGGATCTTCCGGTGGCCCGGTTGGAATAATTAATGCCGATTTAATTAGAAATGTAGATTTCTTTACCAGTTCATTTTCAGCAAATAGAGGAGATGCGTTAAGTGCTGTAGTTGAGTTTACTCAAAAAGAAGGAAATCCAAATAAATTAAATTCAAGAGTAACTTTAGGAACATCAGATGCCGGTGTAACAATAGATGGCCCTTTGAGTGACAAAACCAGTTTTATAGCTTCTGTTAGGCAATCCTATCTTCAATTTCTGTTTAAGTTAATTAAGCTGCCGTTTTTACCAACCTACAATGATTTTCAGTTTAACATAAAGCATAAGGCTTCAAATAAAAATGAAATTGCAATTATTGGTTTAGGGGCAATTGATAAATTTAGGCTAAATGAAGGTGTTAACATTGGTATTGTTGATGAAGATAAAATAAAGAGAAATACTTATATTTTAAATAATATTCCTATTCAAGAACAATGGAATTATACAGTTGGAGCCACATATAAACATTTTGGAGAGCGTTCATTTCAGCAATTTGTTGTGAGCAGAAGTGTCTGGAATAACAATGCAACAAAATATTTTGATAATTCAAATTTAGCTGATGATTTATTACTTAATTACGCATCAAAAGAGATTGAAAATAAATTAAGAATTGAAAACACATCAACATTAACGAACAACGTTAAATTTAATATTGGAATTGGGTTAGAAAATGCCAACTATTCAAATGAAACCTATCAAAAAATTGCAAATTCCGGTGGTGTAACAGAAGTTGAATATAATTCGAAATTAATGTTGGTTAAATACAATGTATTCAGTCAGATTTCAAAGAAGTTTTTTGAAAATAGCTTGGGATTTTCCTTCGGTATTCGATTTGATGGTGTTAATTATAACAACTCAATGAGTAATTTGTTTAATCAATTTTCACCTAGAATTTCATTGTCTTATAATTTTAATAACGAGTTGAGCTTTAATGCATCTTCAGGTATATATTACCAATTACCTTCATATACTATTTTGGGATATAGAGATTTTTATGGAGAATTAATAAATAAAAAGAATAACATTAAGTATATTAAATCTACGCACTATGTTTCCGGTTTAGGGTTAACACCTAATAAAACTTCCAAATTTACTTTAGAAGGATTTTATAAAAAATATTCAAATTATCCATTTTCTGTAAGGGATGAAATAAGTTTGGCCAATTTAGGTTCAGATTTTGGTGTAATTGGAAATGAAGAAGTTGTGTCGAAATCTGCTGGAAGAGCGTTTGGATTAGAGCTTTTTGCCCAAAAAAAGTCATACAACGGTTTGTACGGAATATTTTCATATACATTTGTGAGAAGCGAATTTGAAAACAATAACAAGGAGTATACGGCGTCATCTTGGGATAACAGGCACATACTTACCATTACTTCCGGTAAAAAGTTCAACAAAAATTGGGAGATTGGCGGGAAATTTAAGTTTATAGGTGGGCAACCTTATACACCTTATAATCTTGAGAGTTCTTCAATTAAAGTTAATTATGATGTTGCAAATAGTGGAATTTTAGACTTTTCAAAATTAAATTCACAACGATTTAATTCATATCATCAACTAGATGTTAGAATTGATAAAACCTGGTTTTGGGATAAGTATTCAATAAATTTTTATTTTGATATTCAGAATTTGTATGGAAATACCGCAGATTCACAATCTTTTTTAATTCCCCTAATTGATGAAAATGGCAATAAGGTTTCAAGCCCAACCGATAACTCAAAATATGTTTTAGAAGATGTAAGTAATTCTTCAGGTACAATTTTGCCTAGGTTTGGTGTAATTGTTGATTTTTAATGAAGAAATTTGTTGTTTTATAAAGTAGTAAATAACATTTTATTTCCTAATTAATTATCGTAAAACCTATAAATTAAAACTTTTGTTCGCCGGCTGATTTATAAATTATTTTACAATTAAGGTATCTAAATTTAAGCGTGTTTTTAACCATTTAGTAAGTAGTATTTTTTGGTTTTTGGTATCAGGGATTGTATCATACCATTTTGTATTAAATACTGTAATAGTGTCAACAGTATTAAAGTTTGTTGAAACCTGTTTTGCATAACCAATTTCAGCTAAGCCATTGTAATTTATTTTAGCTTCACGGCTAATTTGTAAAAAGGGTATTTGTGCTTCAAAATACTTTGATAATTCGTTTTCTAAAAGTTTTATTTTAGCTTCTTTTTCTTTAATTGATTCATCTCTCGATGAAAGTATTTTCTGATTTTGAACATATAAATCGGTTAAGTTTTTAACCTCCATTCGTATATCAGAATCATCTGCGCCTTGTTGAAAAATGAGTTTGGTTCCCTTTAAGCCGTACTCAGGTAAACGCTCATTCCACATCTCAATTTCTTTTTCGGATAATTTATTCCCATAAATAACCAACTTTACATAATTATTTTGGTAGTTGATGTTATCTTCATCTTCGTCAATAATACTAATACCCGTTTTTTTAAGGTCGTTTATTAAATTTTGAGCATGTTGGTTAAACTGATCTTCTTTTAATAAATTGAAAAACAGGTAAATACTTCCTGCCAACACAATAAATGCTACAAAAGAAGCCAGTTGCGCAATACGCTTTCGTTTTGCTGAATTTATGTATTTCAACATTGGGAAACGTAAGAATTTTACTATTACAAAGGTTGCTAAAGCAATAAAAATAGTATTAATTGTAAATAGAAACATAGCGCCACCAAAGTAGCTTATGTTCATAGTTGCCAATCCATAACCTGCCGTACATAACGGAGGCATTAATGCAGTTGCTATGGCTACTCCTGCAATAGTGTTGGTTTGTTTACTACGCCTACTTAAAGCAATAATTAATGCCAAACCACCTGCAATGGCTATAAAAACATCTCTCACATCGGGGGCAGTACGGGCTAAAATCTCAGGAGTTTCATTTCTAAATATGGGTATTAAAAAGAAAAAGAAAGAGGTTGCTAAACTTAAACCAACCATTACACCCAAATTTATTAACGAGCGTTTTAAGGTGTCAATGTCATTGATTCCAATAGATAAACCAACCCCTAAAATGGGACCCATTAAAGGTGAAATAAGCATAGCGCCTATTACCACTGCTGTAGAACTCACATTTAAACCAATAGAAGCAATTAAAATGGAGAAAACCAATACCCAGGCTGTGTGCCCTTTCATTGAAATATTATCTTTAATATCTTCAATGGTCCCCTTTCTGTCGGTGTCATGGCTTATATCGAGCAATTCATATAAGAATTGTCTTATCCCTGCCCAAATGCCTTTTAAATCACTGTTAGTTTGATTTTGATTAGAATTTGGATGCTGATTAAATTGATTTTCGGTTGATTCCATAAATTGTTATTTTTTAAACAAATTCTTTCCCAAATTTATTTTTTACAGAAGTGGTTATTTGTTTGATATCTTGTTCATCCTGTTTTGGGCAAATTAAAATAATGTCTTCATTTTCAACCACAATATAATCATTTAACCCTTGTATCACAACTCGTTTTTTGTTTTGGGTTTTAACCATATTATTTTCGGCTTCTCTAAAAATTACTTCACCACCAAGTGAAGCATTGTTAAATGAGTCTTTATTTAATTTGTTGTGCAATGAGCCCCAAGTTCCTAAGTCATTCCATCCAAAACTTACCGGTAAAACATGTACATTGGTAGCTTTTTCCATAATTCCAAAATCAATTGAAATGTTTTCAGATTTATGATAATTTTCATTAATAAAATGGGCTTCAGTCCCTGTATTGTAATCCTGAAAACCACTTTTAAAAAGTGCATACATATCGGGTAAATGGGTTTTAAAGGCATCTAGAATACTTTTAGCACTCCATATAAAAATTCCGGCATTCCATAAATACTCACCACTTTCTAAAAACTTTTGGGCAGTTTCTAAATTTGGTTTTTCGGTAAATTTTTCAACAATATGTATATTGTTTTTCGAAGGAATATATTTGATATAGCCATAACCTGTATTTGCTGAAGTTGGTTGTATTCCCATAGTTAACAAGGCATCGTGTAACTCACAAAATTCAAAGGCAGTTTGTAAGTTGTTTATAAACGT
This sequence comes from uncultured Lutibacter sp., assembly GCA_964342295.1. GTDB lineage: Bacteria > Bacteroidota > Bacteroidia > Flavobacteriales > Flavobacteriaceae > Lutibacter. The sequence continues at coordinate 10,026 of CAYFFC010000019.1, read as the reverse complement.
TGTTTCGTTTTCTATATAATGGTCTGATGGAGCAATAATCATAAGCCCATTTGGATTTTTTTTGTAAATTTTAAAAGCACTATACAAAATGCAGGGAGCAGTATTGCGCATAGCAGGCTCGAGCAACACCTGATTTTTTGTTGTTTTTGGAAGTTGTTTCAAAACTAACTGCTCATAAATTGCATTAGTAGCAATTAAGATGTTGCTTGATGGTATAATTTGTTCAAATCTACCATAAGTTTGTTGAAGTAGTGTTGCACCGGTTCCAAGCATGTCATGAAATTGCTTTGGGTGTTTCTTGGTGCTTACCGGCCAAAATCTGGAACCTACACCTCCTGCCATTATAACGGCGTAATAATTTTTATTCATAGTATTTTAAATATTTTACTTCAGCGTTTTGATTAAATAAATAGGTTTTGTTATTGGTAATTTCAGTACATTCAATTCGTGTACGTCTTTTATTGCCCTTTATAAAAGTTCGGTTATTAAATTTAAAATAGCTACCTGTTTGTAATTCACTAATAGTTTGAGTGCCATTTTTTGGGTCGTACTGTTTTAGAGCATAGCTCAAATTAATATCTGATCCAGTACTTGCCTTGGGGTTTTTAAAATAATTGGCCAAATGTGGTAACAGTGCTAACGGAAATATTTCAGGATTTAATAAGGGTAGCATTAAATGTTGAAATTCGTATTTCCATTCCTTGCCATGTGGTTTTACAGATTTGTGTTTTTTAAAAGTTACTAAATGGGCTATTTCATGAACTAAAGTTAGTAAAAAATGATACGGATTTAATCCTTTATTTACAGTAATTTGCAATTTTCCCGAAGCTGTTTTTTTAAAATCGCCATGTTTTGTATTACGGTCATTCACTATTTTTAAAACAACAGGATGTTTTTGTAAAAGTTTTTTTACCGGATTAACTGCATTTTTTGGAATATATTTAGAGAGTGATTCTTCCATAAATATTTTAGGGTGTACTTGATGATACTTCTAATATTTTACCATTGTAAAATTTATTTCCGGTTAAGGCAAAATTATAAATGTATTCAGCCATTTCTTTGGCAGAGACTTTTGCTTTGTATCCGGGAAAAGCTTCTTCCAACATTTCGGTTTGAACTGCACCTAATGCTAAGGCATTAAATACAATTTTTTGTTCTTTAAATTCTTCAGCCAATAATTCGGTTAATGTTAGTAAAGCACCTTTAGATGAGCTGTATGCCGCCAAACCGGGAAATTTAATACTACCTCTAACACCGCCAATACTACTTATATTCACTACATGGCTTTTTTTTACTAAAAATGGAAGCAATTGTTTGGTGAGTTCTGCTATACCAAAAACATTTACTTTATAAACTTCCATAAAATCAGTAACAGTTAGTTCTCTAAATGGTTTATTTATTAACCTTCCAGCGTTATTTATTAAAATATCAATAGTATTAAAATTACACTTTGTGAAAGAATGTATTCTTTCTATAGCTGATTCGGAAGATAAATCTGCAGAAATTGTTGAAACATTTTTTAGGTTTAAATCCTTCACAGGTTTTACATTGCGAGAAATTGCCAAAACCTGATGTTTATTTTTGGCAAACAATTTCACAAGTTCATACCCAATTCCTCTGCTGGTACCGGTTATAATTACATTTTTCATTTAAATAATTATAATAAAATAAACATTCATTTATTTTGATATATTTGGTAAAAATAAATTAAAATAAGCTACTACAACATGAAAAAACAAATCATTTTTTTATTATTTTTAATAAATGCTTCGCTGCTAATAGCTCAAAAAACATATTTGCATTGTGGAACTTTAATAGATGTTACTACAGGTAAGTACTTAAAAGAAATGACAATAGTTGTTTCAGGTAGTAAAATATTGGATGTGCAAAATGGGTTTATACTTCCTTCTAATAAAATTGATAAGGTTATAAACTTAAAAAATAAAATCGTTATGCCGGGCTTAATCGATATGCATGTGCATATGGAATTTGAAATGAGTCCTTCTAGGTATTTAGAAAATTATACGCTAAATGAAGCAGACATTGCTTTTAATGCAGCAAAATACGCAAATTTAACCTTACTGGCTGGATTTACCGGAGTACGCGATTTGGGAGGAACCGGGGTGAACGTTGCTTTAAGAAACGCAATTGATGCAGGTAAAATTCCCGGTCCTAGAGTTTTTACGGTTGAAAAAGCCTTAGCTTCAACCGGTGGGCATGCCGATCCAACTAATGGAGGCAAAAGAGAATTGATGGGAAACCCGGGGCCTTTAGACGGTGTTGTAAATAGCGTTGAAGATGCGAGAAAAGCGGTGCGACAGCGTTATAAAAATGGAGCAAACCTTATTAAAATAACTGCAACAGGGGGTGTATTAAGTGTAGCCAAAAGCGGTCATAACCCACAATTTACAATTGAAGAAATTAAGGCTATTACACAAACCGCTAAAGATTATGGAATGCACGTAGCTGCACATGCACATGGCGATGAAGGAATGCAAAGAGCTATTTTGGGCGGAGTAAAAACAATTGAACATGGTACTTTAATGAGTGAAGAAACAATGGATTTAATGATTAAACACAATGCCTTTTTGGTTCCAACCATGACTGCCGGGAATGAAGTAGGGGAAAAGGCTAAGATTAAAGGATATTATCCTGATATTATTGTACCAAAAGCATTGGAAATAGGCCCTAAAATTAAGCAAACATTTGCAAAAGCTTATAAAAAAGGAGTTCCCATTGTATTTGGTACTGATGCCGGTGTTTTTGAGCATGGAAAAAATGGTAAGGAATTTGCCTATATGGTAGCGGCAGGTATGCCGTTTACAGCAGCGTTGAAGTCGGCAACAATAATTGCGGCTGAGCTGTTAAAGGCCGATGATGAAATAGGAAGCATCACCAAAGGGAAATTTGCCGATATAATTGCTGTAAACCATGACCCTAGAGAAAATGCAAAAACCATGGAAAATGTTTCATTTGTAATGAAAAATGGCAAGGTTTATAAAAACAAATAAAATACATAAAAAACATAATAAAATACATAAAAAAACGCATAAAAGGTAATTTTAACATTTTAAATTTGTAAATATTTTTGTTTTTGTATACATTAGCATTGTAAAATTAATTGTATATGTTGGCTTTCGATCTGTCAACAATAATTAATCCTAACAAAGGCTTATTTGTAATAAGAGTGAAACATAAAGTAAATGGTAAAAATATGTCATCCCTAAAAAGAAACACAATTTTTATAAAATTTAGCCAATAATACTACATAAAAATTCCATTTAAAACTTTAGTTATAGGATCGAAAGCTACATTTTACTACAGAAATTCAAGTTGAATTTTAGGTTTTACTGTTGTATTAGTTCAATTTCATAAAGCTTGCCCCAGTGCTTTCCGGTAACAAATAAGCGGTTATTTTCCTTGTCAAAAGCAATACCATTAAGCACTTCATCCGCTTCATCCAAATTTTGTTCTTTTTGTATTTCGGCTTTTAAACTATTTAAATTGGCAACACCTTCAACTGCCCCATTTTTTGGGTTTACAATTAAAATAGAGTTTTGTTGCCAAACGTTTGCGTAAATTTTGCCATTTACAAATTCAAGTTCATTTAGTTTTTCTACCTTTCGTTTATTGGTATAAGCTTCAATATAACTTTCTTCAACTAACGATTTCGGATTCAAAAACCAAATCCGTTCAGTGCCATCCGTTTTTATAAGCATATTACCATCATGTGTTAAACCCCACCCTTCACGACTTTTTGTATATTTAAATTCTTTCAATTTTTCAAAACTTTCTAAATCATATACAAATCCCAAACCTCCTTTCCAGGTAAGTTGATGTATTTTGTTGTTAAATATTGTTATACCTTCACCAAAGTACTTTCTTGGTAAATCGATTTGCTGTAGAACTTTACCTGTTTTTAAATCTACCTTTCGTAACCATGAAGCTCCATTTCTTCCCGTTCCTTCAAATAAATAGCCCTTAAAATATTCTAGCCCTTGCGTATAAGCTTTCTCATCATGCGGATAAACATTTATTATTTTGTAGGTGTAAATCTTCGGTGCCTCAGCAGCCAATAAATACAGTGTTTTTGTCAATTTTTTTGTCTTATTTTTAAAAAATACAATGGCAGTTAGTTGGTGCTTTCCCAATCTGAATTCCGATATATTAATGGATGCCGAACCCAGTTTGGATAAAATTTTTTTTGAGCCCAATGTAAACTGAACAGAATCTATAGGCTGACTGCTTTTTTCATTTACAGTAATGGTTAAGCTATTGTTTACCTGAATTTTATCTGGTGCATTCAATACCAATTGGTACTCACTTTTGCACGATATAAATAAAAATATAGAAAATAAAGCAATAAGGGTTTTTAAATGTGTCATTTAAATAAAATATTTGTATTTATTTTTGTAAATAAAGTAAATTAAATGTTTGAAGTTTCAAAAATATAGTTAAATTTGCAGTCTCAAAAATAAAACAGATTAAAAAACGAGTTTACGATGAAAAAAGGTATACATCCGGAAAATTATAGAATGGTAGCATTTAAAGATATGTCTAATGATGATGTATTTTTGACTCGTTCAACAGTTAATACTAAAGAAACTATTGACGTGGATGGTGTTGAATACCCTTTAGTTAAGTTAGAGATTTCAAGAACTTCACATCCATACTACACAGGTAAAACTAAATTGGTTGATACTGCTGGACGTATTGATAAGTTTAAAACTAAATACGCTAAATTTAAAAAGTAATTTTAGTCAAAAAATAAAGTAGCCTTCACATTAGTGAGGGCTTTTTTTGTTTGTAATTTGGGCGTTCCCTTTGCTAATTGGCAAAGGTCGGGCTTTTCGCACTACATGGTAGTATGCTACAATCCCTAACGCAATAAAAAAAAGTTGCCTTAATAGGCAACTTTTTTTTATTTTAAGAAAATATGCTGTTAAGCTAACATGGTAACAGGATTTTCAATATATTGTTTTAAGGTTTGCAAAAATGCAGCACCTGTAGCACCATCAACTGTTCTATGGTCACAAGCCAAGGTAACTTTCATGGTATTTCCAACAACTATTTCACCATTTTTTACAATTGGCTTTTGGATTATAGCCCCAACAGACAAAATTGCCGAGTTAGGCTGATTTATTATTGAGGTAAATTCTGAAATACCAAACATTCCTAAATTAGAAACAGTAAAAGTACTGCCTTCCATTTCAGCAGGAGTCAGTTTTTTAGATTTTGCTTTAATGGCCATTTCTTTTACCTCTGCACCAATTTGAGTCATACTCTTCTGATCAGTAAATGGAATTACCGGTACAACTAAGCCGTCTTCAACAGCTACAGCAACTCCAATATTTACGTGGTGGTTTATTCTGGTTCTATCATCAAACCATTGCGAATTAACCTTTGGATGTTTTCTAAGTGCCATAGCAGTTGCTTTTACCACCATATCATTAAACGAAACTTTCGTGTCAGGAATTTCATTAATGGCTTTTCTAGATGCAATAGCATTGTCCATATTAATTTCTAACATTAAATAATAATGCGGTGCAGTAAATTTAGATTCGCCCAATCTGCGAGCAATGGTTTTGCGCATTTGAGAGTTGGTTGTTTCTTCAAAACTTTCTTCGCCTAAAGCTATTGGGCTCGTTACCGTTTGAGCTACTGCCGTAGGTTGGTAGTTTTCAATATCTCGTTTTACAATGCGTCCTCCTTCGCCGGTTCCTGTAATGGTAGTTAAATTAATGCCTTTTTCTTTGGCAAGTTTTTTTGCTAAAGGAGAGGCAACCACTCTTTCATTTGTGGTATTGCTAGGTGCAGCAGCAACCGGGCCTGGTTGGACAACTTCAGGTTTTGGTGTCGGAGTTGGTTTTTCATCCACAGCTTTTGGAGCTTGTTCCTCCTTTGCTGGGGCTTCAACTTTAAAGTTTTTAACCAACGCATCTACATCTTCTCCCTCTTCACCAATTATAGCTAATAAAGAATCCACAGGGGCGCTTTCACCATCATTTAAACCAATGTATAATAAGGTTCCTTCATTGAAAGATTCAAATTCCATGGTAGCCTTGTCGGTTTCAATTTCGGCCAAAATATCGCCTTCAGAAACTTTGTCACCAACTTTTTTTAGCCATTGTGCCACAACACCTTCGGTCATAGTGTCACTTAAACGTGGCAT
>CAYFFC010000019.1:0-3754 GCA_964342295.1 uncultured Lutibacter sp. | reverse complement strand
TCTTCAACTTCTTCTTTTGTGCGGTATTTTTGAGCATCACTCATAGAGTGTCCTCTGTAACGGTAGGTCTTCATTTCTAAAAACGTTGGGCCGTCACCCCTTCTTGCGCGTTTAATTGCTTCATCCATAGCTTCGGCAACTTTTACCGGATTCATACCATCAACAGGTGCGCAAGGCATTTCATAACCCAATCCAATTTTCCAAATATCTTCGTGGTTAGCGGTACGCTCAACAGAGGTACCCATAGCATAGCCATTGTTTTCACATATAAAAACTACAGGCAACTTCCAATTAATAGCCATATTAAAGGTTTCGTGTAGCGAACCTTGTCTAGCAGCACCATCGCCAAAGTACGTCATAGTTACGCCATCTCTTTCAAAATATTTGTCAGCAAAAGCTAATCCTGCGCCTAAAGGTATCTGCCCTCCAACAATTCCATGACCGCCATAAAAATTATGCTCCGGTGAAAAAATATGCATGGAACCACCCAAGCCATGAGAAGTACCGGTGTCCTTACCAAGTAATTCAGCCATTACTCTTTTAGGGTCAACTCCCAAACCAATTGGTTGTACGTGATTTCGGTAGGCGGTAATCATTTTATCATTTTCATTCATCACGTGCAAGGCACCGGCTAAAACCGCTTCTTGGCCGTTATATAAATGTAGAAAACCTCTAACTTTTTGTTGAATATAAAGTGCGGCAAGTTTATCTTCAAATTTCCTCCAAAACAACATGTCTTTATACCAATTAATATAAGTGCTTTTAGTTATTTTTTTCATTTATAAATATTTATATGAATTTTTTAAGTCGAATTGCAAAAATAGTGTTTTGAATTGTAGTAAAAAAATAAAGTAATTATTTTTACTATAATGTTTTCGTTGGTAATAAAAAGACTCCTTTTTAGCCTAATTGTTAAGCTGAATGCTAAAAAAGCATTGATTTTTAGCGAGTTAAAAATATTTTATATATATTTGAACACTTAAAATACCAAATACACAATAAATTGCACCGTTCATTAATTTTTTATTGCTACAAATTAAATAGCGAATTATTAATTAATTAAATATAGTATATTTGATAAAGAGATTTTCTGTTTCGGTCCCCACGGATAGATAAATTTCCCCAGAAAAACCCAAAAATATTGGTTACATTTTAAAAATGCGTTGCATGCATTATTTGTATGCTTGAGCATATTAATACAACTTAAAAGCTGTTGAAGCCTATATAAAAAACTAAAAATCAAAAACCATGAACAAAGCAGATTCTAAAACTGTAATTTTAAAAGTGAGTTTTTTTAGCTTGTTGTTTTTATTGTTGCATGTCACATATGCACAAAATGAAAAAATTTACGAGCTTTTTGAAAATGAAACACTGCAAAATCGCACTACAACAAATCAATCCAAAACAAGTCTGAGTAATAAAAATACGTATAATTCAAACCTTAATGAATTTTACCAACTACATAACAATGTGCATCCAACAGTGTATGTTGCTGGTAATAGCGTTAAAAATAGGGCTGGAAAATTAAAGCCCTTAAAATTAACTGCCGAAGATGTTGTTGCGTTAACATCCTTGAATCGATCAAATGCTTTGTATAGTTCAGTTCAATTACTGACCATAAAATTAGAAAATCCGAGCGACTTAAATCGTGTTCTCGATTTATCAAAACTTCAAGGATTTACCAATCTTGAGTTTGTTTTTATTCAAAGTCCTTTTAAAATATCGGTAAACCAAATAAGAAATTTTATTTTAAATCCCGGACCTAATGTTACTATTTATTTTATGAATGTAAATCCATCATAAAAAAAATAGAACTAACTTAAATTTTTGAGATATGAAAAATAATTACCCTTCTCAGTCAAATTCAATACTATTTAACATTAAAAATATATATATTATTTTAGGTTTCCTTGTTGGAAACTTTGTTGGTTTTAGTCAGGTTCAGGTTCCATTTGAGCAACGAACTTCACAATATACACCTAACAAAAAGATTTATACAGTCAAGGGTGACTTTGCTATGATTGGTAATACCAACCTAACACTTGATAATTATAGCGATACTAGAAATAATAGTTATAATGTTATGGTATTTGTAGATGAAGATAATGACAATAGTACCACAAATTCTTCATCAGCAGACTTAACTTTCTCTAATGAAAATGGCGCTGATCCAAGTTGCTCAAATATAATTTATGCCGGTTTGTATTGGACGGGTAGAGGTGATGATGATTTATCTAATTCTGAAATGCGTACCGTTAAGTTTAAAGGACCGGGCCAATCCTATAAAACATTAACAGCTGATGCAAGTGATATTCGTTTTCCTGGTGATAACGATATGTATGCAGCTTACATAGAAGTTACCGATGAGGTAAAAAGTGGTGGGCTGGGTACTTATTGGGTGGCGGATGTTGCATTAACTGATAGAAATGGAGGAAGCACAGGTTATTATGGTGGCTGGGGAATGGTTGTTGTTTATGAGAATTCAAAAATGAAATGGAGAGATGTAACTATTTTTGATGGTTACGCATATGTACAAGGCAGTACTACAATTAATCATGAGCTGTCTGTATCTGGTTTTAATGCTGTGCAAAATGGCGATGTAAACGTAAAATTAGGAATGATGGCCGGTGAGGGCGACGTTGGTATTTCGGGTGATTATTTTGAAATTCGAAATGCAAATGATAATCAATGGGTAACATTGGAGCACAGTAGTAATAGTTCAAATAATTTTTTCAATTCATCAATTCATACAGGAGGCAATACTAGAAGCCCTAATTTAGAAAATAATACAGGTTTAGATATAAGTATGTTTACTATTGATAATTCAAATAATAGTATTATTGATAATAACCAAACATCAACTAAGTTTAGATATGGATCAACACAAGACACCTATATAATTTTTAATATTACAATGGCTGTTGATGCGTATGTTCCTGAAGCTGAAGCTATTGTTGAAGCGGTAAAAATTAATGGTGTAACAAATCCAACTTCACTTGTAGTGCAACCAGGAGAAACCATTGAATATAAAGTTGAAATTAAAAACAAAGGGATTGAAGATATTAACAACGCAAAAGTTATTTTACCTATTCCTTTTACAGCTACTTATGAAAACATGAGTTTAACCTATAATACGTATCCTCCGTTTTCAACAAGTACACAGCCATATTACGATCCAAATGAAGGTGCAACTGGCTCAATGGTATGGGAAATTGGCACATTACCAGTGCCAAATGACCCAAATACTTTGTTAGCAGATTTCACATTTAGATTGGTAACAACAACAGATTGTGCATTGTTGACAAATATAAATTGTGATGCCACGGTTGCATTAAATGGTCAAATTAGCGGAGTGGGAGCTACTTCACAAACCACATTTGATCAGGATATTTTTCAGGGTTATGAAACTACTGGAAGTTGTATAGGTGAAGCTATTCCAACGCCATTAGTTATTCAAATTGATGGTGACCAATATGTAAGTGAGAATTGTGGAAATTATTCTTCTGTAAGAGATTTCGATTTTTGTGATGATGGCTCCAATTCATCAATAGCAATTTCTGAAATTAGTGCTAATTTTCCACCGGGTTCAAGGTTTTATAATCAATACCCTGTAACTGATACATCTATAGAATATACAGCATCAAATCCATTTCCGTTTAGCTTAGGAACGCAAACGTATTATGCAGTTCCGCCGGGATCTACGGATTGTTATTTTGAATTTAATATTAACATTGGTACCATACCAGATGCTCCT
>CAYFFC010000018.1:26462-40388 GCA_964342295.1 uncultured Lutibacter sp. | reverse complement strand
GCTTATATAAATGTATATTGATTTTGTTTTCATTTTAAAATTCTTTAGTGAAACAAATTGTTAAAATTTTCAGAAGTTAGCCACAACAAGTCCGAAATACTTTTAGCACAACTGCAATACAAGCCGCATGCACGTGGAAAGCAACAAATAACTAAATTTTCCTTAAAAAAATTTTAAAATAAACATATCAATAACCTCTACTAAAATTAAGATAATAATTATCCATTCCAATTTTGAACTTTCTGAATGTTCAAGAATATCTTTAAACAAATCTAAATTTTCCTTTATTATTTGGATACGCTCATGAATACGCCTATATCTATTTTTTAAATCAAAATTTTGTTTAAGCTCTTTGTCTAAATTATTAAGATCTTCACGTTCCCAAACAATGTCCGGCACATCAAATATGTACAAGTTTTCTAGCATCTTATTTTTTATGTTCATTACCCTACCTATAAATCGCTTTAACGATTTTCCAGATATATTTAATCTTCCCTTTTTCTCTAGATGCTTGGTTCTTTTGTTTGTTTCAATAAGTAATTTTTCTGTAATTTCTGAATATCTGCTCAACGCTACTGACTGGGATGTATACAACATTACTAAGCGAATTAATTCAGGTTCTATAACTGGTAAAATAATGTTATCAAAATTTACTTTTAATATATTTTTCTGAATAATTACCGTAGATTTTTCAACTAATTTTGCTTTAAAATATCCTTTTGAATATGGTAAAATTTTTGTCAGAAAATCTTGAATTTCTTCACTATTAAAATTAAAAAAGCTAATCATTCCATATTGAAAAACATAAACGTACTGATACTTTGAAACTTTATAAAACAGCTCGTCACTATCAAAAAATACCAAATCAAGTGGTATTGCTTTCCTGCAACCTAAAATATCTATATTTTTTGCTGCCTGATAGGCAATTACTTCATACATAATAAATAATATTAACTATTTTAAATAATACAAAACCAGCTTTCCATTAGCTACCAAATAGTTGGCTAACAGCATATTAAATTATAAATAGTCATCAAAGTAAAAATCGAAATCATCATTTCTTTTGGAATTATTATGCTTGAAATATGCTTCCAAAATTTCTTCAAGTTTAACGCTAACTTTGACGTATATAATAGTATCAATATCTTCAAGTTTTATTACTTTCAAATATTTTTCATTAGCTCCTTTAATAGTTAAAATATCATCGTATTCATATCCATCTGGGTATGTCTCTAAAATTAACTGCAAGTAATATTTATTCAAATCACTTGCTTCTAAAAAAAGTTCTTTTTTCATTATTAATCGTCTGTTTCATCATAATATAATTCATCAAAATCAATATCTTCTTGTTCATCATCATCATTATCTTGATTATCATCTATAAAAGCTTCAATAGCTTCAATTAAACGTTTACCTATTTTTACAAGATAAACAGTATCCTCTGTTCTAACTTCAACGGCTTGAATAATCTCACCTTGGGCATTTTTAAACTCTACGATATCTTTAATACCATATCCGTCAGGAAATTTATCTGCCAACAAGTTTAAAATTTCATCATTTAATTTTAGGTAATCAACAATAACACGTTTCATTTGTTACATTTTTAAGATATGTGCGAAAATTAATGGTGCAACTATTGTTGCATCAGATTCAATAATAAATTTAGGGGTATCGATATCTAATTTTCCCCAAGTTATTTTTTCATTTGGAACTGCTCCTGAATAAGAGCCATAACTTGTTGTAGAATCAGAAATTTGACAAAAATAACTCCAAAACGGAGTATTAGTCTGTTCCAGGTCTTGATACAACATTGGCACAACACAAATTGGGAAATCCCCTGCTATACCACCACCAATTTGAAAAAAGCCAATACCATTATCACAATTTTTTAAATACCAGCCTGCCAAAAAGGCCATATATTCAATTCCTGTTTTCATAGTACTTGCCTTAAGCTCACCTTTTAAAACATACGAAGCAAAAATATTACCCATGGTACTATCTTCCCAACCCGGTACTACCATTGGTAAATTTTCTTGAGCAGCAGCTAACATCCAACTGTTTTTTGGATCTATTTCAAAGTACTCTTCCAAAACACCTGAAAGCAAGAGTTTGTACATAAATTCATGAGGGAAAAATCTTTCTCCCTGTTCTTCAGCATCTTTCCAAATTTTAAAAATATGTTTTTGCAAACGTCTAAAAGCTTCTTCTTCCGGAATACATGTATCTGTAACTCTGTTAAGGCCTTTTTCTAACAAATTCCATTCATCTTGTGGCGTTAAATCGCGATAATTAGGAACTCTTTTGTAGTGAGAATGTGCCACTAAATTCATAATATCTTCTTCCAGGTTTGCTCCTGTACAAGAAATTATATGTACTTTTTTACTTCTTATAACTTCTGCAAATATTTTTCCAATTTCTGCTGTACTCATAGCTCCTGCTAATGAGACCAACATTTTTGAACCATTGGCAAGCTGATTTTCGTATTCTTTTGCGGCATCTACCAAAGTTGCCGCATTAAAGTGTAAAAAGTAGTTTTCTAAAAACTTTGAAATTTCATTAGTTTGTTTCATCGTATTCATCTTCAATTTTATCTTTATTACGTTTTATTTCAATAAAATTATTTTCTTCATAATCATCTTCTTCATTTTGCAATTCAAACTTATAAGTTAGCATTTTATAATAAAGTTTAGCCGCTAAAAAATTAGAGGATTTATCTTGATTATTAGGGCAAAGCTCTACAATATCAAAACCTACTACATTTTTTTGACTAAATATTTTTTCCAAAAATTCTAATGTCTCGTACCACAAAAGGCCTCCTGGTTCCGGTGTTCCGGTTGATGGTAAAATTGAAGGGTCAAAGGCATCCAAATCAAAGGTTATAAAAACATTATCAGTCATTAAATCCAGAGCATTTTCCATCCAATAATCATCATTTACCATTTCATGAGCAAAGAAAACTTTATCTTTATCCATAATTGATTTTTCAGATGTATCCATGCTTCTTATACCAATTTGAATTAAATTAGTTTGCTGGCTAGCCTCATATACTGCGCAGGCATGGTTATATGCTGAACCATCATATTCTTTCCTTAAATCGGCATGAGCATCAATTTGAACCACGGTTAAATTATTAAAACACTCATTAAAAGCTCTAATTGAGCCAATTGAAATTGAATGCTCTCCACCAATCAGGGTAACAAATTTATTTTTGTTTATATACAATTTTGTTTTTTCATGAACGGCTTCAACCATTTTCTCGGGCGATTCATTTTCAGTAATATAATCTGCCAAATAAATCCCTCTTTTATAAACTTCAGATTCTGTTTCAACATCATAAAGTTCCATGTTTTCTGATGCTTCTAAAAAAGCATCAGGACCTTTATCTGCACCTTTTTGCCATGTACTGGTACCATCATAAGGAACAGGAATCAATACAATACGTGCTGTATCCAATTTAGCATTTTCCGCCGGTATTCCGGCATACGTTTTATTTTTCATATCCTAAAATTTTTAAAAAATCTTGAGCAGTTTGTTGCTCTTTAAATATCTTATAGTTTAGTTCTCCTTCTTTATTTTTAGAAATAATAATGTGTTTTGGTTGTGGGATTAGACAATGCTGCAAACCACCATAGCCTCCCAATGATTCTTGATATGCACCCGTATTAAAAAAACCTATGTATAATGGTTTATCTTCTTTATAAACAGGCAGGTAAATTGCATTTATATGTTGTTCAGAATTGTAATAATCATCGCTATCACAAGTAAGTCCACCCAATAAAACACGTTCATAATTATCATTCCATCTATTTAATGGCAACAATATAAAACGTTTGTTTATAGCCCAACTATCTGGTAACGTGGTAATAAAAGACGAATTTATCATATTCCATCGCTCTCTATCATTCTGTTTTTTCTGATACAACACTTTGTAGATACTCCCACCACTTTCACCTACAGTATAACTCCCAAATTCAGTAAAAATATGAGGTGTTTCAACTTCGGCTTCATCACAGGCGCTTTTGATTTGATTAATAATTTCGTCAATCATGTATTCATAATCATATTCAAAAGCCAATGAATTTTTTATTGGAAACCCTCCTCCTATATTTAAACTATCTAAGCTTGGGCAAATTCGTTTTAAGTTTATATATACCTTTAAACATTTGTTAAGTTCGTTCCAATAATAGGCATTGTCTTTTATACCGGTATTTATAAAAAAGTGTAGCATTTTAAGATTCACTTTTCGGTTTTCTTTAATTTCTCTTCGATAAAAGTCTACAATGTTCTTATATCCAATTCCCAGTCTTGAAGTATAAAATTCGAATTTTGGTTCTTCTTCGGATGCAATTCTAATTCCTATATTAATTTTCTTTCTTAAACCGGTAGTGAGCAATTGAATTTCTTCATAGTTATCAATAATTGGAATGCAGTTTCTATGTCCTGAATCGATTAAATTTTGAATTTTATGAATGTACACATCCCTTTTAAATCCGTTACATAACACATAGGTTTTATTATTTATTTTGCCTTCTTTTTTTAAGTTGTTCACAATATCAAGATCAAAAGCTGATGAGGTTTCAATATGAATATCGTTTTTTAATGCTTCATCTAAAATATGTTTAAAATGCGAACTTTTTGTACAATAGCAATAATGATATTTTCCTTTGTATTTATATTTTTTTAGTGTTTTATTAAACATTAATTTCACTTTATTAATGTTTTCACTAATTTTTGGTAAATAAGTAAATTTTAACGGAGAACCGAATTTCTCAACAAGGCTCATAGTATCAATTCCATGAAAATGCAGGTTTTTCTTTGAATCAATATTAAATTCTTCCTGAGGAAAATCGAAAGTTTGATTAATTAAATCTATATATTTAGTATTCATTTGATATTTATCTTAATTATTAATAAAAACTGTCGAAAACCGACATTTTATTTAGAATCATAATAAAATACCTATATGCGTAAATCTAAATATACATTGCGAAGACTCACAACCTGTAACGGGTTGTAAATGATAAAAATTAAGTTAAGAAAAGAGGATTTATAACACCTTTTTTTTTGGTTGTTCAAACTGTGAACACAATAACTTAAACACCTCTTTTTAAAAAAGTTATAGCCAAAAAAATTTACATTTTTCACTTCTCATAAAAAATAACATGGCAAACATAATTAAAATTTTAATATGAATTTAAAAAAAATGATTATCGGGTAAAAACCAGTTCTGTTTCTGTTGATAGATTAGCATCAAACCTGTATCCTTCATAATCAAACCCTTTTAAACCGGAGATGGTATCTATATTATTATCTATAATATAACGTACCATTAAACCTCTGGCCTTTTTGGCAAAAAAGCCTATTATTTTGAGTTGGCCATTTTTATAATCTTTAAATATAGGTGTTATAACTTGAGCTTTTAAAAGTTTTGTATTAATTGCCTTAAAATATTCATTACTAGCCAAATTTAAAAATAGTTCATCGGCATCCAGCTCATTATTCAATGCCTTGGTTAATTTATCACCCCAATATTCGTAAAGATTTTTTTTGCGGTTTATTTTAAGTTTTGTCCCCATTTCTAACCTATATGGCTGTATTAAGTCTAAGGGTTTTAAAATGCCATATTGCCCACTTAAAATTCGCAATTTATTTTGAAGTTGACCCAATTTATTTAACGGTAACGAATACGCATCTAAACCAATATAAACATCGCCTTTAAATGCATAAACAGCTTGTTTTGCATTGTTCAAATTAAACGGCAAATGCCAATCTTGATTTCTCTGCCAATTTAGTTCACCTAATTTTTCAGAAATATGCATTAAAGCACTTAACTTTTTGGGTGTTTTTTTCTTTAAAACTTCATTAATTTTCTTAGCTTCACTTATAAACAATGCCTCAGAAAATTCTTTAGTAGGAACATTAGATTCAAAATCTAACGACTTTGCAGGTGAAATAACTATTTTCATATTAAATAACTTATTTTTTGTATCGTAAAATTAGCATTTTATACTTTAAAAAATAAAAGTTATCGATACAATTATGTTATTTAAACATAAGCAAAAGTTATATCAAATCATTAATTAATTGTTGCATTTTTTCAAATAACATCCCCACATGTAATCCATCCATTAAAGCATGATGTACTTCTACCGAAAAAGGCATTTTTTTTACGCCGTTCTCATCAAAATATTTACCAAATACAATTTTGGGAATACCAATATTTTTCTCATTTCCATTACGGGCATGCTTAAAACCGGTTAATGAAACCCAAGGTATAGTTGTATTATGTACCACGTCTAAATCGTACACATGGGAATCATCAATAATGCCATTTTTATGATTTTCAATAATTTTGGACCCATTCTCTACAAATTCAAAAAGGGTAGGTTTAGCAGGAAAATGGCAAAATGAAAATGTGTTATCAACATTCAAAACTGTTGAATCTATATGAATTTCATCAAACTCAATAATGGCATCATCTTTTATTCTTAATTTAAATTCAGGTATGCTGTTTATTGCTTTGTTAGCAACATACAACCCCGCTAAAAAAAATGATAAATTGTGTTTTTTACAATAAATATAAAGTTTAGTTACATCTAATGTTGCTGTAATATTAAAAAAAGGGTCTTCATAATTTTTAAAAAAATTATATTGCGCTTTTCTTTGCCAGTTTTCAATGCTAATTTTTTTCATTTAAAGGTGCTGATTTTTTGTGTAATTACGCCATTTTTCGAGACACTGGCTTATATCTTCCGGTATTTCTGAGTCAAATTGTAAAAATTCTTTGGTTTTAGGATGTATAAAGCCTAAGGTTTTGGCGTGCAAGGCTTGTCTTGGTAATACCTTAAAACAATTTTCAACAAATTGCTTGTATTTGTTAAAAGTTGTTCCCTTTAAAACTGCATCTCCTCCATAACGTTCATCATTAAACAAGGTATGCCCTATATGCTTAAAATGTGCTCTTATTTGGTGTGTTCTACCCGTTTCTAACCTACATTGCACCAAGGTAACATAATTAAATCTTTCAATAACCTTATAATGTGTAATTGCCGGTTTACCAAAAGCTCCATCGGGAAACACACTCATTTGAAGCCTGTTTTTTAAACTTCTTCCTATATGCCCTTCTATAGTACCTTCATCTTGCTCTACATTTCCCCAAACCAACGCATAATAAAGCCTTTTTGTTGTTTTATCAAAAAATTGTTTTGATAAATGCGCCATAGCAAACTCGGTTTTTGCAACCACCAATAATCCGCTGGTATCTTTATCTATTCTGTGGACCAACCCTGGTCTTTCATTAGAATTTGTAGGTAAGTTTTCAAAATGATGAATCAGTCCGTTTACCAGTGTACCGCTATAATTTCCATGACCTGGATGTACAACCATTCCGGCAGGTTTATTAACAACAACAACATGTTCATCTTCAAATAAAATACTTAACGGAATATCTTCCGCAACCAATAAATTTTCATGTGGTGGATGCGCTAAAACAACTCTTACCTCATCAAAAGGCTTCACTTTATAATTGGGTTTAACCGCACTATTATTAACCAAAACATTGCCTGCTTTTGCAGCTTGCTGAATTTTATTACGGGTGGCGTTTTCAATAAAATTCATTAAAAATTTATCAACACGCAGCGGTTCTTGTCCTTCATGGGCTACATATTTAAAATGCTCATAAAGTTCTTCTCCTTCTATCTCCTGAACTGCCATAATTAGTTGCTAACTTTTTTATAAGGCCTGCTCCCTTTACCATCGCCTAATTTAAACGTGATTAAAGAGTTTTTAGGAATTTTTGAACCAACCTTTAAATCCTTACCATTTAATTGTAAGCCTCTAACCACATCTTTTGCTATATCTTTTACATAAATTTCGGTAGAACTAATTCTAAATCCAATGGCTAACAATTGTGATGTTGCTTGCCTTTTAGTACGCCCATATAAATCCGGTACCTCAACATCTTTATAGCCGGATGGGTTTAATGTCAAATAAATTTTTCTTTTTTCTTTTACAAAATCTCCTGCCTCAGGACTTTGTTCAATAACCGATTTTTTAGGATAACTTGGATTATAACTTGCAGAGTCAATTACAACAAAGTTTAAATCCAGCTCATTTAAGGTGCTTTCAACCTTTTGTAAGCTCATTTTTTGCAAATTGGGCACCTCAATTTTTTGATTGTGGTGGGTTGATATTTGCAACCATTTCATAACTGCGAAAATAAAAATAATCATTCCTATGCCGGCAATTATTAACTGTTTTACAAATACTTTTGAGGTTATAAATTTTATGATATTCATTTCGATTTTTTTTACTGAACAAAGATACTTTTAAAAAAATAACTTACAAATATGTTGAGCCTTGTTAAAACGCTTTCTAAATAAAATAAATAAGAAGTTATAAAACCAATTTTTACTTAATTTTAAACCTAAAATCAACTATTACAATAGGTTAATACGGTTATGGCGAATTAAAATTTTCTCATAATGAATTCCGCTGAGTTTCACATGAAATATGTAAGTTTGTAACTAAACTCTATAACTTTAAATGAAAAAAAATATTGCCATAATAATGGGAGGTTATTCTTCTGAAGCAGACATCTCGTTAAAAAGCGGTGAAGTTGTATACCAACATATTTCAAAAGAAAAATACAATGTATTTAAGGTACTTATTTTAAAATCAAAATGGGTAGTTGTAACTGATGAAGAAAAAGAATATCCAATATATAAACATGATTTTTCGGTAATTATTAATAATAAACATATAACTTTTGATTGTGTTTTTAATGCCATTCATGGACATCCCGGTGAAAATGGGACTATTTTAGCCTACTTTGATTTATTGGGACTTAAACACACCTCTGCCCCTTTTTACCAAATGGCTTTAACATTTAATAAAAGAGATTGCTTAAGTGTTGTAAAAGATAATGGAATTTCAACAGCGGTTTCCTATTATTTAAATAATAATGATGCTGTAAATTGTGATGCCATTATAAATAAAGTAGGATTACCTTGTTTTGTAAAACCAAACAATGCCGGTTCAAGTTTTGGGATTTCTAAAGTTATGCAAGAAAAAGATTTGATTACTGCCATTGAAAAAGCATTTAAAGAAGATAGCGAAATTTTGATTGAAGCCTTTTTAGATGGTACCGAAGTTACCGTTTGCGTACTTTATTATAATGGAAAACCAACCGTATTGCCAATGACGGAGATTGTTTCTGAAAACGATTTTTTTGATTATGAAGCCAAATACTTAGGAAAATCTCAGGAAATTACTCCGGCCAGAATATCTAAAGAAGTTGAATCAAAACTAAAGCAAGTCGCTTTGAAGGCCTATAAAATATTAAACATGAGTGGTATAACTCGATCAGAATACATAATTGTGAATAATGAACCTTATTTTTTGGAGATGAATTCGGTTCCGGGTTTTACAACTGAAAGTCTTGTCCCACAACAAGCAAAAGCAGCAGGCATCAGTTTAACACAACTTTTTGAAAATGCTATTGAAATGGCACTTAAAAACTAATATTCAATAAAAAAGTTTAACTTTAAACATTTAGTACCTTTTTTTAAACTTTAAGGGTTACCACTATAAATTTAACCGTATGAAAAGAGCTATTTTCCCGGGTTCATTTGACCCAATAACATTAGGGCACGTAGATATAATAGATAGAGCGTTACCTTTATTTGATGAAATTGTTATAGCTATTGGTTTAAATGCTGATAAAAAATATATGTTTTCACATGAGCAAAGAACACAATTTATTGAACAAACATTTGCAAAAGAGCCAAAAATTAAAGTAGTAAGTTACTCCGGTCTAACCATTGATTTTTGTAAAAAAATTGAAGCCGACTTTATTTTAAGAGGATTGAGAAACCCTGCTGATTTTGAATTTGAAAAAGCCATTGCACAAACCAATAGAAAATTAGCCGGTATTGAAACCGTATTTTTACTAACTTCTGCAACTACGGCATTTATAAGTTCAAGTATTGTGCGCGATATTGTTAGGCATAATGGGAACATTAAAGGCTTTGTTCCTGATTGTGTTGCAAAAGCTGTGTAAGCGTATGAGAACATTTATTTTAGGATTTGTTTTTCTATTTTTTTATTCTTGTAATACAACAGAAACTGATTACGATTTTACAACGACTTTTGAAAAATCTAACGGGCTAAAAACTGCAACTTATGCTGAAGTTATAGATTTTTATAAAAATTTAGCTCTTACACATCCTGAAATCACCATAAACGAAATGGGAGAAACGGATAGTGGATTTCCATTACATATGGTGGTTTATAATGTTTCCGGAAAGGTTGATTTTAACAATAATAAAAAATCAGTTATTTTAATTAACAATGGTATACATCCAGGTGAACCCGATGGTGTTGATGCTTCAATGTTATTATTAAGAGATCTTGTACAAAATAAAAAATTTACAAACCTTTATAAAAATACCGTATTGGTAATTATTCCAATGTATAATATTGGCGGAGCTTTGAACAGAAACAGTACCAGCAGGGCAAATCAAAACGGTCCTGAAGCTTACGGATTTAGGGGAAATGCTCGCAATTACGACCTAAACAGAGATTTTATTAAAGCAGATACCAAAAACACAAAATCCTTTGCACAAATTTTCCATTTAATCAACCCTGATGTTTTTATAGATACGCATGTTAGCAACGGTGCCGATTATCAATACACCTTAACTCATTTATTTACACAATACAACAAGTTGAGCAATGATTTAGGTGATTTTATTGAACATAATATGAGGCCCCAAATTGAAACTGCATTACAAAATAAAAACCTTTCTATTACACCTTATGTAAATGTTTGGGGTACTACTCCGGATAAAGGATTTTCACAATTTTTTGATTACCCAAGGTATTCAACAGGCTATACAACATTATTTAACTCGTTAGGTGTAATGATTGAAACACATATGCTTAAACCTTATAAACAGCGCGTTGAGCAGACTTTTGAACTATTAGAATGCATCATTAATTATACAAATAATAATTACATGATTATTAAAAATCTAAGAAAAGATGCGGTTTCAAAAATATTAGAGAAAAAAACCTATCCTATTCAATATGCCTTAGATGCTACAAAATTTAACACCTTGCAGTTTAACGGATTTGAAGCCGAATACTTAAGCAGCAACGTTACTAACGGTAAACGCCTGTATTACAACAGAAATAAACCTTATACTAAACACATAAAATATTTTAATATTTTTACGGTTACTGATTCTATTACTATACCAAAAGCCTATATTCTTAAAAAAGGCTGGTGGAACATAATTGACAGGTTACAAAACAACAATATAACATATACTGTTTTTAAAAAAGATTCCATTATTGAAGCAGAAAAGCAAACAATAAAATACTTTGAAACCAGAAAAAATCCTTACGAAGGGCATTATCTGCATTTCAATACAAAAACAAGCAGTGTAATTGAAAATGTACACGTAAATAAAGGTGATCTATACATTCCCGTAGATCAAAAAGGCATACGCTATATAATTGAAACCCTTGAGGCATCTGCAACCGACTCTTTTTTTAACTGGAATTTTTTTGATACCCTTCTCCAGCAAAAAGAAGGGTATTCTGCTTATGTTTTTGAAGATAAAGCGGAGTCGTTTTTACAAGAAAACCCTGAAATAAGAAAAGCTCTAAATCTCAAAATTAAAAATGATACCTCTTTTGCTAAAAACCCAAGAGCCCAATTAAATTTCGTTTATAAACATTCTCCCTATTACGAAAAATCTCATTTAACCTTGCCGGTTTATAAGGTTTACTAGAAATTAAAAAAAATGAAAGTTTGTATTGCTGAAAAACCAAGTGTTGCCCGTGAAATCGCTGCTGTATTAGGCGCAACTAATAAAAAGGATGGTTATTTTGAGGGCAATGGTTATGCAATAACCTACACTTTTGGGCATTTATGTACATTATTTGAACCTGCTGATTACCAATCACATTGGAAAAGCTGGAATTTGAATAATTTGCCCATGCTTCCCGAAAAATTTAAAACCAAAGTTGTTGCTAATAAGGTGATTCAAAAGCAGTTTGAAATAGTTAAAAATTTATTTAATAAAGCTACATTAATTATAAACTGCGGTGATGCCGGTCAAGAGGGCGAATTAATACAGCGCTGGGTTATTAAAGCCTCTGGTTATGAAGGTGAGGTACAACGTTTATGGATATCATCTTTAACCACTGAAGCCATAAAAGAAGGTTTTCAAAATTTAAAACCTTCAAAAAATTATGACAATTTATATTATGCAGGATTTTCTAGAGCAATTGGCGACTGGCTTCTTGGCATTAACGCAACACGGTTATACACCCTAAAACACGGTGGCCATAAACAAGTACTTTCAATAGGTAGGGTACAAACGCCAACGCTAGCCATGGTAGTTAACCGATTTAAAGAAATTGAAAATTTTAAACCACAACCTTATTGGGAACTTCAAACCTTATACAGAGATACTCTTTTCAACTGTACCGAAGGCCGGTTTTTAAATAAAAAAGAAGGCGAAAATTTTGCATTAAAAGTAAAAGAATGTGAATTTGAAATTATTTCTTCAACAAAAAAAGCAGGTAAAGAATATCCTCCAAAGCTGTTCGACTTAACCGGTTTGCAGGTTTATTGTAATAATAAGTTTGGCTTTTCAGCCGATGAAACCCTTAAAATTGTTCAAAAGTTATACGAGCTTAAAGTTGTAACATATCCAAGAGTTGATACCACCTTTTTACCAAATGATATTTATCCGAAAGTTTCTAATATTTTAAAAAAACTCACGAATTACAGTACATTCACAAATTCATTATTAGGAAAAAAAATTAAAAAATCTTCAAAAGTATTTAATGATAAAAAAGTTACTGACCACCATGCAATAATTCCAACAGGTGTACAAACCAATTTGCAATACAACCAACAAAAGGTGTACGATATAATAACCCGTAGGTTTATTGCGGTTTTTTATGATGATTGTTCCATATCAAATACCTCAGTAATAGGTAAAGCAGCTGAGGTACAATTTAAAACAACAGGAAAGGAAATTGTTAATAAAGGCTGGCGTATTGTTTTTGAAAATCTCGAAAGTAAATCGGTAGCACAGGGAACTTCTAATACCGATGGAGATAAGTTGTTGCCTAATTTTACAAAAGGTGAAAAAGGTGCGCATAACCCATCATTTTTAGAAAAAGAAACCAAACCACCCAAACATTTTTCAGAAGCTACCTTATTAGGAGCAATGGAAACTGCCGGTAAGCAAGTTGATGATGACGAAATGAGAGAGTTAATGAAAGAAAATGGTATAGGAAGGCCATCAACTCGTGCAAATATTATTGAAACGCTTTTTAAACGGAAATACCTTAAACGCAACAAAAAACAAATTTTACCTACCACAACAGGTATTCAGTTGATTGATATAATAAAAAATGATTTGTTAAAATCGGCCGAATTGACCGGGATTTGGGAGAAGCAACTCAGACAAATTGAAAATGGGTCATTCAAAGCTGGTACTTTTATAAATAACATGAAAAAAATGGTAGAAGATCTGGTTTATGAAGTAAGATCTGAAAAAAATGAAATATTTATTTCACACAAGCATCATAAAAAAAGTAACGCATCTATTTCTAAGAAAACAGCAGCTCGCGCCTATTCCATAAACCAAATAAAATGTCCAAAATGCAAAAATGGTTCCATTTTATCAGGGAAAAAAGCTTTTGGATGCAGCAATTTTAAAACAGGTTGTAATTTTATATTGCCTTATACTTATTTAGATAAAAAAATATCAGAAAAACAATACATAAGGTTACTGCAAAAAGGAAGTAGCGTTACATTAAAAGGGTTTGTAAAGAACAAACAAAAAATAAATGGTGTGCTCACATTTGATGAAAATTTTAAACTTGTACTTAAAGAAAAAG
>CAYFFC010000018.1:16610-26362 GCA_964342295.1 uncultured Lutibacter sp. | reverse complement strand
ACAAAAAAACTGGTTTTAGAAATTTTAGAAAGTTTTAATTAATTTATTATCCATATTCATATGGCTAGTTAATATTTATACATATTTTACAAAATAATTAGTAACTTGTTGGTCAATTCTAAAAAATCAACACAAATGGTTACGCTTCATATCAACGGAAAAAAACATAAGATTGAGGCCGATAATGATATGCCCTTATTGTGGGCAATTAGAGACATTATAGGGCTGACAGGCACAAAGTATAGTTGTGGTATTGGCGTTTGTGGTTCTTGTAAAGTTTTACTTGACAATTCTCCGGTACAATCTTGTATGATTCCGGTTTCAGCAGCCAAAGGAAAAAAAATTATTACAATTGAAGGTAAATCTGAAAATTTACAATTACTGCAAAAGTCATGGATGGACTTAAATGTTCCTCAATGTGGGTTTTGCCAACCGGGGCAATTAATTGCTGCCACTGCCCTACTCGACAAAAACGAAAATCCTACCGAGCAAGAAATTGATGAAGCCATGATAGGAAACATTTGCCGATGCGGAACTTATCAGCGCATTAAAAAAGCCATTTACAAAACAGTAGAACTTAAAAAACAGAACTCGTTATGAAAACTATTAAAAATGTAAGTCGTAGAAGTTTTGTAAAAAGTGTTGGACTGGCATCAAGTGGGCTAATCTTAGCTTGTAATACTTCTATTTTTTCAGATAAGGAGAAAAATGAACTCAAAAATTTGACAAATTTCAATCCAAACTTATTTGTCCAACTTAATTCTGATGGAAGCCTTATTTTAGTGGCTTCACGCTCTGAAATGGGAAATGGTGTTAGAACATCACTAACCTCTGTTATTGCCGATGAAATGGAAGCTGATTGGAACATGGTTCAAGTAAAACAGGCAACAGGTGATGCAAAATATGGTGATCAAAATACCGATGGGTCTCGTAGTATTCGCTATTTATATGAAACTATGCGTCAAATGGGTGCCACCGCAAAAGCAATGTTAATTACTGCGGCTGCAAAAAATTGGCAAGTCTCAGAAAATGAATGTCATGCTGAAAATCATTTTATACACCATTCAAGCGGTAAAAAAGTGGGATTTGGTGATTTGGTTGAAACAGCAAAAACAGTTGAAGTACCTGAAAAAGTATCCTTAAAATCACCCGATAAATTTAAATATATTGGTAAACACTTAAAAAGTATTGATGTTGAAAATTATGTAAACGGTTCCGCAATTTTTGGATTGGATAAAAAAATTGATGGAATGAAATACGTTGCCATTCAACGTTGCCCGGTGACTTTTGGCAAAGTAAAATCATTTGACGCATCAAATGCGATGAAAATAAAGGGTGTAGAACAGGTTATTGAAATTCCACAAATTGAAAAACCGTTTGGTGCTCTTGGCGGTGTTGCTGTTATAGCAACCAATACATGGGCTGCTTTTAAAGGTAAAGAAGCCTTGGAAATTACGTGGGATTATGGTGAAAATGCAGTTTATAATTCTGATAAATACACTGAGCAAATAACCGAAAATGTTCTAAAGCAAGGTAAAGTTGCCAAAGATAAAGGTAGTGTTAAAAGTGCCTTTAAAAAGGCCAATAAAATTATAGAAAGCACATTTCAGCTACCGCATTTAGTACATGCCCCAATGGAAGTTCCAAATGCCGTTGCTTGGGTACAAGGTGACATGTGTGAAGTTTGGGCACCAACTCAAGCACCACAATCTACCCGAAAAGAAGTTACCGATTTCTTACAAACTTCGGAAGATAAAGTTACCATTAATGTTACTTTTTTAGGTGGAGGCTTTGGAAGAAAATCAAAACCCGATTATATTGTTGAAGCTGTAATTGTTTCAAAGGCAATCAACGCCCCGGTTCAAGTGGTTTGGACCAGAGAGGATGATATCAAACACAGCTACTACCACACTACCAGTGCGCAATATTTAAAGGCTTCATTAGATAAAAATGGTAAGGTTACAGGTTGGCTTCATAGATTTGCACTGCCATCAATTACCTCAACTTTTCAAAAGGGAGTAGATTATGCAGCAGGTTTTGAAATATCAAGTGCCTCAAATGTTCCATTTGAAATTGATAATCTTAAAGTTGAAGTTGGGCAGGCTCCTGCCCATGTTAGAATCGGCTGGTATCGTTCTGTAATAAATATACCACACGGATTTGCCATTAATGTTTTTGCTGATGAGCTTGCAGTTAAAGCTAAACAAGATGCACTCGATTTTAGATTAAACTTAATAGGAACCGACCGCATTGAGGATACATCAAACGAAATAAAATACAATACTGCACGACTTAAAAATGTGCTAAAAATTGCTGCTAAAAATGCCGAATGGGGTAAAGAGTTACCTGAAGGACATGCTCAGGGATTAGCAGTTCACTACAGTTTTTATTCATATGTGGCCTCGGTTATTGAAGTGTCTGTAATTAACAATAAACTCAAAGTTCATAAAGTACATACCGCTATAGATTGTGGAACGGTTGTCAATAAAAACACTGTAAAATCTCAAATGGAAGGAGCCGCAGTATTTGGTATGTCGCTTGCTTTTTATGGAAAGATTACCGCTAAAAACGGTGCCATTGAACAAAGCAATTACCACGATTATAAAATGGTACGACTTCCTGAAACACCTGAAATTCATGTTGAAATTGTTCAAAGCAGTGAAAGACCTACAGGAGTTGGTGAACCGGGTGTGCCTGTTATTGCACCGGCAATTGTAAATGCTATTTTCAAAGCTACCGGTAAACGCTACTATAATTTACCACTTGAAAATTACGGATTGGTGTAGTTTATGAATAATTGGATTGATTTACTAAGCAAATTTAGGCTGAATAAACAACCGGTTGCTCTGGTTACCGTAACTAAAATTTTGGGCTCGGCACCTTGCAAATTGGGTTCAAAAATGATTGTTACCAAACAAAGAGAAATTTTTGGCACAATAGGTGGTGGGAAACTAGAATTTCAGGTTATTGATGAAGCTGTGAATGTAATTTTCACAAATAAAATTCAAACATTTTCATACACCTTAGGACCGGATTTTGAACAATGCTGTGGAGGTAAAGTTGAATTAATTATAGAACCTATGAACCAAACACCCGATTTATATATTTTTGGAGCCGGACATATTGGAGTTGAACTATGTAGCATTCTTAACAACACACCATTTAACATTACTCTTTTAGATACACGAAAAAATTGGAAGAATGGCCTAAAATTACCGAGTGATATCACTTTTTCTGATATAGCTTTTGACTTGTACAAACAATCTGTTAGTTGGAGTAAAAATTGTTATGTGCTAATTATGACTCACGACCATAAATTAGATTTTGAAATTACGGCATTGGCATTACATGAAAAGACCAAATATATTGGTCTAATAGGCAGTAAAACCAAAAAAAATAAATTCAATAATCTACTTAAAAATGAATTGAATTTTGAAGCAGGTATTTCGCCTGTTCATTGTCCTGTTGGGTTAGACATTGGCGGGCACACTCCTAAAGAAATTGCCATTAGCATTGCAGCCGAATTGCTGAAAGTTTATTATGAAAAATGATGTTGTTTTTGTTTTGTTAGCCGGTGGTAAATCGCAAAGAATGGGAGTTGCTAAAGGTTTATTAAAATTTGAGAAATCTTATTGGATTTTAGAACAATTAAAACGTATTTCTGACAGTAATATTAAAACTGTTCTTATTGGATTAGGTTATAATTGTACTCAATATTTTGATGCGATTCCTTGGTTTAAAAAAGCTATTGCAACTCACTATGAATATCTGGGATTAAAAATTAGAGTTTGTGTAAATCTAAATCCAGAGTTTGGAAAATTTTCGACATTACTTACTGCAGTACAAAGTTTAAATAAAAAAGCTGACATTATTATCAATCCAATTGACGTTCCTATATTAAATAAGTTAGATATAAATAAAATTGCCTCTATCAAAAATACACTTGTAAAACCTTCTTTTGAAGGAAAAACTGGTCATCCTATTAAAATTAGTGCAGCTTATGCAAGCTATTTAAAAAGTATAGATTTTACTAAAAATATCAGACTAGACCTCGAACTAAAAAAAATTGATACTGCTAATATTTCAATTATTGAAGTTAAGGATAAAGATATTCTTTTAAATTTAAATACTAAAAAGGAGTGGTTAGCCTATTTAAATAGTATTAATTGAATGCTTCAGGATTCTCTACAATATGATAACGAGGGTCGTCAATGGCATTCACAATTACCGTTTTAAACTTAGCGTTGTTTTTGTATAATAATTGCTTACACTCTTCACTTAAATGTTTTAAATAGATTGATTTTCCGGCAGTTTCATATTTTTCGACAATATTTAATATAGCTTCCAGTGCGGAATGATCACTAACTCTAGATTCAATAAAATCAATCTCAACCTTGTCAGGATCGTTTTTTACATCAAACTTTTCATTAAATGCCGTAATGGAACCAAAAAACAAAGGCCCCCATATTTCATACACTTTAGTACCATCATCTTTATATGATTTTCGAGCTCTAATACGTTTGGCATTTTCCCATGAAAAAACCAACGCACTCACTATTACTCCGGCTAAAACAGCTAAAGCTAAATCAAAAATAACCGTTAATGATGATACCAGCATAAGCACAAACAAATCGGTTTTAGGAATTTTATTTATTATTCTAAAGCTACTCCAGGCAAAAGTACCTATTACAACCATAAACATAACTCCAACAAGTGCAGCAATAGGAATTTGTTCGATATAGGTTGATCCAAATAAAATAAATAACAACAACATTACTGCCGCTACAATACCTGATAGGCGACCACGACCTCCTCCTTTTATGTTTATAATTGATTGACCTATCATAGCGCAACCTCCCATACCACCAAATAAACCTGTTACAATATTTGCTCCACCCTGTGCAATGCATTCTTTATTTCCGTCACCACGGGTTTCTGTTAAATCATCTATTAAATTTAAGGTCATTAACGATTCTATTAAGCCAATTGCGGCTAATATCAAAGCATACGGCAAAATAAATTTGATTGAGTTCCAGGTAAACGGTACTTTTGAAAAAGTTTCTAAAGTAAGGGTTGGAAGCCCGCCTTTCAATCCTTCACCTCCACCATCTCTAATAAATGAACCTACTGTCGCTACGTCAAAATTTGCCAAAATAGCAATACCACTTACAATTAGTATGGCAATTAGTGCTTCCGGAAGTTTTTTTGCCTGTTTAATTTTAGGAAGCCCCCATATGATGCACATGGTTAAGGCTACTAAACCAATCATTAAAAAGAGTTTATTACCCGATAACCAAACTTTTTCGCCATTTACAACAGTTTTAAACATCCCCAACTGCGATAGGAAAATTACAATAGCTAACCCATTCACAAAACCCATCATAACCGGGTGCGGAATTAAGCGTACAAATTTACCTAGTTTCAAAACACCGGCCAGCATTTGTATAACACCCATTAATATAACAGTAGCAAACAAATAATAAAGTCCTAAATTTTCATCAGGTGATCCCATAGCATTCCCTTTAGCAACAAGGCTAACCATTACAACTGCCAATGCTCCTGTTGCTCCGGATATCATTCCAGGTCTACCTCCAAATATTGAAGTTATTAACCCAATCATAAAAGCAGCATACAAGCCAACCAACGGATCTACACCCGCAACAAATGCGAATGCGACAGCTTCAGGCACAAGTGCCAATGCAACTGTTAGCCCTGAAAAAATATCGTTCTGTACGTTTGAAACACGCTTTCTAATAAATGCAGTCATAGGTTCTTATTTATAAAAAGCGGCAAATATACTATTTTTATTTCATTGCGTTTTTTAAGGTTTTTTTGTATTTTATCTCTAAATTTTAAAACAACAACTTAATATTGGCATAGGTGTTTTCTAAAGCAGCTTCGGCTGCTTTTTCGTTTTTGAATACAACTTTTGTGATGCCCTCTTCAACTTGAGGTTTTAATTCGCTACAATAATCCGTTACCATTTCAAACCAAAACGTTTTTTTAAATATTAATTTTCCCTTCCTTTCAAAAATATGATAAGTTGTTGGCAAGGGGTTAGTAATAACCAAGTTCTTTATACCACATTCTTCTTCAACCTCTCTTATGGCACATTGCTTAACTGATTCATTTTTTTCAATTTTTCCTTTGGGTAAATCCCATTTCTCAAATCTATAAATAAACAACACCTCTTTTTTTGTGTTTATAACTTTTCCACCGGCAGCCTCTTCTAATTTAAAGTTCGATTGAAATTTCTGCCAACATATTTCCAGGTTTTCACAAACCAAACAAATTCCATAAAGCTGGTTATTCAGAATAGATTTTACAATTTCATTTAATTTAAACTCTTCAAAATCAATTACTTCAAAAATTGTTGAAATATTCTTTTGATCTGTCAAAATTATCGGACAGTCATTCACAAAAACTTTATACATTTGCATTATGATTATGAACAAAGATACAGCAAAAAAAACAGCCGAACTTCTTCTAAAAATTAAAGCTATCAAACTACAGCCCGATGCACCTTTTACATGGGCTTCAGGATGGAAATCTCCTATATATTGCGACAACAGAATTACACTGTCCTTCCCTGAAATAAGAAATTATTTAAGAGAAAATTTGGCCAAAATAATTGAAGAAAAATATGGCAAACCCGATGTTATAGCCGGTGTAGCAACAGGAGCAATTGCTATGGGTATGTTGGTTGCACAACAATTAAACTTACCCTTTATTTATGTTAGGCCCGAGCCAAAAAAACACGGACGAAAAAATCAGGTAGAAGGCTACCTTGAAAAAAATAAAAATGTGGTGGTGGTTGAAGATTTGATAAGTACCGGAAAAAGTAGTTTAAATGCGGTTGATGCTCTAAAAAAAGAAGGTGCCATTGTAAAAGGAATGGTTGCAATTTTTTCTTATGGCTTTGATATTGCAGATAAGAATTTTGAAAAAGCTAATGTTGATTTAGATGCGTTAAGTAATTATGGTTATCTGCTTGAACAGGCTTTGGATAGCAATTATATATCTGAAAAAGAATTAATAACCTTGAAACAATGGAGAGAAAATCCCGGAAGTTGGAAACAATAAAATATACGAATAAATATGAACCTGGAAAGTAAAAAAATAACAATAAATAAATCTCAAAAATATGTATTTGATTTTTTGAGCAATTTAAACAACTTTGAGCAATTAATGCCCGATAATATTGATAAGTTTTTAGTTGATGGCGAATCATTTATTTTCAGTTTAAAAGGAATGCCGGAAATACGATTAGTTTTAAAAGAAAAAACTGAATTTGAAAAAATTGTTTTAGGGGCTGCCAGCAGTAAATTGGAATTTTCTTTAACCGCTGTAATAAATCAGGTAACAGAAGAAAGTAGTGAAATGCAATTAGTATTTAATGGCGACTTTAACCCTATGATGGCTATGATGGTTAAAGGACCACTTCAAAAATTTATAGATACCTTGGCCGAGAAAACAACCACCTTATAATAAACCAATATACTTATTTATGACTCGCAAATTTAATTTCCTTTAAATTAAATTTGCGAGTTGTTTCGTTTTCAAGGGTTACTACCAACCTGCCATCATCAGCAATATCTGTAATTTTACCTAAAAACAATACTCCATTATTATCTTTAAACATTGCCGGTTTATTAAATTTATAGAGCTCATTTATATATAATTGCTTTAGTTTCTTAAAATCTTTACTTTCTATATAGTTTACAAATGATTGTATAGAGGCAATAAGTTTTGAAACAATTTCATCCAAATCAAAATGGCGGCCTGTAATTTTTTTTAAAGAAGTTATGTTTGATAATGAAGGATTAAATTCAGTTTGGTTCACATTTAAACCTACTCCTATTACAGTATAATCAATGTGGTTTCCTTTCAACACATTTTCTATAAGTATACCCGCAACTTTGTCTTTTACTGCCAAAATGTCGTTTGGCCATTTTATAAATAACATAGTTTTAACATACTGATTTACTACAGTTAAAACGCCTAATGAAACTGCCATACTTAAATAAAACTGATGCTCAATTTTAAAATTATTAAAATTTACTAATATGCTGATAGTCAAATTTTTACCTTTATCACTATCCCAAGAAGTACCCATTTGGCCACGCCCCATCTGTTGGTGATTTGCCATAACTACAGTATAACTTTTCAGGCGCTTTTTTAAAGCTTCTTTTTTAAGGTAAGAATTTGTAGAATCAATGGCATTAAGTTTGATTATATGCATACTGTAATTTATAATGTAACAAAGTTAACCAAAACATTAATTTTTATAAAAAAATAATAACTTTGTATTAAACTAAAAAATATTTAATGACGAAAAAAAATGTAAGCGCAGACAATTTAATAACGGCAATTTTAAAAGCGATAGATGAGGTTAAAGGAGTAGATGTTCAAATATTAGATTTGAGAGAAATTGAAAATACAGTCTGTGATTATTTCGTAATCTGTACAGGTACTTCCAACACACATGTTAATGCAATTTCAGGTATTATACAAAAACAAGTAAGCAAGCTAACAAAAGAAAAACCATGGCACGTAGAAGGTGAAGCAAATTCTGAATGGGTGTTGTTAGATTATGTGAACGTTGTAGTACATGTATTTCAAAAACATATTAGAGAATATTACGACATTGAGAGCCTTTGGGGCGATGCTAAAATAACTACCATAGCCACCACAAACTAATAAAGGTTAATTGCTATTAATTTATTGAAATCATAAAAAATGAGTAACAACAAAAAGAAAAATACATCAACAAATAAAAATATAAAAACACCTAAATTTAACTTTTACTGGGTGTATGGAATTATTTTTGTTTTATTTATAGGCTATCAGTTTTTTAACAGTGGTAGTCTTTCAACAAGAAATTTAAGTCAAAACGAGTTCAATGCCATTTTACAAGAAAATGATATTGATAAAATTGTTATTGTAAATAAAGATATTGCCAATATTTTTATAAAAAGAGAAGCTCAAGAGAAGGAAAAACACAAAAAAAACAAGAGCTCTTTATACAGTAGCGGAAATGCCCCTATGTATTATTACGATTTTGGCGATCTTCAAAATTTTGAAAAAGAACTAAATAATGCTAAACAACTACATGAATTAGATTTTGACACCAATAATATTGAAAAAACAAACTTTTTAGAACAAATTTTTATATACCTCCCGTTTATATTTTTAATTGTTTTATGGATTTACTTTATGAGAAGAATGTCTGGTGGTACCGGTGGTGCCGGTGGGCAAATATTTAGTATTGGAAAATCTAAAGCTAAGTTGTTTGATCAAGATCAAAAAGTAAAAACTTCCTTTAAAGATGTTGCGGGTTTAGAAGGTGCTAAAGAAGAAGTTCAAGAAATTGTTGACTTTTTAAAAAGTCCGAATAAGTACACCTCACTTGGTGGAAAAATACCAAAAGGAGCCTTATTGGTAGGACCTCCGGGCACTGGTAAAACCCTACTTGCCAAAGCAGTTGCGGGTGAAGCCAACGTACCATTTTTCTCGTTATCGGGGTCAGATTTTGTTGAAATGTTTGTGGGTGTTGGAGCATCAAGGGTACGCGATTTATTTAAACAAGCTCAACAAAAATCGCCTTCAATTATTTTTATTGATGAAATTGATGCCATAGGACGTTCAAGAGGTAAAAACAATATAACCGGTGGTAATGATGAAAGAGAGAATACTTTAAATCAGTTATTAACTGAAATGGACGGATTTGGTACCGATACTAATGTGATAGT
>CAYFFC010000018.1:0-16510 GCA_964342295.1 uncultured Lutibacter sp. | reverse complement strand
CTCATTGCTGCGAGAAATGAAAAAAAATCGGTGCATCATCAAGATTTTTTAGATGCTGTTGACAGAATTGTAGGCGGACTGGAAAAGAAAAATAAAATAATTGCACCTAAAGAAAAGAAAACCATTGCCTACCACGAAGCCGGCCATGCTACGGTAAGCTGGATGTTAGAACATGCAGCTCCATTGGTAAAAGTAACCATTGTTCCTAGAGGGCAGTCATTAGGTGCTGCTTGGTATCTTCCTGAAGAGCGTCAAATTGTTCAAGCAGAACAAATGTTAGATGAAATGTGTGCAACATTAGCGGGTAGAGCAGCCGAAAAATTAATGTTCGATAAAATTTCAACAGGTGCTCTAAACGATTTGGAAAAAATTACCAGACAGGCAAGAGCTATGGTAACAATTTATGGTTTGAATGATGAAATTGGGAATATTACGTATTACGACTCATCAGGGCAAACCGATTATAGTTTTACAAAACCATACAGCGAACAAACCGCACAAATAATTGACAAGGAAATTTCATCAATTATTGAAAAACAATATCAACGTGCCATTGAAATTTTAAAAGAAAATAAAGACAAATTAATTACTTTAGCCAATTTATTACTTGAGAAAGAAGTAATATTTAAAAAGGATTTAGAAACCATTTTTGGAAAACGCCCTTTTGATGAAGTAGAAATTGAGGCTTCCGAATCAGAGAAAATTGAAAATTCATCAGAAACCGAAGAGTAAATTCGTAAGTTTTTTATAATTTTGAATTTATTCAATATTAATAATGAGTTTTTTCAAAAAATTATTTAGTTCCTCAGACTCTAAAGAGGTTGAAGAACCTTCTATGTCGCATAATAATTTACCTATAGATCAGGTATTTGTTCAAAATTTCATTAACAAAAATGGTAAATTTTTATATTGTGCTACTTTAAAAGAGGTTGTTTATAACTTGTCTAAAATAATTAAAGAAAACTCTTGGGATACAGTTATTTGCAACGATAATGATTTGTTAAAGCTTATTAAAACGGTTGAAGTAAAAACTATACAAAATTTATCAAACTCCTTTCCATTTTTTGTCAGTTGTGAGCATTTGATTGCCGAGAACGGTAGTATTCTGTTTTCTTCAAACCAATTAAAAGAATACAAAATTTCTGAATTGTCAGATAATTTTATCGTCTATGCAACCACAAGTCAATTGGTTAACACAAAAGGAGAAAGTTTAACGGGTATTAAAACCCGATATCAGGGAAATATTCCAAATAATATCAGCGCCATAAAAAATTACAACCCACAATGCAAAAACAATGACTTTATGAGTTATGGTAATACCAATGCAAAAAACTTATATTTGTTACTGTTTGAAGATTTATAGTTTATGAGAAAACTTTTTAAAAGAGCACTTTCTGGATTGCTATTTGTTAGTGTTTTAATATTTTCAATTTTATTTAGCAAAATAACCTTTATTGTGTTGTTTTTTATACTAATGATGTTATGCCTTTTTGAATTTAAAAAAATGATACACTTAAAAAGTACTTTCCCATACATTATAGGCACCCTGCTCTTTATTTTTGGAAATATTTTAAGTGTTGAAGATGTGCCGTCAAGAATAATTTTTGAATATGCCGGTGTTGCACTGTTTTTAACAATATTTATAACGTTTGCGTCTATTTTATTTGCTAAAAAGGAAGAAGTTATTAGCCATTTAGGTAAAATATTTTTATCGGTAATTTATATTATTGTACCCTTTACATTAATGGTGCAAATACCTTTTTTAAATGCCTCTTTCAACTACGTTAACTCATCTATTTTAGGAGTTTTTATACTAATTTGGACCAATGATACCTTTGCTTATTTGGTTGGTAAAAACCTAGGTAAGCACAAGCTGATGGAGCGCATTTCACCTAATAAAACCATTGAGGGTTTTGTGGGTGGAATGGTATTTACTTTTGTAGCAAGTTTTATTTTAGCAAGTCAGTTTACCGAATTAAGATTAATTCAATGGATTGTAATAGCCGGAATAGTTAGTATTTTTGGTGTATTGGGAGATTTAATAGAATCTATGTTTAAAAGGCAAGCCGGAGTTAAAGACAGCAGTAATTTTATTCCGGGACATGGTGGTTTTTTAGATAGGTTTGATAGTGTTATTTTTGCAGCACCGTTTATATTTATTTATTTACAATTTGTTCAGTAATTATGTTTCATAAAGAAGGTTATAAAATTATTTTAATTGCCACTTTTTTGGTTGCATTTTCCGTGATTCTCATTGAAACATTTGTTGGTTCTAATTGGTTAAATAAACTTCTTGCCTCAATTGTATTGCTTTTTTACATAGCGATTCTTCAATTTTTTAGAAACCCTAAAAGGAATACCACTATTAACGATTCGGTAATTATTGCTCCCGTTGATGGTAAAGTTGTTGTTATTGAAGAAGTTTTTGAAAAAGAATACTTTAATGACAAGAGGTTGCAAATATCAATATTTATGTCACCTCTTAATGTTCATGTTACTCGGTACCCCATTGGAGGGCTCGTAAAATTCAGTAAATATCATCCCGGTAAGTATTTAGTAGCTTGGCACCCAAAAGCGTCTGAACTAAATGAACGTACAACCATTGTAATTGAAAACAAAACTTTTGGAGAAGTAATGTACCGTCAAATAGCCGGAGCAATGGCTAAAAGAATAGTAAATTACGCCGAGTTAAATAATACTGTAACACAGGGAGAGGATGCCGGATTTATTAAATTTGGCTCAAGAGTTGATGTTTTTTTACCAATAGGAACTAAGGTTAGTGTAGCTTTAAACAGTAACGTTAAAGGAGGAGAACAAATCATAGCTTCATTATAGTTTTTGTATTTTTGCATAACTGTTTATTTTTTTCAATAATGGGAATAGATTTAGATAAAGAATTTGAAAAAGCTTATAAAATTTCTTCAACAACAAATATCAAACTACCTCCTGATATTATGCTGAAGTTTTATGCTTATTACAAACAAGCTACTAAAGGAAATAATTATGAAGAACCATCAGGTGATATTAAACTTAGAAATGCATTTAAACTTAATGCTTGGTTTCAGCTTAATTATTTATCTGAAGATGATGCCAAAAAAGAATACATAAAATTAGTAAACAAATACTTAAAATAACTTCTAATTAAAAAATCATGCTAAAAATTAAATTTCTTGCACTTATAGTTGCGCTAAGTACAACTTTTACAGCTTGTAAAAAAAATGTAAAACCAGCATCTGAACAAAAAAATGGTTATTCCCTTACTGAAGAAAATACAACTATTAATTGGACTGCATTTAAAACAACTAAAAAAGTACCTGTAAAAGGAACTTTTTATCAGGTTTCTTTAGAAAACAACAATCCAGCTGAATCTAAGCTTGAAGCCTTAAATAATGTTCGTTTTAAAATACCTGTAAGCAGTGTTTTTTCTAATGATAGCATTAGAGATGGCAAGCTGAAAAAATTCTTTTTTGGCGTTATGGAAAATACCTCATTAATTTCAGGAACGGTACATTATAAAGGAGAAAACAAAGGACAGGTTGCACTTACAATGAATGGTGTAACCGAAAATTTACCTGTTGTATTTATTGAAAATGAAAACGAAGTACGTATTAAATCAACTTTGATATTAAATAACTGGAACGCACAAAAATCGATTCACGCCCTAAATTTAGTTTGCAAAGAATTACATACCGGTGAAGATGGCATAACCAAAACCTGGAATGAGGTTGAAATTGAGGTTATAGCTTCTTTTTCTGATAAATAAAATCAGATTATTTTGAAATAGTGGCACATAAAAAAAGGAGTTCAAATTTTGAACTCCTTTTTTTATGTTTTAAAGCAGCTATTATTCCAAATTTCTTAAATAATCCAATTTAGCATTCCAAATATCAAGTTTTTCTTTATGAGTATCTATTTGATCTCTTACTTTTTTAACAAGCGGATTCTCATCGGTTACATTAGATATAAATCCTAAGTTATTTTCAAGTTGTTGAATTTCCTTAACGGTTTCATCTATCTTTTTCCTAACAAATAGCTGTTCATTATCAAGTTTTTTGTAATTTTTTTGGTCTAGGTAGCTACTTACTAAATTTTCAAACTTAATCATCTCAACATCTTGCCTGTTTATATCATTGACACTCACAATTTTATCGATTAGTTTGTTAAATTTAACCTCAATATGCCGCATTTCAAAAGGAACCCTTCCTAATTCTCTCCAATCTAAAACCAGCCCTTTTAAATCATCTAAGGAAATTTTGGTTTTTGAATCAAGTTTTTCTTTTACAGCACTAATCAATTCTTTCTTTTTATTAAATACTGCTAACTGCTCTTTATTTCCTTCATCTTGTTTAGCGTGCAATCTATCAAAATAATGATTACAAGCATCCTTAAATTCTTTCCATATTTTATCGGAGTATTTTCGAGGAACATGTCCAATTTTTTTCCAATCAGCCTGAATTTTTTTCATAAAATCAGTTGCCATATCCCAATCTTCACTATCTTTCATTGCAACTGCCTGATCTACAAGAATTCTTTTTTTGTTTAAGTTTTCCAGTTGTTCTTTTTTAAGGCTTTTAAAGAAATTATTTTTCTCAGAATTAAACTTACGCGTGGCTTCTTTAAACCTATTCCAAATCTGGTCACTTTTTGATCTAGGAACTTTGCCAATGCTAAAAAACCGATCTCTTAATTCATCAATATCCTTTATACTTTTTTGCCAATCGGATCGAGACCTATTTTTTGAAGTATCATAAACCTCTATCTTTTCAATAACAGCTATTTTTTTTATAATATTATCTTCAAACTCATGTTTTAACTCTTTGTAAAACTCATGACGCTTATCATGTACTTTTTTTGTTGCAAGGCTAAAACGTTCCCAAATTTCCTCCCTACTTTCACGAGGTACCGGACCCACTTCTTCTTTCCATAATTTATGCAATACTTGAAGTTCTTTAAAAGCAATGTTTATATCTTCCAACTCGGCAAGTTGCTCGGCTTTTTCTACAAGTTTAAGTTTTTCCTCTAGATTGTGCTTAAAATCTAAATCCCTTAAATCATTACTAAGGTGTAATAAATCATAAAATCTTTCAACATGGTGATGATAGGTTCTCCAAGTGTCGCTGTATTTTGCTCTTGGAATTGGGCCAACTTCACGCCATCTATTTTGAATATCTTTAAACATTCTATACATAGTAGACCCTTCGGCATTATCAATTAAATGTTTAAGTTCATCTATTAACTCAAGTTTGGCATTCAAATTTTCTTTTAGTTGTTGTTCTTGATTGGCATAAAATTCATTTCGCTTTACCTTATAATCGTACAAAATACTGTTATATGTGGACTTTACCGGGTTACTGTATTGGAAATCAACGATATTACCGCCGGATTCTAAAAATTTATCTTTTTCAATTTTCAGCAATTCACCAAACTTAACATTGAAAACACTCTTTATTTTGTTTACATTGCTCTGAATACTTTGAACTTTTTGCTCTTTAACTAATTTGGATAATTCTTCAACTAACTCTTCGAGAGTCATCTGTGAGTAATCTACCATTTCAACATTAAGATGCTCTTCCTTTTCAGATCTCTCAGCTATTTTATTCTCAATTTCATCAATAGCTTTTTCAGTTTCAGAGGTTGTAGATGATTGCTCAACTTTTTCTTCAGGCTTTACGGATTCCTCACTACTTTTTTCAGGTATTACAGAATTGCTTTTTTCACTTGATAAGGTGTTGTTTTCGTCTAACATATTACAATGTTTAAGGTTCTTTTAATTATTTGTTATAATAATTACAAAATAGTACCAATTACAAGTTACTATTTCTAAATAAAGATGAATAATTATTATTTAAGTTGCGTAAATTTAAGCAATTCTTTTAGGAATTCCATATTTCCCATGACTTTTCGGCTTGCAATTCAAGCATTTCATAACCATTTTTTATAATGGCTCCTCTTTTTTTGCCTTTCACAAGAAACTTTGTCATTTCAGGGTTATAAACCAAGTCGTATAACAAATGTTTATCTCCTAAGTATTCATAAGGAAGGTCTGGATATTGTTCTGTATTTGGAGATGTTCCTAAAGGAGTACAATTTATAATTAACTTATAATCGTCCATTATTTCCTTAGTTAGTTCAGAATAGGTTATAACGTTTTCTGCCTTATATCTTGAAACAATTTTAAATTCTATTGCAAGTTTTTTTAAAGCGAAAGCTATGGCTTTTGATGCTCCACCGGTACCTAAAATTAGTGCTTTGGTATGGTGTTTTTTGAGTATAGGTTGCAATGATTTTTGAAAACCATAAACATCAGTATTAAATCCTATTAGCTTATTATCTTCAGATACCTTTATGGTGTTTACTGCTCCCACAGATATGGAAGTTTCATCTAACTCATTTAAATACTTAATAATTTCTTGCTTGTAGGGTATAGTTACATTAAAACCTTTAAACTCATCTTCTTTTTGATATAAAATAAAGGGAAATTCAAAAATTTCAGGTAAATCAAAATTAGTATAAGAATACTTGATCAAGCCCAATTCATTAAACTTATTTGTGAAGTACTTTTTTGAAAAAGAGTACTCAATGTTTTTACCTACTAACCCAAATTTAGTTCTGTTATTCACTTTGTATTAATTTTGTATGGATAATTTGATTAAACAACATCTTCATACTGTTTGCGTTCAGTGCCGTATTTATCAATTAGTAAAATAATTCCAATTCCAAACAATACAAATAATATTGCTATCCAGGTTTCCATATTTGAAAAGTCAGGAAAATAGCGCTGGAAATTCGCAATAATTTTTTCACCATTTGAATCCAGTAAAAACGATCCGTCCTGCATTTTATAAATTTCTCTTTTCCAAGGCCAAACGATACCCAGTGAACCAGTAATAAACCCTATAATTATAGCTGTTACAATTTGGTGCCATTTTTTTAACACATATCCTAAAATATGTGATGTAAAAACAAGTCCAAAAGCAGAACCCACCGAAAATGTTGCAATTATTTGCAAATATCGAATACGCTCTTCATTATTGAGAAAACTAAAATCACCAATAAAAACTTCTGTAATTGTTTTGTACAACATGGTAACCGAATCAACTAAAAGTAATACATAATTTCCAAGTAATATTAAAATAAACGAACCTGAGAGGCCCGGCAATGTCATGCCCGAAACTCCTATAATTCCACAGGCAAAAACAAACCATAAATTATCGTTTTCTTTTGCCGGATTCATAAAACTGATGCCAATACCCAATATTACCCCAATAGCCATTGAAATTATGTTTTTTGTGCGCCAATCATTAAAATCTTTTGCTATGTAATAGATGGAGCCAATAATCATCCCAAAAAATGAACTCCACACATACAATTCATAAGTATCCAATAAATAATCTAACACCAATGAAACACTAAAATAACTAAATGTGCTTCCGGCAAATACTAATAATAGAAAAGGTGCATTTGTATAGTAGTAAAAACTTTTATACCTGCCATTTATAAGTAAAAGAAACGCTTTATAGTTTATTTTTCTGAAAGAATAAATCATTTCTTCATAAAACCCCAGAACAAATGAAACAGTACCTCCTGATACACCGGGAACTTTATTTGCAGCCCCCATAGATAACCCTTTAATAAAAAGGAAAAATTTATCTAAAAATGTACGCTGTCTTCGAGCCATTTGTTCTATTTATCTGCTGAAACTGCAAGTTTTTCTAATAACAAAATCACGGCAAATCCAATTATTGCCAAAATAATAGCCTGAGCTAATTGCATATTCCCATCAAAGGAAAATGGTGATATACTAACTTCTTTAATAATAACGATTTTATTTTCAATTAATTTTGTCTCTAACACTTTTTTCCATGGCCAAATTTTGTTTAATGAACCAAATATGAATCCGGTTAATACTGCCAACGTTTGATTTCTATAGTGATGAAATAACCACTTTAGTATTTTTGAAAATGTTAATAAACCTACCACTGCCCCGGCAGCTATTATTGCAATCAATTTTAAGTCCCTATTATGAACGGCTTCTAAAACAGGTTTGTAGGCTCCTAAAAGCACCAAAATAAATGCCCCGGAAATACCAGGTAATATCATAGCACATATAGCTAAAGCCCCTGCTAAAAACATAAATAATGGCGATGAATTTTCTGAAATTAAAGGCTGTAACGTGGTAATATAGTACGCAAGAACGGCACCAATAATAAGTAAAAAAGCAGTTATAATATTCCACTGTTTAATCTGTTTGGCAACATAAATAACACTGGCTAACACCAAGCCAAAAAAGAAAGACCAAACTAAAACAGGCTTATTTTCAAGCAACCACGAAATTAGTTTTGCCAAAGAAATTACGCTTATAAAAATTCCTAGCAATAAAGCAACCAAAAAATTTCCGTTAACTGCTTTCCAAACCGAACCAAAACCTTCAGTTTTCCAGAGCTTTAATGTTTTAACATTTACTGCACTAATGGCATTTAAAAGCTCTTCATAGATTCCTGAAATAAATGCAATGGTTCCACCTGAAACTCCCGGAACAACATCAGCAGCACCCATTGCCATTCCTTTTAATGATATTATAATATATTGCCCTATGTTTCTTTGCTTCATTTATCTGAAAATTATTTCAGACAAATGTACTCTTTTTAACTGAAGTTTATTTGAAATTATGTATAATATCAACAACTTGTGGCAATTGAAATACATTAGGAAATAATTCCTTAATAATAGAGTGGTATTCAAAGTCAATTTTCAATGCTTTTTTTAAATGAGCTACCCCTTTCTCAGTTTTTTTCAACATAAAACATAGCCCACTTAAACGATATTCAATTTCTGCAAAATCTTTAAAGTATTTGGTTGATTTACTAACGTACTTAAAAGCCTCATCATAATCACCTAAATAACATAAAACATCACATAAACCAATCCATATAGTTATCTCAAAGTCTTGTAGTTCTATACATTTTTGGAAAGCTTTAGCTGCCTCTTCAAAAAAACTTAACTTTAAATTAATTTCGGCATATTTTCTCCAATAAAGGGTATTTTCTACATCTATTTCCAATGCTTTGTTAATATGAAACAGGGCTTTATTATACTTTTTCTGCTTACTATTTAAATTAGTAAGTGCTATCCACCCTTTATCTAACAACGGATCTTCATGAACTGCTTTTTTGTAGTACTGAATTGCCATAGCATACTTTTTAAGTTTCTCATAGCACTCTCCCATTCTTAAAAAAGCAAATGAAGTTGGGTCATCAAGTTCTACTGTTGCTTTGTAATTTTCTATGGCTTCTTCATAACAATGTAAAGCCTCTAACGTTTTTGCCTTTTCCAAATATGCACCTACAAAATACTCGTCAATTAATACCGCATAATCAAATGCCCGAAGCGCTTCCTTAAAATTCTCTATAATAAAATACTGCCGCCCCAACTGATGCCAGGCAACTTCACTGTATGGATCTTTATTAATGTAATTATTCAAGTAATTAATTGCTTCAGTATGTTGATTTTCCATATCAAAACAATAAATTACATTGTACAGTGATGAGTAATCTTCATAATCTACTTCTAAACATTTTGCAAAATTAAATCGTGCTTCCTCAAAGTTATCTAAATACAAATATTCCATGCCTATTAAGGCTAACACATCGGACTCATCTTGGGTATAGCTCAAAGCAATTTTAAGTGCGTTTATAGCTCTTTCATGCTCATCAACTTTTGAATAAATACTTGCCTGTTGAATATAAATTTCTTCATTTGTTGGCTCAATAGCCTGTAAATCTTTTAACAAATTAGATGCCTGTTCCAACTCCCCTTCAAAAATTAAAATTTCGGCTTTTAGCAATTTTAGGATAACTGATTTTGGATGTTGCTTTAATCCTAATTTTATTGCCTTTTTTGCAAGTCCATTTTTTCCTGAATCTATGTAATAATGTATAATTTGCTCAAACTCAACCGAATCAAAAAAATACACATTATCGGTTTTTAACATGGATTCAAATTTTGATAAGGGCAAATTATTTTCTTTTGGAGTTAAAGACATACAACAGAAAGTATAATTACTACAACAATAAAAGTACAGAACATTGTAACTGAATTAAACCTAGTTTATAAATGTTTTTAACAAATTAATTAACAAAATGATGTATATTTGTATTCCAAACAATGTTTGGTACTACAATGAGTAAAAAAATACTTCTAAGCTCAAAAGAAATTGAAATTATATTGCACAGGTTAGCCTGTCAATTAATTGAAAACCATGATAATTTTGAAAATACTGTTTTAATTGGCATTCAGCCAAGAGGTATTTTTTTAGCCGACAGATTGGTGAAATTGCTTAAAAACCACTATAATATATCCAATATTAACGTTGGTCAGCTTGATATTACTTTTTATCGTGACGACTTTAGAAGAAGGGAAGCTCCGCTTGAAGCAAACAAAACACATATTGATTTTGTTGTTGAAGATAAAA
Source organism: uncultured Lutibacter sp. (assembly GCA_964342295.1). GTDB lineage: Bacteria > Bacteroidota > Bacteroidia > Flavobacteriales > Flavobacteriaceae > Lutibacter. The sequence goes on along the minus strand of CAYFFC010000018.1, from coordinate 6,039 downwards.
ACGTGGTATTTATTGACGATGTTTTATTTTCAGGTCGAAGTATAAGAGCCGCCTTAACAGCTATTCAATCGTTTGGACGGCCTAGAGATATTGAATTACTAGTATTGATTGATAGGAGGTTCAGCAGGCATTTACCAATTCAGCCCGATTATAAAGGAAGACAAGTTGATGTTATTAATAAAGAAAAAGTTACCGTGCACTGGGCCCAAAACGAGGGAAATGATGCAGTTTATATTTTAAATATGTAATACTATGAGTCAATTAAGCGTACAACATCTTTTAGGTATTAAGCATTTAAATAAGGCTGATATTGATTTAATTTTTAAAACTGCCGACCACTTTAAAGAAGTAATTAACCGGCCTATAAAAAAAGTACCATCTCTTAGAGATATAACCATTGCCAATTTATTTTTTGAAAACAGTACGCGAACCAAACTCTCCTTTGAATTAGCCGAAAAACGTTTATCGGCTGATGTAATTAATTTTTCCGCAAGTCAATCGAGTGTTAAAAAAGGGGAAACTTTAATTGATACTGCAAACAACATTTTATCAATGAAAGTTGATTTAATAGTTATGCGGCACCCTAATGTTGGCGCTTGCGATTTTTTATCGAAACATGTTAATGCCAAAATAGTAAATGCCGGTGATGGTACACATGAACATCCAACACAAGCACTGCTCGATTCTTATTCAATTAGAGAGAAACTGGGAAGTGTAGCCAATAAAAAAGTAGTAATTTTAGGAGATATTTTACACTCTAGAGTAGCTTTATCAAATATTTATGCATTAAAATTACAGGGTGCTCAAGTTAAAGTTTGCGGTCCTAAAACCCTAATCCCAAAATTTATAGAAAGTTTGGGTGTTGGTGTTGAACATAACATAAAAGCAGCATTGGACTGGTGCGATGTTGCTAATGTATTACGTGTTCAAAATGAACGTATGGAAATTAATTATTTTCCATCAACTAGAGAATACACCCAATTATTCGGAATTAATAAAGAACTCCTAAACTCACTTAACAAAAATATTGTAATTATGCATCCCGGACCAATAAACAGGGGTGTAGAAATAACCAGTGATGTTGCCGATGCAGAACAGTCTATAATCTTAAACCAGGTTGAAAATGGTGTTGCCATAAGAATGGCTGTAATTTATTTATTGGCACAACAAATTCAGCGAAATTAGTTATGGAATTCAAAAAATACGACAAATACACCTTATTAAAACCTGCCCAGGAATCTGTGAATGAGTTCCTTAAAACTGTAGCATCAAATTATGCTAATTTTAAGGATGAACATTTAATAATAGACATTTCTGAAAAAATTAACATTGAATTAAAAGAATTATTGTTATTTTTGGATTTAAGCGAAATTCACAGAAAAAACGGTTTAAGTTTTGTAATTGTTTGTGAAAGAATAGAAATTGATGACATACCAGACGAATTAAATGTTGCTCCCACAATTGAAGAAGCTCAAGATATTTTGGAAATGGATGCCATTGAACGTGATTTAGGATTTTAAAACCAAGTTGCTTATTGATGAAACAACTACTATTAATAACTTTTTTATTGTTTTTTACTTTTTCCTTTGCCCAACGGCATAATGGAAGTAGTTCTGTTTTTGATGGTAATCAGCAACCGAAAACCCTTGCTGCAATTTCATGCTCACCAAATCCTTTTCAAGATAAAACTCGCATTAACTTCCGTTCATCTATAAACCAACCTGTTGAATTCACAGTAAAAAACCTTTTAGGAAAAACGGTGTATTTAGAAGAAATTAATTGTAAATCGGGTTTCAATACCATTCATTTCAACAGAAATAATATTGCAAAAGGCATGTATATTTATTCGCTTCAAACTGCCACTGAAATTGTTTCAAAAAGATTGGTTATTAGATGAGTTTAAAACTCACTATTTTAGGATGTCACTCAGCTACACCAAGGGTTAACGCACACCCTACTTCACAATTTTTAGAAATTAAGAATCATCATTTTTTAATTGATTGTGGTGAAGGCACCCAAGTTCAGCTACGTAAATACAAGGTGAAATTTTCTAAAATTAAACATATCTTCATCTCACATTTACATGGCGATCATTACTACGGTTTGGTAGGTTTAATATCAACTTTCAGGTTATTAAACAGAAGCACACCATTACATATATACGGACCAAAAGGTATAAAAGAAATTATTACGCTACAACTTAAACTTTCAAATTCTTGGACACAATATCCTTTATTATTTCACGAATTAATTTCTACTAAAAGTGAACTAATATTTGAAGATGAAAAAACAGAAGTTTACACCATACCCTTAGATCACAGAATTTATACAAATGGTTTTTTGTTTAAAGAAAAAATTGGTGAACGTAAATTAAAAATGAGTGCAATTTCACAATTTTCCGAAATTAAAGTTTGTGATTATCAAAACCTTAAAAACGGGAAAGATTTCATTCTAGAAAATGGAGATGTTTTAAAAAATTCAACCCTTACACTTGACCCGCCGAAACCGTTAACCTACGCTTACTGTAGTGATACAGCTTTTTATCCTGAAATTACTGAATTAATTAATAATGTCGATTGTTTGTACCACGAAGCCACTTTTTTAAACGACAGAGAGCACACCGCTATTACCACCAAACATGCCACGGCAGCACAGGCAGGAAAAATTGCAAAAATGGCCAATGTAAAACAATTAATTATAGGTCATTATAGTGGAAGATATAAAGGTAAAAATCCTTTTAAAATGGAAGCACAATTGCATTTTGAAAATACGCTCTTAGCAAAAGAAGGTGTTACATACGAAATAAATTAGCACTTTTTAAACATCTTTCTTAAATGAAAACGGTAACACTAAAAGAATTAAAAGCTACATTATTACACAGTTCAAATAATGAATTTATTGAAATATCTTCATAAAGCAGTTTCATCTTCTTAATTATAGAGACTGTTTTACGGTTAAAAATGTTAGTCCGGTATTTTTGGAAATTGGCAAATTTTAGTTTTATGTGTTACATAAGTTACCGAAAAACAATATACATAATCAATAACAACTCCTTATAATAAGGTATATTTGCTAACTACTACGTTAAAAAAATTGAAGTCTTAAAAGTGTTATAAACAGAATTTATTGTATAACTTAAAAAACTCAATTTGCTAAAGCAATGATTAAATTTAATAAAACATCTCTAATACCAATAATAGCCCTTTTATTATTCAACAACTCAATTTTAAGAAGCCAGGAAAAAATCAACTTATCTGCCGGGTTTGGAATTCCTGAACTTATGAACGTAGGTGTACTGTATCAGTTAAAACAAGTGCAAATAGGTGTAGGTGGTGGTTTTATGATGCACAACATGTCTAATTACTATTCAAACAACAATGAAAATGCATTTTCGGTATCAGGAGAAATTTATTATCACTTTGCAGGAAAAAATAAATATGCCATAAGAAAACCATGGTATGTTAAAGCCGGATTAAATTTTATACGATTTAATGAAGTCAACCAATCTCAAAATGCTAACTATTTGAATTTTAGAATTGGACACGACTTTAATGTTTCAGAAAAAGTTGGTATTGATATTGGCGCCGGAGCTGCTTATCAACTTAATTACAAAAGTTTTGACAACCAATTATTAGGCGATTGGTTTAATATAAACCTCAATAGTGCCGTGGTACCAAGTATAGGTATGCGTTTATTTTTAAGAACTTAATACCCTCCAATACTTAACAAAACAAGGGTGCAAGCTCGTTCAAAAAATATCTTGTGCTTGGTAAGCAATAATTCTAAGTCAATATTTTCCGATCCCGGGTTAAAAATTACTCTTTTCGGGTTTAATGAAAGAATATAGTCATAATATTCTTTCTGATTATTTTTATTTAAATAAATACTAACGGTGTGAATTTCATCAAACCATATAGGCCTTTCAAAAACCTCAACCCCTACTACTTCTCCCTTCCTAAACCCTATCGCTCTCACTTCAAACCCTTTAGCTACTAATTTTTGAATAGCCAAGTTCGAATACCTTCCGGGTTTAGATGAAGCCCCAAGTACCAATGTTTTCTTATTCATTTGTTAAAAATAGTTAAAGTATGTTAAACCGGGTAACAACAATAAATTTTGGTAGTCTTCTAAGCACATAAACAAAGTATTTAAAATCATCTAACCCAATAAAACACAATGAAACTTATTTTATTAGTAATAACTACTTTCTTTTTATTTCTAACCGCTTCGGCACAAATTCCTTCAGATTACAATCCGGTTAGCGGCGTTGTAAGCGGAAAAGTTGTTGATAATTCCACAAAACAGGCACTTCCTTATGTAAATATTGTAATAAAAGATGCTACTAACAAAATTATTACCGGTAGTATAACAGATGATGATGGTAATTTTATTATAAAAAAAATACCTGAAGGTGAAACTTTCGTTGAAATACAATTTATTGGTTATAAAACAGAAACAAGAAAAATTACCATTTCACGCGGAAATACTAAAATTGACTTAGGAACCATTAGTTTATCTGAATCGGCAGCAGTTTTAGATGAAGTTGAAGTGATTGCTGAAACCTCTACCGTAACACAGAAAATTGACAGAAAAGTAATAAATATTGGAAAGGATTTAACTTCAACCGGTACTACTGCCTCAGAAATGTTAGACAACGTACAGTCGGTTTCCGTTGACAGCCAAACAGGAAATATCAGCCTAAGAGGCAACGAAAATGTTCGGGTTTTGGTAGATGGAAAACCAACAAATATTGATACAGCTCAATTGTTGCGACAAATTCCTTCTACTTCTATAAAAAGTATTGAATTGATTACAAATCCCTCGGCCAAATACGAGCCCGAAGGAATGAGTGGAATTATAAACATAGTACTTCATAAAAATTCAAATTTAGGGTTTAACGGAAATGTAAATACGGGTTTAACACAAGGTGAAAATAGCAGGTTTAACGGTTCTGTTGATATGAATTTAAGAACGGGTAAAGTCAATTTCTTTTTAAATTATGGACTGAATGCCGGTAAAAGTGCAAATAACGGTGTAGTAAACAGAGATGACAATGTATCTGTTCAAGATTTTGAATTTTTAAATGATAGAACTTCTCATTTATTAAAACTTGGTGCCGACTATTATTTAAATGATAAAAACACATTTTCATTTTATACCATACAAAATAACTCCGATAATTTTTTTGATGGTTTTACTTTAGTAACTTTCAATAATATAGTCGACAGTAATTCTCCTTTTTTTGTAAGAAGTAGCGGTGAATCTCAAACCTACAATTTTAATTATACGCTAGATTTTGCCAAAGAGGGCCATAATTTAGAATTAGAAGCAAACTTTTCGAATTCTATTGATCCTGAAAATGCTTATTATGATGAATTGGTAAGGCCATTTGACTTAACCAGGAATTACCAAGAGGTTGTGAATAACGACCGCGGTACAACCTTGCTAAACTTGGATTATACCAATCCCCTATCAAAAAATTCAAAATTAGAATTAGGTTTGGAAGTAAGGTTAAGAGATTCAAAAAACCAAAATATTACCACACAAGAAGAGTTTGTTTACGATAACAATAATAATTTAATACCCAATGGTAATTGGTTTGTAACCCAACCTAAAGGAAACTCGGCATTTGAGTACAATCGTGATATCTACTCAGCTTACTTTAATTACAATAGAAAATTTAAGGCAATTTCTATGCAAATAGGAGCTCGATTTGAACAATATGATGTTGATGCAACTTTTGAAAAAGGAAATGAAACAGCACCTTACACCGATGAAATTTTCTCAGTGTATCCTTCGGCTTTTATTACGTATCAGAAAAGTGAAAAAAATCAATTTCAAATTAGTTACAGTCGAAGAGTAGACAGACCATCAATAGGACAAGTAAATCCAATTAGAGAATGGAGTACCCCACAAATTACTTCTGTTGGAAACCCTGATTTACGACCTCAATTCACCAATTCTTACGAATTAAATTATACTAGAAGGCTCTAGACTAGGAGATTTATTATTTTTTCAAAAATAATGATAATAATTAAG
>CAYFFC010000017.1:0-40657 GCA_964342295.1 uncultured Lutibacter sp. | reverse complement strand
TTAATATAATACCAATTTTGAAATAGAAATAATTTAAGATGTCAAAGAAAAAAGCATTTGCATTACGCATAAATGAAGATTTGCTCAAAGCAGTAGAAAAGTGGGCTGCCGATGAATTTCGCTCAACCAACGGGCAGCTGGAATGGATGCTTCACAAATGTTTAAAAGACGCCAACAGATTACCTAAAAAGAAAAATATAAAAGAATAAATGTACCAAATAGAAATAATTAATAACCCTAACAAATTACTAAATCAAGTAGTTGTTACTAATAAAAATCTGAATTTTAAAAGTGTCATTTATCCAAATTTAGGAGCTTCACTCCAAAAACTGAGTTTTGAAAATATTGATTTAATTAACGGAATTACCAACGACGAAATTGGGATAAAAACCTATGAAATGGCCTACAAGTCGTCCTTTCTTTTCCCTTATCCCAATAGGGTTAAAAATGGAAGTTATAAATTTAATGAAATCAATTATCAGTTAAAATGTAACGAAACTGCGTTTAACAACGCATTGCATGGGCATATACACAATAAATCTTTTTCTTTAATTAAAACCAACGTTACTGATAATTTTGCTCAACTAATTTTTGGTTATTCTGACGATGGCTCGACCAAAGGGTTTCCATTTCCGTTTAAAATTGAAATTTGTTATACGTTCTCTGTAAATGCGCTTTCCATTAATTTTAAAACAACTAATAGCGGTACAGAAAAATTTCCTTTCGGTATTGGTTGGCACCCTTATTTTAACAGTGACAATCTTTCAGAATCAATCATAGATTTTAAGGCAGATTTACAGTTTAAATCTAACAACAAAATGATACCGGAAAATAAAAAAACTATTTCTCATCAGTTACCTCTTAAAATTGAAAACACTCAGCTTGATGATTGTTATATTCTGAAAAAGAATTCCGTTAAATTAGCTACACCTCGCTACCAATTATTAATTAAATTTTCTGAAAGTAATCAGCAAAACTATTTTCAAATATTTACACCTGATGATAAAAAAAGTGTTGCACTTGAACCTATGACCTGTGCTCCTAATGCCTTTAACAATAAGGCAGGTTTACTGGTTTTAAACCCTGAGAAATCCTATAATTGGAATATCTCAATTAAATATACTAATTTGTAAAAATCTACTTTAAAATAATAAGGGGATGCAAAAAATACATCCCCTTGATTATATGTTAAATATACGAGATTGCTATGGAACCAATAGGTTATCTTGGTTCGTTTTAGGGTGTACAATTGTCATTTCATCAATTAAGTTTTTAGCTTCGGCATATTTGTCAATTATAAATAGTACATAACGAATATCAACCATAATACTTCTAACAATATCAGCGTCAAAATGTAAATCGCTCATAGTACCTTCCCAAGTTGTATCAAATGCCAATCCCGTTAAGTTCCCATACGCGTCAACAACCGGACTTCCAGAATTACCACCAGTCATGTGGTTTGTAGACAAATAATTCACAGGCATTTTACCACCTTCTCCATATTGACCAAAATCTTTAGAAGCATATAAATCACGTAACTTTTGAGGCACATCAAATTCATAATCACCCGGTACATACTTTTCAATAACTCCTTTTAAGTATGTTTTTGAAGTATATGTAATTCCATCTTTAGGTTCGTACCCTTCTACTCTACCGTAATTTACACGTAATGTACTATTCGCATCGGGGAAAAATCGTTTGTTTGGAAATACCTCCATCAAAGCCTTCATATATGTTTTTTGAACTGCGGCTATTTCCAAATTCAACTTTTGATACTGTGGCTCTATTTGATTGTAAAAAATATTGTGTAATTCTTTACCAAACTGATAAGCCTTATCTTCATTTAACCTTTTTAATACTTCTTCCGGAGAGCCTGTTAACAACTCTTTTGCCCCTTCTAAACTGGTTAATTTGCTTGTACTATATATTACTTTGGTTATTGCCGTTAAATCTGCCGACTTCATTATTTCAGGCACATAGTCTTGCGGTGTCTTTGCTGCATATAATCCTACCAACTTCTCAAATACAGGGGCATCTACCTGAGCACTGTAGTTTTTAAATCCGCGTTCTAATCTCGACAACGTTGCTGCTCGGGTTTTCTCAAAGGCTGCTGCCCCTCCTTTTAAATACGCTTGCTCTAACTGGTAAGCTCTAAAGGTAAATCCTAATAACTCTACATTTCGGTAAGCAACCTCAATCCAATAATCTCTGGCCAAGGCTACACTTTCTATTTCTTTATACAGCCTTTCAAAATCCGATAACAAACTACTGTACCCCGTTAGTTCTCTTTCTTTTACAAGCTTGCTAAACTCTTGCTCTAACACTTTCTTTTTTTCTATGGCATTTGAGCGGTGGATTCCTTGACGCTCTCCTATCCACTTTTTCCAATAATTGGCTATCGATGCATATTTTGAGGCATACTTAATCTTTATTGCTGCATCATTGCGCATAAAACCATTCACTATTTTTAACGCATTGTCCCGTACTTCTATCTTAGCAGGGTTCAATATATTTACTATTTGATTTACACCAACTGCAGGTAAATATTCATTGGTTCTGCCGGGAAACCCAAATACCAAGGTGAAATCTCCCTCTTCAACTCCGTCTAACGATATCGGTAAATGATGCTTTGGCTTGTAGGGCACATTGTCTTTTGAATAACTCGCCGGACGGTTATTGGAATCTGCATAAATTCTAAACATTGAAAAATCTCCTGTATGACGTGGCCACATCCAATTGTCTGTATCCGCGCCAAACTTCCCTATTGATGATGGTGGTGCGCCTACCAAACGAACATCTTTAAACGTTTCGGTTACAAACAATAAATACTGATTGCCTTTGTAAAAAGTTTTTACATTAGCATCTTGCCAAGCTTCTTTTTCAGCCGACTTGGTAACCTTATCTATATTCTGACTAATCTTTTTCTGTTTGCTTAATGCATCCATAGCATCGGTTACGCCTTCAAAAACCTGTGTAGTAACATCATCTATACGTTTGATAAAGGTTACACTCAAACGCTCATTTGGTAACTCTTCTGCATAACTCTTTGCCCAAAATCCTTCTTTTAGATAATCGTTCTCTACAGTAGAATGGGATTGGATTACACCATATCCACAATGGTGATTGGTTAATAACAAACCATTTGGTGAGATTACTTCTGAGGTACACCCACCTCCAAAATGAGCAATCGCGTCCTTTAAACTCGCATTGTTTACATCATATATATCCGATGCGGTCATTTTACTACCTAATTGATGCATCTCCTGCTCATTCATCCCTTCTAATAACGAAGGTATCCACATACCGCCTTGAATATCACGTGTGTTTTGTACTGTTGGTACCGTTGCCCGCACTACCTGTGTTGTTTCCTGTACCGTCTTACACGATACTACCAGCAAAGCCGCTAGTAAATAAAGTTTGATGTATTTCATTGTATTAAATTTTCATTGTTTTTTGGGTGTACTAAAGTCATTTCATCAATTAGGTTTTTAGCTCCGGCATATTTGTCAATTATAAATAAAACATAGCGGATATCAACCATAATATTCCTGCAAATATCAGGATCATAATTCATATCGCTCATTGTTCCTTCCCATACACGATCAAAATTTAACCCAATTAAGTTTCCATAAGCGTCAATAGCAGGACTCCCTGAATTTCCTCCGGTTGTATGGTTGGTACCAATAAAATTCACTGGCATTTTACCTTTTTCACCATAGGACCCAAAATCTTTTGAGGCATATAAATCACGTAATTTTTGAGGCACATCAAATTCATAATCACCCGGTACATACTTTTCAATTACTCCTTTTAAGTAGGTCTTATTCTCAAACTTAACCCCGTCTTTAGGCTCATATCCTTTTACTTGTCCGTAAGTAACTCGTAATGTACTATTCGCGTCGGGGAAAAACCGTTTGTTTGGAAATACCTCCATCAAAGCCTTCATATATGTTTTTTGAACTGCGGCTATTTCCAAATTCAACTTTTGATACTGTGGCTCTATTTGATTGTAAAAAATATTGTGTAATTCTTTACCAAACTGATAAGCCTTATCTTCATTTAACCTTTTTAATACTTCTTCCGGAGAGCCTGTTAACAACTCTTTTGCCCCTTCTAAACTGGTTAATTTGCTTGTACTATATATTACTTTGGTTATTGCCGTTAAATCTGCCGACTTCATTATTTCAGGCACATAGTCTTGCGGTGTCTTTGCTGCATATAATCCTACCAACTTCTCAAATACAGGGGCATCTACCTGAGCACTGTAGTTTTTAAATCCGCGTTCTAATCTCGACAACGTTGCTGCTCGGGTTTTCTCAAAGGCTGCTGCCCCTCCTTTTAAATACGCTTGCTCTAACTGGTAAGCTCTAAAGGTAAATCCTAATAACTCTACATTTCGGTAAGCAACCTCAATCCAATAATCTCTGGCCAAGGCTACACTTTCTATTTCTTTATACAGCCTTTCAAAATCCGATAACAAACTACTGTACCCCGTTAGTTCTCTTTCTTTTACAAGCTTGCTAAACTCTTGCTCTAACACTTTCTTTTTTTCTATGGCATTTGAGCGGTGGATTCCTTGACGCTCTCCTATCCACTTTTTCCAATAATTGGCTATCGATGCATATTTTGAGGCATACTTAATCTTTATTGCTGCATCATTGCGCATAAAACCATTCACTATTTTTAACGCATTGTCCCGTACTTCTATCTTAGCAGGGTTCAATATATTTACTATTTGATTTACACCAACTGCAGGTAAATATTCATTGGTTCTGCCGGGAAACCCAAATACCAAGGTGAAATCTCCCTCTTCAACTCCGTCTAACGATATCGGTAAATGATGCTTTGGCTTGTAGGGCACATTGTCTTTTGAATAACTCGCCGGACGGTTATTGGAATCTGCATAAATTCTAAACATTGAAAAATCTCCTGTATGACGTGGCCACATCCAATTGTCTGTATCCGCGCCAAACTTCCCTATTGATGATGGTGGTGCGCCTACCAAACGAACATCTTTAAACGTTTCGGTTACAAACAATAAATACTGATTGCCTTTGTAAAAAGTTTTTACATTAGCATCTTGCCAAGCTTCTTTTTCAGCCGACTTGGTAACCTTATCTATATTCTGACTAATCTTTTTCTGTTTGCTTAATGCATCCATAGCATCGGTTACGCCTTCAAAAACCTGTGTAGTAACATCATCTATACGTTTGATAAAGGTTACACTCAAACGCTCATTTGGTAACTCTTCTGCATAACTCTTTGCCCAAAATCCTTCTTTTAGATAATCGTTCTCTACAGTAGAATGGGATTGGATTACACCATATCCACAATGGTGATTGGTTAATAACAAACCATTTGGTGAGATTACTTCTGAGGTACACCCACCTCCAAAATGAGCAATCGCGTCCTTTAAACTCGCATTGTTTACATCATATATATCCGATGCGGTCATTTTACTACCTAATTGATGCATCTCCTGCTCATTCATCCCTTCTAATAACGAAGGTATCCACATACCGCCTTGAATATCACGTGGATTTTGAACTGTTGGTACCGGTGCCTGCGCTACCTGTGTTGTTTCTTGTACCGTCTTACACGATACTACCAGCAAAGCCGCTAGTAAATAGAATTTGATGTATTTCATTTATTGGGAATTTTAGCTAACAAATATACACAACGAAACTCATTTTTATTCGTTCAAAATTCATAAAAAAATGTAAATTAGCCGAAATTCAAAAATTACATGGATACTACACCCTTAATTACACAAGATACCATAGCCTTTGGCATACTAATGTTAACACTTGGATTTGTTTTTTACACTTCAACAAGTGACCATAACTTTTGGAAAAAATTTTACAAATACATCCCTGCATTGCTTATGGCGTACATGATGCCGGCAGTTTTTACTTCTGCCGGAATAATTGCTCCAGATTGGGAAACTGTAAATGAAACCGGTGAAATTACCAAACACAGTTCAAACTTATATTATGTTGCAAGTCGCTACCTGCTTCCGGCAGCATTAGTTTTAATGACATTGAGTATTGATTTGAAAGGGGTATTTAACTTAGGCCCCAAAGCGTTAATCATGTTTTTAACCGGTACTGCCGGAATTATCATAGGAGGGCCGCTTGCTATTTTATTAATATCATTAATTTCTCCTGAAACAGTTGGAGGTGCCGGACCGGATGCAGTATGGAGAGGGTTGGCAACATTAGCAGGAAGTTGGATTGGCGGTGGCGCAAATCAGGCAGCTATGTTAGAAATTTACGAATTCAATCCAAAAAAATATGGCGGAATGGTTTTGGTTGATATTGTTGTTGCCAATATTTGGATGGCTATATTATTACTAGGTATCGGAAAATCAAAAAAAATTGATACTTGGTTAAAAGCTGACACCACTGCGATTGAAGTTTTAAAAGAAAAAGTGTCTAGCTATGCTTCAAAAATTTCACGAAACCCAACATTAGCCGATTTCATTGTTATTCTGTCAATTGCTTTTGTTGTTGTTGGTATTTCACATTTTGGTGCAGATGCCATGTCTAATTTTCTGAAAAATAATTTTGAGGCTGTTAGTGATAAAACTTCATCTTTATCATCATTTGGCTCACAGTTTTTTTGGATGATTAGTATTGCTACCTTTTTAGGCATCATACTGTCGTTTACAAGTTTAAAAAAATATGAAGGTGCCGGTGCAAGTAAAATAGGCAGTGTGTTTATTTATATTTTGGTTGCAACCATAGGGATGAAAATGGATTTGAGTAAAATATTTGAAAATCCCGGATTAATTGTAGTTGGTTTAGTTTGGATGGCTATTCACGTACTTTTATTAATAATTGTTGCAAAAATTATTAAAGCACCTTATTTCTTTTTAGCTATTGGCAGTAAAGCAAACGTAGGTGGCGCAGCCTCTGCTCCTGTGGTTGCAGCAGCATTTCACCCATCCTTAGCAACTGTTGGAGTTTTGTTGGCAGTTTTTGGCTATGTAGTAGGAACATATGGCGCTATGCTAACGGCAGAATTAATGCGATTTGTAGCACCTTAAAAAAATAGTATTCAATACAATTATTTATTATAAGAATTTAGATTTATGAAAAAAATAGCAATTTTTTTAGCAGCATTTGGCCTTATAATTTCATGTGGAAAGGAAAAAACCGGAAATATGATAGTTAAGGGTAAAATTGATGGCCTTAAAAAAGGAACGCTTTATTTACAAAAATTAAACGATACACTTCTGGTTTCTGTAGACTCCATTGCTCTTAACGGAAGTTCTGAGTTTACTTTGTACGACCAAGTTGAGAGCCCGGAAATTTATCATTTATCATTAAATAAAAAAATAGATGAAAAAATAGCTTTTTTTGGTGAACCCGGTGAAATTTTAATTACCTCAAAATTAGAAAAGTTTGTTACTTCAGCTAATATTTCGGGTTCGCTAAACCACGATTTACTGCAACAGCATAGAGATATGGCATTGAAATTTAACGGAAAACAGCTCGATTTACTTAAAGAGAAGTTTGAAGCTCAAAAAAATAACGATATTGAATTAGTATCAAAACTTGAAAATGATGAAAAAAGCTTACTAAAACGTAAATATTACTTTACAACTAACTTTGCAGTAAACAATGCCAACTATGAGGTTGCACCATACTTGGCTTTGACCGATTTGTATTTTGCCAATGTAAAACTTTTAGATACTGTTAACAACTCATTATCTAAAAAAGTAAAAGCTTCAAAATACGGCAAAGAACTTCAACGTTTTATTGATGACATAAAACAAAATGAGTAACAAATCATCCCAAATTTTATTATATATTGTATTAAAATTTTAAACTTATATTTCCTTTTTTTGTAACAAAAATTAAGGTTTACATACCAATTATTTGACACCAAACATATCTTGTGACTAAAGAACTTGAACATAAATTTATAGAAGAGTTTCAAAAAAACCAGAATATAATTCATAAAGTATGTAGAATTTATACTACAAACCAAGAAACTCACAACGATTTATTTCAGGAAATAACTATTCAACTTTGGAAAGCATATCCTAAATTCAGGGGCGATTCAAAACTAAGCACTTGGATGTACCGGATAGGACTGAATACAGCAATAACTCTGTATAGAAAATCTAAAAGAAGTGTAAAAACTCAGGATTTTGATTCGGTACTCTATAGAATTGAAAGCACTGATTATGACGATACCGAAGAAGAACAGTTAAAAGTAATGTACAAAGCAATACAAACGTTAAGCGATATTGAAAAGGCACTTATATTTTTGTATTTAGAAGATAAAAATTACAAAGAAATAGCTGAAACACTGGGTATTTCTGAAGTAAATGCACGCGTAAAAATGAATAGAATAAAGACGAAGCTAAAGAAAATTTTAAACCCTTAAGCTATGGATGAATTAGATTTACTTAAAAAAGATTGGAAGAAACAAACAAGCTCTTTTCCCGAGCTTTCATACAATGAAATTTATGACCTTATTCATAAAAAATCATCTTCTTTAGTAAAATGGATTTTTATAATTGGTATAGCCGAATTTTTCTTTTGGGCACTCATAAATTTATTAGTTCCTGAAAAATATTTTGAGATATATGAAGAATTTAATTTAAAAACGTTTTTACTTGTTACCCAAGGATTACATTACATTATAATTGCACTATTTATTTATCTTTTTTATAAAAACTATAAAGCCATATCTGTTTCAGAATCTACCAATATTTTAATGAGTAAGATTATAAAAACTAGAAAAACCGTAAATTATTATGTGTATTATAATATTGGTTTGTATGTGGTTTTGTCAATAGTGATAAATGTAATTATGTTTTCACAACCCGATGTAATGCTCGAAACTTTTAATGCTGAAAATACAGCTATAAGTGAAGATACGTTTTTAATGGTTATGTTAATTGCGCAAATCATAGCACTTATTGTAGTTTGTGGTCTGCTATGGCTTTACTACCGTATAATTTACGGCATATTACTGAAAAAATTACATAAAAATTACAAAGAATTGGTAGTTCTTAAAAATTAATTTTTTGTTCTTTAATGTAATGGAATTGGCATAGGCAGAATCTAATTTAATTTCAAAGAAAACACTTTACATCTTCAACATGCACACAAAACTATATTCTGTTATCACCATCTAACAAATCGCCTATACCACCTAAAATACTGCCTTCTCCACGTGTTTTATTGCCTGTTTGAGGAGCCAATGCTAATACTCTCCCTGCCAACCTACTAAACGGTAGCGATTGAATATAAACCGTCCCCGGACCTCTGAGTGTAGCAAAAAACAAGCCTTCACCTCCAAAAATTGTATTTTTAATACCTCCCACAAATTCTATATCATAATCTATATCTTTGGTAAAACCAACAACACAACCGGTGTCGACTTTTAATACTTCACCCGATTTTAAAACTTTTTTACTAAAAGTTCCTCCGGCATGTACAAATGCCATTCCGTTACCCTCTAATTTTTGCATGATAAACCCTTCACCTCCAAACAGGCCTCTGCCCAAGCGTTTTGAAAATTCAATACCTACCGATACTCCTTTAGCTGCACACAAAAATGCGTCTTTTTGACAAATAAATTTGCCCTTAAATTCACTTAAGTCTATTGGAAATATTTTGCCCGGATAAGGTGCTGCAAATGAAACTTGTTTTTTACCATAACCAATATTGGTAAAAACAGTCATAAACAAACTTTCGCCTGTTAACAACCTTTTACCTGCAGAAAAGAGTTTTCCCAAAACACCTTCATTTTGATTAGATCCATCTCCAAAAATAGTGTTCATTTTAATATCATCATGCATCATCATAAAACTGCCCGCTTCTGCTACAACACTTTCTTGAGGATCTAGCTCAATCTCAACATATTGCATTTCTTCACCAAAAATTTGATAATCTATATCGTGTGCACTCATTATTTATTAGATTTTAATTTAACACTCCATTCAAACTCGTAGCTAGATACCAGTTCTCCACTTTCATTCTTTCCTTCCGATTTCATCAAAATAGTTTGACCTTCACCAGTTTTAATGGTTGCTTTAATAGCTTTATCAATTAATCTACCATCAGTACAAGTAAAAGTAATTTTACCAACAGCTTTTTTAGAAAAACTACCATTATGATTTGTAACCAGCATAGATATTTTTTCACCACTTTCACTTATTTTTTTCATAACTAAAGCTCCTGTGGTTAATTCTGCAGCCATAGACTGCACAGCAAAATACATAGAATTAAAAGGGTTTTGATTTATCCATTTGTGCCTAACCGTAACAATAGATTTAGAATTATCTATTGCTCTTAACCTTACACCACACAAATATGCTGAAGGGAGTTTAAACAATAAAAATTTATTAATGCTTTTTGAGGTAATTTTCATGTTGGTCTTTTTTTCGACAACAATTTAGCTAAAAATTATAAACTAAACACGTTGAATTGTTAAATAATTGTTAATTTACAGTACTATGTTTTGCATATTACTATTTTTTATACATATATTTGCATAAGAAATTAGTAAACTATACAAGTATGATTACTCAAAACGATAAAAATTATAGTGCAATTACACACTTAAGCGGATTTGCAGGTTGGTTTTTTCCATTTGGTAACATCCTTGCTCCTCTTGTATTATGGGCTGCAAAAAAGAATGAAAGCTCTTATATAAATGAGCATGGAAAGGCTGCAGTTAATTTTCAACTCAGCTTACTTTTATATTGCTTTTTATTAGGCATTTTATTGGTACCAATCGCAATTTTCACTTTGGGCTTAGGAATTATTGCTATTATAATTGGCATTATACCTGTAGTGATTTTAAAAATTGTACTCATAATTTCAGGAAGCATTAAGGCTAGTAATGGAGAAATGTATCATTACCCTTTTACAATTGATTTTATAAAATAGCCATTGGCTTTTAACTCTTAAAACGCAACTTATGAAGATTGAAAATACAAAAGCACAAATGCGAAAAGGGGTTTTAGAATTTTGCATTTTATCCATTTTACAAAATGGTGATGCATATACTTCTGAAATACTTTCGCAATTAAAAGATGCAAAGTTATTGGTTGTTGAGGGTACCATTTATCCTTTGCTAACCCGATTAAAAAATGCCGGGTTACTGAGCTATAGATGGGAAGAATCAACGTCTGGCCCACCACGAAAATATTATGCATTAACCGAAACCGGTAAATTGTTTTTAAAAGAATTAAACACAACCTGGAGCGATTTAGTAAAAGCTGTAGGAATAGTAACTACCACTAAACCAACAAAAAAATGAACAAGACAATAAATATAAATTTAGGAGGCATCTTCTTTCACATTGATGAATTAGCTTATCAAAAACTTAAGCGCTACCTGGATGCCATTAGAAAATCTTTAAGTGACGACCCACAAGGAAGAGATGAAATTTTAAATGATATTGAACTTAGAATTGGGGAGTTACTTTCTGAAAGAGTTAAAGATGCACGTCAGGTTGTAAATGAAAACGACATCGATGAAATCACCAAAATAATGGGTAAACCCGAAGATTACTTGGTTGATGAAGAATTATTTGATGACGAACCAAAATACAGATCAAAAACATCTTCAAAAAAATTATTTAGAGATGGTGATGATAAATTTTTGGGCGGAGTATGCTCAGGATTAGCACATTATTTTGGGATGGATGCTATTTGGATGCGTATTATTTGGCTGATTTTATTGTTTGGATTTGGAGTTGGATTCTTACTTTATCCTTTATTATGGATATTAATTCCACAAGCTGAAACCACTGCTGAAAAACTTCAAATGAAAGGTGAACCTGTAAATATTAGCAATATTGAACGTAAAATAAGAGAAGAATTTGAGGAAGTTACATCAAGAGTTAAAGACGGTGTTAATGATGTAACTGAAAAAGTAAAAAGTTCAAAATTTAAAAAAAAAGTAGAACGTAGTGCTAAAACCGGAATACAAGAAATTGTTGAAACCTTAGGCAAAATATTTATTGCAATATTTACCGTGTTTGGTAAATTTATTGGTGCTCTGCTAATATTTATTGCAGCTGCAACTTTAATAGGTCTTATATTCGGCATATTCTCTTGGGGAAGTTTTGAAATACTGGGTTTGGGTGAAGATTTAATTCATGAACCACCATTTTTCTATGATTCTGTAGTACCATCGTGGCTCCTAATACTTTTCACATTTATAGCTGTTGGTATTCCGTTTATTGTGTTGTTTATGCTTGGTTTAAGAATTTTATCAAGCAATATCAAATCTTTTAGTTTAACTACTAAACTATCTTTACTTGGTATATGGATTATTGCAATTTTAGGCTTGAGTTTCGCAGGGATCAATTATGCTACGCAAACAGCTTATGACGGCGTTTTTAACCAAACTGAGGATTTACCTATTGTTGCCAATGATACCTTAAAGTTAAAACTTATTGGTAATGACAACCTATCTAACAAAAGAGAATTAAGAAGACGGTTTAGTTATGAAACGGTTTATGATAACGATACAAAAAAACTGTACTCAACAAGAATAAACGTTGATATTAAACCAACCGATAATTTAAATGCGTACTTAAAAATTAGAAAAGAATCCGAAGGTAAAAATCGTTTAATGGCTAATAATGCCGCTGAAGCTATTGAATATCAATTCAATTTAACAAATCAAAATTTGGTTTTAGACGGATACTTTTTATCAAACTTTAAAAATAAATTTAAAGATCAATTGGTTGATATAACAGTTTACTTACCTGTAAACACCGTTATTTACCTAGATAATTCTACGCGAACATTTTTGTATGATGTGGATAATGTACAGGATATATACGACCGTGATATGCCAAAACATTATTATAAAATGACATCAGAAGGATTAGAATGTTTAGACTGTAATCCGGATATTTTTGGAAGCAGATATAAAGAAAATAACGATAAATTTAGGCTTAATATTGATAGTGATGGCCTTGAAATAGAAATTAACGACAACGAAAATAAAGCTGAAGTTAAAATTGATGAAAATGGCATAATTATCAAATAATTACAGTTCAATCTATTTTTTCTACAGTTCAAACAAAAAAAATTTAAAACTCAATATCTAAAAAATACATTTGAATAATTTAAAACCAGAATTATGAACACATTAACTAAAATTACCATATTCCTAGCCTTGATGTTGGTTATGCTCTTTACAACAACATCATGCTTTGTAGATGGTTTTACCGGAATTAGAGGAAACAGAAATGTAGTTTCTGAAGAAAGATCAATCAATGAAAATTTTGATGCCATAAAGGTACAACAGGGTATTAATCTTTACTTAACCCAAGGAAATAAAACCGAATTAAGTGTTGAAGCCGATGAAAACATTATCGATTTGCTTAAAACTGAAGTGAAAAACAATGAACTTAAAGTTTACTTCGATAAAAATGTGTACAAAGCAAAAGCACGTAATGTTTTTTTAACCACCAATGAAATTGAACAAATTAGAACCTCAAGTGGTGCCTATGTAAAATCTGAAAACACCTTGCAAGTAAATAACTTAATTCTCGATTCCAGCAGTGGAAGTTCAATAAAAGTATATGTTTCAGCTA
This sequence comes from uncultured Lutibacter sp., assembly GCA_964342295.1. Lineage (GTDB taxonomy): Bacteria > Bacteroidota > Bacteroidia > Flavobacteriales > Flavobacteriaceae > Lutibacter. The sequence goes on along the minus strand of CAYFFC010000017.1, from coordinate 27,076 downwards.
ATGAAATTGAGAGTTCAACATCAAGCGGCGCCGATATAGATATTTATGGTAAAGCTGACAAAATTTCAGCTAGGGCAAGTAGCGGAAGTTCTATAGATGCTGACGAGTTAAAAGCAATTGACGGATATGCAAAAGCCAGCAGTGGAGCCGATATAAATTTAAATATCTCAGGAAATTTAACCGCTAAAGCCAGTAGTGGCGGTGATATTGATTATGAAGGAAATCCCAAAAATGTAAATAAAGATACCTCATCAGGGGGTAGTGTCTCAGGAAGCTAACTTCAATTTATATATTTTAAATTGTTAAACCGGTTTACCACGTTGTAAATCGGTTTTTTTTATATTCTTAAGTATTGCAGAAAACTAAACAAATGTTAATTAACTATCATAATGCAAAATATTACAACAAGTTACCTACATTTGTCAGCATCTAACAAATTAATAAATATGTCTAAAAAAACTAAACCGCATTCGTTTCATATACCTGTTATGGGGTTGGCTTTTACTATTGATAGCCCAATTAAGGTTGCCAAATATGGGATTTCTTCAGTAATTTCTATTGTTGATGATTTCTTAATTGAAAAAATGAATGCTCATTATTCAAAAAAGTTTAAACTTCCTTTTAAAGCCATTTCTACTAAGGTAGAAGATTATAGAGCAAAACGTATTACATCGTATTTAAATACTGTTGATACTATTGTTAAACAAACTTTTGAAGACTTAAAAAACAATTTCGAGGTAAAAAGTTCTGAATTGGAAAAATACATAGCTATGTTACCCGATTTTTCTGAAATAAAAAAAAGTTTTAAAGCTGTTTTAAATAAGGGGATTAAGGAAGACATTATGCAATGGGTTCAACATAATTTAAAGCCGGGCAGTATTGATGTTAATATAATGACTAAACTTGATAAGGTAAATTATAAAAAAGGAACAAAACTAGCTACCGAATTTAATGATGCTCACGCAGCATTGAGAGGATTTGCACAAAGTAATTTGGAGTCGTCTGTTGTCCTTTCTGCCGGTATGAACCCTAGACTTTACAGCTATTTTGAAAATTTTGAAGATTTTTATCCTACTGAAACTGGTTATTTGAAAAAGAAAATTATTTTGAAAGTTAGCGATTACAGATCGGCTATTATCCAAGGTAAATTTTTGGCTAAAAAAGGCCTATGGGTATCAGAATATCGTATTGAATCTGGCTTAAATTGTGGTGGACATGCATTTGCTTCAGACGGTTACTTAATGGGGCCAATATTAGAAGAATTTAAAAATAATAAAACTTCGTTAATACAAGATGTTCACACAATATTGGTTAATTCTTTAAAAAGCAAAGGAAAGAATATTCCTGCTGAACCTCTAAATTTAAATATTGCGGTTCAAGGTGGTGTTGGTACTTTTGAAGAACATGAATTTTTATTGGATAATTACAATATAGATTCTGTGGGGTGGGGTTCTCCTTTTCTTTTGGTTCCTGAAGCTACAACTGTTGATAATGAAACTATTGATGCTTTAAAAATAGCCAAAGAAAAAGATTTGTATTTAAGTAATATTTCTCCTTTAGGAGTCCCTATTAATAGTTTAAAGGGAAATTCTAATGAAATTCTTAAAAATAAGCGAATTGCAGCAAATAAAGCGGGGAGTTCATGTCCTAAAAAGTTTTTAGTTTCAAATACAGATTATTCTGAAAAAGCTATATGTACAGCCTCTAAAAAATATCAAACTATAAAATTAAACGAATTAAAAGAAGCGCAATTTACTACTTCCAAGTTAGCTGAAAAATCCACTCAAATAACTGATAAAGCCTGTTTGTGTGAAGGTTTGGCAAATTCAGCCCTTATTAAAAATGATATTGAAATGAAGGGTGAAGCACAAGGGGTTGCAATTTGCCCGGGACCAAATATGGCATATTTTTCAAAAGAACTATCCTTAAAGGAGATGGTTAACCATATTTATGGGAAAGCAAATATTATTGCTACCACCCATCGCCCACATATATTTATTAAAGAATTGACGATGTATGTAGATTATTTTTCTAAAAAAGTGGATGAGTTTAAAGATTCTTTTTCTACTAAAAATGAAAAATATTTAAATAATTTTAAAGAAAATTTAAGTAATGGAATTACTTATTATAAACAACTTTTCTCTTCGTCTAGAAAGTATTTTGAATCAAATAAGAACATTCTATTAAAAGATTTAGAAACTTTAGAACAGGAACTTTTTAAAATTCCAATACCGGTGTTGGTTAAGGTTTAAAACTAATAAGGCTCTTTTTTGAGCCTTTTTTTATGTTTTAATTTTAAAAAACAAGAAGTGTTTCGTAAATTTACGACACACAAAATCAATAAACAATGAAAAATTATTTATTAATAGGAGTCTGTTTATTAGTAATGACTTCTTGTAACAACAAAAACGATCCAAAGATGGAAAAAGAAAGTGACTGTCCTTTTGGTTTTGATAAAGGACACTTAAAAGAACAAGTATCTATAAGCAAGTCAGATAAAGACTGGTGGCCAAATAGATTAAATTTAGAAGTACTCTCTCAAAATTCAGAGCAATCCAACCCAATGGGGGAAAATTTTAATTATGCAAAAGAGTTTAATAAATTAGATTATGTACAACTAAAAAAAGACCTTACAAAGTTAATGACTGATTCCCAAGATTGGTGGCCGGCCGATTATGGGCATTATGGACCCTTATTTATTCGAATGGCTTGGCATAGTGCCGGAACGTATCGAACAGGAGATGGTAGAGGAGGAACACGCATGGGAATTCAGCGCTTTGCCCCTCAAAACAGCTGGCCCGATAACGCCAACTTAGATAAAGCAAGAAGGTTGTTATGGCCTATAAAACAAAAATACGGCAAAAGAATTTCTTGGGCCGATTTAATGATTTTGGCAGGTAATGTTGCCATTGAATCTATGGGCTTAAAAACAACAGGTTTTGCAGGAGGTAGAGTTGATGTTTGGGAACCTCAAAAAGATGTGTATTGGGGGTCTGAAGGTAGTTGGCTAGAAAGTAGACGATTAAATGAAAAAGGAGAACTTGACTTAGAAATTGAAAATCCTTTGGCAGCTGTACAGATGGGATTAATATACGTTAATCCGGAAGGTCCAAACGGAAACCCTGATCCTTTAGCCTCTGCTAAAAATATCAGGATATCATTTGCAAGAATGGGAATGAATGACGAAGAAACAGTAGCATTAATTGCCGGAGGTCATACCTTTGGAAAAACGCACGGAGCCGGACCTGCCGATAACGTAGGCCCATCACCTGAAGCAGCCAGTATAGAAGAACAAGGTTTTGGTTGGAAAAGTAAATTCAAATCTGGTAAAGGTAAAGATGCAATAACTTCAGGGTTGGAAGTTATTTGGACCCCAACACCTACAAGATGGAGTCACGCTTTTTTAAGTACCCTGTTTAATAATGAGTGGGAGCTAACAAAAAGCCCTGCCGGGGCACACCAGTGGGTTGCAAAAGATGCTGGAGAAATTTTTCCAGATGCTTTTGATAAAAACAAAAGACACAAGCCTACAATGCTAACTTCTGATTTGGCTCTTAAATTTGATCCTGACTATAAAAAGGTATGTCAAAAATTTTTAGATAATCCTTTATCTTTTGATAAAGCTTTTGCAGATGCGTGGTTTAAACTTACGCACAGAGACTTAGGACCAAAAACAGCGTATTTAGGCTCTGAAATTCCACAAGAAGATTTCATTTGGCAAGACCCAATTCCAAAACTTAACCACAGTGTAATCTCAAAAACAGATATTAACTGGCTTAAAAATCAAATTCTAAATTCAGGAATTCCACACAACCATTTAATTAAAACAGCTTGGGCTTCAGCATCTTCTTTTAGAGGTTCCGACAGAAGAGGTGGTGCAAATGGTGCCCGCATAAGATTAGAGCCTCAGGTTAATTGGGAAAGTAACAATCCTACCCAATTGAAAAATTTATTAGCTGTTTATGAGGACATTAAATCAAATTTTGACAAAAGGTCCAAAAATAAAAAAGTTTCTATTGCTGATTTAATTGTTTTAGGAGGCTCAGCTGCCATTGAAGTAGCTGCTGAAAGAGCCGGATTCTCTATTGATGTTCCTTTTAATCCGGGAAGAATGGATGCGCTTCAAGAACAAACAGATATTGAGTCATTTACTGTATTAGAACCTATGGCTGACGGATTCAGAAATTATCAAAAAAAGAAATATACTCTTAAAACTGAAGAATTATTAATTGATAAAGCGCAATTATTAACGCTAACTGCTCCGGAAATGACAGTACTTATTGGAGGAATGCGTGTACTTAATGCTAATTTTGATGATTCAAAAAAAGGAGTGCTAACAACTAATCCGGGAGTTTTAACAAATGATTTTTTTGTAAATTTATTAGATATGAATACCTACTGGACTCCTAAATCAGATGATAAATTTGAATTTGAAGGGAAAGATAGAGCAACTGATAAAGTTAAATGGACGGCAACAAGGGCTGACCTGATTTTTGGTTCAAACTCAGAGCTAAGAGCCTTAGCAGAAGTTTATGCAAGTACTGATGCACAAGAGAAATTTGTAAAAGATTTTGTTGCGGCTTGGGCAAAAGTTATGAATTTAGATCGTTTTGATTTAAAAAATTAATTAATCCTTTAAAATTGTAGTTTAAAATTAAGGTAGGCCTACGCCTACCTTAATTTTTATCAGCAATAATATCAGCCAATGTTTTGTTTTCAAGTATTTTTAAGGTACTGTCACGTACTTCTGTCATCAGTACATTTAAGCTGCACTTTTCTTCACTAATACAGTCATCACATTTTTCATAGTAATTTAAACTTACACAAGGTAACATTGCAATAGGCCCCTCTAGAAGCCTTATTATTGTTGCAATTTTAATTTCGGTTGGTTTTTTAAGTAAGTAATAACCTCCCCCCTTGCCCTTTTTACTTGCGAGCAGCCCGTTCTTTTTTAACGTTAGTAATATGCTCTCCAAAAATTTTTTTGAAATATTTTCAGATTCTGATATCTCTGAAATTAAAACCGGAACATTAATTTCTTGTTTGGCAAGATAGCTCAACGCTTTGAGTCCGTATTTGGTTTTTTTTGAAAGCATCTATAAATATAAATCAAATTAACTTTTTTTCAAAAATACTTCAGCCATCATACAACGTGCACTCCCTCCGCCACAAGCCTCAATGGTATCTAATGAACTATGTAAGAGTTCTCCATGTTTTTCTAAAAGCGATATTTGTTGTTTTGTAAGGCTTTTATATGCTGAACTTGACATTACAATTAATCGTTTATTATTTTCCCCAACTACCTGAAGCATGTTACCGGCAAAATTATTCACTTGTCCCTCAGTAATTGCAATAACCTCCTTACCATCTTCTTTTAAATGTTTAAGAACATTTTTACGTTCTTTTTTATCATCAATACTATCCAAACAAATTATCGAAAATTTTTCACCCAAACACATCATCACATTTGTATGATAAATTGGCAATCGCTTATTTTTTACATTTTGGTACGACACAAAGGGAACAGGAGTAAATTCAAAATCTTCACAAAACTCTGTTAACAAATCCTCATCTGCACGTGGCGATAAAGCACAATACGCTTTTCTGTTCAAACGGTCTAATAATAAACTACCCGTACCTTCTAAAAAAACTTGTGATGCTTCTGCCGAAGTATAATCTATAAAATTTTCAATTTTAAAACCCTCTTTCTCTAATTTCTCAAAAACTTCTTCACGTCTTTCCAATCTCCTGTTTTCAGCAAACATTGGATACAAGCCAACATTCCCATTTTCATGAAATGACATCCAGTTATTTGGAAAAATAGAATCGGGTGTATCAGTATCGGTTGAATCATTTATAACAATTACGTTTACCCCGGCCGTTTTTAACTTTTCAACAAAATCATCAAATTCTTGCAAAGCTTTTTCCTGAACCAAATCAGGGTTTAAGTTGTCTAGTATTTTTTGATAATAATTATTTACGGCAGTTTGTTCGTTCATTCTGAATGAAACCGGGCGAATCATTAAAATAGTGTTTGTAATTTGTTTCATTTTTAATCTCTAATTAATGGCATTGTAGAACATCTTAGCAATCCTTCTTGTTTAGCAATTTCTGAATAAGGAATTTCTTCAACAATAAATCCTTGGGCTCTGAGCCAATTATTTAATCTTGTAAAACTCTGTTCAGATACCACAACTTTTTCAGATATTGAAAATACATTTGAAAACATTTGGTACATTTCATCTTTGGTAATATGAAATAAGTTATTTTCTCCAAATAAATTTACCAAATAATTGTAATCTTCTATATGTTGAAATCCTTCTTTATGTATAATAGCCTTATTTTTCCCAACCGGCTGAAAACAACAATCTAAATGCAAAGCATTTTCTTTGGCATTGGTGTTGGATTTTACCAAATCAAATTCTTTAACTATTTTATTAGGAAATAAATTTTTAATAAAATTTACACCTTTCATATTGGTTCTGGCTGTAATGTAATCTTTATAATCATTCCCTTTATAAGTACCAATAAAAATATGGTTATTCCATAACATAACATCGCCGCCTTCAAAATGAATATCCTCGGATGCTTCAACAATTTTAGCAGGCTCAATCATATCCAAAACGTACTGTATGGCTTCAATTTCCTTTTCCCTATCGGGTAAAATATTTGACTTTATGAGAATATTATCAATTACAAATGCAATATCTCTTGAAAATATTTGATTGTAATTATCAATTACTTTTGGTCTGTACACTTTTACATTATACTTTTCAAAAACCTTATTAAACGCTTCCATTTCGGGCACCATATCCTTTTCTAATGGGTAGGTTCCGGCTTTTATATGCTCACGCGATTTTGGATCGTAAGCTTCATCTAATTTTGGTGTTGGACCATTACTCACAGCAGTTCCTAAAACTACTGCTCTAAGACGCGAAGTTTCGTCTTGAACATTAAGTTTTAACATAGTTAAATATTTTGCTGTAAAAATAAAAAAACCCCATAAATTAATATGGGGTTATTAAAAAATAATTTATAGTGAATTATCTTTCTTCAAACGATTTAAATGGCCTTAATGTTTCACCCAAATACAATTGCCTTGGACGACCAATAGGTTCTTTATTTTCACGCATTTCTTTCCATTGCGCTATCCAGCCCGGTAATCGGCCAATAGCAAACATTACCGTAAACATTTCAACAGGTATTCCTAAAGCTCTGTAAATAATTCCCGAATAAAAATCCACATTTGGGTACAATTTACGCTCAGCAAAATATGGATCTTTTAATGCAACTTCTTCTAAATGCTTTGCAATTTCTAACACCGGGTCACTTAAATTTAAATCTTCAAATAACGCATCACAAGCTTTTTTAATAATACGAGCTCTTGGATCGAAATTTTTATAAACTCTGTGTCCAAAGCCCATTAACCTGAACGGATCATTTTTATCTTTTGCTTTTGCTATGTATTTTTCAACATCACCTCCATCATTTTTAATGGCTTCAAGCATTTCTAATACAGCCTGATTTGCACCACCATGTAATGAACCCCATAATGCCGAAACACCTGCTGAAACCGAAGCAAATAAACCTGCTGCAGATGAGCCTACAATTCTTACAGTTGAGGTTGAACAGTTTTGCTCGTGGTCTTCATGCAAAATTAAAAGTTCATCCAGTGCTTCTACTGCAATTGGGTTAATTTTATAAGATTCCGTTGGGATTTTAAAAAGTAACTGCATTAAATTTGACACGTAATCCAATGAATTATCTGAATAGTTTAATGGAAGACCATTTCTTCTTCTATGTGCCCAGGCTGCTAAAACAGGAAACTTCCCTAAAAGTTTAACTATCGCATTATACATATCTTCTTTTGAATCAACATTTACAATACCAGGATTAAATGCCGTTAAGGCACTTGTTAATGAAGAGAGCATTCCCATAGGGTGGGAAGATTTTGGAAATCCTTCAACAATGTCTTTCATTTCTTCATTTACCATGGAATGAGACTTTATATCTCTTTCAAACTTATCAAACTCGGCTTTGGTTGGTAATTCTCCAAAAATAATTAAATAGGCAACTTCCAAAAAACTTGCATTTTTTGTAAGTTCCTCAATAGCATAACCTCTGTGGCGTAAAATTCCTTTTTCGCCATCCAAAAACGTAATTTTACTGGTACAAGCCCCTGTATTTTTATACCCGGGATCAAGAGTTATTACCCCTGCTGTAGCACCTCGTAATGTTTTAATGTCTATGGCAATTTCATTTTCAGTTCCAACTAAAACAGGAAATTCAAACTTCTTACCATCTACTTCTAGAATCGCATTTTTTGACATAATTTATATAGGTGAATTTTTTGTGTGATTAATATTTTTTTCTTGTAGCGAATTTAATGATTTTTAAGCGATTTCGAAAGAATTTACATTATTGATTTTAGCATAATTTATTTATTACCGCAAATGCAAAAAAGCCGAGAAAATTCTCGACTTTTTGCAAATTTACAGGCAATTTTTAATTAAATCTTGAAAGCGTTTTCTTGTGGGTAATAAGCAATATCGCCAAGTTCTTCTTCAATTCTCAATAGCTGATTGTATTTAGCCATTCTATCAGATCGTGAAGCCGAACCTGTTTTAATTTGACCTGTATTTAATGCAACGGCCAAATCTGCAATTGTATTGTCTTCAGTTTCGCCAGAACGGTGCGACATTACAGAAGTATATCCGGCATTATGTGCCATATTAACCGCTGCAATAGTCTCTGTTAAAGTACCTATTTGATTTACTTTAATTAAGATAGAGTTTGCTATTCCGTTTTCAATACCTCTTGATAAACGTTCTACATTTGTAACAAATAAATCGTCACCAACCAATTGTACTTTATCACCTACTTTTTGGGTTAAGTATTTCCAACCTTCCCAATCATTTTCATCCATACCATCTTCAATTGATATTATTGGATATTTCTCTACTAACTCAGCCAAATAATCAGCTTGTTCTTCAGAAGTTCTTATAACGCCTTTATTTCCTTCAAATTTAGCATAATCGTATTTACCATCTACATAAAACTCAGCCGATGCACAGTCTAACGCTAATTTTACTTCATCACCCGGTTTATAACCTGCTTTTTCAATAGCTTTTAAAACAGTATCTAAAGCGTCTTCGGTACCGTTAAAAGTAGGTGCAAATCCTCCTTCATCACCAACTGCAGTACTTAAACCTCTATCGTGAATTAAACTTTTTAAATTATGAAAAATTTCGCTTCCCATTTTAATTGCTTCGGTAAAATTAGCTGCTTTTACAGGCATAATCATAAACTCTTGAAAAGCAATAGGAGCATCAGAGTGTGAACCTCCATTAATAATATTCATCATTGGCACAGGTAAGGTATTTGCGCTAACACCTCCAATATAACGATACAATGGTAATTCTAATTCATTTGCTGCAGCCTTTGCTACAGCCAAAGAAACACCTAAAATTGCGTTGGCTCCTAATTTTGATTTATTTTTAGTGCCATCAAGTTCAATCATAGTTTGGTCAATTAAGTTTTGCTCAAAAACGGAAAAACCAACCAATTCCTCTGCAATAATTTCATTCACATTTTTAACCGCGGTTAAAACTCCTTTACCCATATATGCATTACCTCCATCTCTTAACTCAACAGCTTCATGTTCTCCGGTTGAAGCTCCTGACGGAACAGCCGCTCTGCCCAAAACACCATTTTCCGTAACTACATCAACCTCAACAGTTGGGTTGCCTCTTGAATCGAAAATTTGACGTGCATGGACACTTAAAATTATACTCATTTTTTAATATTTTTTTAGGTTATTTTTGTTAGTGCAAGGTACAAATTATAGGGCAATTTTCTCTTAAATTTACTGCTATTGTACGATAACGTTTTCGCTTTTAAAGGATTAAAAAAACCACTGGAAAATCAGTGGCTTAAGGTTTATTTCAAATTTTCAATAAATTGATCAAACAAATAGGATGCATCATGAGGTCCAGGGCTTGCCTCAGGATGATATTGAACAGAAAAACAATTTTTAGTTTTCATACGCATACCTGCCAATGTTTGGTCGTTTAAATGAATGTGTGTAATTTCAAATTCAGAATGATTTTCTACATCATCTCTATTTACTACAAATCCATGATTTTGAGACGTAATTTCACCTTTTCCGGTAATTTTGTTTATAACCGGATGATTGATTCCTCTATGGCCATTATGCATTTTATATGTTGAGATACCATTTGCTAAAGCAATTACCTGATGTCCTAAGCAAATTCCAAAAAGTGGTAAATTTTTATCAATAATTTCTTTTGCCAAATTTTGAGCGTCCATTAACGGCTCCGGGTCTCCAGGTCCGTTTGATAAAAAATAACCATCCGGTTCAAATGCCTGCATTTCTTCAAATGTAGCATTGTGAGGAAATACTTTTACGTAACAATCGCGTTTTGCAAAATTTCTAAGTATATTTGTTTTAATTCCTAAATCTAATGCAGCAATTTTATACGTGGCGTTTTCATTACCAAAAAAATAAGCTTTTTTTGTAGAAACTTTTGATGCTAAATCCAGCCCTTTCATATTGGGAACTGTTTTCAACTCCTCCTTTAACTCTTCTATATTGGTATTTGTTGAAATAATGGCATTCATAGCCCCTTTATCACGAATATAGCTCACTACTGCCCTTGTATCAATATCAGATATAGCCATTAAATTATGTTCTTGAAAATAATTTTCAAGGGATTTGTTGGCATTGCTTCGTGAATAATTAAAACTAAAATTTTTACAAACCAACCCGGCTATTTTAATTGAATCCGACTCAATTTCTCTATCGTTAACACCATAATTACCAATGTGGGCGTTAGTTGTTACCATTAACTGGCCAAAATATGAGGGGTCTGTAAAAACCTCCTGATAGCCTGTCATTCCGGTATTATAACAAATTTCACCAAAAGCTGTTCCTTCAACACCTATTGATTTACCTTCAAAAACGGTTCCGTCTTGCAGTAATAAAATTGCTTTATTTTGTTTTTTGTATTTCATTAGTTTGTAGTGACTTAATGTTTTACTTAAATTTCAAATATAAAAAAAAGGATAAATTATAAATAATTTATCCCTTTATTCTTATCAACGACTTTTCATTATTTATCGTCTTGTTTTTCTTCAGTTGTTTCAACAGCCGCTTCAGTTGTTGCTTCAACAGTTTCAGCTTTTTTAGACTTGCTTCTTCTACGAGTAGTCTTCTTTTTCTTTTTACTGTTAGGGTTGTATGTAGTATTATAGTCAACCAATTCAATCATAGCCATATCGGCATTATCTCCTTGACGATTTCCTAATTTAATAATTCGTACATATCCACCCGGCCTGTCAGCAACTTTTACAGAAACTTCTTTAAATAATTCGCTAACCGCATATTTGTTTCGCAAATAACTAAAAACTACCCTACGATTATGTGTAGTATCATTTTTAGATTTAGTAATTAACGGTTCAACAAAGGTGCGTAATGCTTTAGCTTTAGCAACAGTTGTATTTATACGCTTGTGCTCAATTAAAGAGCAAGCCATGTTTGCCAACATAGCTCTTCTGTGAGCTGTTTTTCTTCCTAAGTGATTAAATTTCTTTCCGTGTCTCATCTCTTATCTTATCAAAATTAAAACCGAAGTTTTAAATTAATCTTTATCTAATTTATACTTACTTAAATCCATTCCAAAACTTAACCCTTTATTGTGAACTAATTCATCAAGTTCGGTTAACGATTTCTTTCCGAAATTACGGAACTTCATTAAATCATTTTTATTAAATGATACCAAATCTCCTAAAGTATCAACTTCTGCAGCCTTTAAACAATTAAGTGCTCGAACAGATAAGTCCATATCCACTAATTTTGTTTTTAACAACTGACGCATATGTAATGATTCTTCATCATACGTTTCAGTTTGAGCTATTTCATCAGCTTCTAAAGTAATTCGCTCATCAGAGAATAACATAAAGTGATGAATTAATATTTTAGCCGCTTCTGTTAACGCATCTTTAGGTGCAATTGAGCCATCGGTATCAATGTCAAAAACTAATTTTTCATAATCTGTTTTTTGCTCTACACGGAAATTTTCAACAGCGTATTTTACATTTTTAATTGGTGTAAAAATAGAATCGGTGAAAATAGTTCCTAAAGCAACTCCAGATTTTTTATTTTCTTCAGCAGGTACAAAACCACGTCCTTTCTCAATGGTTATCTCAAAATCTAATGAAACAGATTTTTCCATATTACAAATAACCAAATCGTGATTTAAAACTTGGAATCCTGAAATAAATTTTTGCAAATCTCCAGCTGTTAACTGTTCTTGATTTGAAATAGAGATATTAACAGTTTCTCTATCGGTTTCTTCAATTTGCTTTTTAAAGCGAACTTGCTTTAAGTTTAAAATAATTTCAGTTACATCTTCAACAACACCTTTAATTGTTGAAAATTCGTGCTCAATACCTTCAATACGAAGTGATGTTATTGCAAAACCTTCTAATGAAGATAACAACACCCTTCTTAAAGCATTACCTACAGTTAAACCAAAACCAGGTTCTAACGGTCTAAATTCAAATCTACCACTAAAATCGGTAGAATCAATCATAATTACTTTATCGGGCTTTTGAAAATTTAAAATTGCCATAATTGAATTGGTATCTTTAAAATTATTTAGAGTATAACTCTACGATTAATTGTTCCTTAATATTTTCAGGAATTTGAATACGTTCCGGAACGCTTACAAAATTTCCTTGCTTAGTATCTGCATTCCAAGAAAGCCATTCATATGCATCAGAACGATTTGCTAAAGAGTTTTCAATAGCTTCTAATGATTTTGATTTCTCTCTCACAGCAACAACATCTCCAGCTCTTAAAGAATAAGATGGAATGTTTACCAATTCGCCATTTACAGTAATGTGACGGTGTGAAACTAACTGACGTGCTGCTCTACGACTAGGAGCAATACCCAATCTGTATACAACGTTATCTAATCTTGATTCACATAGTTGAAGTAAAATTTCACCGGTAATACCTTTACTACTCGATGCTTTTTTAAATAAGTTTGAGAATTGTCTCTCTAAAATACCATAGGTATATTTTGCTTTTTGCTTTTCGGCCAACTGGATTGCGTACTCAGATTTTTTCCCTCTTCGTCTGTTGTTTCCATGTTGTCCAGGAGGATAATTTCTTTTTTCAAAAGACTTATCATCTCCAAAAATTGCTTCTCCAAATTTACGAGCAATTTTAGTTTGTGGTCCTGTATATCTTGCCATCTCTAGTTACTAATGATAGGGATTATGAATTAAGGCTTATCCTTCGATAATCAAACACTCCTATCGGTTAAAATTTATTAATTATACTCTTCTTCTTTTTGGTGGTCTACAACCATTATGAGGTAATGGTGTAACGTCAATAATTTCTGATACTTCAATTCCTAAATTGTGAATTGATCTAATTGCAGATTCTCTACCGTTACCAGGTCCTTTTACATACACCTTAACTTTACGCATACCCGCTTCATGTGCAACACGTGCACAATCTTCAGCAGCCAATTGCGCAGCATAAGGGGTGTTCTTTTTTGAACCTCTAAATCCCATTTTACCGGCCGATGACCAAGAAATTACATCACCTTTTTTATTGGTAAGTGATATAATAATATTGTTGAATGAAGCTGTGATGTGTGCTTCACCAACCGCCTCAACAATAACTTTACGTTTTTTTGAACTTGCTTTCGCCATATTATTTAGTTATTATTTAGTTGCTTTTTTCTTATTAGCCACAGTTTTTCTCTTACCCTTTCTAGTACGAGAATTGTTTTTAGTACGTTGTCCTCTTAAAGGTAAACCGGTTCTGTGACGAATACCTCTGTAACATCCAATATCCATTAAACGCTTAACGCTTAACTGAACTTCTGAACGTAATTCACCTTCAATAGTATAATTACCAACCTGTTCACGAATGTCATGAATTTCTTCATCTGTCCAATCTTGAACTTTAGTTCCTTCGTCAACTTTTGCTGCAGCTAAAATTTCTTTAGCTCTACTTTTACCAATTCCAAAAATATAAGTTAATGCAATAACTCCTCTTTTATTTTTAGGAATATCAATACCTGCTATTCTTGCCATAATTATCCTTGTCTTTGTTTAAATCTAGGATTCTTTTTATTGATTACATATAATCTGCCTTTTCTACGCACAATTTTGCACTCGGCACTTCTCTTTTTTACTGATGCTCTAACTTTCATCGTTTGTACTTTAATATCTGTAAGTAATTCTTGCTTTTGTTAAATCGTACGGACTCATTTCCAATTTTACTTTATCACCGGGTAATAATTTTATATAATGCATACGCATTTTACCCGATATATGAGCGGTTACAATATGTCCGTTCTCCAACTCTACTCGAAACATTGCATTAGACAAAGCTTCTGTAATTGTTCCATCTTGTTGTATTGCTGGTTGTTTTGCCATTATGCTACTGATTTTCTTTTAGTTCCTTTTTTCATTAATCCATCGTAATGACGGTTTAACAAATGTGAATTTATTTGCTGAATGGTATCTATAGCAACTCCTACCATAATTAATAATGAGGTACCACCATAAAATAAAGCCCAAGATTGGGTTAATCCAAATTTAACAACAATTGCCGGTAAAATTGCAACTCCAGCTAAAAATAATGAACCCGGGAATGTAATTAATGATAAAATTCTATCTAATAATTCACCGGTATCTTTTCCTGGCCTAATACCCGGTATAAAACCACCGCTTCTTTTTAAATCGTCAGCCATTTTATTAGTTGGTATTGTAATAGCAGTATAAAAATAACTAAATACAATTATTAAAAATGCAAATAGTAAGTTATACCATAATCCAAACATATCAGAAAAAGCAATACCAATAGATTTTATTGTTTGATTTTCTGATCCGGCCAACAACGCAGGTGCAAACATAATTGCCTGAGCAAATATAATTGGCATTACGCCGGAAGCGTTTAGCTTTAATGGAATATAGTCTCTTGTCCCTGCAACACTTCTAATATTTCCAGCCACTGTTTTTCTGGCATATTGTACCGCTACTCTTCGAACAGCAGTTACCAAGTAAACACATAGCAGAATTACTAGGAACCAAACTATTACTTCAATTAATATCATTATCAATCCACCATTGGAAGCTGTTACCTTTGATACTGTTTCTTGAATAAATGACTCAGGGAATCGGGCAATAATACCTATCATAATTAATAATGATATACCATTACCTATTCCTTTATCAGTTATCTTTTCACCCAACCACATTGCAAAAATAGTACCTGCTGTAAGAATAACCATTGAGCTTAACCAAAACATAGTACCACTAATATAAAATGCCGATGAAGGAATTAATTGATAAATGTTAGTAATATACGCAGGACCTTGAACCATAGTAATGGCAATAGTCAACCAACGTGTAATTTGATTTATCTTCTTTCTTCCACTTTCCCCATCTTTTTGAAGCTTTTGTAAGTAAGGTACAGCAATACCCATTAATTGAACAACAATTGAGGCTGATATGTAAGGCATAATTCCTAATGCTACAATTGAGGCTTGTGCAAACGCACCTCCTGTAAACATATCAAGTAATCCTAAAATTCCTCCACCACTGGTTTGATTTTGAAGTGCTGTTTGGGCAGCAGTAATATCAATTCCCGGTAATGGAACCTGAGCAGCTAAACGGTAAATTGCCATAAATCCAAGTGTTAATAGAATCTTATTTCTAAGTTCTTCTATAGTCCAAATGTCTTTTATGGTTTGAATTAATTTTTTCATCTAACAATAATTATAACGTTTCTGCTTTACCTCCAGGATTTTCAATTGCAGCTTTCGCAGTTGCCGTAAATTTATGAACAGTTACATTTAATTTAGCTTTTAACTCGCCATTTCCTAAAATTTTCACTAAATCATTTCTACGAGCTAAACGGTTTTCAACCAATACATCTAATGTAATAGTATCAGTAACCTTCTTATTATCAACCAATTCTTGCAGTTTATGCAAGTTTACACCTACATACTCTTTACGGTTCATGTTTTTAAAACCAAATTTAGGCACACGTCTTTGCAAAGGCATTTGTCCACCTTCAAATCCAACTTTTCTTGAATACCCTGAACGCGACTTAGCCCCTTTATGACCTCTTGTAGCGGTACCTCCTTTACCGGAACCTTGACCTCTACCAACACGTTTACCTTGTGTTTTAACCGATCCTTTTGCAGGTTGTAAGTTATTTAATGTCATCTCTTTATTGAATGTTATTTAACTTCTTCAACAGAAATTAAGTGTTTAACTTTATTTACCATTCCAAGGATTGACGGTGTAGCTTCGTGTTCAACTACTTGATCAATCTTATGTAATCCAAGTGCCTCAAGAGTTCTCTTTTGGTTTTGAGGACGTCTTATTTTACTTTTAACTTGTGTTACTCTAATTTTTGCCATCGTAATCCTTGTTTTATCCTTTAAATACTTTTTCTAAAGAAATTCCTCTTTCCTGTGCTATCATACTTGCACTACGCAATTGTAATAAAGCATCAAATGTTGCTTTAACAACGTTGTGTGGATTTGATGATCCCTGAGATTTTGATAATACATCATGTACACCAACCGACTCAAGTACCGCACGTACCGCACCACCGGCAATAACTCCGGTACCATGTGAAGCAGGCTTTAAAAATACTCTTGCCCCACCAAATTTACCTTTTTGCTCGTGTGGTAATGTTTGATTAATAATTGGAATTCTTACCAAATTTTTCTTAGCATCTTCAATTGCCTTAGCAATTGCTGAAGCCACATCTTTAGATTTTCCTAAACCGTGCCCTACAACACCATTTCCATCTCCAACAACAACTATTGCAGAAAAACCAAAGGCTCTACCACCCTTAGTTACTTTAGTAACTCTTTGAACACCAACTAAATGATCTTGTAGTTCTAACCCACTAGGTTTAACTCTTTCTACGTTTTTGTATTTATGATACATAATTTACTAAAATTTTAAACCTGCTTCTCGTGCAGCGTCTGCTAGAGCCTTCACTCTACCGTGATACAAAAATCCATTTCTATCAAAAGCAACCGATTCAAATCCGGCTTTTGCAGCTTTTTCAGCAATACTTTTACCTACTTGCTTAGCTACATCAGATTTTGATCCTGTTGTTTCTAATTCTTTATCTCTTGATGATGCCGATACAATAGTAGTACCTTTAGTATCATCTATTAATTGAGCATATATTTCTTTATTACTTCTAAATACCGATAATCTTGGTTTTTCAGCCGTTCCAAAAGAAATTTTTCTAATTCTATGCTTAATTCTTTGTCTTCTTTCAAGCTTTGATAATGCCATAATACTATAACTTATTATGCAGATTTACCTGCTTTTCTTCTTAATTCTTCTCCAACAAATTTAACTCCTTTTCCTTTATATGGTTCAGGTTTACGGAACGAACGAATCTTAGCCGCAACAGCACCAACAAGTTGTTTATCAAATGAAGTTAATTTTACTATTGGGTTTTTACCTTTTTCTGAAATTGTTTCAACTTTAACTTCCGGAGCTATATCTAAAACTATATTGTGAGAAAAACCTAAAGCTAAATCCAATACTTGACCTTGATTGCTTGCTCTATAACCTACTCCAACAAGTTCAAGTTCTTTAGTCCAACCTTTTGAAACACCGTTAACCATATTACTTAATAAGGCTCTAAACAATCCATGCTTGGCTTTATGGCTTTTGCTATCTGAAGGACGCTCAACTATTAATGAACCGTCTTCAACTTTAACAGTTATTCCGTCAGTAATTTCTTGTGTTAATTCTCCTAACTTACCTTTAACAGTTACCACGTTTCCGTTTACTTCAAAAGTAACGCCTTCTGGTAATGTTATTGGGTTATTTCCTATTCTTGACATCTTTGTTTAGTTCTTTATTAATATACGTAACATAAAACTTCTCCTCCAACATGCTCCTGACGAGCTTTTTTGTTGGTCATAACTCCTTTTGATGTAGAAACTATAGCAATACCTAAACCATTCAATACACGTGGCATATCATTTGCACCAACATACTTACGTAAACCCGGTGTACTTACACGTTGTAATTTTTTTATTACTGATGCCTTAGTATTTTTATCGTATTTCAAAGCTATTTTAATAATACCTTGAACACTTTCATCATCAAATTTGTAACTCAAAATAAAACCTTGATCAAATAAGATCTTGGTCATTTCTTTCTTAATTTTAGAAGCCGGAATTTCAACAACTCTATGTCCCGCGCTAATTGCATTTCTAACTCGTGTTAGATAATCTGCGATTGGATCTGTAATCATTTTATTTAAATTTACGGTTTTGGTTTTCGGATTAGTTCCGAACCTGAAACCAATTCATATTTTTTACCAACTAGCTTTTTTAACTCCAGGGATTAATCCTTGATTTGCCATTTCACGAAATGTTACACGTGAAATTCCAAATTGTCTCATATACCCTTTTGGTCTTCCTGTTAATTTACAACGATTGTGCAAACGTACAGGTGAACCGTTTTTAGGAAGTTTTTGCAATGCTTCATAATCGCCGGCTTCTTTTAAAGCTTTTCGTTTTTCAGCATATTTTGCAACTAGCTTTTGTCTTTTAACCTCACGGGCTTTCATTGATTCTTTAGCCATTCCTTATTTCTTTTTAAATGGTAAACCTAATTCACTTAATAATGATTTTGCTTCCTTATCGGTTGGAGCAGATGTTACAAAAGTAATATCCATACCACTAATTTTGTTTACTTTGTCAATATCAATTTCAGGGAAAATGATTTGCTCTGTAATACCTAAATTGTAGTTTCCTCTACCATCAAAACCATTTGCTTTAATTCCGTTAAAATCTCTTACACGCGGTAAGGAAGCAGTTACCAACCTATCTAAAAATTCGTACATTCTTTCACCTCTTAAGGTAACTTTAGCACCTATTGGCATTCCTTTTCGTAATTTAAAGGTTGCAACGTCTTTTTTAGATATTGTTGAAACAGCCTTTTGACCAGAAATTTTAGTCAACTCATCAACGGCATAATCAATTAATTTCTTATCAGCTACCGCAGCACCAACTCCTTTACTAATTACAATTTTTTGTAATTTAGGAACTTGCATTACGTTTTTGTAGCCAAATTCATCAGTAAGAGCTTTCATAACTCTACTTTTATATTCTTCTTTAAGTCTTGGTATATAGGCCATAACTAAATTGCTTTATCAGATTTTTTTGAAAACCTAACTTTTTTATCACCTTCCATTCTAAATCCAACTTTAGTTACTTCACCATTTTCAAGTAACATTAAATTAGAAATATGAATAGAAGCTTCTTTTTTTACAATACCTCCTTGTGGGTTTTGCGCGCTAGGTTTTGTGTGTTTTGAAATCATATTAACACCTTCTACAATCGCTCTGTTTTTAGCAGGGTAAATTTTCACAACTTTACCTTCTTCACCTTTATGGTCGCCTGCCATTACTCTAACAGTATCTCCTGATTTTATCTTTAATTTCATAATCTTAATAATTTATTAAAGCACTTCAGGTGCTAATGATACAATTTTCATAAATTGTTTTTCACGAAGCTCTCTTGCAACAGGTCCAAATACACGGGTACCTTTCATTTCTTCAGAAGCATCTAACAATACACATGCATTGTCGTCAAATCTAATATAAGATCCGTCTTTTCTTCTAACTTCTTTCTTCGTTCTAACAACAACTGCTCTAGAAACCTGACCTTTTTTAACTGTTCCGTTTGGAGTAGCATCTTTAATTGTTACCACAATTTTATCTCCTATTGAAGCATAACGTTTTTTGGTTCCACCTAAAACGCGGATTACTAACACTTCCTTAGCTCCTGTATTGTCTGCTACTTTTAATCTTGATTCTGTCTGTAACATATTATTTAGCTCTTTCTAGGATTTCTACTAACCTCCAACGTTTTGATTTACTCATTGGACGTGTTTCCATTATTCTAACAGTATCTCCAATATTGCAATCATTTTTCTCATCGTGTGCCACATATTTTTTAGTGCTCAACACGAATTTACCGTACATAGGGTGTTTCACTTTTTTAACTTCGGCAACTACAATAGATTTCTCCATTTTGTTACTCGAAACAACGCCTATTCTCTCTTTTCTAAGATTTCTTTTTTCCATCTTTTAGTACTGAATACAATTATTGTAATTCTCTTTTAGTTAATTCTGTAGCAACACGTGCAACAGTTCTTCTAAGGGCTCTCAATTGAATTGGGTTTTCCAATGGCGAAATTGCATGAGCCATTTTTAGATCAGCATAACTCTTCTTTAAACTTCCAAGTTTTTCTTGTAACTCTTCGGTTGATAATTCTATAATTTCTGATTGTTTCATTTTTAAATCGGTTATTATGCGTTATCAAAATCTCTTGCTACAATAAACTTTGTTTTAACAGGAAGTTTTTGCGCAGCTAATCTTAATGCTTCTTTTGCTACATCAATTGGTACACCACCTACTTCAAACATAATTCTGCCGGGCTTTACAACTGCAACAAAATATTCCGGTGCACCTTTACCTTTACCCATACGAACTTCTAATGGTTTTTTGGTGATTGGTTTGTCCGGAAATATCTTAATCCATAATTGTCCTTCCCTTTTCATGTAACGCGTTGCCGCTACACGGGCTGCTTCTATTTGACGAGATGTAATTAAATTTTGATCTAAGGCTTTTATACCAAACATTCCGTTAGACAATTGATGTCCTCTTCCGGAATTCCCACTCATGTTTCCTTTGCCTTTTTGTACTCTACGATATTTTACTCTCTTTGGCTGTAACATTTTACCTTCTAAATTTTAAAAATTTATTTTCTTCTACGAGCTTGTGATCTTTTCGCTCCGCCACCTTTACCTTGCTTTTTAGATAATCCCACAAGTGGTGACAGCTCTCTTTTACCATAAACTTCGCCTTTCATAATCCATACTTTTACGCCTAAACGTCCGTAAGTTGTATGAGCTTCTGCAAGTGCATAATCAATATCTGCTCTAAAGGTAGAAAGAGGGATTCTTCCTTCTTTATAGTGCTCTGAACGTGCCATCTCAGCACCATTTAAACGGCCCGAAATTTGCACCTTAATTCCTTCAGCATTCATACGCATTGTTGCTGCTATAGCCATTTTAATTGCTCTACGATAAGAAATTCTATTCTCAATTTGTCGAGCAATACTTGCTGCAACCAAACGCGCATCCAATTCAGGGCGTTTAATTTCAAAAATATTAATTTGTACTTCTTTACCGGTAATTTTTTTAAGCTCTTCTTTTAACTTGTCTACCTCTTGCCCACCTTTACCAATAATAATTCCTGGTCTGGCAGTAGTGATAGTAACGGTTACAAGTTTAAGTGTACGCTCAATAATTATGGTTGAAACACTTGCTTTTGATAATCTGGCATGTATATACCTTCTTATTTTATCGTCTTCGGCAATCTTATCTCCGTAGTTTCTTCCTCCATACCAGTTAGATTCCCATCCTCTGATAATTCCTATTCGGTTTCCTATTGGATTTGTTTTTTGTCCCATTTCTACTTATGATTAATTGCTAACGTTTTTACTTCCTAAAATTAATGTAACGTGATTAGAACGTTTTCTAATTCTGTGTGCACGACCTTGTGGTGCCGGTCTTAATCTTTTTAACATTCCAGCGCTATCTACGTATATTTCTTTTACAAATAATCCTGCATCCTCAATACTTGCATCTTCATTTTTAGCCTGCCAGTTTGCAATGGCGCTTAATAATAATTTTTCAAGATTTACTGACGCTTCTTTTGCATTGAATTTTAAGATTTGAAGTGCTTTTTCAACTTCAACACCTCTAACTAAATCGGCTACAATACGCATTTTTCTTGGTGATGTAGGACAACCTGTAAGCTTAGCAAAAGCTAATTGCTTTTTCTCCTCTTTTATCTGTTGTGCTCTTTGTTTTTTACGAACTCCCATGATTACCTACTTATTTTTTTCCTTTATTTTTTGCACCTGCATGTCCTCTATACGAACGTGTTGGTGAAAACTCTCCTAATTTATGCCCTACCATATTCTCGGTAATATAAACCGGTACAAATTGGCGTCCGTTGTGAACGGCTATTGTTTGTCCTACAAAGTCAGGTGTAATCATAGAGGCTCTAGACCAAGTTTTGATTACTGTTTTTTTACCAGACTCAATATTTCCTTGAACTTTTTTCTCAAGTTTATGAAAAACGTAAGGTCCTTTTTTTAATGAACGTGCCATATCTCAATTATTTTTTTCTACGTTCTATAATATACTTATTACTCGCTTTGGTCTTAGATCTGGTTTTGTAACCTTTAGCAGGTATACCATTTCTAGATCTAGGATGCCCTCCGGATGAACGTCCTTCACCACCCCCCATTGGGTGATCAACAGGGTTCATTACAACCGGTCTTGTACGTGGTCTTCTTCCTAACCAACGTGTTCTACCGGCTTTACCGGAAACTAATAATTGATGATCTGAATTAGATACAACACCTATTGTAGCCTTACAGGTCAACAAAATCATTCTAGTTTCACCTGAAGGTAATTTAATGGTTGCATATTTACCATCTCTTGCCATTAACTGAGCAAATGAACCGGCACTACGTGCCAATACGGCTCCTTGCCCCGGATGTAACTCTATACAAGAAATGGTGGTTCCTAAAGGAATTTTACTTAATAACATTGTATTTCCAATATCAGGTGTTGCTCCTTCTCCTGAAATTACTGTTTGACCAACCTTTAAACCGCCTTGAGCAATTATATATCTCTTTTCACCATCTGCATACACTAATAATGCAATAAATGCAGTACGGTTTGGATCATACTCAATGGATTTAACGGTTGCAGGAATACCGTCTTTATTTCTTTTGAAATCAATAATACGGTATTGTTTTTTATGACCACCGCCAACATAGCGCATCGTCATTTTTCCTTTGTTGTTTCGACCTCCAGACCTTTTTTTCGGAGCTAATAAACTCTTCTCCGGCTTATCAGTTGTGATGGTGTCGAACCCATTTACAACTCTAAAACGCTGACCTGGTGTTATTGGTTTTAATTTTCTAACTGACATTTTTTATCTTCCTTAGATATTGCTGTAAAAATCAATATTATCTCCTTCAGCTAACTGAACGATTGCTTTTTTATAAGCACCTGATTTCGCTTGAACAATACCACTTTTAGTGTATTTTGTTTTTCGCTCTACCGGGTAGTTCATTGTTTTAACACTCTCAATTGTAACACCGTACATTTGCTCTACAGCATCTTTAATTTCAAGTTTGTTAGCTCTTTTATCAACAACAAATGCGTAACGGTTAAATAACTCGCTGTCATTTGTGGCTTTTTCCGTAATAATAGGTTTAATTAAAATACTCATTTTCTATTACCTATTTGCTTAAATTAGACTCAATTCCTTCTAATGAACTCTCAGAAAGAACAATTTTATTTGCATGCAACACTTCGTAAGTGCTTAAACCTGTGTTAGTTACAGTTTTTAATCTTTTCAAATTGCGCGATGACAAATATACATTATTATTTGGTTCAGCCAATACAAACAACGATTTTTTCCCCTCAATACCAAGCCCTTGCAAAACTTCAATAAAGTTTTTAGTTTTTGGTGTTTCAAAATTAAAATCTTCAACAACAATAATATTGTTATCTTTTGCTTGGATACTCAAGGCTGATTTACGAGCTAATCTTTTCAAATTTTTATTTAATTTAAAAGAATAATCCTTAGGCCTTGGACCAAATATTCTACCTCCACCTCTAAAAATAGGTGATTTTATACTACCTGCTCTAGCTGTACCTGTACCTTTTTGTTTTTTAATTTTTCGAGTACTTCCGGTAATTTCAGCTCTCTCTTTAGATTTATGTGTCCCTTGTCTTTTATTGGCCAAGTACTGTTTAACATCTAAATAAACCGCGTGCTTATTTGGCTCAATTCCATATACAGCATCAGAAAGTTCAACTTTTCTTCCTGTATCTTTTCCTTGTATGTCTAAAACTGATACTTTCATTATTTCTGAATAATTACATAAGCGTTTTTGTGTCCCGGAACTGCTCCTTTAACAACAAGTAAATTCTTTTCAGCAACTACTTTTAAAACTCTTAAATTTTGAACTGTAACTTTTTTTCCTCCCATTCTACCTGCCATTCGCATTCCTTTAAATACTCTTGCAGGATAAGATGCAGCACCAATTGAACCCGGAGCTCTTAAACGGTTGTGCTGACCGTGTGTAGCTTGACCCACACCGCCAAAACCATGACGCTTAACAACCCCTTGAAATCCTTTCCCTTTAGATGTTGCTGAAACATCAACAAATTCACCTTCAGCAAAAACTTCAACAGTAAGTTCATCGCCTAATTTGTGTTCACCTTCAAACCCTTGGAATTCAACAACTTTCTTTTTGGCAACAGTACCGGCCTTTTTAAAGTGACCATCTAAAGCTTTATTAGAGCTTTTTGCCGTTTTGTCATCGAAACCAAGTTGAAGGGCATTGTACCCGTCAACCTCTTCGGTTCTGACTTGGGTAACTACGCAAGGACCTGCTTCAATAACGGTACATGGGATATTTTTCCCATTCTCGTCAAACAAACTGGTCATTCCGATTTTTCTTCCTATTAACCCAGACATTTTAATTTAATTAATTATTAATTTTTATTTGTTTTTATTTCAAAAAAACAGGGTCAAAATACTTCAACCCTGATGTATTTTTCCGTTTTTCCTTCGTCAATCGCTCCGGACAAGTTACTGAGATATTCAATCTCAGCATTAAAGTACTTATACTTTAATTTCTACCTCAACTCCGCTTGGAAGTTCTAACTTCATTAAAGCATCAATAGTTTTTGATGAAGAACTATAAATGTCTAATAAACGTTTGTATGAACTTAATTGGAATTGCTCTCTAGATTTTTTATTTACGTGTGGTGAACGCAAAACTGTAAAAATCTTTTTATGAGTAGGTAATGGTATTGGTCCTGTTACTGCAGCACCCGTATTTTTTACCGTTTTAACGATTTTTTCAGCAGATTTATCTACTAAATTGTAATCGTATGATTTTAATTTTATTCTAATTTTTTGACTCATCGTTAATAATTTAGAGATTAACCTTTAACTTTTGCTATTACTTCTTCCGCTATATTTGATGGTGTTTCAGCATAGTGTGAAAACTCCATTGACGATGTAGCTCTACCAGAAGACAGGGTACGTAATGTTGTTACATAACCAAACATTTCTGATAATGGAACATTTGCTTTCACAACTTTCGCACCGGCTCTATCATCCATTGAGTTTACTTGTCCTCTTCTACGATTTAAATCACCAACAACATCACCCATATTTTCTTCAGGAGTAACAACCTCCAATTTCATTATTGGCTCTAAAATTACCGCTTTAGCCGCTTTTGAAGCCGCTTTATAGCCCAATTTAGCCGCTAATTCGAATGATAACTGATCCGAATCTACCGCATGGAAAGAACCATCGTATAACGTTATCTTCATACTATCCATTTCATAACCTGCTAAAGGTCCGTTTTTCATGGCCATTTTGAAACCTTTTTCAACAGAAGGAATGTATTCTTTTGGAATATTACCACCTTTGATTTCATTTACAAATACCAATCCGGTTTCCCCATCTGAAACAGGTTCCATAATAAATTTGATATCAGCAAATTTACCACGTCCACCAGATTGCTTTTTATAAACTTCACGGTGATCTGCTTTTGAAGTAATTGCTTCTTTGTATTCAACCTGAGGTTGTCCTTCGTTTACTTCAACTTTAAACTCGCGCTTTAACCGGTCAACAATAATTTCAAGGTGTAATTCACCCATTCCTGAAATAATAGTTTGTCCGGAAGCTTCATCTGTTTTTACTTGGAAAGTAGGGTCTTCTTCAGCTAATTTCCCTAAGGCTAATCCTAATTTATCCACATCAGCCTTTGTTTTAGGTTCAACAGCAATACCAATAACCGGGTCAGGGAAACTCATACTTTCTAATACTATTGGGTGTTTTTCATCACAAATAGTATCACCAGTTTTTAAATCTTTAAACCCTACAGCAGCTCCAATATCACCGGCTTCAATTCTGCTAATAGGCTCTTGCTTATTAGAATGCATTTGGTAAATACGTGAAATACGTTCCTTTTTACCAGAGCGTGTATTTAAAACGTAAGAACCCGCATCTAAGGCTCCTGAATAAGCACGGAAAAACGCCAAACGACCAACAAAAGGATCGGTAGCAATTTTAAATGCCAAAGCAGAGAAAGGTTCTTTTACATCCGGTTTTCTAAAAGCAGCTTCGCCGGTATCAGGATTTGTTCCTTCAATAGCTTCAATATCCAATGGAGATGGCAAGAAACGCATAACTGCATCCAACATTGCCTGAACTCCTTTATTTTTAAAGGCTGAACCACACATCATTGGTATGATAGACATATCAATAGTAGCCGCACGTAAAGCAGCTATAATTTCATCTTCGGTAATAGAATTTTCATCTTCAAAGAATTTTTCTAACAATTCTTCATCATATTCTGCAACCGCCTCAACCAATTCAGCTCTGTATTTTTCAACATCATCAACTAATTCTGCCGGAATTTCAATTTCTTCATACGTCATTCCCATATCACCTTCATTCCAAACAATAGCTTTTTTTGAAATTAGATCAACAACACCTTTAAAGTCAATTTCTTCACCAATTGGAACTTGTAAAGGAACCGGGTTACCACCTAACATTTCCTTAACTTGAGTACACACATTAAAAAAGTCAGCCCCCTGGCGATCCATTTTATTTACAAACCCCAATCGAGGAACTCTATACTTATCGGCCTGTCTCCATACAGTTTCAGATTGTGGTTCAACCCCATCAACAGCACTAAATAATGCAACAACACCATCTAACACTCTAAGTGAACGCTCAACTTCAACAGTAAAATCAACGTGACCCGGAGTATCAATAATATTTACTGCATAATTATGACCTCTATACGGCCATTCACAATGTGTAGCAGCAGAGGTAATGGTAATACCTCTTTCTTGTTA
>CAYFFC010000016.1:40946-42075 GCA_964342295.1 uncultured Lutibacter sp. | reverse complement strand
TGTAATAATAAGTTTTTTTAAGCTGATTTTTAAATCGAACTTAAAAATTGCTTCAGATTATTCAGATTTGATTCCGCAAAGTTCAGAAGCTAAGAATGAAACCGAAGTTGATGTAATAATACCAACTTTAGGCAGAAAACACTATTTAAAAAAAGTGTTGGACTGTTTTGCCAAGCAAACTCTTTTACCGAGAAGAATTATACTTGTTGAGCAAGATCCAACAGGAAAAAACAAATCCGAATTAAATTATATAAAAAATAGTTGGCCCTTTAAAATTGAACACATAGTTATCAATAAGTTAGGAGCTTGCAATGCGCGAAATGTTGCATTGGAAAAAGTAACTTCAAATTGGGTGTTTTTTGCAGATGACGATATAGAGTTTTCTGCAAATTTACTGTCTAAAGCATTTGAGAATATCAATAAATACAGGGCAAATGCAGCAACAATTAGTTGTTTGCAAAGAGGAGAAACCGAAAGCATAAAAGAAGTAATGCAATGGAGTTCTTTTGGAACAAATGCCTCTTTTGTTAAAAGTGAAGTTGCTAAAAAATGTAAATTCGGAATGGAATACGAGTTCGGGTATGGTGAAGATGCCGATTTTGGTATGCAATTGAGAAATTTAGGTGTAGA
Organism: uncultured Lutibacter sp.; assembly: GCA_964342295.1. Taxonomy (GTDB): domain Bacteria; phylum Bacteroidota; class Bacteroidia; order Flavobacteriales; family Flavobacteriaceae; genus Lutibacter. The sequence continues at coordinate 41,445 of CAYFFC010000016.1, read as the reverse complement.
TGTTTTGTATATTCCTTTTGCAAAAATGATACATTTAAAAGCACCTGTTGGCGGATTCAGAAATAAAATTAATAGAGATTGGGATTTCGATAAAAATTATCCAAAACCATCACCTACCATTATGGTTTTTAAACTAAAACACACTATCCGTGAGCAATTTTTGGGTTATAAATTAATGTTGTTTTTAAAATATTTTAAACATCAAAAAGTGAAAAACCCTTTTGCATACTATAATAAAATGCAAAAAGCTTGGAAATCGAGTAAATATTGGGCAAACAAATTAATTGAATCAAATAATTATGAAGTTTAGTTTAATTATTTGTACATATCAACGGCCACAATCGCTTTTAACCTTGCTTAATGCATTACAGCAACAACTTGTTTATCCCCATGAAATTATTGTTGTTGATGGGTCGAAGAATAATAAAACAGGCCATGTATTGTTAAATAATTCGTTTAAAAATCTACATTACTTTAAAGTAAATGAAGAAAATAGAGG
>CAYFFC010000016.1:0-40846 GCA_964342295.1 uncultured Lutibacter sp. | reverse complement strand
TTTATTTGTGAATACCAGTGCTAGACTTAAACATTTTCATGAACCTTTAGGTAGACCTGATAGTTTTAAATTCGGAAAAATGGTTGTAAGAAACGGTTGGTATGTTTGGCGAGTAAAATATAAAAATCCTGCTACTGTAAATAAAATTAAATGGGTACTAACATCGGTTCTGTTGGCATGTATTAGATTAACAAATGTTTTCTCTAACACCGGTACAGAGGCTTTTAAAGAAGCTATGGGTAGATTTACAGGATTATTTTCATTAATTTTGAAGAAACCCCGATAACTAAATGAAAATTGCCATTATTACGCATACTGCGCATAAAATTAAAAATAATCAGCTTTTTGCTTATGAGCCTTATGTGCGTGAAATGGACTTGTGGTTAAAAAATTTTAAAAAGTATAAGGTAGTTGCACCGGTATCTGAAAAAAATCTGAGACCAATAGATAAAGCTTACAAGTTTTCGAATATTCAGTTTACACAAATTCCCGCATTTAATATTACAACCATATTTGATTTTTTCAGAACATTAGTTGTGCTACCTCTGGTATTTTTCAAAATTTATAAAGCCATGAAAGGAGCAGATCATATCCATGTGAGATGTCCGGGCAATGTTGGCTTGGTTGCTTGTTTTGTGCAACTATTTTTTCCAAAAAAGCAAAAGACATTTAAATATGCAGGCAACTGGGATCCAACAAGCAAACAACCCTTAAGTTATAAAGTTCAAAAATGGATTTTAAGTAACACTTTTTTAACTAAAAACAGCAAGGTTTTAGTTTATGGTAACTGGCCAAAACAATCAAAAAATATCATACCATTTTTTACGGCTTCATTTTCAAAAAAAGAGGTTGAGGCCATAAACAAAAAAAAATGCACTGAAACCATTTATTTTATGTTTGCAGGAGCACTTTCAAGAGGGAAAAATCCACTTTTGTGTATTAAAGTTGTTCAAGAATTGAATAATTTGGGATATAAATCAAAATTGGATATTTATGGAGAGGGTAAAGAATTTAATTCCCTTCAGAACTATATAAAAAATAACAATTTATATAAATTTATACACCTTAATGGAAATATTTCTAAACAAGAATTAAAACAAGCATTTAAGAAAGCACATTTTTTACTGGCCCCATCAAAGTCTGAAGGGTGGCCAAAGGTAGTGGCAGAGGCAATGTTTTTTGGGTGTTTGCCGGTAGCAGGAAAAGTGTCTTGCATTCCTGAGATGCTTGATAAAGGTGAGCGTGGGATTCTATCTAAATTAAATGTTAAGGATATGGTAAGTAATATAGAGAAGATTATAATAAATGAAACTTTATATGACATCATGATACAAAAAGCGGCCTTGTGGTCACAGCAATTTACACTTGAAAAATTTGAAAGCGAAATTCAATATATTTTGACGTCATTTAATAATAACAACAATTAAATTAAAGGTTTTACATATCATAGATTCACTTGATACCGGCGGAGCAGAAAAATTGACGGTAAATACAGTTAACGGTTTGGCAAAGCTCGGTAATAATGTACATTTATGTGTCACACGTGATGAAGGCAATTTGAAAAATCTTGTGTGCAAAAGTGTAGGATATACTTTTTTGCGGAAAAGGTATGCGATAGATGTAAAGGCCATTAAAAAACTACACAGGTATGTTAAGAAAAATAATATTAAGCTGCTTCATGCCCACAGCACCTCATATTTTATTGCAACAATTATAAAATTGTTTCACCCTAAAGTGCGAATTATTTGGCATAATCATTCAGGAAATAGTAGCAATATGCATTATTTAAAATTGCTGGTTCTAAAAGCCTGCTCTTTTAATTTTGATGTCGTCATTTCGGTAAATAATGAATTGAAAAATTGGTCTCAAGAACAGCTATATGCTAAAAAAAATGTGTATTTGCACAACTTTGCATCATTTTATAATTCAGAAATAAAAGAAACTATTTTAAAAGGAGAAAAAAACAAAAGAATTATTTGTTTGGCAAATTTTAGAGAACCAAAAAACCATGGTTACATTATAAATACGTTTAAAATTATTCATAAAAATTACCCAAATTGGACTTTACATTTGGTAGGTTCAGATTTTAATGATACCTATTCAAACAAAATAAAACTGTTAATAGAAACCGAACAATTAGTCAATCATATATTTTTGTATACTAACAAAACCGATATTAAGCATATTTTGAGGCAAGCTACTATTGCAATTTTAGGGTCAAAAAATGAAGGCTTACCTGTGGCTCTGTTAGAATATGGTTTGACAAAATTACCGGTAGTAGTTACAAATGTTGGTGCATGTGCAGATGTTATAAAAGACGATGAAACAGGTTTTGTAGTTCCTTTAAATAATGAAAAGCTTTTTGCGACAAAAATTATAGAATTGATTCAAAATAAGCCGTTGCGAGAAAATTTTGGCTTAATGTTTTATAATTTTATATTGCAAAATTATTCTGAAGAAGAATTTTTTAAAAAATTAATTTCGATCTATTCAGTTGAATAAAATTTCTACAAATACACGTTTTGTGCTGGTTAGTATACATCTTTTATTGGGTGTACTTCTCTTATCTGAATTTTTTGGACGAATATATTCGGCTATAATTGTAGCTTTTGGTATTTTATTTATAATACGATCCAATAATAAAAACAACGAAGCAGTTTTATGGAGTGCGTATATGGTAGGAGCAGAAGTATTGTTCAGAATGTCGGGCGGTATGTTTTTTTACGAATTACCTAAATATTCTGTATTGTTATTTTTGTTTGTAGGCTTGTATGTTGAAGAAAAGAAACATCATATTTCGTTTAGTTATATTGCTTATATTTTATTGCTTCTTATAGGAATAGCTTTTGTGAATATCCCGTTTAATGAATCCATTCGAAAAGCAATAGCTTTTAATTTGAGTGGGCCAATTTTATTGGGGTTGGCAGCTTTGTATTTTTATAAAAGGAAATTGTCGGTAAATTTTTTGATTAAAATGTTGTTTTACATGTGTTTGCCAATAATTTCAATGGTTACTCTTTTGTATTTTAAAACACCCGATATAAAGGATATTGCCTTTGGTACTGTATCAAACTTTGAAGCTTCCGGTGGGTTTGGTCCTAATCAGGTTGCCACAATATTGGGGTTGGGTATATTTATATTTACCGTTCACATGTATTATAAAAAAAGATTTTTTCTATTTTTTATTATTGACATATTAATGTTTACATATCTTATTTTTAGAGGATTAATTACTTTTAGTAGAGGAGGAATGATAACTGCGCTGGCAGCTGTTCTGTTATTTATTTCTTTTTTTATCATTTCAAAAAAGGATAAGTTAAAGAATATAGTAAGGTATGTAGGTTTGGTCGGACTTTTTGGGTTGGCATTATGGTTATATACATCAAATATTACCGGTGGTATGCTCGAAAATCGTTATACTAATAGAAATGCTTTAGGAATTGAGAAAAAAGATGCAAGTGCCGGAAGGGTAACTCTGTTTAAAAGTGAATTAGAATCGTTTTACAACAATCCTTTTTTTGGAATTGGGGTAGGCGGAAGCAAGTTTTACAGAAAGGAAAAGTTTGATATTGAGGCGGCATCTCATAATGAAATGAGTCGCTTGTTAAGTGAACATGGAATCTTAGGTATTATTGCATTGCTTATTTTGATTGTTGTCCCTGTAAAAAACATTTTAAATCAATCTAATTTACCAAGAGCTTTTTTAAGTGCGTTTTTTGTTTTTTGGTTTTTAACAATTAACCATTCTGCAATGCGAATCGCTTTTCCTGCTTTTATATATGGACTTAGTGTAATTACAGTTGTAAGTAATGAAAAAAATAGTTTATATAGGGAATAACCTTTCTGGTTTAAATAATTACGCTACTTCACTAGATTTTCTTTCTAAATTATTGAGGAAAAACAATTTTGATGTAATTATAGCATCAAACAAACAGAACAAATATTTGCGCCTGATTGATATGTGTGTAACAGTTTTTAAAAATAGAAAAGGTACCGGTTGTATTTTAATAGATACGTTTAGTACTACAAATTTTTATTTCGCGCTGATTGTGTCGCAATTGGCCCGATTGTTTCATATAAAATATATACCAATTTTAAGAGGTGGCAATTTACCACAGCGGTTAAGTGAAAATAGACGTTTTTCAAATTTAATTTTTACAAATTCATTTATTAACATTGCTCCATCTTTTTATTTAAAAGCGGCTTTCGATTTAAAAAAAATCCCAACACATTTTATTCCAAACGGAATTAATTTAGAATTATACAAGTACAAAAAGCGAAAATCGATTCAACCTAAACTGCTGTGGGTTAGAGCTTTTGATAGTATTTACAACCCATTTATGGCTATTCACGTGGTTGCCGGTTTAAAAGAACCATATCCAAATGTTAAATTGTGTATGGTGGGACCCGATAAAGATGGAAGCTTAGAACTATGCAAAAAATTGTCAAAAGAGTTAAATGTAATTGAAAATATAGAATTTACCGGGGTGCTCCCAAAAGAAAAATGGATTGCAAAAGCAAATAATTTTGATGTATTTTTAAATACCACGTCTATTGATAATATGCCAATAAGTGTTATGGAAGCCATGGCACTTGGCCTACCGGTAATTTCTACCAATGCAGGAGGAATGAAATATTTGATAAAAGATGACAATACAGGAATTTTAGTTGCTCGAAATGATAGTAAAGCTATGCAAGCCAGTGTAATTAAATTAATTGAAAATTCTGATAAAGCCATAGAAATTGCCAACAATGCACGCCTGTATATTGAAAAGTTTGATGTTAATAAGGTAGAACAAAAGTGGCTGAAAATTTTAAATAATGTATGAGCTTTTTAAGTAAAATATACGCTGTTAGCCCCGTTTTTATTCAAAACGTTTTTATCTCATTATATGGTTATTATTGGAAATATAGAAGATATGGTGGTAATTTTAAAGTAAATATTTCTGAATGTAAAAATCGTGAAAACTACACGGCAACCGAATGGGAAAATTATCAAACGGTAGAATTGAGGAAATTACTAATTCATGCCTTTGAAACAGTACCTTTTTATAATAAATTATATTCCAAAAGTGGCTTTAACGCTGCCGATTTTAAAAGTTTTGAGCTTAGCGATTTAAAAAAATTACCATGTTTATCGAAAGACGATGTACGTAAATTTGGAACAACCTCATTATTATCATCAAACAGAAGAAAAGGAAACTTCTATAATAGCAGTGGCAGTACCGGTACCCCTGTAAAAATATTTTTCAGTAAAGAGGTTCAAAGAAAATGGAATGCCCTTTTTGAAGCAAGAGTTAGAAACTGGGCAGGTGTAAATCACACAATGTCCAGAGCAATGATTGGAGGAAGGCGTGTTCTTCCAAAACCAACTTTAAAATCACCGTATTACAGGATTAATAAAGCCGAATCCCAAATATATTTTTCAGCATATCATATTACTGCAAACACTGCTCCCGATTATTTAAGTGGATTAAAAAAACATAAACCCGATTATTTAATTGGGTATGCAGTAAGTATATACTTGCTTTCCAAATTTATCATTGACCAAAAGTTAAATCCGCCTATCTTAAAGGCAGTTTTGACATCAAGCGAAAAATTAACTGAAAAGATGCGCTTAACAATAGAAAAAGCATTTAAATGTAAGGTTTTTGATGCGTATAGCGGAATGGAAGCATGTGGTTTGATATCTGAAAATAGGTTTGGTGAACTCCTTTTTAGTCCCGACTCCGGAATTATGGAAGTTTTGGATGAAGATGGTAATGAAGTTAAAAATGGCACATTTGGAGAAGTAATTGCTACAGGTTTTTTAAATTACGATCAGCCGTTGATACGATATAGAATAGGAGATAGGGTTACCTTGACCAAAGACCAAAAAGCAAAAAGCGGAGTTAACATGCCTGTAGTTGAAGCAATTGAAGGAAGAATTGAAGATACTATAACAGGTATTAACGGAAATCAGATGGTACGATTTCATTCTGTTTTTGCGGGAATTTCTTCTATTGTAATGGCTCAGGTTGTACAAGAATCATTAAATAAAATTCTTGTAAAATTGGTGGTCGATAAAAGCTATAATCGGGAAAATGAGCAGCATATTAAAAACAGAATTAGAAGTCAGTTAGGTGCAGTTACTGTTAATTTTGAATACCTTACAGCAATTGAACAAGCCAAAAATGGTAAATTTAAGGCAGTTATTTCAAATCTGAACAATGAGCAGTAAAGTTATTTGGATTTTCAATCAAACAGCCGGAAAACCTGATTCCGGATGGGGTGAGCGCCATTATTATTTGGCAAAACACTGGACTGAAAAGGGCTATAAAACTAAGATATTTTCGGGATCCTATAATCATTTATTTATTAACCAGCCAAAAACAGGCAAGCAAACTTTTACGGAAGAAAAAATTGATAAAAACCTTTCATTTTTTTGGGTAAAAATCCCTAAATATAATGGAGCAAGCGTTTTTAGAATTTGGAATATGATTCTTTTTTCGTTTAAATTACTTTTTTTTAAAGATGAATTTCGAGAAAAACCCGATATTATTTTGGTATCATCTATGCCACTTTTTCAAATTATACCCGGGTATTATTTTAAAAAGAAATTTAAAGCCAAAAAAATGATTTTTGAAATTAGAGATTTATGGCCTTTAACACCTGTAAGTTTAAAAAATTATTCCAAATTTCATCCGGTAATAATTGCCATGAGATGGATAGAAAAGATGGGTTACAGAAAAGCTGATTTTATTGTTTCAGTATTACCATACGCCAATATATACATTGATAAAATATCAAAACAGCCTATTAAGTTTAAATGGATACCTAATGGTATAGATACAAATTTGAGTTCTCTGAAAAAATTACCCGGCAATATAAGGGATATGATACCAAAAGATAAATTTATTATTGGATACGCAGGTACTATGGGACTGGCAAATGCGTTGGAATACTTTGTTGATGCCTCTATTTTATTAAAAAATAATCGAGATATCCATTTTGTTTTGGTGGGAGATGGGTATTTGAAATCCTCTTATCTGTCTAAAACAAAGGGCAATTCAAACATTACTTTTATCAATAAAGTTCCAAAGAACCAAGTACAGGATTTATTGACCTATTTTGATATTTGTTTTTTAGGGAGGTATGATATTGATTTATATAAATATGGTGTATCGTATAATAAGTATTTTGATTATATGTTAGCCAAAAAACCAATTTTGGAAGCATCAAAACCCATTGGTAGCCCTGCGGAAAAAGCGGGATGTACTTTATTGGTGGCTCCCGAAAGCCCTGATGCCATAGTTCAAGGTATTTTGAACTTATTTAATAAGCCTCAAAAAATGTTAATAGAAATGGGTGATAAAGGCTATAATTATGTAAAAAAATATCATAACTTTGAGTATCTGAGCTACAAGTATTTAAAATTGTTTTAATGACACAGAAAAAGTTTCATTTTTCAATATCTGAACGCAAATTTTTATTGCGGTTTTTAGATGTTTTTCTTGTATTAATTTTACTTTATTTAGCTGATAAATTTTTACCGTTTAATTATTTTAACTTTTCAAATTCCAAAAGCTCTACGTGGATTTTATTATTAGTATTTTATGTGTTGCTGTTTGGCGAAATATTTGAAATGTACAATTTAAAAGTAGCTAGCGATAAATATCTAACTTTTAGAAGTACTGTTGTTACGGTTATATTTACCACATTGTTTTACGTTTTTACACCATTACTTTCACCTGAATTACCTGCAAACAGAATTCAAATATTTTATTTTTTTAGTGCAATATTAGTTGCAATTACTAGTAATAGACTGTTTTATATTTGGTTAATTTTTTCTCCTAGATTTTTTAAAAATATTTTAATAATTGCAAGAACTGATGAGGTCCAAAAAGCATTGGATGCAGTTAACATAAATAGAAGTAATCGTATTGTTGTTTATGTGTCTAATGAAGAAATTGACAATAAAAAAGCATTAAAATACATTCCTATACAACTTGCTCATTTACCTGAATTGGTAGAAAAACATTTAATTAATGAAATTGTGGTAAGTTCAGACAGTTTGAGCATAGTTGGAAATTCTTTAAATACACAGCTTATAGAATTGCTTAAAAACGGGCTGAGCATTAAAAGTTTTGAACGGTTTTTAGAAGGAGAAACACAACGTATTTCTGCTAAAAATTTGAATCAAAATTTTTATAACTATTTTACTTTTAGTCATAGTCATGATAACAATTTATATCTTGTTTTCAGAAGATTTGTAGATATACTATTCTCTATAACAGGAATTTTTTTAATGCTTGCAATTATTCCTTTGGTATTTATTGGAAACTTAATTGCAAATAGGGGGAAACTTTTTTACGTGCAAAAAAGAGTTGGAATGAAAGGAAAACATTTCAAGATTATTAAATTTAGATCTATGGTTTCAAATGCGGAAGCTGAGGGGGCAATTTGGGCTAAACCAAAAGATTATAGAATTACACCGTTTGGAAAACTTCTGCGAAAAACTAGAATTGATGAAATGCCGCAATTTATAAATGTTTTGATAGGAGATATGAGTTTAATTGGGCCAAGACCTGAGCGACCTGAATTTTTAGAATATTTAGAAAAAGAGCTTCCTTTTTACAATTTAAGGCATGTTGTAAAACCGGGTTTAACCGGTTGGGCACAAGTAATGCATCCGTATGCTACCAAAATTGAAGATCAACATAAAAAATTAATGTTCGATTTATATTATATAAAAGAAAGAAAATTGTTACTCGATTTTAAAATTATTATGAAAACCATAAGTACTATTTTATTTTTTAGAGGTACTTAACCTATTCATTTTTATCAATAAAATATAACGTACTGTTAGTGCTATTATTAGAGGTGCAATAGCCATATTAAAAATTTGAATTTTTAAAAACCAAATTACAAGCAGTATAAAAAGCAATAGTAAAAGTAGTTTTACATATTTTAAAACCCACTTTGGAATATCGTTTTTCAATAAGTAAAAACCAATAACAGCGTTAGGAGCAAATGCCCATAAAAAATTAAAATTGTTATAGGTTGCGGTATGTGTAGTAGCAAACCATAAAAGAAATACTACAATTCCAATAATTCCAGTAATTAAAAACAGGCTAAAATCAAGCCATCTTAAACGATTATTGTTGTATTTAAAACTAATAAATACAATAATAATGCAAATTAAGGCAATTATATTAAATGGAGTAAAACTGTTACTTTTAGTATTATTATTCTTTGGTGAAAGTACTGTACGGCTCGATTTTACCAAAGGCTCGATTTTATTGTTTTTTAATACAGTTGCATTTTCAAAACCCTTATAAATATAATCCGGTAAAAATTTATAATCTTGCTTAGATGCTGTTTTGTCAATTACAGAACCTAGTGCCAGGTCAATCCCAAATTTTCCCCACTTAAAATTGTTTAAAGTATAATCTGAAATTAAATCTCTATGCGTTTTGGTGGGAGTAATATGGTTATTATAAAATGACACCTCGTCCTTTAAAACTTTTTTTAGTACTTCTTCAATTTTAGTTGCGCAATTTTCATAAAAAAAATCGTATTGGTACGACCTGTTTTCGGGGGTTGCATTGTTCTCTAAGAATGAATAAACTTTTTGTATTTGCTCAGAATTTAAATTTAATACCTGCTCTTTTACCCATCGTTTTTCATAATTATAAACTCGTAAAAAATAACCATAGTTGCCTGTGGAAAGCATATATGTTAATTTACCCTTAGCAAAATTTAAATAAAAGTTAGGTGCATTAAAATCAAAAGTACCGTAGTTATATACTTTATCAATATTTGTGTTTGGATCAAATACTCTAAAGGCACTATGGCCAAAGGCAGTATAAAGTTCATTTCCTGGTCCACCCGTAATTACACTTAAAGTTGCTTTGTTAGAAAGTGTATTTTGAGCGGTTATTCCAAGACTAAATAATAGCAAAAATTGTAATATACCTATTTTTATTTTATTTGAATTCATTAAAATTTAATTTGATAGAAAAAACATTTGAATATAAAGCATTTCCAATACTTGCAATATTGGTTAAAGCATAATCAATTTGAATACCTTTATAGTTAAAACCCACCCCAAAATTTGGTTGAAAAACAAGTTCTTTACTATTGTCAAACTGCAATTCATTTTGAAAATTACCAACTCCCAGCCTTAAAAATACCATATTAAGATAGTCGAATTGAAACCCAATGGCAGGGTCTATACTCATAACATTTGAAGCTATAATATCGTTTGTTTTTACAAACCTAATATTTAAATCCATTTCAGACAATAAATTGAAGTCTCTTGAAACTTCAAATTTTCTTGAAATGCCAAGTTGAGCTTTGGGTATTGTTATTTCAGTATTTTCGGGTAATTCCTGATTTTGACCGGGAATGGCATTTTTTATTTTTTCAAATTCGGTTGTGTTAAATGTCCAACTATTAAAAGTGGTTGTAATATCTCTTAACATAATGCCAATTTTCCAATTATTCCGTTCAAATTGGAAACCAGCATCAAAGCCAAATCCCCATGAAGAAGCAAATTCACCTATTATACGTCTTACAATTTTAGTATTTACACCAAAATTAAACCCTTTAACCGGTAAAGCTCTTGCATATGATATTGTTAATGCGTAGTCTGCAGCTGAAAAAAGACGAATTCTGTTGTAATCTATATTTCCTTCATTATCAATTAAATTGGTTGTATTCAAAATGTCATCTACACCAAATCTGATTAAGGAAGCTCCAATAGCGCTTTTATTATCAATTTGCATTGCAAAAGCGGCATAATCGTATTTGGCAATTCCGGCAAAATATTCAGCATGCATTGCTGAAGCTTGTGTGCCATTGATTTGTGCCAATCCGGCCGGATTCCAATAAACCGAATTTACATCATTGCTTGTTGCTACAACAGCCTTAGCCATTCCAAATGAAGCTGCATCAACACCAATATTTAAAAATTCATTAGAATATTTTTTAGCGGATTGTGCTGAAATTAATTGAGTGAATAGGAATAAAAGGAATAAACTTTTTTTCAAGATGGTAATTTTAAAGCGAATGTAAAAAACTTTAATTTAAATTGTCACATTTAGGAAATAATATATTGAATAAACTCAAATACTCTTTTGTCAATCCAATTTCCCATTCCGTTTGAACTGAATGTGTTAAATCCAACATGACCTCCATATTTAGGTGTTTCCAAGTAAAAATTAGTGTTCTTTGTAGCCATTGAAAACGGATAGCAGCTTGAAGATAAAAAGGAATCATCTAAGGCGTTTATAAGTAGGGTAGGTCTATAAATATTTTTAATAAATTGTTTACAACTATTTTTATTCCAATAATCTTTGGCATTTTTAAAGCCAAAAAGGGGTGCTGTGACTACATTATCAAATTCTTCAAAAGTAGTTGTACTTTTTATTGTATCTTTATTTAAAATCTCATTTGGAAATTTATTAGCTTTAAGTATCGCTTTTTCTTTTAAAGATTTCATAAATCTGTTTAAATAAATTTTATTGTACCATCGTTCCAAAATTTTGGAAGAGCCTTCTAAATCACAAGGAACGGAAACAGCAATTGCTCCTTTAACACTTACAGCCAAATTAGAAGTGCCCATAAATTTTAAGCCAACATTTCCACCCATACTATACCCTAAAAGCACAATATTGGTGTAATTATAATTTTCTAAAATATGTGTCACAATCAATTCCAAATCATTTATTTTTCCGCTATGATAGCTGTAAATTTTGTTGTTGTCAGTTCCGCTACATCCTCTAAAATTAATTGCTGCACAGTCTATTATTTTTGAATTTAAGGCGTTAACCACAGAAATTATATACTTAGAGTTTGAGCTTCCCTCAAGCCCATGCAGCACTATTAGTAGGGTGTCGGAATTAGCTGTAGAAAAATCAATATCAATATAATCATTATCAGGTGTAGCAATACGTTTTCTTTCATAAAATACTTTTCCATTGTAAAATAAGGTTTTAAAAACTGTATTAAAGTGGGAATTTTTAAATAAAAATTTTGGCTTGTAAGTTGATGCAATTAAGGGCATATTATTTTTGATGTAAAAAATAAAGAAATTGAAAGTTACTGAAAAACATTTTATTAAATTTACGAAAATTTAAAATTGATGTCCGTTAAAAAATTCATCCCAAATCTTCTTACATTATTAAATTTAGTATCAGGTACCATAGCAGTTTTTTTAGCTGTAAATAATTTTTTAGTTGAAGCAGCTATTTTTGTTTTCTTAGGAATTCTTTTCGATTTTTTTGATGGGTTTGTAGCGCGGCTTTTAAATGTTCAGGCCGAGTTAGGTAAGCAGTTAGATTCTTTGGCAGATATAGTAACCAGTGGGGTAGTACCCGGAATTGTAATGTTTCAGCTTCTTAAAAGTTCTGTGGCTAAACAAAGTTGGAGTTCGGGTGTTTTTGAAGTACAAGATGTTTCTGATTATTTAAATGAAAGTACATTTATAGGACTCTTAGGTTTGTTAATAACCTTAGGAGCCGCTTACCGTTTAGCTAATTTTAATATTGATGAGCGACAAAGCAATTCGTTTATTGGATTACCAACCCCTGCTGTAGCACTTGTTGTATTGTCACTTCCTTTGATTTTAAGTTACAGCTCAAATGAATGGGTTATTGAAATAATACAAAATACTTGGGTTTTAGTTGCGATAACGTTGGTGTTGTGCTATTTAATGAATGCAGAAATTCATTTATTTTCTTTTAAATTTAAGGATTTTGGTTGGGGAAAAAATAAAGTGAAATACCTTTTTATTTTTATGACAGCGGTACTAGGTACGTTGTTACAATTTGCAGCAATACCACTATTAATTTTGCTATACGTGGTTTTCTCAGTTATTGAAAATAAATACGTAAAGGGTTGATATTTAGAATTTTTTCTTCTTCAGCTCAAAGTCTTTTCCTAAGTATACGCGCCTCACAGTTTCATCTTCGGCTAATTCTTGTGGAGTTCCTTTTTTTAAAATACCACCCTCAAACATTAGGTAGGTTTTATCTGTAATTGCAAGTGTTTCCTGAACATTATGGTCGGTAATTAATATACCAATGTTCCTGTCTTTTAAATGTGCAACAATACTTTGAATATCTTCAACTGCTATAGGATCAACACCTGCAAAGGGTTCATCTAATAAAATAAATTTTGGATCAGATGCCAAGGCCCTGGCAATTTCTGTTCTTCTTCGTTCACCTCCCGACAATAAATCACCTCTGTTTTTACGTACGTGACCCAAACTGAACTCATTAATGAGTGATTCTAATTTTTGTTTTTGTTGCGACTTTGATAAGTCGGTAAATTGTAATACCGACATTATATTATCTTCAACAGATAGTTTTCTAAAAACAGAAGCTTCTTGTGCCAAATAACCTACACCTTCTTGAGCGCGTTTGTGCATTGGAAAATCGGTAATTGGAGTGTCATTCAAGTAAATGTTTCCCCCATTAGGTTTAATCATTCCAACAATCATATAAAACGATGTGGTTTTACCGGCACCATTTGGTCCAAGTAAACCAACAATCTCTCCTTGTTCCACTTCTAATGAAATACCTTTTACAACATACCTGTTTCCGTATTTTTTCTTAATATTTTCAGCTCTTAATATCACGTGCTCTAAAGTTTTTGTTCTAATTTTTTTTTAAAACGATATATTTAAACAATTTTAAAACTATTTATTTGTATTTTCAAGGGCTTCCCAAAACTCGTAAGCCCTTCTTAAATGTGGTATAACAATAGTGCCACCAACTAAAGTAGCAATAGACATTGCCTCCATAACTTCCTCTTTAGAAACTCCTTCTTTATAACTAGTTTCTAAATGGTATTTAATACAATCATCACAACGTAAAACAGTTGAAGCAACCAATCCTAATAATTCCTTAGTTTTAACATTTAGATGTCCTTCTTTGTATGCGTTGGTATCTAAATTGAATATTCGCTTAATAACTTTATTGTTTTCAGCTAATAATTTATCATTCATTTGTTTGCGATAATTATTAAAATCTTCAACTAAATCAGGCATTTTTTGCTTCTTTTTTTCGTTCGCGTTTAATTACAATTTTAGAAATATAAATACTAATTTCATATAAAATGAGGATTGGAATTGCAACAATTACCTGGCTTATAATATCTGGTGGTGTAATAATTGCCGCCAAAATTAAAACCAATACTAAAGCGTGTTTTCGATATTTTTTTAGAAACTCCGGTGTTATAAGTCCCATTTTGGTTAAAAAGTACATGATAATAGGCAATTCAAAAATTAAGCCTGAAGCCAGTACTGATGACCTAACTAGTGCTATGTAGGAGCCAATTTTTATGTTACGTTCAACCATATCACTAATTGAATAATTTCCTAAAAAGTTAACCGATAATGGTGTAACAACATAGTAACCAAATAAAACACCCACAAAAAACAAGAAAGATGATATTATAATGAAGCTTCGTGCACCTTTGCGCTCGTTTTCATACAATCCGGGGCTAATAAATTTCCAAAACTCCCAAATAATAAAAGGAAACGCAACTATAAATCCGGCAGTTATAGAAGTCCATATGTGTATACTAAATTGTTCGGCCATTGCTAAACTTTGAAATGTAAATGGCATTTCTGTAATACACAAACCTTCTGTGCCAAAGAATTTTGATACTGTACAAAAGAATCTATATGTGAAAAAATTAGGGTCTTTTGGTGCAAATAGTATAGTATTAAATACTATGTCTTTTAGTATAAAAGCAACAATTGCCACTAAAAATACAGCAACTGTAGATCTAACCAAATGCCACCTTAATTCCTCAACGTGGTCTAAAAAAGACATGTCTTTTTGTTCTTTTGCCATATTAAAATATACCTTCTTTTAATAAATCATGTAAGTGAACGACTCCTACATAATTTAAATTATCTTCAACTAAAATTTGAGTTATGTTATTGGCTTCCATAGTTTTTAGTGCCTCAACAGCCATCGCATTTACGTTTATGGTTTTAGGTGAAGTACTCATAATGTCTTTTGCAGTTAGTTTACTAATATCGGAATTATTTTTTAGCATTCTTCTTAAATCTCCATCGGTTATTATTCCAATAATAGTACCTTGTTCAATAACTGCAGTTGACCCTAATCTTTTTTCAGAAATTTCAATAATAACATCTTTTATAAACGATTTTGGAGAAACTTGAGGCAGTTCATTTTTCTCAATTAAATCACTTACTCGTAAATATAATTTTTTACCTAATGCACCCCCGGGATGGTATTTTGCAAAGTCTTTACTAGAAAAATTATTCAGTTTCAATAAACATACCGCTAAGGCATCACCAAGTACAAGTTGGGCTGTTGTACTTGTAGTAGGAGCCAGGTTATTTGGGCAAGCTTCTTTTTCAACAAATGAATTTAATACATAATGTGCATTGGTACCCAAAAAAGAACTTGGGTTTCCTGTAATTGCAATTATTTTGTTGCCGTAATTTTTAATAAGCGGAACCAATACTTTAATTTCGGGAGTGTTACCACTTTTTGATATACATACTACTACATCATTTTGTTGAATATTGCCTAAATCACCGTGTATAGCATCGGCTGCATGCATAAAAACAGCCGGGGTGCCTGTAGAATTTAAAGTAGCAACTATTTTGGTAGCAATGTTGGCACTTTTTCCAATTCCGGTTACAATAACTCTTCCTTTTGAATTATGAATAAAATTTACGGCATTTTCAAAATTTTCATCCAAAAAATTAACTAAATTCGCAATCGCTTTACTTTCAGTAACAATTGTTTGTTTAGCATTTTTTAGAATTGTATTTTTATTTTTCAAAATATTTAGCTTTTGAATTAAAAAAATGTTGTTATCTTTAATAGCAAACAAAAATAAATTTATTTAATTAGAAATTGAATAAACTGCTAAAAAAAAGTAAAAGTCCGGTTAAAATAATTTAAAAAAACTAACCACACTTTTTAAATTATAAACAATGTTAAATTAATTAAAGTACAATGAGCAGTAAAAATGTTGATTTACACAAGGCTTTGAAAAAGTATTTTGGGTTTAATGAATTTAAAGGTTTACAGAAAGAGGTAATACAAAGTATTGTTGAAGGTAATGATACTTTTGTTATTATGCCAACCGGTGGCGGAAAATCATTGTGTTATCAGTTACCTGCCCTGGTAAAGGAAGGTACAGCAATAGTAGTATCCCCTCTAATTGCATTAATGAAAAATCAGGTTGACGCTATCAGAGGTATTTCATCTCAAAAAGGTATAGCCCATGTGTTAAATTCATCTTTAAATAAAACTGAAGTAGCACAGGTCAAGGCCGATATTGAAAAAGGAATTACCAAACTTTTGTATGTGGCCCCGGAATCGTTGATAAAGGAGGAATATGTTGACTTTTTAAAAGCGCAAAATATTTCTTTTGTTGCTATTGATGAAGCGCATTGTATATCTGAATGGGGACATGATTTTAGACCTGAGTACAGAAATCTAAGAAATATAATTCAAAAAATTGATAACGTACCAATAATAGGCCTTACTGCAACTGCAACACAAAAAGTGCAGGAAGATATTTTGAAAACTTTGGGTATGTCAGATGCAAAAACATTTAAAGCATCATTTAACAGGGCAAACTTGTTTTATGAAGTGCGCCCTAAAACATCCAAAGTAAATTCTGATATCATCCGATTTATCCGTCAACATGCCAACAAATCAGGAATAATATATTGTTTAAGTAGAAAAAAAGTTGAAGAAATTGCTCAGTTATTACAAGTTAATGGAATAAAAGCAGTACCCTACCACGCCGGTTTAGACGCTAAAACAAGGGCTAAGCATCAAGATAATTTTTTAATGGAAGATGTTGATGTGGTAGTAGCTACCATTGCCTTTGGAATGGGTATTGATAAACCCGATGTTAGATTTGTAATACACCATGATATTCCAAAAAGTTTAGAAAGCTATTATCAGGAAACAGGTAGAGCAGGGCGTGATGGAGGTGAAGGATATTGCTTAGCATATTATTCATACAAAGACATTGAAAAATTAGAGAAATTTTTATCGGGTAAACCAATAGCTGAACAAGAAATAGGCAATGCCTTATTACAAGAAGTTGTTGGGTATGCTGAGACTTCTATGTCACGCAGAAAATATTTACTGCATTATTTTGGTGAAGAATTTGATGATGTTAATGGCCTTGGAGCTGATATGGATGATAATGTTAGAAATCCTAAGAAAAAACACGAAGCAAGAAATGAATTAAAAACATTGCTTTCTGTTGTTAAAGACACCAACCAAAAGTATAAGGCAAAAGAAATAGTTAATACGCTTACAGGCAAAATAAACGCACTTCTAAAATCTCATAAAACAGACTTACAAACTTTTTTTGGAAGTGGTAAAAACCACGAAGGGAACTATTGGATGGCTTTAATTCGGCAGGCATTGGTTGCAGGTTACATTAGAAAAGAGATTGAGCAATACGGTGTGTTGAAAATTACGGAAAAAGGATTAGCTTATATTCAAAATCCAACAACTTTTTTAATGACTGAAGACCATGTTTATGATGATGAAACAGATACTGCCATTATATCTTCTACTAAAGGAAGTGGGGCAACAGCTGATGAAACACTTCGAAAAATGTTAAAAGATTTGCAAAAATCGGTTGCAAAAAAGATTGGAGTTCCACCTTATGCGGTGTTTTCAGAAATGTCTTTAGACGATATGGCTTTAAAGTATCCGGTTAATATGGATGAAATAAAAAACATATTTGGTGTTGGAGAGGGCAAAGCAAGAAAATTTGGGAAACCATTTGTTGAACTAATTGCCAACTATGTAGAAGAAAATGACATATTAAGGCCTGATGATTTTGTGGTTAAAAGTACAGGTGTAAATTCGGGTTTAAAACTGTTTATTATTCAGAATACAGATAGAAAAATTCCGCTAATTGATATTGCTAAGTCTAAAGGATTGGAATTTAATGAGCTAATTGAAGAAATGCAACGTATCGTTTACAGCGGCACAAAGCTAAATATTGGTTATTGTATTGATGAATTGTTAGATGAAGATCAACAAGAGGAAATTTATGAATATTTTATGGATTCTGAAAATGACCGAATTCAAGAGGCGCTAGATGAATTTGATGGTGATTATGACGAAGAAGAACTGCGTTTAATGCGTATAAAGTTCATTAGCGAGGTGGCTAATTAAAGTAATTTTTTAAGTGTACAAATAAATTTAGGCTAAAAATGCTATTACCATTCCAAAAATAATAGCAATAAATTTATATAAATTAAATTTATGATCTTTGGCCGATTCAAATAATATGATAGTTGAAATATGTAAAAATATTCCGATTAGAACTGCAGTTATTTCTGTCTTTAATTCCCAAATAATTTTTAAACTTTCACCTATATAATTCCCAAAAGGAGACATTAGGGAAAATACAATTAAAAATAATACTGCTTTTAATTTTGAAATATTTGAATTTACAAAAAAAGTAGCCAAAATTATAGCTATAGGTACTTTATGAATAACAATTGCCCATAATAAATGTGAATCTTCATTATGATTAGCTAATGGAATTCCTTCTAGAAACGCATGAATACTTAAACTTAAAAACAAAGCTAAGGGAAAGGCAGTGCTTTTATGAATATGAATATGCCCATGCTCGGCACCTTTTGAGAAAAATTCTAAAATCAGCTGCAATAATAATCCTAAAAGTATAAATAACCCAATATGTTGTTTATTTGATGTATAAACTTCAGGAAGCAGGTGTAGTATAGAAATAGACAATAAATATGCACCACTGAATGAAAGCATTAATTGTGCACTTTTATTACTGGGTTTTAGGCCAAAAACAATTAATACGCCAACTAAAACCGATAAAATAAGTATTATATATGTCATTCTAAAACTAAAATTAATCTGTCTGAAGTTTCCTCATTAAAAGAGTTCAATTGGTAATTTCCAAAAGTATGTTTTATTTTAAAATTTACTTTATTCACATACTCATTAATTTTATCGATTGTTAAAATTTTAACTCGTTCATAATAAGTATGTTGTTCACCGTTAAAATTAAAATTAATTTCCTTAACAATAAACCCGGAATCTAAATAACGTTTTATTTTAAATTTTATACCATCAATAAGCTGTACTTCTTCTTGAACTAAGTTTTTAATAACTTTTTTTGCATTCATAAAGTCAATTACTGCAAGGCCATTAGATTTAAGACCTTTTTTAATATTTTGCAGCACTTTAATATCTTCCTTATCTTCCTTAAAAAAGCCAAAACTAGTAAATAAGTTTAGTATAACATCAAATTTGGTTTCAAAAGAGTGCCGCATGTCATGTACTTCAAAGGAAAGCGTTTTATTTTCAAATTGTTTGGCGTGTGCAATGCTGTTTTTTGACAAATCTGCTCCAATAACATTGAATCCTAATGAATTTAAATATACAGAGTGCCTACCTTTTCCACAAGCCAAATCTAATATTGAATTTCCTTTTTTTAAATGTAAAAAGGCTGTTAAATGTTGTATAAACTCTTTTGCTTCGGTATCATCTCTATGCTTGTACAGGATATGATAAAACGGAGTGTTAAACCACGAAACGAACCATTCTTTATCTGTTGACATAATTTTTAATATGCTCACAAAATTAACGAAATGTTTTTAGTTAAAGAATTCATTTTTTTTATTTCAGAATAAATTTTAAAATTTAATAACTTAAAATTTGTTTCAGTATTTTTGCAAAAATCAGTGTAATGGATAGAAATTTTAAAATGGTTGCAACAACCATGTTTGGATTAGAAGCAATTTTAGCGAACGAGCTTAAAAATTTAGGTGCGCAAAAAATTAATGAAGGAGTTAGAAATGTATCTTTTTATGGAGATATCGGTTTTATGTATAAAGCTAATTTATCACTTAGAACGGCTATTCGGATTTTAAAGCCCATAAAGCAATTTAAAGTTTTTGATGAAACTGATTTATATAAAAATTTACAACAGGTTAAGTGGGAAAGATTTTTAAGCGAAACCGGTACATTTGCTATTGGTGCAGTGGTTAATTCGAAACATTTTACAACTAATTCGCACTATATTTCTCTAAAATCTAAAGATGCAATTGCCGATTATTTCAGGCATAAATTTCATAAGAGACCTAATGTTGATTTAAAACATCCCGATTTAAAAATTCACATTCATATTCAGCGCGATTTATGTACAGTATCAATAGACAGCTCAGGAGACTCATTGCATAAACGTGGTTATAGAAGCGCTACAAATATTGCCCCTATTAATGAAGTGTTAGCCGCAGGTTTGGTATTGCTCTCTGGTTATAATGGCGATTGTAATTTTATTGATCCAATGTGTGGTTCCGGAACTATTTTAATTGAAGCCGCAATGATAGCTTGCAATATTCCGGCAAATATTAATAGAAAAGAATTTGCATTTGAAAAATGGCCTGATTATGATGAGGATTTATTTTTTAAAATCCACGATGCTTTATTAAAAAAAATTAAGAGCTCACATTTTAAAATTATGGGATTTGACAAAGCTCCATCGGCAATTAGAAAAGCAAATGAAAATATAATAAATGCGAATCTATCAGAATTTATTGGGGTGCATCACGTTAACTTTTTTAATTCGGTAAAAGAAGTATTTGGTCCAACTACAATTTTGTTTAACCCTCCTTATGGCGAGCGATTATCTATTGATGTTAAGGAATTTTACAAAAAGATTGGAGATACCTTAAAACACGGTTATCCCGATTCTACTGTTTGGTTTATTACATCTGACATTGAGGCTATAAAGTATGTTGGCCTAAGAACCTCGAAAAGAATACCTTTAAAAAATGGTGATTTGGATTGTAGGTTTGTAAGGTATGATATGTACACGGGTAGTAGAAAAATAAAAAAGGCTTTGCAATAGATTTAACAAAGCCTTTTATCAAAATTATCAACTTCTTCTCTTTCTTGTTTTATTATGTTCTTTTCTTTCAGTTTTTGAACGTTTAGAAATCACAGGTTTTTTCCTACTGTTTTTGTGCAATGGCTTTCTGGCCTTAACTACTTTTGATTTTTGGGTTTTTACGTTCTGGCGATTTGAAACTACACTGCGTTTTGATTTTATATGATTTCGTTGAACAGTACTTCTCGACTTATTTTTATTGTAATTAGGTCGTACGTGATTCTCATTTCTAATAATATCCCGCTTATTGTTTCTGCGTGTATCGCTGTACCTGTTGTTATTTCTTGAAACATGTTCATTTGTACGCCTATTATAGGTGTCATTATTATTGTTATAGCTTCTTTGTTTTGGTATTTTATGCGTAGCAAATCGCTGACGATTATGGCCTCGCTTGTAATTATTTCTGTAAAACCTGTTTTTTGAATGGTCTCTGTAATAGGTGTACCTATGTGTTCTATAATGCCTTCTGTATGGTTTATGGCTTACAATTCTAAAATCAAATAAAGGTCTCGCAAAATAATTGTGATATGGGTGGTAAACATAATATCTGTTATACCTGTTTATGTATCCACGGTAGTGTGAATAATTACCATAATGGTCATAATAAATGCGCAAACCACCAAGTCTAGCCAATCGGTTACCATTGTAATAAATATTTATTCCCCCAATACGGTTTACTCTTCCATAATAATCGTAATAAATTGGAACATTTTCAATTTGAACAATGGCCCCAAAATCATCATACTGAACATAAGCATCGTAATTATAACCCGAATTAAAACTAATATTTACATTTTTGCCATAGTATTCAAATCCTGCTCCATTTATTGAATTCATATAAAAATCAAACTCTCCATTTGGAAAAATTGCAAAAGTTATTCCGCCTTCAACAAAGGTAAAGTTGTTACCATAATCTCTAAATGATGCAAATTCAATTTCAGAGGTTTTTAGTAAAGTTGATTTGGCCTGAACGTTATACCCAAATAATAATAATGAAAGGGCTATTAGTGCTACATTTTTCATAATAAAGAATTTTAAAGGTTCATAAAAATAGTACTAACCGGTACTATCTGTTTCAATTCAAACAGCGTGCCAAAAATTAAAATATCCTGTAAAGTACACATTGTTAATAAGATACATTTTATCATGTTTATTTAATGAATTTAATTTAAAATAATTGTGCAATTATTTATTTTTGTAAAAACTTGTAACTTATATTTTTAATACTATTTACTTTATAGATGTCATATTACCATTAGCGCTTCCAAAGCTTTATACATATAAAATAACTGAAGCTGAAGCTGAATTTTTAAAACCTGGAATACGTGTGGCAGTTGAATTTGGAAAAACTAAAATTTATACAGCTTTGGTTTTTAAAATTCATAGCAATCCGCCTGTAAGTTATGACGCAAAAGACATACATCAAATATTAGATGAACTTCCTTTGGTAAATTCATTTCAACTAAAATTATGGGAATGGATTTCAACTTATTATATGTGTTCGTTAGGCGAAGTATTTAGAGGTGCAGTTCCTTCGTCTTTTTTATTGGAAAGTGAAACAATTATTAAAAAAAATAAAGATTTCACCAATGATGATGCACTAAATAACGATGAGTTTTTGGTAATGGAAGCTTTTGATTATCATCAACAATTATCAATTCAGCAAATAATTTCTATTCTAAATAAAAAAACGGTTTTTCCCGTAATTAAAGGGCTAATTGATAAAAAAGGAATTTTTGTTCACGAGCAAATATATGAACAATATAAACCCAAATTGGTTAAGTACGTTAAGCTAAATGCACAATGGGAAGAAAGTGATAAGCTAAATGCACTGTTAACTAATCTTAGCCGCGCTAAAAAACAACGACAAGCCATATTGAGTTATTTTAACTTAAAAACACTCAAAAAACCCATAAAATTAGATCAACTAGTTACTGAATCTAGAACTTCAAAAGCTATAATAAACGCATTAGTCGATAAAGAAATTTTAGATATTTATTTTATAAAAACCGATCGGATTAATTTTAAGGGAAAAACGATTCCATTAAAGCAATTAACCACAGAACAAAGTCAGGGACTTAATAGTATTAAAAAAGCATTTAACACCAAAGATTCTGTTTTATTAAAGGGAATTACAAGTAGTGGGAAAACTGAGGTGTATGTACATTTAATTAACGAGTATTTGAAAAAAGGGAAGCAAGTGCTTTATTTGCTGCCCGAAATTGCTTTAACAACACAACTTATTTATAGATTACAAAATTATTTTGGAGACTGTTTGTCGGTTTATCATTCTAAATATTCAGTAAATGAACGGGTTGAAGTTTGGAATAATGTACTTGCAAACAAAAAAAAGGCACGTTTAATTATTGGAGCTCGATCGGCGGTATTTTTACCTTTCTCTAATTTGGGATTGATAATTATTGATGAGGAACACGAGCCATCATTTAAGCAGTTTGATCCCGCTCCCAGATACCATGCACGTGATACGGCAATTATGTTAGCAAAAATACAGCAGGCAAAAACAATACTTGGTTCTGCAACACCAAGTGTGGAAACATACTACAATGCAAAACAAGAAAAATTTGGCTTTGTTGAACTCAAGAAACGATTTAGAAATGTAATGTTACCTGAAATTGAGTTGGTTAACTTAAAAGAAAAATATCGAAAAAAAAGAATGAACGGTCATTTTTCTGATAGATTGATTGAAATGATTGTGGAAGCGTTGGAAAATAAAGAACAAATTATTCTTTTTCAAAATAGGAGAGGGTATGCCCCGGTGGTTGAGTGTGAAACATGTGGGGTTTCGCCACAGTGCCCCCAATGTGATGTAAGCTTGACATTTCATAGTTTTAAAAAAGAGTTGCGTTGCCATTATTGTGGTTACAAACAAGCCATGTTGGTTAGTTGTAGCGCTTGCGGCAGTAATAATCTAAATGCTAAAGGCTTTGGAACCGAGCAAATTGAAATGGAGGTTGCACAACTTTTTCCCAGTGCTAAAATTGGCCGAATGGATTTAGATTCCACACGTGGTAAATATGGGTACCAAAAAATTATTGGAAAATTTCAAGCTCAGGAAATAGATATTTTGGTAGGTACTCAAATGCTATCGAAAGGGTTGGATTTTTCAAATGTAGCCTTGGTTGGCATTATGAATGCCGACAATATGTTAAATTTCCCCGATTTTAGAGCGTATGAACGAAGTTACCAATTAATGGTGCAGGTATCCGGCAGAGCAGGGCGCAATAAAAAGAGGGGTAGGGTTGCCATTCAATCGTTTAACCCCTATCATCAAATATTACAACAAGTTTCTACCAATGCATATGAAGATATGTTTAAAGAACAGTTAGATGATCGTTGGCAGTTTCACTATCCTCCGTTTTTTAGACTTATTAAAATAACACTAAAAGATAAAAATTTTAATAAAGTGGATGATGGAGCATTATGGCTCGAAAAATCATTTAAAAACATATTTAAGTCGAACGTTTTAGGACCTTCTACTCCTGGAATTTCAAAAATAAGAAACTATTACATTCGTACATTTTTAATTAAAATCCCGCAAAAGCAGTCACTGTCAAAAACGAAAAGTGCTGTTTTAAAAGTTAAAAATACTTTTCAAGCCGTTAAAGATTTTCGGTCTATACGCTTTACAATTGATGTGGATTGTTATTAAATTTTAAAAAACGATTTAATTAAAAAATATTGCATTAGCGAAAAAAAGTTTTCCGTTTTCCCAAAACGACCTAAATAACGGATTATCAACCATATAGATCACTTTACCTTTACCTTTTTCTTCTATACCAAATAACAATGAGTTAGGAACTTTTTTTAAGGCATTTACACCTGCAAATCCCGATATATTTACTGCGTTTTGGTTGAAATAACCCACGTTTGCTCCATTTTCTAGAAGGTTATATGCACTGGAACCTAATTTTAAAGAATAGTAGTTGTCACCATAACCATAAGCAAGTGGATGCGTTTTATCAATAGTACTCCTAAAAATACTACCGGTAATGGTGTTTTTAATGTACTCACGTTCGCGCATTGCAAAAGGAATTAAATTGGGTTCGTTATTTTGTTCGGTAGTTTTTTTGCTAAGAGTAAAACCTTCTTTATCCGCAAAATTAGATACTGAATTTCCAATAGTTAAAACGGTACCCCCATTTGAAATATATTCTGACAAAATTTCAAATTCTTTTTCTTTAGCTCTGAAACCTGCCGGAATTATCAACACATCATATTCAGACCAATTGATACTTTTAAAATTCCGAGTATTAATTATGTTTAAAGGATATTGTAATTGTGTTTCAAAAAAGTGCCAAATTTCCCCGAAATTATAAACTGAAGTTCCTTCACCGGAAAGTACTGCTATATTTTTTTTCTTTACCATTGCTATGCTTGGCGATCCAAAATCGGGGCCGACATCGGCATAACCCGTTTCAACAGCTGTAAGCGTTATTTGTAATCTATTGGCAATTTCAGTTACAATTTCATCAAAATTCAATACTTTTTTATTTTCTCCTCTTAAAATAATAAGCGTACCTCTTTTATATTCCTTTCCTTCGATTTTAAAATCTTTATGACTAAATCTCACCTGTATGCCTTCTTCCAATAAATCGCCTAAAAATGTAGCATCAGCAA
Source organism: uncultured Lutibacter sp. (assembly GCA_964342295.1). GTDB lineage: Bacteria > Bacteroidota > Bacteroidia > Flavobacteriales > Flavobacteriaceae > Lutibacter. The sequence goes on along the minus strand of CAYFFC010000016.1, from coordinate 15,265 downwards.
CTTCATTCCATTTGCTAATATAAGCATACGCATTTTTGATAGGGATATTGGTAATTACCTTTTTAATGGTTTGATTAGAATTTTGTTCTAATTCGTAATCTGTATAAAAACCTTTCAAGCCGTAGGCAAAAGGTATGCTCCATGCAGTAATATCATACGTTATAGAATCTGTTAATTTTGCTTCAGGCTCCAATAATACTTTAACCAATTTACCCTTAGGCTGATTTGATGGAACAACCAAATCTTTTTCAGAAATCTTGATTGTAGTTGTTTTTTTGGTGTCATATTCATAGGCTTTTACAGTTTTTTGAGAAGCCTTATAGTGTTGTATTTCATGTTTATTTAAAAGTTCTTCTAATTTTGTGATTTTCTCTTGATTTCCTTTTAAAATGTAATTCCGATTTCTTTCTTTATTGTTTTTGTAAAATGACTCAAAATTTAAAATAAGGTTTTCTACATTTTTTGAAGCAAGTTCAACTGTTGATAATCCGGTAGTAATTTGATGTTTTACACGATCAACTAATGTAAGCACTGTATTTTCATCGTTAAGAACACCCAAACCGGCACTGCTATTCCCTGCTTGCTCGTAGGTCATTCCTATCGCACCGTTATAAGTAGGGTAGGTATCTCCATAACTTGGGTACAGTAAATCAAATCGCTCCTTTGTAAAATACAACCAACTTTCCTTATCAAAATACTTTGCGTGATTTTTACCTAATGATTTTTGAAAATCTCGTTGCCAGTTAGTAATTATTTCATGGTAAGGTTCCGCTGCCGGGGCAAAATAATAAGGCTCATTAATACCTTGCTCATGAAAATCTACATGAATTTGTGGAAACCATTTATTATATACTTTCAAGCGTTGTTGGCTTTCTACTTGTGTTACCCAAGCCCAATCACGGTTTAAATCAAATAAATAATGATTTGATCTGCCTCTAGGCCAAGGTTCATTATGCTCGTTTGCATCGTAATTTATGTTATAAGGAGTACTTTTATTGCCGTTGTACCAATTTACATAACGGTCACGACCATCGGGGTTCATACAAGGATCTATAATAACCAACGTATTTTTTAACCAATCTTTTTTATTGGTTACTAGTTCGTAAATTGTTTGCATAGAAGCTTCTGTACTTGAAGTTTCATTACCATGTACATTATAGCTAAGCCAAACTATAGTAACTTTTGTGCTAGGTGAACCCTGTAAAATCCCAGTTCTTTTTAAGTTGTCTTCTCTAATAAGATTTAAATTCTGAATATTATTTTCTGATGACACGAAGGCGTGATATAATGGTCTAAATTCATTGGTTTCACCATATTTTTTCAATTCAATCATATCTGAATTTTCGGTAATATATTTAAAATATTCAACAACTTTATGGTGTCTAGTGAAACGGGTACCCAATTCATACCCTAAAAATTCCTTAGGTGATTTTAAGGTTTGAGCCTGTAATAAATTTGAGAAACCTAAAATAACGGTAAGTAAAGTAAAAATAGTTTTTTTCATTTGTAAAAAATATAAGCATTCAAATGTAATTAATTAATTTAAAAAGTAAAGCGTTAAAATAATGTTAGATTAAATTATGGATTTTAACAAACAATCTAAATTGATTACTTTTAGCAAAAATTAAGGAAAGTACCTATGGATAGCTGTAACGATGATAAACAGTCAATTCCTATCTCTTTAGAAACGCATTGGAACAATGCGTATTTAAAAACACCTATATCAAATTTAGGGTGGTATGAAGAATACGCGCAACAATCAATAGAATTAATAGAAAAGTGTGATTTACCTAAAGATGCGCTAATTTTTAATGCCGGCGCCGGTGCAACAACTTTAATAAATTACTTGTTGCAATTAAAATTTGCAAATATTGTTGTAAATGATATTGCCATCAATGCATTAATCCAACTTAAACAGAATTTACCCGAAAATAAAATTGCCAATGTTAAATTTATATTGGATGATTTAACAAACCCTAAAGCGTTACTTAAATTGAGTAATGTTGATTTATGGCATGATAGGGCAGTTTTACATTTTTTCACAACTACGGTGCAGCAAACGGCTTATTTTAGTTTATTGAAAAAAGTATTAAAAATAGGCGGTTACGTTATTTTGGCACAGTTTAATTTAGAAGGAGCAAAAAAATGCAGTGGTTTGGATGTGTTTAATTATGATAAACAAATGTTGTGTGAACGATTGGGAGGGAATTTTGAATTGTTGAAATCATTTAACTATGACTATAAGCAACCATCAGGAGGAATTAGGCCTTATATTTATACATTATTTAAAAGGATAGCATAATTTTAATGAAAAAACATACGGTTCCGTTTCAAAAAACTGGGTACTTTTCAAAGCTCATTTGTGATTACTTGAACAAGCATCCAAACCTAACAGATTTATATCACAATTATCCTTCTTTAAAAGGATTTAAAAATCAGATTGCGTTAAAATCGAGTTTTGAAATTTCGAAAAGGGAAATTCTAGTTTCTGTATTAAAAAATCAATATAAAAATGTTGAAACTGATGAACTTGTATTATCAAATGTAAAATCGTTAGGGGAAAAGAACACATTTACAGTAACTACAGGGCATCAATTGAATTTATTTACAGGTCCGTTGTACTTTATTTATAAAATTATCCACACTATTAATTTAGCCGAAAAATTAAGAAAAGAATTTACCGATTGTAATTTTGTGCCTGTTTACTGGATGGCTACTGAAGATCACGATTTTGATGAAATTAATTATTTTAATTTCAAAAGTTCTAAATTTCAATGGAAAACAGGGACAAAAACCGGAGCAGTAGGAAGATTGCAAACAGATGAATTAAACGATGTTTTTGAAAAATTTTCGAGGGTGGCAGAAAATTCAGTAAATGCGCAAAAACTAAAAAAATTGTTTAAAAAAGCCTATTACAAAAAGTATTCATTAGCCGAAGCTACAAGAGTTTTAGTAAATGAATTGTTTGGGAAATATGGTTTGGTAATTTTAGACGCCGATAATGTATCACTTAAGAAACAATTTTCACCGTTTATTGCAGATGAATTTTTAAACCAAACTTCTTATAAAGAAGTTTCGAAAACCATTGAAAAATTTGCAAATGGTTATAAAATTCAAGTAAATCCGCGTGAAATAAATTTATTTTATTTGAATAAAAATTTACGAGAACGTATTGTGTTAAAAGATGGTATGTATTTTGTAAATAATACTGATTTATCATTTACAAAGGATGAAATTTTACGGGAACTTACCAAAAATGCTGAACGATTTAGTCCAAATGTAATTATGCGCCCACTTTACCAAGAAGCTATTTTACCTAATTTGGCATATATTGGAGGTGGAGGCGAGCTTGCTTATTGGCTTCAGTTAAAGGCGTATTTTGATACGGTTAAAATTCCTTTTCCTATTTTGTTATTGCGAAATTCGGTTTTATTAGCATCAGGTAAACAATTGGAGAAATTAAAAAAATTAGAGATTACTCTGGAAGATATATTTTTAAAACAAGAAGTCCTGATAACCAAAAAAGTTAAGGAATTATCTAAAATAAAAATAGATTTTACACCTCAAAGAACTTATTTAAAAAAGCAATTTGATGATTTAAAGTTTTTGGCATCACAAACGGATAAGTCGTTTTTAGGAGCTGTTAACGCGCAAGAAAAAAAGCAGTTAAATGGTATCGATAAACTCGAAAAAAGATTAATAAAAGCCCAAAAGAAAAAATTGGTTGCTATTGTAGATCGAATTATTAAGATTCAGAATGAATTATTTCCAAATCAGAGTTTAGAGGAACGTACTAGAAATTTTTCGGATTATTATTTAGAACTTGGAGAAAATTTTATCCCGCTTTTAAAGGAAAATTTAGACCCAATGGCTATGGAATTCAGTATAATTGAATACTAACTTATATTGGCTGAAATACTAAAGTTGTATTTTTAAAAGTAAAGGTCAGCGCTGTAACTTTTTGCGTTTTAATTTTTGATGCATCGCTTTCAGTCATTTCAAAATCAATTTCAGTAACAAATACGTTTGTATTTTTTACGTTATTAGATTCAACCTCAGTAGTATCCGACACCAAAGTTATAGAAGAATTATTACTAAATTGAAGATTTAGTTTGCAACCTAATTTTTTAATGTTTGTTGAGAAGGTGCCAATTATAACGGTTTTAACAAATGGAAAGCCCCCTAATTCTTCAATATCCAAGTACAAATCATTAGTATTGTTTATTGCAAACTTAGTACCGCCATCATAATTAATAGTAACAGATGGTTTTTCGTTTTTCTGTACATTGGAAGATGATTTTTTAAAAAAAGAAAACATTCTTGAAAAGTTATAGTAAGGGGTTATTAAAATAATAAAATAACCCCTAATTATTGGTGTATTTTACAAATGTATAACTTCATCATAAGCAGCAGCAACTGCTTCCATAACTGCTTCACTCATAGTTGGATGTGGATGAACAGCTTTTAACACTTCATGTCCTGTTGTTTCTAGTTTTCTGGCAACAACAGCTTCGGCAATCATATCAGTTACTCCGGCTCCAATCATATGGCAACCTAACCACTCACCGTATTTTGCATCAAAAATAACTTTTACAAAACCATCTGGTGTACCGGCAGCTTTTGCTTTACCTGATGCAGAAAATGGAAATTTTCCAATTTTAATATCGTACCCTTCTTCTTTTGCCTTTGCTTCAGTTAATCCAACACTTGCAATTTCCGGAGTTGCATAGGTACAACCTGGAATATTTCCATAATCTACCGGTTCTGTATGTAAACCTGCAATTTTTTCAACACAAGTAATCCCTTCTGCAGATGCTACATGAGCTAATGCATGACCGGGTACAATATCTCCAATAGCATAATAACCCGGAATATTAGTTTGATAATAGTCGTTCACCAATATTTTATCTCTATCGGTAACTATTCCAACATCTTCTAATCCAATATTCTCAATATTCGATTTTATACCAACTGCAGATAACATAATATCGGCTTCTAATATTTCTTCACCTTTTTTGGTTTTAACAACAGCCTTAACACCTTTACCTGAAGTATCTATAGATTCTACCGATGAATTAGTCATTACTTTAATACCTGACTTTTTAAATGAACGTTCAAATTGTTTAGAAACTTCAACATCTTCTAACGGAACCAAGTTTGGTAAAAATTCAACAATAGTAACTTCAGTTCCCATAGAGTTGTAAAAGTGAGCAAATTCAACACCAATAGCTCCAGAGCCAACCACAATCATTTTTTTAGGTTGTTTTGGTAAAGTCATAGCCTCTCGATAACCAATTACTTTTTTACCATCTTGAGGTAAATTTGGTAATTCTCTTGAACGCGCCCCAGTTGCAATAATAATATGATCTGCGCTGTATTCGGTAACAGAACCATCATTGGCGGTAACATCAACTTTTTTACCGGGTTTAATTTTTCCGAAACCTTCAATAACATCAATTTTATTCTTTTTCATTAAAAACTGAACACCTTTGCTCATGCCATCTGCAACATTTCTACTTCGTTTAATAACAGCATCAAAATCTTTATCGATAGCCTCTGCCTTTAATCCATACACATCAACATGTTTTAAATAATCATAAACTTGGGCACTTTTTAATAATGCTTTGGTAGGAATACACCCCCAATTTAAACAAATACCTCCAAGATTTTCTTTTTCTACAACACCAACTTTAAATCCGAGTTGTGAAGCTCTAATTGCTGTTACATAGCCACCGGGACCACTACCAATAATTAATACGTCGTATTTCATTTTTTTTGATTTTTTTTAATTGAATGCTGTGAATAACACTGCAAATTTACTTCTTTTTTTGTACATTTTTGAATGCATTAGTTTTACTTAAAATTTAAAAATTAAGTTTTTAATTACATTCTATTTGGAACATCAATTCCTAATAATTTAAAAGCTGATTTAATAACTTCTCCAACCTTTAGTGAAAGACGAGTTCTAAATATTTTTTCTTCCCAATTTTCACAACCTAAAATTGGAACACTTTGATAAAACGAGTTGTATTCTTTTACCAAATCATAGGTATAGTTGGCAATTAAAGCCGGACTATGATTTTTTGCTGCATGCTGAATTATTTCAGGGAACAGTTGCAACTGTTTAATTAGTTCTCGTTCCTTTTTATGTAACACAAATCTAGGTTCGGTTTCAGAACTATAATCAAAATCAGCTTTTCTTAAAATAGATTGAATTCTTGCATAGGTATACTGAATAAAAGGCCCTGTATTACCCGCAAAATCAACTGATTCTTCAGGATTAAACAAAATACGTTTTTTTGGGTCAACCTTTAAAATATAATATTTTAAAGCCCCTAAACCAATGGTTTTATACAATTGTTCTTTTTCGTCATTGGAATACCCATCCAATTTACCTAATTCCTGAGAAATATCTCGGGCAGTATTGGTCATTTCAATCATCAAATCGTCGGCATCAACTACTGTTCCTTCACGTGATTTCATTTTACCACTTGGTAAATCTACCATTCCGTACGAGAGGTGATACAGATTTTTGGCCCAAGGGTATCCTAGTTTATCCAAAATTAAAAACAATACTTTGAAATGATAATCTTGTTCGTTACCAACAGTGTAAACTAACTCATCTAAATCGTAATCTTTAAACCTTTCAATAGCAGTGCCAATATCCTGGGTCATGTATACAGCAGTTCCATCGGCCCGCAACACAATTTTTTCATCCAGGCCTTCATCTGTTAAATCAATCCAAACAGAGCCATCTTCTTTTTTATAAAAAATACCTTTTTCAAGTCCTTGAGCAACCACGTCTTTACCTAATAAATAGGTATCGCTTTCATAATAATTTTTATCGAAATTAACACCCAATTCTTTATAAGTTTCATTAAAGCCATCATATACCCATTCATTCATTTTTTTCCAAAGGGCAACGGTTTCAGTATCGCCAGCTTCCCAGTTTCTAAGCATTTTTTGAGCTTCAATTAAAATTGGAGCTTCTTTTTTTGCTTCTTCTTCCGTTTTTCCGTTTTCAATAAGCGTTTTTACTTCTTCTCTGTATGCTTTATCAAAAGCAACGTAATAATTTCCAACAAGTTTATCACCCTTTAACCCGGAACTTTGTGGTGTTTCACCATTTCCATAACGAAGCCAAGCCAACATACTTTTGCAAATATGAATACCACGATCGTTAATTATTTGGGTTTTGTATACTTTTTTACCTGAAGCCTTTGTAATTTCAGCTACGGCGTAGCCTAATAAATTATTTCGGATATGACCTAAATGTAGTGGTTTGTTTGTGTTAGGTGAGGAGTATTCAACCATTACAGCTTTTTTACTACTTTCTGGTTGTAAAAATCCAAAGTTTTCTTTTTGATAAATGCCGTTAAATTTTTTTATATAAAAGTTATCTGAAATTACCAGATTCAAAAACCCTTTAACAACGTTAAAATCAGTAATTTCTGTAACATGCTTTTTAAGATATTCTCCAAGCTTGTTACCTATTTCAACTGGATTCCCTTTTATTGCGCGTAAGAAAGAAAAAACAACTATAGTAATATCACCTTCAAAATCTTTTCGAGTAGCCTGAAATTCAACCGATTCAATATCGACATTGTAAATTTCTTTAATACCTTTAATTACAGTTGATTTTAATTTTTTTTGCATAGTAAACAGCTAATTTATTTCGAGGTGCAAAAGTAAGGAAAATTTAAAAGTTTAAATTGTATTTTTGTTGAAAATTAGAGAAATGGATAAATTTTTGCAAGAGTTGCCAAACTTGGCAAAAGAAAAATTACCGGAAACAAAAAAATATTTTGCTAAACTAAAAAAGCGTTCTCCAAAAAAATTGGATGTCATGATGCAAGAATTACACGAAAATGAATTTGAGAAAACAGATTGCTTAACTTGCGCCAATTGTTGTAAAACAACTAGCCCAATGTTTACTGATAAAGATATTCAACGTATTGCAAAGCATTTAAAAATGAAGGAACATGTGTTTATTAGCCAATATTTAACTATTGATGCCGACAATTTTTATGTATTGCAAAGTGCACCCTGTACTTTTTTAGATTTATATGATAATTCCTGTTTCATTTATGATGTTCGTCCCAAAGCTTGCAAAGAGTATCCACATACCAACCGCCGCAAGTTTATACAATTAACAAACCTTACCTTAAAAAATACAGAAATTTGCCCGGCTACATTTAATATAGTTGAAGCCTTAAAGAGAAAACTAATTTTAAAATAAAATATCTTAAAATTAATCTTTATACATAAGATATTTCTTTCTAACCTTTTTAAATGCTTCAACATCAGGTTGCCAAGATTTTCTAATTTCATCAGCTGATAATCCGGCTTTAAGCTGGTGTTCTAATTGTGGAGAACCTGCATGAATGGTAAAAGTGGGTCCGAAGAATTTTTCTGATTTTGGTATTTTTTTATAGGCATCAATTAACCAAGTTAGGTTGATGGATTTTTGTTTTGTTTCATTTTTTAAATCGACTCCGTAACATAATTCACCATTGTGCTTAGGGTATTTGGACCCAAAATTTGGTTTTGGTGTATACGTAAAGTTGCTAACAGGAAAAAATGGTGCTCCATACTGCTGAAACTGTTTGTCAGTTCCTCTACCCGCATTTATAGTAGTTCCCTCAAAAAAACCAAGACTTGGGTATAAATTTATTGCCAAATCATTTGGAAGGTTAGGAGAAGGGCGAACCGGTAAACTGTATGTTGATTTGTGGGTGTAATTTTGAAGTGGAATCACTGTCATTTTAGCTTTAATTTTATTTTTTAGCCAACCTTCGTTATTTATCATTTGAGCATATTCCCCAATTGTTAAACCATAAACAACCGGAACAGGATGCATACCTACAAAACTTTTAAAATTTAATTCTAACATAGGGCCATCAACATAATGTCCGTTTGGGTTGGGTCGGTCTAATACTATTAAAGGTATATTATTTTCGGCACAGGCTTCCATTACATAATGAAGCGTTGAAATATAAGTGTAAAACCTAACACCCACATCTTGAATGTCAAACACAACAATGTCAATATTTTTTAATTGCTCTTTTGTCGGTTTTTTATTTTTACCATACAATGAAATTATTGGTAAACCTGTTTTTTTGTCGAAACCATCATCAATTAGCTCACTGGCATCAGCAATACCTCTAAACCCATGTTCCGGAGCGAACACGTTGGTTACAAGAATATTATTTTTTAGCAACGTGTCTATTAAATGAATTAGTTTTCCGTTTTTAGTATAAATGACCGAAGTTTGATTTGCAACCACGGCTACATTTTTATTTAACAACAATGGTAAAAAGGCTTCGGTTTGTTGAGCGCCTGTAATAATTTCAGAATTTTTAATTGCAATTCTTTTCGGTAAATTTTGGTTTTTGCTCTGACTGCAAGAAATGAAACTTGAAAACAATAAAAAAAACAATAAGAAATATGTATTTTTGAACAGAATATAAAGCATGCTACATTGAATTACGAGTTATTTATTGCCAAAAGAATTATTGCCGCAAAACAGTATAAAAGTAATATATCATCTCCAATAATAAAAATTGCAATTATTGCTATTGCCTTAGGAATGGTTGTTATGCTAATTGCTGTTGCTACAGGTCAGGGCCTACAACAAAAAATTCGTGAAAAACTAACAGGATTTAACGGTCATGTGCAAATAACTAATTTTGATAATAACAATTCGGAAATAACATTAAATGCAGTATCTAAAAATCAGGAATTTTATCCAAAATTTAAAAATTTAGAAGGTATAACTAATGTTCAGGTTTATGCTACAAAGGCGGGAATTATTAGAACTGAAACGGATTTTGAAGGAATTGTTTTTAAAGGAGTTGGAGCCGAATATAATTGGAAGTTTTTTAGCGATTACTTGGTAAAAGGTAATTTGCCTGATTATAGTGATGATGTTTCCAATGAGGTACTTATTTCAGAGGAAATATCTAATCGTCTTCAAATTAATTTAGGAGATACGTTCAATATTTTATTTGTAAAAGACGATCCTTCAAGAGCACCTTGGATTCGTGTTTTAAAAGCGGTTGGAATATATAATTCCGGCTTTCAGGATTTTGATGAAAATTTTGTACTTGCTGATATAAGGCATGTCCAAAAAATGAACAAATGGCAACCGGATGAAGTAGGTGGTTTTGAAGTTATTTTAAACGATTTTGATGCTATTAATGAAAAAAGCAATCAAATATATCAACAAACTGGTTCAACATTAAATAGCCAAAGTATTGTTGAAAAATATCCGGCTATTTTCGAATGGATTAATTTATTTGATAATAATATTTATGTGATAATTGCAATAATGATACTTGTGGCAGGAATTAATATGATAACCGCATTGTTGGTGTTAATATTAGAGCGCACTCAAATGGTTGGTATTTTAAAGGCATTAGGAAGTCATAATAAAAGTATAAGAAAAATATTTATTTACAATGCCGGATACCTTATTTTAAAAGGTTTATTTTGGGGTAATTTAATTGGGTTAAGTATACTTTTAGCTCAAAAATATGGAGGATTTATAAGTTTAAATCCACAAAGCTATTATGTAAGTAAAGTGCCAATACACTTAAACCTTATATACTTGTTAGGCTTAAATGTTGGCACGTTGTTATTGTGTTTATTAATGTTGGTAGTTCCGTCATTAATAATCACAAAAATAAGTCCGGTTAAATCAATTAAATTTGAATAACGGCTATTCTGTATCACCAGGACCAGGTGGCGTACCTGTATCAGGTTCATCATTTGATTCACATGCCCCAATTTTATCACCATGCATTAGCACGTGAACTTGGGCTGCAATACGAGATACATTAATAGTGTGCGCATTTTCAGGATTACCAGGTGGGATGTGACACACATCTACTTTGTGATTTTTAGCAAATAAAAATCCAATAGCAAATATTGCTACTAGGCCTAAAATAAATAATTTCCGTTTCATGATTGTCGGTTTTAAATTAACAATTATAACTATTTATTTTTCAGTAAGAAATAATTAAAATTTATTTAGCGGGGTTAAATAAATCATTTAAAATGGGACCGATTAAAAGTCTAAATTAAGTATAATTAATTGAATTTCAAAATAATAAATGTATCAAGAGTGATTTTATTTTTTTGTAGACTGATTTTTTGATGATACATTTCAAATGAAATCTATTTTTGATTGTAACAATTACTTGGTTAACTTTGCCCTCTTAAAATAACACATGAAGTACGCAAAAAACATATTAGAAACTATTGGAAATACACCTTTAGTAAAACTGAATACCATTGTAAAAGAAATTGATGCATTGGTATTGGCAAAGGTTGAGACTTTTAATCCCGGAAATTCGGCCAAAGACAGAATGGCTGTAAAAATGGTTGAAGATGCCGAAAAACAAGGATTATTAAAACCCGGCGGAACAATTATTGAAGGAACATCAGGAAACACAGGTATGGGCTTGGCTTTGGTAGCAATTACTAGGGGATACAAACTTATTTGTGTAATTAGTGATAAGCAGTCTAAAGAAAAGATGGACATTTTGCGTGCTGTTGGTGCTGAGGTGGTTGTTTGTCCAACAAATGTAGAGCCCGAAGATCCTCGTTCCTACTATTCTGTTTCTAAAAGATTGGCTACGGAAACACCAAATTCATGGTATGTAAATCAGTACGATAATCCTTCAAATAGTATTGCACATTACGAGCAAACCGGTCCGGAAATATGGAAACAAACCGATGGAAAAATCACACATTTTGTGGTAGGAGTAGGTACTGGAGGAACAATTTCAGGAATCGGAAAATACTTAAAAGAAAAAAATCCGAATATTAAAATATGGGGAATTGACACCTATGGTTCGGTATTTAAAAAGTACCACGAAACTGGTGTTTTTGATGAAAATGAAATTTATCCGTATATAACAGAGGGTATTGGTGAAGATATTTTACCAAAAAATGTAAATTTTGATATTATTGATGGCTTTACAAAAGTAACCGATAAAGATGCCGCCGTTTATACCCGTAAAATTGCTAAAGAAGAAGGAATATTTGTTGGGAATTCAGCCGGTTCTGCCGTTAAAGGATTGCTTCAGCTAAAAGAACACTTTAAAAAAGACGATGTTGTGGTTGTATTGTTTCACGATCACGGTAGTAGATACGTTGGTAAAATGTTTAATGATGATTGGATGCGAGAACGTGGATTTTTAGATGATGAAAAACTGGAAGCAGTTGACTTGATAAAAGACCGATTAAATACACCGCTCATTACAGTTAAAACTGAAGAACTAGTGGCTCATGCTATAGAACGAATGCGCTTGCATAATATCTCTCAAATTCCTGTTACTGATGTAAACGGTTTTGTAGGGTCAATTGATGAAGGAACTTTATTTCAACTGTATTTTGATGATAAGAATATTGCAGATAAACCTATTAAAGATGTTATGCGTGAACCATTTCCAATTGTAAAAAGCAAAGCGTCAGTTGATACCATATCAAAATTAATTAATAGGGATAATGGAGCTGTTTTGGTAGATTTGGGCAACGCTAAATTTCATATTATTACCAAGCATGATGTGGTTAGGGCTATTCACTAATTTATTCGCTTCGAATCTTTTGAAGAATAATTAAATTGTTGTAAATTTAAAAGGCTGTTAAATGCCGTTGTTATTTGTATTTAGCATAGTTTTAATTTATTAATTTCTTCAAAAGCAATCTTATGAATCCTACTTTATTTTTAACTGTTTTGGCAGGTTTATTTCTGCTAAGCGGTATCCGTATTATTTTTGAATACAAAAGAGCTCTAAAATTCCGATTTGGAAAATATGTAAGTACGTTACAACCCGGATTTAGATGGATAATTCCAATTGTTGAAACCATACAAGTGGTTGATATTAGAGTAATTACTATTAATATTGTTTCACAAGAAGTAATGACTGAAGATAATGTACCTTGTAGTATTGATGGTGTGGTATTTTTCAAAATTAATAATCCTGAAAAAGCTGTTTTAGAGGTTGAAGAGTATAAATTTGCAATCACTCAGTTAGCCCAAGCTGCTTTACGTGATGTTTGCGGAAAGGTAGAATTAGATACCATTTTATCAAAACGTGAAGAAATGGGGAAAAACATAAAAAGCATTGTTGAAATAGAAACTCAAGAATGGGGTATTGAAATTATTGATGTTAAAATTAAAGACATTCAATTACCTGAAAATATGCGTAGAATGATGGCTAATCAGGCTGAAGCTGAGCGCTCAAGGAGGGCACGAATTATTTTGGCACAAGCAGAAGAACAAGCTGCAGGAAAGTTGTTAGAAGCAGGTAAGCAAATAGATAAATCGCCTTCGGCAATTAAGCTTAGGTTGTATCAAACACTAGCAAACATAGCTTCAGAAAAAAATTCAACCATACTGTTTCCATTCCCTGAAGAAGTGTTACCAAGAGAACAAAAGCTAAAAAAGAAATAAATTCTTTAATTAGGCTTCCATTTTTAAATCATAATCGGCAGAGTGTTTCCCTGAACCGTAAAATATAAAAAATACAGAAACCACTAACACAATTGAGGCTTGTAACAGATCATTTGGATGTAATTCGCCAATAAAATTTATGAGTACTGCACCCAAAAATATAGGTAATTGAGCAATTAATGACCAACGTGTTAATAAACCAAATACTATTAAGATTCCTCCAACAAAGTGAAATAAGCCTATGTAATGTACAGCCCACATTAAGGTGGAAAATTCATCCAAACCTTTTAAAAGTTCCATAATGTATCCGGAGTTTTTAAAGAAAAAGAATCCTTTAAAAATTAAAAATACACCAAGGGCAATTCGTAATAAATCAAGTGGATAATAAGTATGCGAATTGGCCCATTTGTTTAATTTTTTGATGAGTCCCATAATTGAAAAATTGAGTTAAACAATACACACTTAACAAGTTACGTATTTTTTACCTTTTTTGCAATTATGTTTTTTATTACACAGTTTTAAATTTTCAAAACTATTCTAAATCGGGCTTTCCCTTTTTCCAAATGTGCTAATGCTTCGTTTACTTTGTTTAATGGAAACTCCTCAATAGTTGGATAAATGGAATGCCTAACACAAAAATCGAGCATAGTGCGTGTTAGGGCAGGGCTTCCTAGGGGGCTTCCGGATACAGATTTTTGTCCTCCAATTAATGAAAATGCCGGAATTGCCATTGGTTCTAGTACGGCTCCCACATTATGAAAACTTCCTTTAGGTGCTAGTGTTGTTAGGTAAGCATTCCAATCTAAAGTCACGTTGGTGGTGTTTAAAATAAAGTCTAGACTATTAGTAATTGTTGCTAAGTCATCAGAATTTGTAGAATCCACTACTTTAGATGCACCCATTTTTAAAATTTCATCTTTTTTTGATGGATTGGAACTAAATGCTATTACTTCGCAGCCCCATTTATTTAAAAATTTTAATGCCATATGGCCTAAACCGCCAATACCAATAACTCCAACTTTGTCAGTGGGTTTTACCCCAGCTAAAATTATGGGGTTAAAAACAGTTATTCCACCGCATAACAATGGACCTGCTTTTTGCATATCTATATCTTTTGGAAGTGGAATTGCCCAAGACCAATGCCCTCTAACATAGTTTGCAAAACCGCCATGGCGTCCAACAATTGTTTGTTCGGCACTACCGCATAAATGATGATTACCTTCCATACACTGGTTACAGTGCATGCACGATTCTGAAAACCAACCAAGGCCAACATAATCGCCAATTTTTAAGTTTTTTACTTCATTCCCAATTTCAACAACTTCACCTACAATCTCATGGCCAGGTACGAAAGGATATTGGGTTTGTCCCCAATCATCACTAATCATACTTAAATCGGAATGGCAAATTCCACAATAATGCACCTTTATATCTACTTGTTCGCTTCCAATTTTAGGAAGTTGGTAATTAAAAGGAACTAACTTTTCACCCGGATTATTAGCTGCATATGCTTTTACTGTTTTCATAATTGATTTTTTAACTATTAGTTATTTATTTGAAAATGTTGGCTAATTTTCGTCTAATTTAATCTTATTTTTTGAAAGCATCAACTATTTAAAATGATAGTAGTCAATTTTGATAAATTATTAACTTTTTAGAAATGATTATAATCAGCTTAAAATACGAACTTTTTTTGATTGAAATCATTGTAAATTAAGGATTGGTAAACGTACTTTAAACAAAATTAATAGAATGTTATTAACAGGTATTATAATTTTTTTGGTTGCAGTCATAACCTATTTT
>CAYFFC010000015.1:4353-49877 GCA_964342295.1 uncultured Lutibacter sp. | reverse complement strand
GATTGAAAAATGGCCATTAACACACCACAAGTAGTAACACCTGCTAATAAGCCTCCTAACATTTCAGCTCCACCAATAAATCCAACTCCAACTGGAACAGCTAAGGCTAAAAGTCCTGGAAACACCATTTCCTTAATTGAGGCTGTTGTAGAAATTTCAACACATTTATCATACTCTGCTACTCCATCAGCAGCATCAAATATCTTTCGGTCTTCTTCAGAAGCTTTTGACATATCAGAGTCGTACTTACGCATTACTTCCAATGCTCCTTTAAGTGCCGGAATATCTCTAAATTGTCGACGCACCTCTTCAATCATTGCCATAGCAGCACGTCCCACAGCATTCATAGACAGGGCAGAAAAAACAAAAGGTAACATACCACCTATTAACAAACCTGCCATAATATCAGGTCTTGAAACGTCAATGGATTTTACTCCGGCTGTTTTCATAAAGGCTGCAAACAATGCCAAAGCGGTTAAAGCAGCGGAAGCAATAGCAAATCCTTTTCCAATAGCTGCAGTAGTATTACCTACGGCATCTAATTTATCGGTTCTTTGACGAACTTCTTTAGGCAATTCACTCATTTCGGCAATACCCCCGGCATTGTCAGAAATTGGACCGTAAGCATCAACGGCTAACTGAATTCCGGTATTTGCCAACATACCTACCGCAGCAATTGCAATACCATATAAGCCTGCAAAATGATGCGAAACTAATATGGCAACAGCAATTAATACAATTGGTATAGCAGTTGACATCATACCAACACCTAATCCAGCAATAATATTTGTAGCTGAACCTGTTTCAGATTGTTTTACAATAGATGTAACAGGTTTTGTACCGGTACCGGTATAATACTCTGTTACTTTCCCAACTAATAAACCGGCAACCAACCCTGCAATTGTAGCGTAAAAAACACCATTTGCTCCAAAAGGAAGCCCTTCAATAGTTTCAGGAATTAATGCGTGAATAATAAAATAAGAGGCTACCAACATCAATCCGGCAGATCCAAATTCTCCAATATTTAAAGCTGTTTGAGGATTTCCTCCTTCCTTTACTCTTACAAAAAAAGTACCTATAATTGACATTATAATACCAACAGCTGCCAGCGCTAATGGTAAATAAACCGCCCCTAAGCCATCAAAACCAGGGGTAATAATTAGCGCACCTAACACCATAGTACCAATAATTGAGCCTACATATGATTCGAATAAATCGGCTCCCATACCTGCAACATCACCTACATTATCACCAACATTATCGGCAATTGTAGCCGGGTTTAACGGGTGGTCTTCAGGAATTCCGGCTTCAACTTTGCCTACAAGGTCTGCGCCAACATCGGCAGCTTTGGTGTAAATACCCCCTCCAACACGTGCAAACAATGCAATTGATGAAGCACCTAATGAAAATCCTGATAGTACGTTTAACACTTCAGCAATGTTCCAACCTTGGCCACTGTAAATCCAAAACAATGTACTTAAGCCTAAAACTCCAAGACCAACAACACCTAGGCCCATTACCGCACCACCGGCGAAAGCTACCTCTAAGGCTTTTCCTAAAGATGTACGCGCAGCATTGGTAGTTCTAACATTAGCTTTAGTTGCAACCTTCATTCCAATAAAACCTGCTAAGGCAGAACAAATTGCACCCACAATAAATGACAGTGCCACCATTCCGTTTGAACCATCTTCAGCATTTCCTTTAAAATAAAGTAATATTGCAACTGCAACTACGAATACCGCAAGAATTTTATATTCTGCTTTCAAGAATGACATTGCTCCATTGGCAATATTTTTAGCAATTCTTGACATTTTTTCATCACCTTCATCTTGTTTAGCAACCCACATGTTTTTAACAAAAACAAAAATAAGTGCCAATACACCAAATAAAGGCAAATAATTTACTATATATTCCATTTTTAAATAGTTAGTTAAAATTTTTTTTAATAGAGGCTAAAATTAATAAAATAAAGCAGATATAAAAAAAACCATCTTTATTATTTAAAGATGGTTATAATTTAATTTTTATTTAGCAGATTAGATGGTAAAAGTACGCTTCTTTTTATGCTCGCTAAACTCATAACGCTCTGTACATTTAGTAACTATATCAAAGGCTTCTTCAACATTTCCCCATCCGCCTACATCAACTTTTTTTTCTTCCAAATCTTTATAAACCTGAAAAAAGTGTTCTATTTCTTTAACCTGGTGTGGATTCATATCAGAGATATCATTCAACTGATTCCAAACCGGGTCGGAAACAGGTACACAAATTATTTTTTCATCGGGACCTTTTTCATCGGTCATATGAAACACTCCAATAGGTTTTACTTCCATAACACACATAGGGAATGTAGGTTCACTACCTAACACCAATACGTCTAACGGGTCTTTATCCAACGCCAAAGTTTCAGGAATAAATCCGTAATCGCCCGGGTACATCATTGATGAAAACAACATACGGTCAAAACGTATTTTATTAAGTACAAAATCGTATTCATATTTATTACGACTTCCTTTCGGAATCTCAATCAGTACATCAAATGTTTTTCTAATTTTTAAACTCATTTCCTTTTATTTATTTTTTACAAAACTACAAAAATTGTAATGCTTTCAATTTATTAATGTTCATATTAAAAATGGAAACCAAACGCACCTTTAACAACAAAGGTATTGGCCCCCGGAATATCCTTGTAGTTTCCTCTCCAACTAAAATCTATGCGAAGTACTTTAAAAATATTTCCTACCCCTACGCTGTACTCATAATACCCTTTTGTGGGTGCTATATAATTAATGTTAGATGCATTTAATGCCTTATTATTTTTTGAAATACTTCCTACTATTCCTTTAAAACCTACTATTTCCCTAAGATTGAGTTTTCTTAAGAAAGGAACTCTTGAGAAAAATCTGCCATTAAAATTATGTTCAATATGAAGTGAAGCGTATGTATCGGTAACAAATTCGTAATAATCTAGCAATGCATACGTATTTTCAATAGTAAAATACGACTGGTTTCCGGGTACAACATTTAACAATCCCAACGGTACTTCACCAAAAGTTTTTCCTAATTCAAGTGTAGTAAACATGCGTCCGAAACCACCAATTAAAATAGGCTGCCTATAATATAGTTGCAATTTTTCGTAATCAAAATCGCTTTTAAATACATTTTTTAATCCGCGTGAATAATTTAAAAACAGCGTTGAATAGGTGCTCGACACCTCATTACGCTCCACACCATAACCAATAGTTTTACGATTAGGAGTGTATTTTACTGAAAAATCAATTTCAGATTGAATGGTATTGGATTCTCTAATTCCTAAACCTTTATCCACCCAATAGTCTAAATTAAAGGTATTAGGTGATGCCGTTTTTAAAGTTCTATACGATGCACCGAGCCTAAATTGTAAATTGTGGATGGGTTCAACCGAAACAAAGGCATTTGATAAATTTATAGAGGTAAGCTTACTGTTATCTCCACTGGCAAAAACCGATGAGGAAGCAAAACTTCGACCTAAAACATCATTAGTGGTGGTTAAACTCACCCCAATTTGTTCAATATCACGTCGATTGCCAGCGCCTATAATAATTCGGTTTTTAGGTGCAATCATCCATTTTGCAGAAATGCCATACTTAAACTGATTGTCTCTTAAACCATAAGCTGTGTATCCTTCCAACCTCCAAGGCTCATTACCCCCAAAATAGGTTCTACCACCCACTCTAACTCTAATACCTTCAACATCATTTTCACCGAAGGATGAAAAAATTGGACCAAAATCAAAATGGTTAAATTCTATATAACCCGAACCTAAAATTGATGCCAAATTGTAATACTGCTTAAATTTTGGAACCGTAGTTAAGGTATCTAACAACTTATAAATCCCGAGTTCGTTTTTGGATAGTTTTTCTTGCCTATTTTCATTCCAAAACTCGTTGGATTTAGCATAAATATCATCATTAAAAATATTACTTTCTTTATTGTAAAAAGCATCTTTTTTAGGCAAATTAAATTTGTAATTTTTATACATAGTTGTTCTATGGCCATACACTCCTTTTGATTTATCTTTTTTAGTTAAAGAAAAATCAGACAACATATAATCGCGTTTTAGTAAGAAAATAGAATCATTTACCACATCAAATTCCTGTTCAATATAAATATCTTTCACCCAATTTATATTGGCACTTTTTGATGCTTGCATATTAATTTCCTTTACAGCAAAGGTGGTATCATTCACCCAAAAATCGCCTTTAAATGTAAGTTCGTTTTTGCGCCGTGGGTAATATAAAATATTGTAGCACCATTTATTATTTATATAGGCACTATCGGCCAATACATAGTTATACGTAGAAATACCGGCTAATTTTGATAAGGGGCTTACAAAACTTTTGTCGAAAATTTTTATATAGCTGTCGTAAATATTATAATCTACATACAAATCCTTTATAAAAGCAATTACGTTTTGATTGGAATTAAATCCTGAATTTTTATTGGCAATTAAATCTTCTCTGATTTTTTTACCGTCCTTATTTTTACCATACGTTTTATAAACCGATTCATTAATAAATATTGGTAAAAAAGCCATACCAGTTATTTTTGAAGTATCAATTCCTTTAAACACAAATTCAAGACCTTTAAACAACCTATTTTTCATTAAAGCGCTGTCTATATTATTAATATCAAATTCAAGTTTTTCATACTTATCGTACTGATATTGATCAACTAGATAAATTCCGTTTTCACGTTTTTTAGCCCATATTTTTTTAAGTATGGCAATTGCCGGATTTCCCTTTTTTTTAACATTGCCACTGTATATTACAACTTCTTTTAATTTAGATGCAGCTTCAGAAAGTTCAATGGTTAAGTTAAAATCTCGGCTTTTAATAGGTACTATTTTGGTATTATAACCTAAAAAGGAAACTTCTATATGCGTATATTTGAATGCAGATTCTAAATAAAACTTGCCATTTTCATCAGAAACAGTTCCTGTGTTAGAACCTTCAAAAACTACGTTAGCAAATGGAATAGGTTGGTTACTTTTATCCACAACAATTCCTCCAATTTTTACCTGAGCAAAACTGATTGAAGAAATTACTATACCAAAAAAAATGAGGGCTATTTTATTTTTCATAATAAAAAATCCTTCCAGGTAATAACCTGAAAGGATTATAACGCAACTTAATGCGCATTATTTTACGTACATTACCTCTTTTACTGCGTTAACAACATCGTTAGCATTAGGTAACCACTCTTCCAATAACACCGGTGAATATGGAGCCGGAGTATCGGCGGTTGTAATTCTCTTAATTGGTGCATCTAGGTAATCAAATACATTTTCTTGTACTTGAAATGTAATTTCAGACGCCACACTGGCAAATGGCCAGGCTTCTTCTAAAATCACCAATCGATTTGTTTTTTTTACCGAATTAAAAATGGTTTCATGATCCATTGGCCTTACCGTTCTTAAGTCGATTATTTCAACAGAAACACCTTCCTTTTCTAAAATATCAGCGGCTTTGTATGCTTCCTTGATAATTTTTCCAAATGAAACCACAGTAACATCTTTCCCTTCTCTTTTAATGTCGGCTACGCCTAAAGGAATAATGTATTCTCCTTCCGGTACATCGCCTTTATCTCCATACATTTGTTCCGATTCCATAAAAATAACAGGGTCATCGTCTCTAATAGAAGCTTTTAACAATCCTTTTGCATCATACGGATTTGAAGGTACTACAACTTTTAATCCGGGAGTATTAGCAAACCAGTTTTCAAAAGATTGCGAATGGGTAGCGCCTAACTGGCCGGCAGAACCTGATGGTCCTCTAAAAACAATTGGACAATTTAATTGCCCACCTGACATTTGCCTGATTTTTGCCGCATTATTTATAATTTGATCAATACCTACCAATGAAAAGTTAAACGTCATAAACTCAACAATTGGTCGGTTTCCGTTCATAGCTGAGCCTACTGAAATTCCGGCAAAACCAAGTTCGGCAATTGGAGAATCTATAACGCGTTTTGGCCCAAACTCATCTAACATTCCTTTTGATGCCTTATAGGCGCCATTATATTCGGCAACTTCTTCACCAATTAAAAATATGGATTCATCTCTTCGCATTTCTTCGCTCATCGCTTCACATATAGCCTCTCTAAATTGAATTGTCTTCATGCTGTCTGTTTTTAAGGATTTGCAAAAGTAAGCATTTCTATAATTACTTTCAAACAAAATATTATTGAATAAATTTTATTATGCACGCATAGTATTTTAAAAAAAATTGTTACATTCGTAGCTAAATAATAAAAAGCCGTTAAATTTATACCCTTATTATATAATAAATACTATCATGAAAATATTAGTTTGTATAAGTCACGTACCAGACACTACATCAAAAATAAATTTCAGTGAAAACAACACTCAGTTTGATGCAACCGGGGTACAGTTTGTGATAAATCCTTATGATGAATTTGCCCTTACCAGAGCCATGTGGTTCAAAGAAAAACAAGGCGCTACTGTTACTGTAGTAAATGTTGGAAACGCCTCAACAGAACCAACTTTAAGAAAAGCACTTGCCATTGGAGCCGATGATGCAATTAGGGTGAATACTGAAGCAATTGACGGGTTAACCGTTGCAAAAGAATTAGCTGAAGTTGTTAAATCCGGTGGATACGATTTAGTACTAGCCGGCAAAGAATCAATCGATTACAATGGCGGAATGGTGCCTGGAATGTTAGCTGCATTTTTACAGATTAATTTTGTAAATGCCTGTATTGGTTTGGAAATTGATGGTGAAAAAGCAACTATTGTAAGAGAAATTGATGGAGGAAAAGAAACTCTGTCAAGTAATTTGCCTCTAGTAATTGCCGGTCAAAAAGGTATGGTTGAAGAAAAAGACCTGCGCATCCCAAATATGAGAGGAATTATGATGGCACGTAAAAAACCATTAACGGTAGTTGAACCAGTAAATGGTGAGCCTGCTACAAAGTCGGCTTCTTTTGAAAAACCAGAAGCAAAATCGGCCTGTAAAATGGTTGATAGCACCAATGTTGATGAACTTATTAGTTTACTACACAACGAAGCCAAAGTAATTTAATTATTGTCTAATACATAACATTAAAAAATATGTCAGTTTTAGTTTTTGCCGAAACATCGGAAGGAAAATTTAAAAAATCAGCTTTTGAAGTAACTTCTTACGGAAAAAAAGTTGCATCTCAATTAGGAACAAATTTGGTAGTATTAACAGTAAATGCAAATGAACCATCACAATTATTTTCATATGGTGCAGAAAAGGTATTGCAAGTTAGCAATTCCAACCTTAGCACATTTAATGCACAACTATTTGCAGCTGTAATAAAGGAAGCTGCTGAAAAGGAAAATTCAAAAGTTATTATAGTTGATTCCAATGCAAACGGATTGTATTTAGCCCCATTGGCAGCTGTAAATTTAAATGCAGGCTATGCCAGTAATGTAGTAGCACTTCCAGCAGCAACAACACCATTCACAGTTAAACGCAAAGCATTTTCGAATAAAGCATTTAATTATACCGAAATTACTTCAGAAGTAAAAGTAATTGCACTTTCTAAAAATTCATTTGGAGTTATAGAAGACGAAACACAAGGAACTGTTGAAGAATTTACTGCAACAGCAATTGAAAGTTCTTTAGTTTCAGAAAATATAGAGCAAACTTCAGGAAAAGTAACCATAGCCGATGCCGATATTGTAGTTTCTGGAGGAAGGGGATTAAAAGGACCTGAAAACTGGGGAATGGTTGAAGAATTAGCCGATGTTTTAGGGGCAGCTACCGCTTGCTCAAAACCTGTATCGGATCTAGGATGGCGTCCGCATAGTGAGCACGTTGGGCAAACCGGTAAACCGGTAGCATCTAATTTATATGTTGCTATAGGCATATCAGGTGCCATTCAGCATTTGGCAGGTGTAAATTCATCAAAGGTTAAGGTGGTAATAAATTCCGATCCTGAAGCACCGTTTTTTAAAGCAGCCGATTATGGTATTGTTGGCGACGCCTTTGAAGTTGTGCCACAATTAATTGAAAAGTTGAAAGAATTTAAGGCAAATAACGCATAATTTTACTAAATTGTGCCCCAATAAGGCTGTCTAATAATTGGACATAAAGTCCTTTGATTAGACAGCCTTTTTTGTTAAATTTAACCTATGAGTTTAGTTCGGCTAAATATAAAAGGAATTTCATACAGTCAAACACAAAGTGGCGCCTACGCACTGGTACTAAGTGAGGTTGAAGGCACTAGAACTCTACCAATTGTAATTGGTGCTTTTGAAGCTCAATCTATTGCCATTGCGCTTGAAAAAGAAATTAAACCACCAAGACCGCTTACCCACGATTTGTTTAAAAGTTTTGCAGACAGATTTCATATTACAATTAAACAAGTAATTATTCATAAACTTGTTGATGGTGTTTTTTATTCGAGTTTAATTTGCGAGCACGATAATATTGAGGAAATTATTGACACTAGAACCTCTGATGCCATTGCCTTGGCTACGCGCTTTAACGCACCAATTTTTACCTATGAAAACATTTTAGATAAGGCAGGAATTTATTTAAAAATTAAAGATGAAATTACCGCAGAAAAAGAAAGTCTTGAAATTGAAAAACTAATTCAAGAGCCCGAAAAAAAATCTTCTTTTTCAAAACACACCTTAAAACAACTAAACGAAAAACTAGAGAAAGCTGTTCAAAACGAAGACTATGAGCTTGCGGCTAAAATACGTGATGAAATAGCCAAGCGCAGCTCTAAATAATTTATATAATATGATAAAAAAAATAAGTTTATCTACCCTATTTCTATTCAGTATTTTTAACGGCAACGCACAAGAAACCTTACAAACTACTCTTATTGAAAATCAAGGTTTTTCCATAGCATCACTTTGGAGAGGGGTACTTGGTATGATTAGTTTAATTGTATTGGCTTATTTAGCAAGCAGTAACCGAAAAGCCATTAACTGGAAAACCGTAGGTGTGGGTTTAGCGGCTCAGTTACTTATTGCCATTGGCGTTTTAAAAATACCTTTGGTAAAAGCTGTTTTTGAATTTGTTGGAAAAATATTTACTAAAATACTGGATTATACAGCTGCAGGAAGTGAATTTTTATTTGGAGGATTGATGAATGTTGAATCGTACGGGTTTATTTTCATCTTTCAAATTTTACCCACCATCATATTCTTTTCAGCCTTAACATCTTTACTATTTTACCTCGGAATTATTCAACTTGTGGTAAAAGGGTTGGCTTGGCTACTCACTAAATTATTAAAAATCTCCGGAGCTGAAAGTTTATCGGTTGCGGGAAATATATTTTTAGGGCAAACAGAATCACCACTAATGATTAAAGCCTATTTGGAACGAATGAATCGCTCTGAAATACTACTGGTAATGATTGGAGGTATGGCTACTGTTGCGGGTGGTGTATTGGCTGCTTACATAGGTTTTTTAGGAGGAAACGATCCATTGCTTCGCTTGGAGTTTGCCAAGCATTTATTAGCTGCATCAGTAATGGCTGCCCCTGGCGCCATTGTAATTTCAAAAATGTTATACCCACAAACTGAGGGGATTAATACCGATGTTCATGTTTCCCAAGAAAAAATTGGTTCAAATATTTTAGATGCTATTTCTAATGGAACTACTGAAGGTTTAAAATTAGCTGCAAATGTTGCCGCAATGTTATTAGTTTTTGTAGCAATAATTGCCATGCTAAATGGTATTTTAGGAAAAATAGGAAGCTTAATAAACCTTAACGAATGGATGGCTGCAAATACGCCTTATCAAAAATTCTCACTTGAAGCTATACTAGGAACTATATTTGCACCTTTAATGTGGTTAATTGGTGTTGCAAAAGAAGATATGATGCTTATGGGGCAACTTTTAGGTGTAAAATTAGCCGCAAGTGAATTTGTAGGATATATACAACTTGCAGAATTAAAAAATATAGCCAGTGCTACCCATTTTACCTATAACAAATCAGTTATTATGGCCACCTATATGTTATGCGGATTTGCTAATTTTGCCTCAATAGGTATTCAAATTGGTGGAATTGGTTCCTTAGCTCCTGGGCAACGTAAAACACTTTCTGAATTTGGTATAAAAGCGCTTATTGGCGGCTCGTTGGCATCATTATTATCAGCTACTATAGCAGGTATGATTATAGGTTAGAGATACCATTTATTTTTTTAACTTTAAACCCAACTATTGATAATGATATGAAACAGTATCTCGATTTAATAAAGTATGTTCAAGAAAATGGTGTTAGTAAGGAAGACCGAACGGGAACAGGTACCAAAAGTGTTTTTGGCTATCAAATGCGATTCGATTTAAGTGAAGGTTTTCCAATGCTTACTACAAAAAAACTACATTTAAAATCTATTATCCATGAGTTGCTATGGTTTTTAAAAGGCGAAACCAACATAGCGTATTTAAAGGAAAATGAGGTTAAAATTTGGAATGCTTGGGCAAATGAAAATGGAGATTTAGGGCCGGTATACGGGCATCAATGGCGCAATTGGAACAGTGAGGGAATTGATCAAATTTCGCAGGTAATAGAAACTATTAAATCCAACCCAGATAGCAGACGATTACTAGTTTCCGCTTGGAACCCCAGTGTGCTCCCGGATACTTCAAAATCGTTTTCAGAAAATGTAGCAGAAAAAAAAGCGGCATTACCTCCTTGTCACGCATTTTTTCAATTTTACGTTGCAAATGGCAAACTCTCTTGCCAATTATACCAACGCAGCGCCGATATATTTTTAGGCGTACCATTTAACATTGCGTCTTATGCGTTATTGACTATGATGATAGCTCAAGTTTGTAATCTTAAGCCTGGTGAGTTTATTCACACTTTTGGTGATGCACATATTTACAGCAATCACAGCGAGCAAATTGATTTACAGTTGACAAGAAAACCTAGAAAGCTACCTACCATAGAGATTAATAAAAATGTAAAAGATATTTTCGGTTTTAAATTTGAAGATTTTAAATTAGTCGATTACAATCCGCACCCACATATTAAAGGGAAAGTATCTGTATAAAAAATTTAAAGAACCGTTGGTTCGTAAAAATTAATAAATAATTAAGATTTATTTCATAATTCTTTAATAATTTTATAGCTAAAAGAAAACAGGAAATGGATACACTACAACTAAAAAATAAAATCATTCAAAGAATTGTTCAAATTGAGGACGAACACTTATTGAAATCATTGGAAATTCTTTTAAACACTTCTGATGAAAACATTCATAAGTTTTTAACCTTGGCAAATGAAAAATTACAGGGTAAAAATGGTCATGAAACAGAAGACTTTACAGATTATATTAAAGAATGGGTAAAAAGCATGTAATATGAGCCCGTTAGATGAACAACACGAATTGTACGAAAATGCAAGGCAACGTGTTAAACAAAAAAAACGCTTATACTTTCATTTTATACTTTATTTAGTTGGCTCAGTATTTTTAATTATAATAAATAAATTTTTAAAAATAGGCGAAACCTACGACTGGTTTGTTTGGGCTATTTTATTATGGAGCTTTATTTTAATTCTTCATTTTGTAAATGTTTTTATTACCCACCCCTTTATGGGAAAAGCTTGGGAACGTAAACAGACTGAAAAATTAGTGTTAAAACAGGAATTAAAAATTGCCAAATTAGAAAAGAATATTGCCAAGGAAGCTCAACTAAAAGCCGAGAGTGAACAATACGCCGAGGAGTTAAAAAAGAAAGAATTAAATAAAGGTAATACTACCAATTTATGATTACAATAATTGCCGCAGTTGCTAAAAACTACGTACTGGGAAAAGATAACAAATTGATATGGCACTTGCCGGCCGATTTAAAGCGTTTTAAAAAAGTTACTGCCGGGCATTATGTTATAATGGGTAGAAAAACATACGAGTCTTTAGGAAAACCATTGCCTAACAGAACCAATATTATAATTTCCAGAAATGTAACCTTTAAAGTTGATGATTGTTTAGTTGTAAATTCGCTTCAAAAAGCTATAGAAGCCGCTAAAAGTGATACGAATCCATTTATTTTAGGCGGAGCAGAAATATACAAACAAGCTATTACTTTTGCCGATAAATTGGATATTACCTTTGTGCACCACAATTTTGATGGTGATGCATTTTTCCCTAAAATAGATACTACTATTTGGAAAGAAACTTCAAGGGAAGACTTTGAAGCTGATGATAAAAACAAGTACCCATATAGTTTTGTTACATTTATACGTAAAAATAAAGAGACCCCAAAAGGAGCCTCTTTACAAACTTAACCAATTAACTTAGAATTTATTAATTCTTTTTTATTTGCTTCTTAAACGTTCTACCTTCTGTTTTCAGAACAAATTTATAGACTCCTTTTTCAAGCATTTCAATATTAAATTTTCTCGATAAATTAATCTCACCTTTTAGTTCTTCACTGTGCAGTAAATTATTATTTTCATCGAATATGGCAATTTGTAATGCCTCATTTTTTAATGCCAGTTTTGTTATATAAATTTCGTTACCATCTCTTCTAACAACCGGTTTAAATAAATCCTTTTTAGTTTCATTTTTAAAATTTACACTGTGGTTTGAAACATTAAAAGGGATAGTTGTAATTTTAGTTTGACCATCAATTTCAACAAAATATTCACCATTCGGCATGTCGCTAAAATCAAAGTTTTTTGAATAATACGAACCTTTATAGTTTTCATTAAACAAAATCTCTCCTTCCGTATCTTTTATATAAACGTTAATTTTACCATCAAAATTTAATAATCCAAAATTAAAAGTTTTACTACTAATAGTACTAACCCTTACATAGGGATCGTTGGAAGTTGCAGAAACTATTACGCTTGTTAAAAGGATTCCGACAAATACACTTGTTTTAATAAGATTTTTCATAATTCATTGTTTTTTTTAATTAATAACACTGCAAATATATATGCACAATGTAATTGAAAACACTTCATAATTTACTAATTTATATGCTATTTTAACGTCACAGCTGCATCAAAATCAAACTAAATGTTAATATTACACACAAAACTGTGAATTATGCACATAAACTTATTTCTATTTATACTATTTTTGTATGCTAAATAGGCTATATGATACATCAAAAACCTGCATTTGAGAAGATTAGTCCGGAATTTGGGAATTCAGTACTTATTAAACGCCATTCTGAAACAGTTAAGAATAAATTACCATATTGGCACTTTCACCCGGAACTTGAGTTGGTTTTTGTTGATAAGGCAAGAGGAAAAAGGCATATTGGCAGTCATTTATCTTATTTTAACAATAGTCAGTTACTTCTAACCGGTGCCAATTTACCACACAATGGGTTTGCAGACAGATTTACAACCAATGGTTCAGAAACCATAATTCAATTTAAAGAAGATTTTTTAGGCAAAGACTTTTTAGAAATTCCGGAAATGGCACAAATAAAAAATTTATTTGAGCGTGCTAAAAAAGGGATTTTATTTGGTATTGAAACAAAGAAAACACTAGGACCTAAAATAGTTGAACTTTTAAATTACGAGGGAATTGACAGAATAATTAAGTTTTTAACAATTTTAAAACAATTATCACTAACAAAAGATTATACCATTCTGAATGTTGATGGATTTGCATTTGAAGTTGAACCACAGGACAACGTAAAAATAGATATTATTTTTGGTTATGTTCGAACACATTTCACTCGTCCAATAAGTTTGGATGAAATTTCAAACAAAGTCAGTATGACCGTACCAGCCTTTTGCAGGTATTTTAAAAAAGTTACCGGCAAAACGTTTACCCAATTTGTTAATGAGTTTAGAATTGTACACGCTACAAAATTATTGGCTGAAAATCCTACCAGTATTACCGATATATGCTTTGAAAGTGGCTTTAATAATTTTTCACATTTCAATAAATTATTTAAAAAATTTACCGGTACAAGTCCGTTAAAATATAGAAATGAAATGAAGAAACTGGTTTCACAATAAATTTTGCTCCTTTATTTAATTTCCATACTAAAAGGCGCTCTTGCTTGTATACCTTTCACTTGTGAAAATTGTTTTAAGGTTTTATAAATTTTATAATTTTCTTCACCAATTTCATTTATTAAAATGGTTTCTGTGTTTTTAGCAAATGGAAAGCCTTTTAATTTATCTTCAAAATCTTTTTTATAACTAGGGTAATTACGAAGTCTATAATCGGTTATTCCGGCTAAACCCGCTGCGTGCATCACAGCATCTTTTAAACCGCCTAATTCATCAACCAAGCCATTTTCTTTTGCCTCCACACCAGACCATACTCGTCCCATAGCTATGGCATCAACCTCTACAAAACTTAAATTTCTTCCTTCAGCAACATGATTTACAAAAGTGGTATACACTTGCTCTACTCCTTCTTTAGTGACCGTTCTAAACGCATCTGTCATAGGTTCAAAAACACTGTAATAAGCACCTTTATTAGTACTTACTTGTTCTGCATTTATACCAATATTATCAGACAATTTGCTGATATTAGGTATGGTTCCAAATACACCAATTGAACCTGTTATAGTTGTTGGTTCGGCAAAAATTCTATCTGCTTTACAAGCAATGTAATACCCCCCCGATGCAGCCAAATTACCCATAGAAACCACTACCGGCATTTCTTTTTTTGTTAATGCTACTTCTCTCAAAATTAATTCTGATGCCAATGCACTTCCCCCGGGTGAGTTTACCCTTAGTACAATTGCTTTGGTATTTTTAGAACTTCTGGCTTTTCGCAAAGCATTAATAATTAGCTCCTGGCCAATGTAGTTTTCATCTCCCTCACCGTAAATAATATCTCCTTGTGCATACACCACCGCAATTCTATCTCTAGCAGTAGATTTTATCCTACCTTTACCTGTAGCTATATAGTCTTCAATATTTATTCTGTTTAATTTAGTATCGGTTGAAATTCCCGTAGCAACTTTCAATTTGTCAAAATATTCATCAATATAAATTCCGTCATCTGCTAAATTATTGGCAATGGCCAATTTTGTATTTCTTGCATTTAAACCATCGGCAATAGCATTTAACTCTTCAATAGTTTTATTTCTGCTTTCGCCAATATCAACAAGCAACTCATTCCAAATAGATGCCAAAAATGATGAAATCTGCTCGCGGTTTTCATCACTCATGGTATTACTTAAAAACGGTTCCACAGCACTTTTATATTTTCCATGACGTACAACTTCCATTTTAATACCTGTTTTTTCTTGAAAATCTTTAAAAAACAACACTTCAGAAGTCAGTCCCTTAAAATCAATTTGGCCAACCGGATTTATAAAAACAGAATCCGCTACTGAGCTTAAGTAATACGATTTTTGGTCGTATACATCGGCATAGGCCATTACAAATTTACCGGTTTCTTTAAACTCCTTCAGTTTTTTTCTTATAGCTTGTACCTGCGATATCCCGGCATTTAAGCCAAAAACACTAATACTAATTCCTTTAATTTTATCGTCGTATTTTGCATTTTCAATAGCGTTAATAATAGCGTTTAAACCAATAACATCCTCTTCAAAACCAAACAATTCATCAAAAGGATCATCGCTTTTTGGTGCAAAATCTTTTACCCTACTTTCAAGGCTTAATTCTAAAACCGAATTATTTTTTACCTCAATTTTATCGAATTCGGTAACCGCAGAAGCAATCATTATAAAAATAAAAAAGAGTACCCCCAAAGCAATTAATGTTCCAAAAATAGATGCTATTAAATTTCTTAAAAATTTCATATTTCAATTACATTAAATTTTTTCTGAAAAACCTATAAATGTTTATAAGTTGAATAACAAAGATATGTTTTTAAATAATACTTTTCTTTTCTTTGTAACTACTTTATGCAAATTTTAAGAAACACATATTTATCGCTGGGCAGCAATCTTGAAAACAAACACGAAAATTTACAAAAAGCAGTAGATTTAATTGCTGAAAAAGCCGGGATGGTCACCAAAGTTTCGACTATTTACAAAACCGCATCTTGGGGGTTTAAAAGCAATACTTTTTTTAATATTTGTATTGAAGTTTTAACAAGTTTGAATCCGGAAGACTTGTTTAATACCCTACAACAAATTGAACAGACATTAGGTAGAAAAAAACGGCAAAAAAGTGGTTATGAATCACGAATTATTGATATTGATATTTTGCTGTTTGACAATGAAATAATTTTTACCAAAGATTTAATTGTACCACATAAACAAATGCTACAAAGAAAATTTGTGATGGTTCCTTTAACTGAAATTGCCCCTAATTTAATGCACCCTATTACTAAACAACGTATGAGAGTTTGCCTTGAAAGTTGCACAGACAACAGTACTGTTGAAAAATCAACTTTAACTATTGACAGACCTGTTTCTTTATCAGAAAAATACAATTATATAGCCATTGAAGGAAATATTGGTGCCGGTAAAACTACGCTAGCCAATATGATTTCTAATGATTACAATGCCAAAATTGTATTGGAACGTTTTGCAGACAACCCTTTTTTACCGAAATTTTACAACGATAATGAGCGGTATGCATTTCCGTTAGAAATGAGTTTTTTAGCCGATAGATATCAGCAACTTTCAGATGATTTGGCGCAATTTGATTTGTTTAAAAACTTTATAGTATCTGACTATTACATTTTTAAGTCGCTAATTTTTGCTCAGGTTACCTTGCAAAATGACGAATATTTTTTGTACCGAAAAATGTTTGATATTATGTACAAAGAAATTTCAAAACCCGATTTGTATATTTACCTATATCAAAATACTGAACGTTTAATTGACAATATTAAAAAACGCGGCAGGGATTACGAACAAAATATTGCACCCGAATATTTAGATAAAATTCACAAAGGATACGCTAATTTTATAAAAACCGAGAAAAATTTAAATACGCTAATAATTGATGTTTCCGATAAAGATTTTGTGAACAACCCGGAGGATTACAAAGATATTATTGACCTAATTAAAAAAGCAGGGTAATTATTTTTTAAGCTCCAGTTTTTCTGCAAAATAATCGCTAAAATCTCGCATTGTGGCGCTCATTTTATCATCATTAGTAGCTCGCTGAAAAGTATCGGCCATAGAAACTAAGGTTTGATGAAAAAATTGCTTCATTTCATCTAATGGCATGTCTTTAGTCCACAAATCCATTCGTAAAGTATCTTTTGCCTTGGCATCCCAAACCGAAATCATAATTGCCTTCGTTTCTTCATTTTCAACGCCGCCGTCTTGGGCGCTCCAATTTAATTTTTCCGGAATTTTATTTTCGTCTAGTCCAACAGTAAATTCTATTTTAGAAGTGTGCTTAATTGCCATTATTTTTTGGGTTTGTATTTTGATTTGTTAAAGATATCTTCAGCATTAGTTTGCAAAAGTTGCTGCAAAGTTACATTATTATTTTTCATATAACTTTTAACTATTTGCCAACCTAACCAAACACCTACTTTCCCGGGAGATTCTTTATCAATGTCTAAATAAAACTTTGAAAACGGGGCATTTGCAATAAACCTGGTATATAAATCGGCATTGGTGCTATACAACAGTTCATTCTCTATAAAATACTTCCAAATTTGTACTTCATTTTCACGTACCCATTGCATCTTTTCAGAATTATAACCCATTTTAATTTCATCAGATAAATTAGGCACGTACATATCTAATAGGTACATTTTCTTGCCTTCATTTAATATGTTATGTAAAAATTGACGCCCTTTTCCAGACTTAAACTGGCTGTTTATAATTGCATTTGCTATATCAACTGGTAACCGCGACTTATCAAAGTTTTGAGATATATATTCAGGAAAATCTATATACACCGGGCTGCGTTTTCCTAAATACATGTCAATTGAAATTAAAAGTAAACTGTCAGCATAAATTACCTTGTTTTCAAAGTCTAAATTTGTAATTAACGTAATTAGTTTCGGGTTTTTAAAAGCTGCATTATACTTTTTAATGTTTTTAAAAAGTTGAACTATTTCTTTTTTCTGAACCTCAAAGGTGTCAAATTCTTTTTTTGTCAGTTTGTACAATTCAATTTCCTCTTCATTGTATCTTTTTGAGTTCCAAACACTATCAGGTGTTTGTGAAGGAAACAAATAGGGGAAATTAAATTTTAAATCATCTAATTCATATAACTCAGGCTCATAAAATTTCTGTTCAAACCGTTCAACTTTTAAATTGAAATTGGATTCGTTATTTTTAGAAGATTTTTCACCTTCATTTTTACAGGCTGTAAGTAGTAATAAAATAATTAAGTACCCTTTAAATCTATTCATTAATGTTCTATATTTACGCAACTGTTTTTAAAACGTTAAAAATACTAAATTAGTTTAATTATGATTACAGAAAAGGTTGTTGAATACATAGTTGATTGGTTGAAAGAATACGCGAAAAATGCAAAGGTTAATGGTTTTGTGGTAGGCGTTTCCGGGGGTATTGATTCAGCAGTAACATCAACACTTTGTGCAAAAACAGGTATACCCGTTCTTTGTGTCGAAATGCCAATACACCAAGGGAAAAATCAGGTTAACAGAGCTAAAGAACATCTTGAGTTTCTTAAAAGAAATTTTGATAATGTTAGCAATATAGAAATTAACTTAACCAACACTTTCGAAACATTTAAAAATACGGTACCAACAAGTAACAATACTGAGGTTTTATTTATGTCGCTAGCCAATACCCGAGCTCGACTAAGAATGACTACCTTGTACTATTTTGCCGGTTTGTATGGATATCTGGTGGCAGGAACGGGAAATAAAGTAGAAGATTTTGGCGTTGGATTTTTTACCAAATACGGTGATGGAGGTGTTGATGTAAGTCCGATTGCTGATTTATTAAAATCGGAAGTTTATGAAATAGCAGCTTATTTAAACATTCCTGAGTCAATTCAAGTTACAAAACCCACAGACGGATTGTTTGGTGACAGCAGAACCGATGAAGACCAAATGGGCGCCTCTTATGATGAGCTGGAATGGGCTATGTTACAAAATGAAAAAGGAAAAACCGCAAATGATTTTACAGGAAGAGAAAAAGAAGTTTTTAAAATTTATTTAAGTAGAAATAGCGCCAATAAGCATAAAATGATTCCTATACCAGTTTGTAAAATACCTGAAGCCTTGAAGTAAAATTGCTAAACCACTCTGTTTAAACGCTCGAATAAACGTTGCTTTAAATGAGTATAATTCATTACAGTTTCTAAAATATGCTCACGTTCAGCATTTTCATCATTGGATATCAGCGAATTAATTTTGTGTTCTATTAAAACCCGTCGTAAATTATAAATGGCATCCAAAACCATTTTAGACAAATCACTACCTTTCTTTTTTATATAAATATCTCTTCGTTGCCAATCGCTTATCGTATATTTTTCATCGTCCATTAAAATATTTGTCACCAAATTAGCTATTTCCGAATTTTCATGATTTACAAACAAGTCAACCGAAATAGCCTCATTTTGATTGAGTTGATGTATAATTTCATAATACACTTGTCTAAACGTTTCATCGGTAAACTCTACCTCATCTTCCTGCAAGTTTAAATAAATTTCTTTGGAAACCACGTTTGTAAAATGTGTTTTTGAAAGTGGTTTAAACTCTTCTTTTTGTGTATCCTCTGCTTCAACAATATCTTCAAAATCAGCTTCATTATTACCGTACAGCAGTAAAATTTTAATTATCTCGAGCTCGTATTTGGTGAGTTCATCTACTTTTTCGAATTGTGGTGTTTTTTGCAGAACCGGCTGCAATGGTTTTACGGGTACCGAATTATTTTTAAATGCCTCTCTATGCTCTTTTTTATACAATTGAGCCAACTCACTAAACAATACTTCTTCAGAAATAGCCATTATTCGAGAACATTCCTGAATATAAACCTCACGCTGAATTCTATCGGGAATTTTAGATATACTTACCACTATATCGCGTATCAGACCGGCTTTTTTCACAGGGTCGTTTTGCGCTTCTTCCATTAATAGGGACACTTTAAAATTGATAAAATCCTGGGCGTTGTTATCCAAATATTCAATTAACTCTTCGGAAGAAACTTTTTTAGCAAAACTATCCGGGTCTTCACCATTAGGAAAAGCAACCACTTTAACATTCATTCCCTGTTCCAAAATTAAATCAATACCTCTAATAGATGCTCTAATGCCGGCAGCATCTCCATCAAATAAAATGGTAATGTTTTTAGTAAGCCTATTTATCAATCGTATTTGCTGCTCTGTTAATGCCGTTCCGGAAGAAGCAACTACATTTTCAATACCCGATTGATGAAAAGAAATTACATCGGTATACCCTTCAACCAAATAACAATTATCATGTTTGGCAATGCGCTGTTTTGCAAAATAAATTCCGTATAAAATATTGCTTTTATGGTAAATATCACTCTCGGGAGAATTTAAATATTTGGCAGCTTTTTTATCATTCGATAAAATTCTTCCACCAAAACCTAATACCCTGCCACTCATACTATGAATAGGAAACATTACACGCCCCTTAAAACGGTCAAATTGTTTTGTTCCGGTTGATGATTGTAAATCTTGTTTAACAATGGTGAGACCCGTAGCCTCTAAATATTTTAAATTATAACCAATATTTAGAGCCTCATTGGTAAAAGCTGCCCATTGATCTAATGCATATCCTAATTGAAATTTTTCTAAAATTTCAGATGTATAACCGCGCTCTTTAAAATAGCTTAACCCAATGGCCTTGCCCTGCTCATCATTTAATAAAATTTTATGAAAATAATCTCGGGCAAATTCTGATACCAAATACATGCTCTCTCGTTCATCGGCCAGTTGTTTTTGCTCATCAGTTTGTTCAGTCTCTTCTATTTCAATATTGTATTTTTTTGCCAAATATCTAATAGCCTCGGGGTAGGAATAATGCTCATGTTCCATTAAAAAAGTAACCGCATTTCCACCTTTACCAGAACTGAAATCTTTCCAAATTTGCTTCACCGGTGATACCATAAATGAAGGTGTTCGCTCATCGGAAAACGGACTTAAGCCTTTAAAATTACTTCCGGCTTTTTTTAGTTGAACAAACTCACCTATAACCTCCTCAACCCGAGCAGTTTCAAATACACGATCTATGGTTTCTCTTGAAATCAATTTAACAAATTAGATTGTTTTAAAAGTTTTCTAATTTACAAAAATAGCTGAAATTTTAAGTGTTTTAATTTGTAAATGTACAGAACCCTTTCAATGAATTATTGAGTAGAAAAATTTACCGTGAATTTAGCGTTAATAAAAAATTTAGTTTATGTAAAAAGTTGCAGCTTTAAATGCCATTTACAAAAATTTTAAGATACCGCTTTTAATTTTTTTAACGTGGATTTATTTATTTTATCCTCGGCATATTTTTTAGAAACTTTTAATTCGGTTTCATCGGTACCCGGAAGTTCAAACATAGCGTCGGTTAGTACTGCTTCGCATAACGATCGTAAACCTCTTGCTCCCAGTTTGTACTCTACCGCTTTGTCAACAATGTATTTTAAAGCACTTTCGTTTATAGAGAAATCTATTCCATCCATTTTAAATAATTTTTTGTATTGTTTTATAATGGAATTTTTTGGCTCTGTTAATATCGCTCTTA
Organism: uncultured Lutibacter sp.; assembly: GCA_964342295.1. Classification (GTDB taxonomy): domain Bacteria; phylum Bacteroidota; class Bacteroidia; order Flavobacteriales; family Flavobacteriaceae; genus Lutibacter. The sequence goes on along the minus strand of CAYFFC010000015.1, from coordinate 28,291 downwards.
ACGTATCAGCATCTAACGGGTTCATATGTGTTAATACCGGTAATCGACCAATAATTTCAGGAATAAGTCCAAAGTCTTTTAAGTCCTTCGGAATAATATATTGCAATAAATTTTGGGTATCTATTTTATCTTCTTTAATAGAGGCTCCGTAACCAACAGCTTGTCTGTTTAAGCGCTTCCCTATAACTTTATCTATACCTGAAAAAGCCCCACCGGCAATAAACAAAATGTTTTTGGTATTCACTTCAATAAATTTTTGATCGGGATGTTTTCTACCTCCTTTAGGCGGAACATTTACAATTGACCCTTCCAATAATTTTAGTAAAGCCTGCTGTACACCTTCTCCTGAAACATCACGCGTAATGGACGGATTGTCACCCTTACGTGCAATTTTATCAATTTCATCAATAAAAACAATACCACGTTCGGCTTTGGTAACATCATAATCTGCAGCCTGAAGCAATCGGGTTAAAATGGTTTCAACATCTTCACCAACATACCCGGCCTCGGTTAATACTGTGGCATCTACAATACAAAAAGGTACATTTAACATACGAGCAATAGTACGTGCAATTAAAGTTTTACCTGTACCTGTTTCACCCACTAAAATAATATTGCTTTTTTCTATTTCAACTTCTTCTTCATCTTTAGATACGGGTTGCAATAATCTTTTATAATGATTGTAAACTGCAACTGACATTACCCTTTTTGCCTGATCTTGTCCAATCATATACAAATCCAAAAACTCCTTAATTTCTTTGGGCTTTTTTACAATAAGTTCAGATGTTAACGTTGAAGAGTTATGCTCAGCAATTTCTTCTAAAACAATACCATGTGCCTGTTCAATACATTTGTCGCATATATGTGCATCCAAACCGGCTATTAACAAGTCGGTTTCAGGTTTTTTTCTTCCACAAAATGAACATTCTAATACATCCTCTTTTGCCATAATTTATTTTTTTTAAGGGGTGCTAACAAATTTTGGCTCCCAATTATTTTCTAATTAAAATTTCGTCAATCATACCATAAGCCTTTGCTTCTTCAGCTTTCATCCAATAATCACGGTCAGAATCTGAGTGCACTTTTTCTATTGTTTGTCCAGAGTGTTTTGAAATTATTTGGTACAATTCATCTTTTAATTTTAATATCTCTCTTGCGGTAATTTCAATATCACTTGCTTGTCCCTGCGCTCCACCAAGAGGTTGGTGAATCATTACACGGGAATGTGGCAATGCCGAGCGTTTTCCTTTTTCACCTGCACACATTAACACCGCTCCCATTGAAGCTGCCATACCGGTACAGATTGTAGCTACATCGGGCTTGATAAATTGCATAGTATCGTACATGCCTAATCCTGCATATACGCTTCCTCCCGGTGAATTGATATAAATTGAAATATCTTTTGAACTATCAACACTTTCCAAAAACAATAACTGTGCTTGAATAATATTTGCAACGTATTCGTCTATGGCTGTTCCAAGAAAAATAATGCGATCCATCATTAATCGAGAAAAAACATCCATTTGAGCCACGTTTAACTGGCGTTCTTCAATTATATATGGTGTAACACTACTCACCAATTTGTCGTAATACATACTACTAATACCTTGGTGTTTTGTTGCGTATTTTTTAAATTCTTCTCCGTAATCCATTTTTCAGGGTTTTAAAATATTAAGTGTGTAAAGATAAGAAGTATTTATTTATTACAAACTGCATTTTACCAATGTTGTTGTATGCTTCCAGATTTTCAGCAATTTAAGTAATAATTTTTCATTATTTTATTATGCATGCATAATATTATTTTGTAACTTTGAATCAATTAATAGCTGGTATTAAAACCTAAAAAACACAACACATTATGAGAACTAAAATAGCATATATTTTAGCATTGGTATGTACCATAAATTTTTATGGGCAGGAATTTATAAACGGAACCATTATTACAAAGCGTTATGACACCATAACCGACGTAAAAATTAAAAAATTGAGCGATATAAAAAGCTTGCTGCATATTGTTTATATTGATGCTGAAGGCAATGAACAACGCCCTGATATAAACACTATTAAGTGCTACAACAGGGGAAATGAAACTTTTACCAGAATTTACAATTCGGGTGAAATGATACTAGTAAAACAGTTAGTAGCAGGTAAAAAATTAAACCTCTACCACAGAAATTACAGTGGTGTAAATGTTTACTATGTTGAGAAAATTTATGACGAACTTATAAAAGTTCCGGCATCGAGTGGAAAATTTAAAAAAGTTATGAGTGAGTTTTTAAAAGATGCACCTCAAATTTCAAAAAAAATAAAAGAAAAACAGCTAGTAAATATTGAAGAAGTTGTATCAATGTATAACGAAAGTTAGCGATACAATACTCCGTTTAAAAAGTCCGATGAAAATTCATCGGACTTTTTTTATGCTTGTAAATCTATACAAGTATAGATTTTATTTAAATTAGCCATTACAAATATTTTTTTATGAAACTTAGAAATTTTCTATCCTTAAGTTGGTTACTAATTGGTTTAACAATAGTTACGGCACAGCACAACAACCCTCAATTTAAAAACATTGATATTGAACATTACAAGCTAACCTTAGCAATAAATGACAGTACTAACACTATTAATGCTGAAATGGCTGTACAATTACAATTTAAGAAGCCAACATCAAAATTTTATTTGGATTTGGTTGAAAAAGATAACGTTAGCAATAAAGGAATGCAGGTAATTTCAGTGTATCAAAATAATATCCCCGTTCCATTTGAACATAAAAACAATAAAATTGAAATAACACCAAAACACAATTTTTTAAATTTAACGTATACCTATATCATAAAATATAATGGTATCCCTAAGGATGGGTTAATCATAGAAAAAAACTTGCACCAGAATAGAACTATTTTTGCCGATAACTGGCCAAATAGGGCACATAACTGGTTTCCTTGTATAGATCACCCTTCAGATAAAGCAACTGTTGAATTTCTTATTACTGCTCCAAACAATTATCAGGTTATTGCAAACGGAATATTAATGGAAGAAACTAATATGTCAAAAGATTTAAATCTGTATCATTATAAAACATCTGTACCATTACCTACAAAAGTTATGGTTGTTGGAATTGGCGCTTTTGCCACACAAAGTTTGGGGGCTATTAAAAACATTCCCGTAAGTACATGGGTGTACCCTGAAACCAAAGAACAGGGATTTTACGATTTTTCAAATGCTACAAGTACTTTGAATTTTTTTATTGAAAAAATTGGTGATTATCCGTTTTCTAAATTGGTAAACGTACAATCAAAAACCCGTTATGGAGGCATGGAAAACGCCGGGAATATTTTTTATGCCGAAAAAACTGTTACCGGTAAACGTGAATATGAAGCTTTAATAGCACACGAAATTGCACACCAATGGTTTGGAAATTCTGTATCGGAGATTGAATGGTCGCATTTATGGTTAAGCGAAGGTTTTGCAACCTATTTATCGCATTTATTTATATTAAACCTAAAAGGTGAAGCTGAATTTAAAAAGCGTCTTCTAAATGATCGTGAGACTATTTTAAGATTTGCGACTAAAAAACAAACACCGGTTGTTGATGGTACAGAAAAAGATTTCAATAAATTATTAAATGCAAACTCATACCAAAAAGGTGGTTTTGTGTTGCATATGCTTCAAAATAAATTAGGCGACAGTATTTTCTGGAAAGGAATTAGAGCCTACTACGACACCTATAAATTCAGCAACGCATCAACTAAAAATTTTAAAGATGTTATGGCAAAAATTTCAGGTAAAAACTTAGATGTGTTTTTCAATCAGTGGCTGTATAAAGCAGAGCATCCCGTATTAAAATCAAATTATATTTATTATAAAAACAAATTACGTTTAACAATAGAACAACTTCAACCTACCGCTTTTGAGTTTCCACTTGATGTTGAGCTTATATACACCGACAATTCTACAGAAATTGTTACCATTGCGGTTTCAAACAAAACATACAGTTATGAAATCCCAACATCAAAAGATATAAAAGCATTAAAGTTTGACCCAAATGTTAAACTGTTGTTTGAACAATCAGAATAATGAAATGCCCTTTATGCTCACAAAATGCCATACTTTTTTCAACTATACATTCAAAAGAATACTATAGGTGTGGTAACTGTTTTGTTATTTTTTTGAGTGCGGAATTTTATATTTCAAGAGAAAAAGAAAAATTACGGTACCAATTGCATAACAACAATGTTAATGACAAAGGGTATCAGGCCTTTGTAAACCCTATTGTACAAGCAGTATTGACACATTTTAGTAAAGCAAGTACGGGATTAGATTTTGGAAGTGGCACAGCACCGGTAATTACCAAATTATTACGAGACCAGAATTACAATCTTACTACGTACGATTTGTATTTTGATAACAATAAAAAAGCACTTCAAAAATCCTATGATTTTATCGTTTGTTGTGAGGTAATTGAGCATTTAAAAAAACCTTTTAAAACTTTTCAATTATTAAAATCGTTACTCAATCCTTATGGCAGTTTGCTTTGTATGACGCACATTTATAATGAAACCATTAACTTTGAAAATTGGTATTATAAAAATGATGAAACCCATATTATTTTTTATCATGAAGAAAGTTTGAAATGGATAAAAAATACGCTAGGTTTTTCAAATGTGACTATTCAAAACAGGCTTGTTGTTTTTAATTTATAAACACTACTTAATTACTTGTAAAAAATTTATTATAATAAAAAAGCCTTTGCAAATGCAAAGGCTTTTAGTTTTAAATAAACCAATTTTTATTTGTAAACTTCTTTTACAAATTTTTCATAGTTTACCTCTTTCTCTTTAAAAGATATTTTTTCTTTGTAAAAGTCTAATAGTTTTTTACTAACTAATTGCTCTTGTAATCGTTTAGCTTCATCCTGGTTGCCTAATACTCTTTGAACAATATCATCCAAGTCTTTTTCTTCAGGGTTCAACTGTCCATACTGCGCCATTTGTGCCTTTACAAAGCCTTTCGTAAAATCTTTCAATTCGTCAAAATTAGGCTGAAGGTTATTATCTTTCATTATTTTCCCTTCAATTAATTGATAACGCAATCCTTTTTCAGATTTTTCAAATTCTTCAGCGGCTTGTTCCGATGTCATTGGTTTTTCTCCGGCAACGGCTAACCATTTTTTTAAGAATTCTGAAGGTAAGTCAAATTTTGTGTTTTCAACTAAATATTCGGTAACAGCGTTTAATAATTGTTGATCGGCCTGAGTTTGAAATTGTTTTTCTGCATCTTCCTTAATTCTTTCTCTAAGCTCTTCTTCAGTTTTTACAACATCTTTACCAAAAACCTTATCAAACAATTCTTGATTTACCTCGGCTAATTCAGTGATATTTATTTCCTCTATAGTAAACGTTAAAGGAATTTCTAAACCGTGAATTTCGTCATGGCTTAACCCTAAGGCGCCCATTAATTTATGGTCGTCATCAAAAAGCCCTTTTGACTTTACTTCAATAACATCACCTACCTTTTTACCTATAAATTTTTTCTGATTTACTTTTCCTTTAATTGAACTTAATTCGATAGTTGATTTTTTGTTGATTTCCTTTTCTTCATTTACAAAAGTTCCGGTAATATTTACACCTTCTTCCACTTCATCTTTGGTTATTAATTTCCCAAAACGTTTTTGAATATTTTCAACTTCTTTATCTAAAAGTTCCTTATCTGCTACAATATTATATTTTGTAATTTTTTTCTTAGCCTCTAAATTCACATCAAATTCAGGTGCCAAACCCAATTCAAATTCAAAAGCATAATCTTCAGTATCCCAATCAAAATCGTCTTGTACTTTAGGCAATGGATTTCCTAAAATATCCAATTTTTCTTCAACTAAAAAGTTATTTAATGATTCTTGTATTAACTTATTTACTTCATCAATCATTACCGATTTTCCATATTGTTTTTTAACCATTCCCATAGGAACATGACCTTTTCTAAAACCCGGAATATCTGCCTTTTTACGATAATCTTGCAATATTTTTTGAACTTTATCCTGATAGTCCGAAGCTGAAATTTCAACCTTCACTACCGCATTTAACGCATCAATATTTTCTTTTGTAATATTCATTTTATGCTGTTTTTATCTTAAATCATTAAAAATTGGGTGCAAAAGTACTATTTTTTAACCACTTGGCAAACATTTAACAGGTTCAAATTCAACTATTTTTTATTATTCTCATTTAAAAATGAATATAATATAGATTGAAATAAAGACAACAACAAACTAAAAAGTAAGGCAACCCAAAATCCTGAAACCGCAAAACCATCAACAAAAAAATCGGCTAATAAAATTATTATTGCATTTATTACCAACAAAAACAAACCTAAGGTTACAATTGTGGCCGGAAGCGTAAATAAAATAAGTAGGGGTTTTACGGTAATTCTTAAAATCCCTAAAACAATTGCTACAATTATAGCACTGGTAAAGTTTGCTATTTGTACACCAGGTAAAAATTTTGCAATTAGCACAACCGCTATTGCGGTGAGTAACACTTTAAATATAAGTTTCATAAAATAATTTTTATTAAACCCATAAAGTTAATTATAAATGTTACATTTTACTACTATTGTAAAAATTTTAGCACTTCTTTATAAAACTGCCCGGGATTTTCTGCGTGCAACCAATGCCCGGCATTTGATACTGTTGAAACGGTTGCATTTGAAAAATGTGCTTCAATTATAGGCAGGTCACTTTTCCTAATATAATCTGATTTTTCTCCTTTTAAAAATAATGTTGATCCATTGTAATGTGTAAATGATGGAAGAGCTTCGCCTACTTCAGAATTATTTTCTGTTAAGCTGGTTAAATTAAATCTGAATTCCAGTTGATCTTTCGATTTCCAATACACATTTTTTAATAAAAATTGAATTACACCGGGTTCTTGTAAATAAATTTTTAATACTTCTTCAACTTTTTTTCTGGTAGTATGTATGGTAAAATTAACTGCATTTAGTGCCTCTAAAATTTCTTGATGATGAGGCTTATAATAACGCGGACTAATATCTGCCACAATTAATTTTTCAACTTGTTCAGAATATGTTACAGCATACAACATGGCCACTTTACCACCCATAGAATGCCCAAGTAATATCACTTTTTTAAGTTGATGGTACTGAATGTAGTAATGTAAATCTTCAACTAAAATTTCATAGTCAAAATCGTCATCATGAAAGCTTCTGCCATGATTTCTTTGATCAATTAAATGCACCTCAAAATATTGCGCAAATTTATTTCCTAACGATTTCCAATTATCGCTCATTCCAAAATACCCATGTAAAACTAGCAAGGGTTGGCCTTTACCTATAATTGTTGAATGTAAAATTTGCATTTTTGTAATGTGCCGGTTTTACTAAATTTATATATCGCCTTTCAATTTATACTTATACATATTTACTACATTTTCCAATCCTAAATACAAACTCTCGGCAATAAGTGCGTGCCCAATGGAAACCTCTAGTAATCCCGGTACATTTTGAGCAAAAAATTGAATGTTTTCTAAATTTAAATCATGTCCGGCGTTAATTCCTAAGCCCAGTTTAGTTGCCAAAACAGCACTGTTGGTATATGGTTTTACCGCCTCTTTATTTCCCAAAACAAATTGTTTCGCAAATTCTTCGGTATAGAGTTCTATTCGGTCAGTACCGGTTAACGCAGCGGCTTCAATAAATTTTAAATTGGTATCAATAAATATTGAAGTTCGAATACCATTTGCTTTAAACTCTGCTATTACTTCTTTTAAAAAACTCTGATGTTTAACAGTATCCCAACCGGCATTTGATGTAATTGCGTCAACAGCATCGGGAACCAATGTAACTTGTGTTGGTTTTACATCAATCACCAAATCAACAAATTTTTGAATTGGATTGCCTTCAATATTAAACTCGGTAGTAACAATCTTTTTTAAATCATATGCATCTTTATATCTTATATGACGTTCATCCGGTCTTGGATGAATGGTAATACCCTCCGCACCAAAATCTTGAATATCAGTGGCAACTTTTACTACATTTGGATAATCACCCCCTCTTGAATTTCTTAACGTTGCAATTTTATTAACATTAACACTTAATTTTGTCATTATTTTAACCCTTAATTTAAAATGTGATGGCAAATTTACGAACTAAGAATATGTTTTTGGATTTATTTTTGATTAATTTGTAATACAATAACTATAATTATGGAAACAACCCCTTTTATATTATCGGAATTTAAAGCTTTTACTTTGCAAACTAAAATTGCTGAAATAAAACATTTTTTTCACGAGACTACTTTTAGCCATTTTCCTATTGTTAAAAACAAACAACTCATTGGGTTAATTTCTGAAACAGATGTTTTTGGAATTGATGAAGAAGCCGCCGAAATAGGTAATTTCCAGCACTTGTTCAATTTATTTTTTGTTGAAGAAAACACTAATTTGCTAGAAATTTTAAAAGAATTTGCTTCAAATGAAACCAACTTAATTCCGGTTATAAACACCAATAAAGAATATGTTGGTTATTACGACTTAATTGACACGCTTCACACATACAATGACACCTCTTTTTTAAAAAATGAAGGTACTATTTTAACCATTGAAAAAAAACTAAAAGATTTTTCATTTAGCCAAGTTTGTCAAATTGTTGAATCAAACAATGGCAGGGTTTTAGGATTATTTGTATTAGAATCTAATGCTGAGAAGGTTAAGTTAATTATCAAATTCAGCTCACAAGATATTAATGAAATTATTCAGTCTTTCAGAAGATTTAACTATTCTGTAATTTCAAAACACAAAGACGATTTTTATTTGGAAGACCTAAAAGAACGATCAAATTATCTGCAAAAATATTTAAATATATAATAATGAAAGTTGCTATTTACGGCCAATATTACAAACCTGAAGATAAAATTTATGTTACTGAATTGTTGCATACATTTCAACAGCATAATATTGAATATGTAATTGAACGCAATTATTACAAGGGTTTAAAACAGCATATTGATACAAAAAAAGTAAAAACCTTTAACTCGTACAAACAATTAAACAGTAAGTTTAATTTTATGTTTACGGTTGGCGGAGATGGCACCATTTTAAGGGCAGCAACTTTTATACGTGATTTAGACATTCCTATCGTTGGAATTAATACAGGCAGATTGGGATTTTTAGCAACTGTACAAAAAGAAAACATAAAAAATGCAGTTGATTTGGTACTTAAAAATGATTTTATCATTAAAGAACGCTCCTTACTGCAAGTAAATACACTACCAAAAGTTGGAAGTTTAAATAAACTCAATTTTGCTTTAAACGAAGTTTCGGTAAGTCGAAAAAATACCGCTTCAATGATAACTATTGAAACCTACTTAGATGATGAATACCTAACTTCATACTGGGCAGACGGACTAATAATAGCAACGCCAACCGGTTCAACAGGGTACTCATTAAGTTGTGGAGGTCCCATTATAACTCCGTCAGCAAAAAGTTTTGCCCTTACCCCAATTGCTCCACACAACTTAAATGCAAGGCCACTAGTTATTCCTGATGATACAAAAATTAAATTTACCGTTAGCGGTAGGGAAGACGATTTTTTCTTATCATTAGATTCACGTATAACCTCAGTAAACAGCAATACTGAAGTTTTTATAGAAAAAGCCAATTTTAATTTAAAAATGGTACAAATAAAACAACAAACCTTTATTAAAACCTTAAGAGAGAAATTACTTTGGGGGCAAGATACCCGAAACTAGAAATTAGCTTCAACCTTTTTTCAAAAAGTTAAGCCTTCTTTTCACAATATATTCATTTCTAAACAGTTTATCAAAAAAGACTTTGCTAAACTTCAAAAAGCAAATAGAATTATTTATATTTGCACGCTATTTTACGTATGAAACAGTTGGTTTTATTTTTTGCATTTATCTGTTTAACAAGCACTTCCAAAGCTCAAATTCATGAGGCTGGATTGCTTTTAGGAGGTAGCAATTACATAGGCGATATTGGACCGGAATATTATATAAATCCAAACAATTTTATGGGAGGGCTACTGTACAAATATAACTTAAATCCCAGAATTGCCTTGAGGGGTACTTTTACCTATGCCGAACTTTCAGCCAACGATTTAGATGCCACAAACAGTCAACGTGTTTCAAGAGAATTTCGATTTACAAACAGTATTAAAGAATTAGCTGTAGGCCTTGAGTTTAACTACTTTAATTATAATATTAGTGATTACAGAACTACGCATACCCCTTACATTTTGGTAGAATTTGCTGCGTTTAATTATAGTACCGTTGTAGCTGAAACCGCTCCGGAAGTGTATGAATATGGAAATAAAACTGCTTTTGCCTTACCCATTGGACTAGGATATAAAACAAAACTTTTTAACGATTTTGCTGTGGCTTTGGAAATTCGAGCCCGTTACACTTTTGAAGACGATTTAGATTTCAACAATCAAAACTTTGAAAAACTAAGATTTGGGAATCCTGATAGTAACGATTGGTATATTTTAAGTGGCATATCAATTGTTTATACGTTTGGAAGACCACCGTGCTATAACACCCGATTTTAATGACCAGTATAAAAACTCAAATACAAAAAGGTATATTACCCGGCCATATAGCAATTATTATGGATGGCAATGGACGTTGGGCAAAACAAAAAGGTAAGCCACGTGTTTTTGGTCATAAAAATGGCGTTACCGCTGTTAGACAAGCCATTGAAGGTTGCAGAGAAATAGGCGTTGAATACTTAACACTTTATGCATTCTCAACAGAAAATTGGAACCGTCCTAAAACCGAAGTTAAAACCTTAATGGCGCTTTTGGTAACCTCCTTAAAAAAAGAGTTAAAATCACTCTTAAAAAATAACATTCGTTTAAATACCATAGGTAATATTGAAAATTTACCCAAAAAAGCTCAAGTTGAACTAAATGAAGTTATAAAAAAAACAAAAAATAACTCCGCGCTAACCTTAACCCTTGCTCTCAGTTATGGATCAAGAGATGAAATTGTTAATGCAGTGAAAAATATTTCACAAAAAGTTGTTAATAACAAGCTAAATTTAGAAGAAATTAACGAAAAAATTATAAATAATCATTTATATACGTTTTCTTTGCCGGATGTTGATTTATTAATTCGTACAAGTGGCGAAAAAAGAATCAGCAATTTTTTATTGTGGCAAATAGCCTATGCCGAGTTGTACTTTACCAATACGCTATGGCCGGATTTTAATAAAGAAAGCTTATTTAATGCAATAAAAGAATATCAGAACCGAGAACGCCGATTTGGAAAAACTAGCGAACAAATTGAAAAAATCAATGAATAAACTCAACATAGCTCTTATACTCTTTGCAACAATTTTCACTTCATTTAAGGTAGAAGCCCAAGAATTGAAAACCAATATTTCAGAAGAGAAACTCATTAAAAATGACACCATAGTAAACGACACTATAGTACCTGTTAAACCACCTCAAAAATTTGTTAAAGATAAAACTTACGAGCTAGGTGGAATCACAGTTAAAGGACTTCAGAAATTCGAAGAACAAACCGTTAAAGTGTTTACCGGGTTAAAAGTTGGTCAAAAAATAAAATTACCGGGCGATAAACTTACCAGTGCAATTAAAAAGCTATATGAAACTAAACAATTTAGCAATGTTGATGTATATGTTTCTAAATTAGATGGTAATACAGCATATCTTGAGTTCGATGTTTTGGAATTACCTCAACTTAACCAAGTAACAATATTAGGTGTTAAGAAAAACAAAGCAAAAGATTTACAAGCCGATGCCGAACTGAAAAAAGGGGCTATGGTAACCGACAATTTAATAGTTACCACAAAAAACTATTTTAAGAAAAAATATCAGGATAAAGGGTTCTTAAAAACAAAAGTAATTTTAGATACCAAACCCGATACCTCAAGTACCAACACTGTTAATATGATGGTGCGTATTGACAAAGGTGAAAAAGTTAAAATAAAAAATATCCATTTTGAAGGTAACGAGGCTTTTAATGCAAAACGCCTAAAAAAAGCACTCAAAAACACAAAAATTGCGTTCCCGGGAAGGTTTTGGAAAGGATCAAAATATATTGAAGCCGATTTTAGAGAAGACCTAGAAAATTTGGTAACTGCCTATAGTGAAAAAGGGTATAGAGATGCGCGAGTTTTAGAACACACTATGTCTTGGAATGATGACAATACTTTAAACTTACATATTAAAGTTGAAGAGGGTAAAAAATATATTTTTGGAAACATTCAGTTTTTAGGAAACACCAAATATACCGATGAACAACTTCATAGATTGTTGCGAATTGATAAAGGCGACACATATAATGGTAAGGTTTTAAAAGAACGTGTTACCGGTGATGGCTCACCTGATTCCGAAGATATTTCAACGTTATACCAAGATAATGGTTACCTATTTTCAAGAGTAATTCCTGTTGAAACCAAAATTAATAATGATTCTATTGATGTTGAAATAAGGATTTTTGAAGACCAACCAACTAGAATTAGAAAAGTTACCGTAAATGGAAACGACCGTACAAATGACCACGTAGTTTTTAGAGAAATACGAACAAAGCCCGGTTATTTATACAGTAAAAGAGATATTATTAGAACCATTCGAGAAATTGGTCAATTAGGCTTTTTTGATGCTGAAGCCATTACGCCTGATATTGTTCCAAATTACACTGATAAAACAGTAGATATTGATTATACCGTAGCCGAAAAAGGATCGAGTCAAATTGAATTGCAAGGTGGTTACGGTGGAGGTTCCTTTATTGGAACTTTAGGATTATCCTTCAATAATTTTGCTGTTAGAAATTTATTTAAAAAAGAAGCATATAAACCATTGCCAATGGGTGATGGACAAACTTTATCGTTGCGTCTTCAAAAAAGTAGGTATTACACTACATCCAGTTTTTCATTTGTAGAACCTTGGCTAGGGGGCAAAAAACCAAAATCATTTTCGGTATCATTCTACAATTCAAAACAGTTCAGGTATAATTACGCAACAAATGATGTTGATAAAAGCCAACGATTAAACATAGTTGGTGGTACCATTGGATTAGGACAACGTTTAAATTGGCCCGACAACTACTTTACCTTATCACAAAGTATAAGTTATCAGTTATACGATTTAAAAAACTACCCGATTTCAACATTTTCATTTTCAACAGGTTCTTCAAACAACTTAGCTTATAATATTGCTTTAGGAAGGAATTCATCCGGACCAAATCCTGTTTTTCCTAAGCAAGGATCGGAATTTACCGTAGGCGCAAAAATGACCTTTCCCTATTCTCTAGTGAACAAAAAAGATCACAAGCAATTAGATGACAAAGAAAAATATAAGTGGCTAGAGTATTACAAAGTGTATTTTAAAGGGCGTTGGTTCTCATCTCTTACCAAAGATTTAGTGTTAATGTCAAATGCTGAATTTGGTATTTTGGGCAACTATAATAAAAACTTGGGCGATTCTCCTTTTGAACGCTATTTTGTTGGTGGTGACGGATTGGAAACCTACCAGCTTGACGGTAGAGAAACAATAGGTTTGCGCGGATATGAAAATGCCAGATTATCATCAATTGACGGGGGTACTATTTATAATAAATTTCAGCTTGAAGTACGATACCCTGTAACGCTAAAACCATCTGCATCTATTTACGTATTAGGGTTTTTAGAAGCCGGTAATTCATACGATGGCTTCAAAAACTTTAACCCTTTTCAAATTAAACGTTCGGCTGGTTTAGGAATTAGAATATTTATGCCTGCCTTTGGTTTATTAGGAATTGATTTTGCTCACGGATTTGATCCATTACCTGGAGAAACCCAAAAATCGGGTTGGCAAACACACTTTATTATTGGGCAACAATTCTAAAGCTTTTGAGTTATATTTGTAAAAAGGTTTTTATATTGGCACGGTTTTTTCTAAATACTTATTAAATATGACAAAAAAAGTTCTTTTATTTGCATTTCTGATTTTCAGTATTGGCCTGAATGCACAAAAAGCACAAAGAATAGGTTATATTGATATGGAGTATATATTAGAAAACGTTCCTGAATATATTGAATCACAGCAAAAAATAAATGCTAAAGCTCTTGAATGGCAAAATAACATTGAATCTAAAGAGAAAGAAATAGAGCTGTTGAAAACAGAACTATTAAATGAAAAAGCGCTGTTAACCAAAGATTTAATTGAAGATAAAGAGGAAGATATTTTAATTAAAGAAATGGATTTAAAAAAATTACAAGCCGCTTATTTTGGAACCAATGGCGATTTGTATTTTTTAAGGAAACAATTGGTAAAACCCGTTCAGGATTTGGTTTACAATGCTGTGCAAGATATTGCAAAAAAAAGACGCTACGATTTTATTTTTGATAAATCGAGCGATTTAATTATGCTGTATTCAAACAACAGTTTTGATGTAAGTGATTTGGTCATTAAAAGTATTACTCGTATTAAAAAAACAAACGATATTGCTAACAAAAAAGAAGCCAGAAAATCAAAAAGCAACGTTACCTCTAACAAAAGTAACAATGAGGTTGTAAACGAAGAAGCACAAAAAAAATTAAATGACAAAGAAGCGAAAAGAGCAGCACTTAAGAAAAAAATAGAAGAACAAAGAGCAGCGAAGCTAAAAAAACGAGAAGAATTAAAAAAGGCTATTGAAGAAAAACGTCAACAACGAATTAAACAAATAGAAGAAGCTAAAAAAGCTAAAGAAAATAAAAACAAGAATAATTAATTTAAATAATTTAATAGAAATGAAACAAATTAAAACGTTATTATTAATCGCAATACTTGCAGTTGGTTTTAATACAGTACAAGCGCAAACAAAAGTTGCACATATTAGCACTGATCAATTATTGAGCTTAATGCCTGAAACAAAAGCATTAAACGCTGAATTAGAAAAATTAAGTAAAACATACGAATCTGAATTAAAAGCTGAAGAGGCAAAATTACAAGCAAAATTAAAAAAATATGATGCCGAAGCTGCTTCACAAACTGATGAAGTAAACCAGCAAAGAAGTGTTGAAGTTCAACAAGATCAACAAAAATTGTATCAATCGTCTCAAATTGCCAGAGAAGAAATTACAAAAAAGAGAAACGAAAAATTAAAACCAATTTTAGAAAAAGCTAAAAAAGCTATTGAAGAAGTAGCAAGCGAACAAGGTTATACCTATGTTTTAGAGGCTTCAACATTGGTTATTGCAAACGGTACCGATTTATTGGATGCAGTGAAAGCAAAATTAGGAATTCAGTAATTAAAATTTCTATAAAAGCAAATCCCGCAGTAGCGGGATTTTTTTTACATTTACCTTTTTAGTTGAACTGTAATGAATATTGCTCCAATTGGCTTTTTTGACTCGGGTATAGGTGGTGTATCTATTTGGAAAGAAGTGCAAAA
Source organism: uncultured Lutibacter sp. (assembly GCA_964342295.1). Taxonomy (GTDB): domain Bacteria; phylum Bacteroidota; class Bacteroidia; order Flavobacteriales; family Flavobacteriaceae; genus Lutibacter. The sequence goes on along the minus strand of CAYFFC010000015.1, from coordinate 12,873 downwards.
ATTATTACCAAATGAAAGTACTATATATTTAGCTGACAGTAAAAATGCACCTTATGGTGAAAAATCTCCTCAAGAAATTACTCAACTCTGCAAAAAAAATACTGAAATATTACTAAAAAAAGGATGTAAACTAATAATTGTTGCTTGCAACACCGCCACCACTAATGCTATTGATTATTTGCGAAAAAATTACGATGTACCCTTTATAGGAATTGAACCTGCCATAAAACCGGCAGCCCTTTATAGTAAAACAGGTGCTGTGGGAATTCTAGCCACCAAGGGAACCTTAACAAGCAAATTATTTGAAAAAACGACACGAGAATATACTAAAAACATCACAACCATTGAACAGGACGGAGATGGATTGGTACCGTTAATTGAACAAGGAAAAATGTATTCTGATGAAATGACAACTCTTTTGAATACTTATCTAAAATCTGTGTTGAAGTATAACATTGATCACTTAGTGCTTGGGTGTACACATTACCCTTTTTTAATACCACAAATTAAAAAAATTATAGGTGAACATGTAAAAATTATAGATTCCGGGGCAGCTGTAGCCAAACAAACCAATGCAGTTTTACATAAAAACAATTTGTTCGTTCAGAATAATCCTACACCCACCTACAAATTTTACATAAATACTCAGCCTGAAGTACTAAACAACATTCTTCACGGTTTGACTTTTTCCGTTATTATTGAAACATTAGATTTTTAATAAATTACTTATACCAATCTGCATATTTAAGGTAATTATTGGCAATTCTATCAATTTCACCGGATAGCAAGGCTTCATCTACATCTTTCACTTTTTTAGCAGGCACACCTGCATATACACTCCCCGATTTTATATGGGTTCCTTTTGTTACCACTGATCCGGCCGCTATAATTGAGTTACTTTCAACTATACAATTATCCATAACAATAGCGCCCATTCCAATTAACACATTATCATGTATAGTACAGCCATGTACCAATGCATTATGGCCAATAGATACATTATTTCCAATATTTGTAGGAGAAACTTTGTAAGTAGCATGTATCACAGCTCCATCTTGAATATTAACTTTATTGCCAATTTTTATATAATGCACATCACCTCTAATTACAGCATTAAACCAAACACTGCAATAATTACCCATTTCAACCTCACCAATAATTACTGAATTTTCAGCAAAAAAACAGTCCTCACCAAATTGTGGCTTTTTTCCATTAAGTTCTTTTATAATCATAAAAAATAGTTAAAAAAACAATTTTGCAAAAGTACTAAAAGGGATTAAAATGAGGCATTAATATTTGGGCAACCGCTATTTCTTGGTTGGCGACAAAGGAAGTTAAAACCTAACGTAATTTGATGATATCCGGCATCGTCAAATAAAATATCACCGGTTTGTTTTGTATAGGTATAAGAAACCATAAACTTCTTATAGTTTACTCCAACAATAGGGGTTAAATAATTCAATTCTTCGGTATTTGCACTATCAAAACCTCTTCTGTAAGAGAATGCTGCCCAAAGTTGTGCATTAGCTATATTTTTATAAACTTTCAAATTAAAATCTGCAAATTTTTCTCCGGTTCGTTCAATTACCTGCGCCATAATTGAAGGCTCTAACTGAAACTTTTTCCCTTGCCCAAAATAATACCCTAATGTAACTAAATACCTCCTTAAATTCAACGACTCTAACGTATCATCATATAAATTTCTAGCGCTTAAAATTATATTTTTAGCTGTAAAATATGAAAAAAAACCTGCATTGTGATACGCCATACCAAAATCGGCATTAAAATATCCGGCGCTTTGGATAATACCCGATATTGCCGGATCGGGTATAATAAAATTACTTTCATCCAAGGTATTATTAACCCCCATAAATGAGAGTCCGAAAGATAGTTGATTTACGTCTTCCGGTCCAACAAAATTCAGGTGGTATGCGTAAGTTGCCTGAACGCCTTGTTGAGAATGATATCCGTTTTTATCATTAAATAAAATTAAACCTACACCCATATTTTCACCTACACGTGTGTGTGCACTCAAAGTCTGTAACTCCGGTGCATTTTGAATACCGGCCCACTGATTACGACCTGTAATTCTAATTTTTCCGCAATTGCCAATTCCTGCTGCGGCCGGGTGCACCAAATAAACATTATCCGATAAATAATCAGAATAAATAGGTAAGGTTTCCTGTGCTTGAACATTTATTACCTGAAAAATAAAAAAAGCACTTACAATTATATTTAAAAATCTAAATTCCAACGCTTAAATAGTTTAAATCAATGCGTACATTATTTAACTGCAATGTATAAATTTTAGTATGTTTATCATTAAAAAAGGGAAAGTACTTTACTTTTAATAACTTCATTTTTACCTATAAACATTTTTATTTTTAAAAAATCCAATACCTTTAATAGGGTTCCAAACATATAATCTTTATCATTATTATCAGGGTTTAACACGCTATTTACTGCTGTTTTACTTAAGTGAGTACCAGAAATAATTTCACTTTTCTTAATTCCATTATTATCCATTTTTTTCCTAATTATCTTGGCTATTTGTTCTTTGCTGTTAACCTCATTTAAATAAATTGAAACCATAACAAGTGAATTAAAAATTTAACATTCAGTACTTTCCCCCTAATTTACAGCTTTTTTTGTGAAATACTAAATTTAGCTTTTTTTGATTTTAACATAAAATTAGTAAAGTATGGCATAAAATTTGTAAATTTGTAAACTTAAATGAAAAAAGCTTTAAAGAAAATAGGTGCAATAATAATGAGTTTTGTAGTTGTATTATCTACAATGTCATTTTCCATTAACCAACATTTTTGTGGAGATTTGTTGGTTGAAAGTGCTATGTTTTCTAAAGCACATTGCGGCAATGCAATGGATAAACCTGATGCAGAAGAAAATTGTGTTATTTTAGATGACCTGTGTTGTGATGATGAAATTAAACAGGTTGATTTCCCTAATAATTTTGAAAACTATTTAAGTAATTTAAATCCCGAACAACAACAATTTGTTGTTGCTTTCACTTACACTTATCTAAATTTATTTAATAATTTTAATAAAAAAGAGCCCATTAGCTCCTACTACAAAATTCCTTTGGTCGAAAGGGATTTAAATATTCTTTATCAAACATTTCGTATTTGATTTTTTAATTTTTAGTTCATAATATTTTTGAGTTAACTAAAGTATAACTCAATAAATTTATACGTATATATTCTAATTTCATAGAATTATACATCTAAAAAATAATAATTAAATCAAATGCAATATGCTAAATAAAATTATTCGTTATTTTCTTGAAAATAAGTTAATAACATTTATGTTACTCACCGGCTTTATTGTTGGTGGTATGGTAACAGCACCGTTTAATTGGGAGTCAACTATTATTGAACGTAACCCGGTTCCGGTAGATGCAATACCTGATATTGGTGAAAACCAACAAATTGTATTTACCGAGTGGATGGGGCAATCACCTCAAGATATTGAAGACCAAATTACTTACCCATTAACTACAGCCTTATTGGGTATACCAAATGTAAAAACAATTAGAAGTAACTCTATTTTTGGGTTATCAAGTATTTATATCATTTTTGAAGATGATGTAGATTTTTACTGGAGTAGAACCCGTATATTAGAGAAATTAAATTCCCTGCCACCCGGTACAGTTCCGCAAGAAGTTACACCGGCTTTAGGGCCAGATGCCACTGCTTTAGGACAAGTGTATTGGTACACCCTTGAAGGAAGAGATCCTAAAACGGGTAAACCAACCGGAGGTTGGGATCCACATGAATTAAGAACCATACAAGACTTTTACGTTCGTTATTACTTAACGGCTTCGCCGGGAGTATCGGAGGTTGCATCAATTGGAGGGTTTTTAAAAGAATATCAGATTGAAATCGATCCTGATGCTATGAAAGCTAACAATGTTGACGTTAAATTAATAATGAATGCTGTTAAAAACAGTAACCTCGACATTGGCGCACAAACATTAGAATACAACAAAGCTGAATATTTAGTTAGAGGCTTAGGATATATAAAAACACTTGAAGATTTAGAAGAAAGTGTTGTAGCCGTTAAAAACAATGTACCTATCCGTCTAAAGGATGTGGCCAAAATTCAGTTCGGACCGGAAACGCGTAGAGGAGGTTTAGATAAAGGTGGTCACGATGCCGTTGGGGGTGTGGTAGTTGCACGTTACGGAGCCAATCCGCAACAGGTAATTTTAGATTTAAAAGATAAAATTGCTGAAGTTGCCCCGGGACTTCCACAAAAAACATTAGAAGACGGTACCATTTCAAAAGTAACCATTGTTCCTTTTTACGACCGTTCCGGATTGATACAAGAAACGCTTGGAACACTGGAAGAAGCATTATCTCATGAAATTTTAATTAGTATTCTGGTAGTTATTGTATTGGTACTTAATTTAAGAGCATCCATATTAATTTCAAGTTTATTACCAATTGGGGTATTAATGACCTTCATATTGATGAAGTATTTTGGGATTGATGCCAATATTGTTGCCCTATCGGGTATTGCCATAGCCATTGGTGTAATGGTTGATGTAGGAATTGTATTTACTGAAAACATAGTACGACACCTTGAAATGCCTGAAAATGAAGGTGTAAAAGGTAAAAATCTAATTCAGGTAATTTACATTGCAACGGTTGAAGTTGCTTCTGCAATTATTACTGCTTTGGCAACTACAGTTATTAGTTTCTTACCTGTGTTTGCTATGCAAGCTTCCGAAGGTAAGTTATTTAGACCGTTAGCTTGGACAAAAACATTTGCGTTAATATCCGCCTTGTTTATCGGTATTATGTTTATTCCTGCATTGGCGCATGTATTGTTCTCAATTAAATTTGATAAAAAACGTGCCAGTCGAATATTTAGTTTAGTGTTAATAGCCTTAGGTTTTACATTTATTATAGCTTACGGTAGTGTAATTTCATTAGCTTTAGTTGCTTATGGTGTAAATAACTTGTTAACTCAAGTACCTGAATATAAATTACTGAATGGCAAAATAAAACTGCCATATTCTAAAAAAATAGCAAATTATATAAACATTGGAATTACCATTTTAATAGTAGTTTACTTTTTAACTATTGAATGGATGCCGTTAGGCGCATCAAATTCAACCTTTGTTAACTTTATATTCGTAATACTTGTAGTGGGTACAGTTTTAGGCGCCCTAAATGCAATAGTGCATTACTATAAAGGCATATTGGTTTGGTGTTTAAATAACAAAAAGAAATTTTTGGTTATACCAATTACTATGGTAATTTTTGGCGTTACCATTTGGTTAGGATTTAACAAAGTTTTTGGTTTTATGCCTGAAGCGGTTAAAGATACAACTGCTTGGAAAAGCGTTTCTAAAACCTTTCCCGGACTTGGAAAAGAATTTATGCCGGCTTTAAATGAAGGCTCATTTTTATTAATGCCTACCACAATGCCACATTCATCGGTTCAAGAAAATATGGAGGTAATTGCGGATCTTGACAGGCATTTAAGCGCTATTCCTGAAATTGAATCGGTTGTTGGTAAATGGGGACGTGTTAATTCAGCTCTAGACCCTGCTCCTATTTCAATGTATGAAAATACCATTAATTATGTTCCTGAATACAAAGTTGATGTTGACGGTCACCGAATTCGTTTTAAAGTGAATGATGATGGTGCTTTTGAATTAAAAGATGGAACAGCTTATATGTATGGTGAAGATGAGTTTAGAAAAATTGAGCTAGATGAGCTTGTAAAAGATAAAAATGGTGAGTATTTCAGACAATGGAGAACTCATATTAAAAAACCTGATGATATTTGGACTGAAATTACAAAACATGCTGAGTTCCCGGGACTAACCGCTGCTCCTAAATTGCAGCCAATTCAAACACGTTTAATCATGTTGGCAACCGGTATGCGTGCACCAATGGGTATTAAAGTATTTGGTCCCGATTTAGAAACTATTGAAAAAGTAGGTTTTGAATTGGAAAACATCTTAAAACAAGTACCAAGTATTAGTGCTCCAACGGTATTTGCCGATCGCGTTGTAGGTAAGCCTTATTTAGAAATGGATTTAAACCGACAAGCAATGTCGCGTTACGGAATTACTGTTAAAGATTTACAAGAAATTCTTTCCGTTGCTGTTGGAGGTAAAAAATTAACTACAACTGTTGAAGGTAGAGAGCGTTTTCCGGTTAGGGTACGTTACGCAAGAGAATTTAGAGATAATCCGGATGATATTAAGAAAATATTGATTCCTACTCCGGCAGGTTCACAAGTTGAATTAGGCGAATTGGCAGAAGTAACTTACGTTAGAGGACCTCAAATTATTAAAAGTGAGGATACTTTCTTAACCGGATATGTAATTTTTGATATGAAGCAAGGCTTTGCCGAAACTGATGTTGTTGAAGATGCACAAGCCTTAATTCAACAAAAATTAGACAGCGGTGAATTTGTACTTCCGGCTGGTGTAACCTATAGATTTACCGGAAATTATGAAAACCAATTAAGAGCATCAAAAAGACTGGCTATAGTTGTACCGGTATCACTTATTCTTATATTGTTAATCTTATATTTCCAATTCAAATCAATACTTCCTTCATTAATGATTTTTACAGGAATATTTGTGGCTTTTGCCGGTGGATTTATAATGATATGGCTTTACGGACAAGATTGGTTCCTTAATTTCTCAGCTTTTGGGGTTGAAATGCGGGATTTATTCCAGCTTCATACTATAAACCTGAGTGTTGCTGTATGGGTAGGATTTATAGCCTTATTTGGTATTGCTACGGATGATGGTGTAATTATGGGTACTTACTTAACGCAAGTATTTGACGATAAAAAACCAAATACCGTTAAAGATATTAGGGCATCAGTTTTATTGGCGGGTTCTAAAAGGGTTCGCCCGGCAATGATGACAGCCGCTACAGCAATTATTGCGCTAATTCCGGTATTAACTGCTACGGGTAAAGGTGCCGATGTGGTGATTCCAATGGCTATTCCAACTTTTGGCGGAATGCTTTTACAGGTTATGACCATGTTTGTGGTTCCTGTACTTTACTGTATGTGGAAAGAAAGCAATTTAAAGAAAGAATTAAAAAATAATAATGCCTAAAATGAAAATAATGACAGTTAAAACAGTTAAAATAGTATTCCTGAGCTTTATTTTGTTGCTAAGTGCAAAAAGTTTTGGGCAGGACGATTTAAATAACTATTTAGGAATAGCTGCCGAAAATAACCCTGGCCTCAAAGCCAAGTTTAGTGAATATATGGCAGCTATGGAAAAAGTTCCTCAAGTTGGAACCTTACCAGACCCAAATGTAGCATTTGGTTACTTTATTGAACCGGTTGAAACCCGTGTAGGGCCACAAAAATACCGATTTAATTTAGCGCAAGCCTTCCCTTGGTTTGGCTTACTTGATGCCAAAGAAGATGTTGCTACAGAACTTGCCAATGCTAAATTTGAAGAGTTTGAAAATACAAAGTCAAATTTGTTTTTTGAGGTTAAAACAGCATATTACAATTATTACTTTATTGAAAAAGCAATTGAAATAACTAAAGAAAACATAGAAATTCTTGAAATTTTTAAACGCTTATCTCTTGTTAAAATTGAAGCAGGTACTGCTACGGTTGTTGATGAGTTAAGAGTAGAATTGGAATTAAACGATTTAGAAAACCAATTAGCCTTGTTTTTAGATACTAAATACAGCTTTATGGTAAAGTTTAACGACCTTTTAAATCGTGAACGCAATTCAGATATTGCAGTTCCAAGCGTATTATGGCAAGATGAACTTCCTGAAGAAAAGCTAAATATACTCGATGAAATTTATGAAGCAAATCACGAATTGAAAAGTATTGATCATCGTTTAGAAGCCTTTTTAAATCAAGAAGTTGTAGCTAAAAAAGAAGGGTTGCCAAAATTCAATATTGGTTTAAGTTATACCATTGTTGAAAAAAACCCGGCTTCAACAGCAATTGACAACGGAAGTGATGCTTTCTTGTTCCCATCTGTAGGTGTTACCATCCCTTTATACAGGAGAAAATATAAGGCGTTAATAAATGAGGCTAAGTATTTACAAGATGTTGAAAAATCAAAAAAGGAAGACAAGAAAAATACATTAAGTACAGTTTTTGAAAATACTTTTAAAGATTTTAATGATAGCGATAGACGAATTACGTTAAACAAAACGCAGTCAGGTATTGCTAAAAAAGTATTGGACTTATTAATAACAGACTATTCAACCAATGCGAAAGATTTTGAAGAAGTTTTAAGAATTGAACGTCAGTTATTAAAATATGAGCTGGCTTATGAAAAAGCTTTAACCGATAAAAATGCCGCAGTAGCATTTATGACTTATTTAACAGGAAAATAAAAAATTAAATCATGAAAAAATATAAAAATTATCTAATCGCAGCCGGTATTTTAATCATCGGTATACTAATTGGCTCTGTTTTCTCCGGTGGAGATTCAGAAGCTACACATAAAGATGGGGAGCACGAATATGTACAAGATCCAAAAACACA
>CAYFFC010000015.1:0-4253 GCA_964342295.1 uncultured Lutibacter sp. | reverse complement strand
CCCGAGTTAATTTCTGCTCAAAAAGAACTGTTTGAAGCAATTAAATCTAAAAATGTATATCCTCAATTATATACTGCTTCACGCAACAAATTAAAACTTTGGAAATTAAACGATACCCAAATTGATGCTATTGAAAAATCAGGAATTGTTCAGGAAGAAATTGATATTTTATCAGACCATACCGGATATGTGATGCAGCGTAATGTTGAATTAGGAGATTACATAAAATCCGGAGGAAATTTATTTGATATTGCCAATCTAAATTCAGTTTGGGTAATGTTTGAAGCTTATGAAGCCGATTTACCTTGGATTCAATTAAACGATATTGTAAAGTTTACAATTCAAGCAATTCCTAATCAAAATTTTAAAGGAAAAGTAACTTATATAGATCCTTTCGTTTCAGCTAAAACCAGAGTTGCCATGGTGCGTGTTGAATTAAAAAATCCAGGACATAAATTATTGCCTGAAATGTATGCAACCGGTATTGTAAATGCAAAATTACCGGGGGGTAATGGATCTATTCTTGTCCCAAAATCTGCAGTATTATGGACAGGTAAAAGAGCGGTGGTTTACGTAAAAGTTCCTCATGAAAAAACCGTTTCATTTATATACAGAGAAATTACATTGGGAGAAGATGCCGGTAAATACTATGTTGTTAAAGACGGCTTAGAAGATGGTGAGGTTATTGCTACTAACGGTGTATTCAGAATTGATGCATCTGCGCAATTGGTTGGGCAAAAAAGTATGATGAATCCTGATGGAGGTGCTCCGGCAGTTACGGGTCATGCAGGCCACGGCGCAGAACCAAAAGAAGCCGGCAGCGGTGCAGAAGACCACAGCGAACACGAATCTAGTGAGGTTAAAGAAGATCACAGCAAAATGGAAGATGACGCCGACCACACAAAAATGGATAAGCGCATTGAGGTAGTTGCAGATTTTAAGATACAATTATCAGAAGTATTCAATAAATATATCAATTTAAAAGATGCTTTTGTAGCAGATCAAAGTGCTGATGCCCAAAAAAGCGCAGAAAGCCTTTTAAATGCTATGGTAAAAGTTGACATGAAATTGCTAACCGACCACGAAGCGCATAACCATTGGATGGCAATTTCTAAAGAAGTATTAGCATCTGCTGAAGCTATTAGCAATACAGCTGATATTGAAAAACAACGTAACCATTTTAAGCATTTATCAGCACATCTAATCAAAGGAGTTAAGTTATTTGGTGTTAACCAAAAAGTTTATGAGCAGTTTTGTCCAATGGCCGACAATAATAATGGCGCATTTTGGCTAAGCCTGCAAGAACAAATTAAAAATCCGTATTTGGGGCAAAAAATGGTTAAATGCGGTAATGTTGAATCAACTATTGAATAAACTTTAAATTCTTGAAAATTTTAACAGTCCTTTTTTAAGGACTGTTAAAAACATCGGGAGCAAATTAATTATTAATCTAAACAGTATGTATGTTATGAAAGAAATTAAAGCTTTTATTCGAGAAGATAAATTAATTGAAGTAGCTAAAAACTTAAAAAAATCGCAATACAGTTGTTTTTCGGTTTTTAAAGGTGAAGGCGTTGGAGATTATACTGACCCCGATAAGGAGTTTCCTAGTTTAGAGTTTCCTTTTTTACACAATAAAGTTGTAAAAATTGAAATAGTTTGTACTACCAGTCAAGTTAGCCATATTGTAAACATAATTAAAATGTATGCAAGAACAGGTAAAAAAGGAGATGGTTTAATTTATGTTAGCAGTGTTGAAGATCAAATAAAAATAAGAGATTAAAGTTTATGTTTTCTAAGTTAAAAACAATAGCAATACATATTAGTATAGGTGTAGCCATATTTTACTTTTTGGTACACCCGTTTACTATGGTTTTATATTGGTTTGAATTTAGTAACACCAACTATTCTTATTCGGTTTTTACAGAAGTTTTTAAAGCTCGGTTTTTCCATGCTTTTTCATTTGAAATGATGGGAATGAGTATTTTGTTGGTTGGTTTGGGAGGCATAATTGGGCTTGTTTCTGGAATATTGTGGATTAACTTTAAAGAAAAGAAACATCTTATCTTAAAACAAGAACACCTGCTTAAAATTGATGTTAGTAAACTTATTGAATTAGGAGAAAATGAGTCTGTTGAATTTAAATCATCTATTCGGTATGATTACCACCAAAAATCTACCAATAAAGAATTAGAGTTGGTTATCGCTAAAACCATATCAGGTTTTATGAATGCCAATGGTGGGAAACTTCTTATTGGTGTAGATGATGACGGTAACATTTTAGGACTTGAAAACGATTTTAAAACTCTGAAAAATAAAAATAAAGATGGCTATGAAAGGAAAATCTTTGAAATTATAGCATTTTATTTAGGTAAGGAAGCCTGTTTTAACAACCACGTAACTTTTTACGAGTTTACAAACAAACTTGTTTGCTTGGTTTATATAGAACCCTCGAACAATCCGGTGTATTTATCAGAAAATGGAAAAACCGGTTTTTATGTTAGAACCGGGAATGCTACTTACCCTTTATCAATAAAGGATACGGTAAAATATTTAGAAAAAAGAAAAACAAATTAAGAATTTAAAAACAACAATAAATAAATTTTAAAATATGAAAACAAAAAATTTAATCGTAGCACTAACTTTTGGAATCTTTTCTTTAACAGCAGTGCAAGCACAGGAGCATGACCATTCAAAAATGAATCATGATAAAATGAAAAATGAAAAAATGGATATGAACAAGGAAATGTATGTTTGCCCTATGCATCCTGAAGAAACAAGTGACAAACCGGGAGAATGTTCAAAATGTGGTATGGAAATGAAAAAAATGGATCATTCTAAAATGAAAGAGGGTAAAAAACATATGGATCATTCAAAAATGAAGCATGATAAAATGGCAAAAATGTACGTTTGCCCTATGCACCCTGAAGTTACAAGTGATAAAGAAGGTGAATGCCCTAAATGTGGTATGGATTTGGCAGAAAAAAAGGCCAAGAAAAAAGAAGACAAAGAAGATAATCACAATCACAATCATTAAAATAAAGTCCTGTGGTTAGAAAAAGAACTAAACTGAATTTCTTTAAAGCTTAATTTATTCTCAGTTTATTTTCTTTTTCTTACGCAGGCACTAAATAATTTAAATCCTAAAAATTATGAAGACAAAAATCGCAATTTTGATTATTGGAATTACAGCACTTAGCTTAGGTATTAGCTGCAACTCATCGAGTAAAGACGCCAAACCTGCCAAAGTACCGGTAATTGAAAAAAAGCAGGCTGTAAAAGCAACAGCACAAGTTAAAACCAACTTAGTATGTTTTGTAAATAACAAATTTATGGGTATTGACCAAATACCTGTTGAAGTTGATGGCAAAACCTATTATGGTTGTTGTGAAGATTGTGTTGGAAAATTAAATAACATTAGAGCAACAAGGTATGCAACCGATCCTTTAACCGGGGCTGAAGTTGATAAAGCCTTGGCATATATTGTAAAAGCCCCAAGCGGTAATAACGATGTATTGTACTTTGCTTCTGAAGAAAATTACTTGAAATATACCAAGTAAAATTTGTGCTGGTATTTCGGTTCAATACTTAACACAAAGAAGTTTGCTACTTGAAAATGGTTTGCATCAAATTTTTTATAATTTTTGAGCCAATCGCATTCCATTTTCTTTGGCAAACACATTAAATTGAAAAATTTTTCAACAATGAAAATAAAATATTTAACTTTAATAGTGGTTGCAATCTTAGGTTTAGGTAGCATTTCTGCAAACGCTCAGGAAACAACAACAAAAATCACTAAAAGATTCAACTATAATTTAAAATCAAGTTATGTTTGTTTTGTAAATAACAGGTATATGGGCTCCGAACAAATTCCTGTTGAGGTTGAAAACAAAACCTATTATGGTTGTTGCGAAGGTTGTGTTGGAAACCTGAAAAAAAACAGAAGTTTACGCTATGCAAAAGATCCGTTAACAGGTAATGAGGTAGATAAAGCAAAAGCATATATAGTTCTAAAGCCAAGAGGTAAGGGAGAGGTTTTATACTTTGAATCTCGAGCCAATTATTTAAAATTTTATAAGCTTAAAGGTTAACATTCAATTTAAAAACAAATTTATTTCTGAAACTCAATAAAAATTTAACTAAAATTTTTAGAACAACATTTTAAGAATTCTTTCTTCTGCTTAGGATTCCGGTACCAATAACATTACTTTATTAATCTATACACTTTCTGTATGAAAAGTAATAACGTACAA
>CAYFFC010000014.1:39284-50102 GCA_964342295.1 uncultured Lutibacter sp. | reverse complement strand
CTGAGTATCAGATAAAACGGGATTCAAAATGAAAACAGTTTCGTAATGATTCATAATTAAATAATTTATTTAAATTTTTACTTTTAAGCGTGCAAATATACAACTATTAATTGAACTCACCAATAAGTACGAAAGAAGGTTTTTATATGTAATTTTATTCTTGTTTATTTAAGGTTTCCAACCTGCTTTTTGCCAATACAAAATCTGGAAACAGCGCAATAGCCCTCTCAAAACTTTTTTTAGCCTCCGCATCTTTTTTTAAATTCATATTTATTACACCTTCTATATAAGCTATTGCAGGTTTCAATTTTACATTTTGGCTGTAGTTTTTATTAACTTGAAATCGCACTTGTAATGTTCCTGTATCCGGTAAGGCATCGGCTTTTTTAATAGATACAAAAGCTTCATTAAATTTATTTAAGGCCAATTGCAATCCGGCTAACTTATACGCATGAAAATTATTATTGGTTTTTAAAAACAAATTGTTATAGGCCTCAGTGGCTTTATCCAATACGCCCATAGATTCTAATGATATTGCATTCATCTCAAGCAATTCAATATTGTTCGGTTTATTTTTTATGATATCATTAGTTACTAAAAAAGTCGAAACATAGTTACCTCCATTAAAATATAAATAAGCTAAACTATCTTTGTAATTACTTTGTGGTCCTTCCAATGCAATAATATTATACATACTATTAGCAGCAATAATTTTATCGCCGTAAGCCAAAGCTTGTTTGAGTTTTTGTTTTTCTAATTCTATATTATTCTCGGATTGCGCTAAACTAGTTATGTGTATGATAATTGCAAGTAAAAAAACTAAATTTTTCATGATATTTTATATTAAACATTAAAACACAAGTAAATGTAATCATTAAATATATGAAATTTAAATAAATGTAACTCATACAGAAAAGTACAGTATTAAAACAAAAAAAGGTCTGAAAACAGACCTTATAATTTGGGTGAAAGACCGGGTTCGAACCGGCGACCTCCGGAACCACAATCCGGCGCTCTAACCAGCTGAGCTACAATCACCATTTATTAGAGGTTGCAAATGTAAAACATTTCTATTTTTTTACAAACAAATTTTAAATTAAATTTTCTAATGATTTTACCGCCACATAGCGCTCTACAGTATATCCTTCCGCATGTTCTGTACCTATTAATCTTCCAAGGTCTTTTGCTCGGTAAGTAATGCTTTCTAAAAAATTTTGACTCGATATTGGTGAGTCAGGCTCTGAACTGTTTGGATTGTAAAATTGCGAAGTATATGCCATTACCGCAGCTAATTTTTTATCTATAAACCCGCTAACATCAACAACAAAATCGGGTTCTATATTTTTCCATTGTATATAATGGTATACTTTTTTTGGACGCCAACATTCTTGCATTACACCTTCAAAACTTGTACTTATTTTTCTTAATCCAGATAAAAAACAAGCATCTGACACCAATTTGCTTCCCTTTGAGTGATCAATATGCCTATCATCAACGGCATTGCACAAAATAATTGATGGTCTATATTTTCTAATAACTTTAATTAACTCAAGTTGGTGCTGCTTGTCATTTGCAAAAAAGCCATCTGCAAACCCTAAATTTTCTCTAACAGTAATTCCTAAAATATTTGCTGCATCGGCAGCTTCTTTGGCTCTTATTTTAACCGAACCTCTTGTTCCTAATTCACCTTTTGTTAAGTCAACAATGCCCACTTTTTTGCCTAAGTGAATTTCTTTAGCCAATGTAGCTCCACAACCTAATTCAACATCATCGGGGTGTGCACCAATAGCTAATATATCTAATTTCATATGGTAATAAAAATGTAAGTTATTGAACAAATATATAATATTTTTAATCGCATTTAGCATAAAATACAATAATCACTTTGTAAATAATTTATGTCACCACACTCCAATTTTTGTGTTTCATTATTAATAAATGGTATGTTTTTTACAATAAATGGTAATTTTATTTGGTAAATTGAAAAATGTTTTATACTTTAGCGGTAGTATTTCATAAATGTCAACCCCATAATCCCCAAGACAATGAAAAATATTATAACCCTATTCGTTAGTATTCTGGTATTTTCATTCCAGAGTTTTTCCCAAATTTCAATTTCAGAAAAAGAAGCGTTAGTTGATTTATATACAGCAACTAACGGTAATAATTGGAACACCAGTTGGGACTTAACAGCCGATGCCTCCACTTGGCACGGAGTAGTAATTGAAAATAATACTGTTACAGAGCTTAATTTAAGCATGAACAACTTAAATGGTATTATTCCTAACTCTATAAAAGATTTAAAAAATTTAAAAATTCTAAATTTAGGCTTTAATAAAATTAATGGTACAATTCCAAATGAGCTTACAAGTATTAACTCATTAGAGGTTGTGAAATTATTTATGAACCAATTAGAAGGTACACTACCAAAAGATATTGGAAATTTAAGTAATTTGAAAGAGTTGGTTTTATTTAACAATTTAATTTCAGGTGAACTTCCAAATTCAATTTATAAACTAACTAAGTTGGAAGTATTGCATATTAGCAGTAATAAAATTACCGGGATAATTAATGGGGAAATTTCAAACTTAAACGAGTTGGTAACATTAAGTTTATTTGATAATTCATTCTACGGTTTTTTACCTTCAGAACTTGGTAATCTTTCAAAACTAAAAGAACTTGCTATTGCAAATAACTTGTTTGAAGGTGAGGTACCTAATGAACTTGGAAAATTGGCATCATTAGAAGTATTGCTTTTAAATAATAACAGATTTGCCGGTAAATTGGCAGAAGCTATCAAAAACTTACCAAACCTTTTAGCTTTAGAGTTTAACACAAATACAAATGTAGACGTTGCTTCAAATACAGTCACACATTCATCTTTAGTCCCAAGATAATTATAAATCAACCCCAAAATTAGTATTAAAATCCCTTGTACAAGGGATTTTTTTTATATTAAATTTAACATAGTTGCATATGCAACCATATGCAATTCTATTATATTTGCTTCTTATGAAAATTGAATTATCTGAATCCGATTTTAATAAAACTATTGCTCCTTGGATTGGGAAAACTTTTAAACTAATGAATATTTTTATCTCAGAAGTGTTTCACAAAAACAATATCCAAGTTACTAAAGAGCAATGGATAGTACTTAAAATATTGCACGAAGATAACGATGGTTTAATTCAAAATGATTTGGCTTTTATAACAAATAGGAATAAAGCTACATTAACCCGACTTATAAACGTTATGGAAAAAAACAATTTAGTAGCACGTATTCCTGCCAAAGATGATTCCAGAAAAAAATTTATTTACATTACAAAAAAAGGAAGAAAACTGTTTGCAAAAATGAAACCTTTAATGTTATCAAGTATTAAGTCCATACAAAAAAATATTTCTGAAAAAGAACTTGAAACTTTTATAAGTGTAATGTCAAAAATACAAGAAAACATAAAATCAAATATGCAGTAATGCATACCTAACCAAATACATACAAATGAGAAAAATAATTTCAATTGCCCTTGCCGTATTTCTATTAATAGGCGCTGTAATAATTGCAAAATATTTAATTGACAACAAAAAAAGGCCAAAACCAAGGGTAAATAAAATTGTAAAAACTGTATTTACAGAAACTGTTGAAAACAAAACAGTCCCACTTGTTATTACAACCAATGGGAACTTAGTTGCAAAACATAAAATTGAATTGTATGCCGAAGTACAAGGCGTGTTGGTACATTCATCAAAAGAATTTAAGGCGGGTACTTCATACTTAAAAGGACAACCTATTTTAAAGATTAATAGTGATGAGTTTTATGCAAATCTGCAAGCTCAAAAAAGCAATTTATTTAATACCATTACTGCCGTTTTACCTGATATTAGATTAGATTTTCCAGATGAACACGAAAAATGGCAACGGTATTTACAAAATTTTGACATACACAAATCCATAAATCCTTTGCCAATAATAAATACTGATAAAGAACGCTACTTTATATCTGGCCGAAATATTTTAACCGGTTATTACGATGTAAAAAACTTAGAAGCCCGTTTGGCTAAATATCAAATTATTGCTCCCTTTAATGGCGTTTTAACTGAAGCGCTTGTAAACCCGGGAACTCTAATTAGGTCTGGTCAAAAGTTAGGCGAGTTTATTAACCCTTCTATTTTTGAAATAGGGGTATCTGTTAAGTCTGAGTTTAAACATTTATTGCAAATTGGTAAAAAAGTAACTTTATCAGAAATAAATAGTACAAAAACTTGGACAGGGAAAGTAATTCGAATAAACGCAAAGGTTGACTCCCCTACTCAAACCATTACCGCATTTATTGAGGTAAAAGGTAACAATTTAAAAGAAGGCCAATACCTTAAAGCAAATTTGCAAGCTAAAGAGGTTGAAAATGCCTTTGTAGTACAGCGAAAATTACTAATTGATAATACTAAATTATATGTGGTAAAGGATGGTGTTTTAGATTTAAAAACTGTGCAAGTAATTTTTGAAAATAACAACACCGTTGTTATTAAAGGCTTAAAAAATGGCACTACCATGTTATCCAAACCTGTATCGGGCTCCTATCCCGGAATGCCGGTTAAAATTTTGGAAGACAATATTGAAAACTAATTTTGGATAGGAATTCAAACTAAATTTAAAATTAACCAAATGAAAAAAATCATATCCTATTTTATAAAGTTTCCTGTTGCCGTTAATGTAACTATTATTGCCTTTTTGGCTTTTGGCTTGGTTGGAGCACTTTCAATGAAATCTTCTTTTTTCCCACTAACCGACTCACAAAACATTTCAATAAATGTAAGCTATCCCGGTGCTTCACCATTGGAAATGGAGGAAGGTGTAGTTTTAAAAATTGAAGATAATTTAAAAGGTATTGTTGGTATTGACCGTGTTACATCCGTATCAAGAGAAAACAGCGCAAGTATAAATGTTGAAATAATTAAAGGGAAAAATATTGATGTTGTGCTGGCTGATGTTAAAAATGCCGTAGACAGGGTACCGTCTTTCCCTTCAGAAATGGAACCTCCAATAATTGCAAAAATTGAAAATATTAGACCAACTATTAGTTTTATTATAAGTGGCAATAATATTTCATTAGCTACTTTAAAAGAATATGCCAGAGATGTGGAGAACGATTTAAGAAATATTGATGGTATATCACAAGTTAGTTTATCCGGTTTTCCCGAACAGGAAATTGAAATTGCAGTTAGAGAAAATGATTTGCTCGCTTATAATTTATCTTTCAATCAGGTTGCAGCTGCAGTAAGCTCATCCAACTTATTAATTTCAGGCGGAAATATTAAAACTGTAGATGAAGATTATTTGATTAGAGCCAGAAATAAAAATTATTATGCAAATGAATTATTAAATTTAGTTGTAAGAGCTGAACCTACAGGAAATATTATTCGTTTAAGAGATATTGCCGATGTGTCAGACACTTGGTCAGAAACTCCAGACAGAATTTTTTACAACGGAAAAAAATCTATTGAAATTTCGGTAAGTAACACCAATAGCGAAGACCTTATTTCATCTGCCGATAAAATTAAAGCTTATATCAATCAATTTAACCAACAACACCAGAATGTGCAGCTCAATGTATCAAGTGATTCATCTATTACCTTAAACCAACGTACAGAATTACTCATTAAAAATGCCGGTATGGGGGTACTTTTGGTATTGTTTTTTCTTGCATTGTTTTTAAATATCAGGCTTGCTTTTTGGGTTGCTGCCGGTCTGCCAATTGCTTTTTTTGGGATGTTTATGCTAGCTTCAAACGTTGGAATCACCATTAACGTTTTATCCTTGTTTGGAATGATTATAGTTATTGGTATTTTAGTTGATGACGGAATTGTAATTGGAGAAAATATTTATCATCATTATGAAAAAGGGAAATCGCCAATAAAGGCTGCTATAGATGGAACTTTAGAAGTAATTCCGCCTATAGTTTCAGCTATTTTAACAACCATTATTGCATTTTCAACATTTTTCTTTTTAGACGGACGCATAGGTGATTTTTTTAGTGAAGTATCATTAGTTGTAATGATAACATTAGCTGTTTCTTTAGTTGAAGCGCTCATTATTTTGCCGGCACATATTGCACATTCAAAAGCTTTAGAAAGAAAAGATAAAAAGAGAAATAAAATCAATGCTCTTTTTCATAAAATAAATCAATTTGCCGAAAAAATATTGTTTTATGCTCGTGATAATTGGTATGCTCCGTATCTAAAATTTTTTCTTAAGCATAGAGTATTGGGTTTTGCAATTCCCTTAGCACTTTTAATATTTAGTATTGGTGGTATTGGAGGCGGAATTGTACGAACTTCGTTTTTTCCGTCTATAGCAAGTGACCGGGTTTCAATAAATTTAACAATGCCACAGGGAACCAATGAAAAAATTACAGATTCAATTATTTCAGAAATAGAAAAAGTTGCTTGGGATATAAATGATGAATTTACCAAAAAACAAACAGGGAACATACCCGTAGTTCAAAATATTATAAAACGTATAGGCCCGGGGTCTGGGAACGGAAGCTTAACTTTAAATCTACTACCCGGTGAGTCGAGAGATTTTTCATCGCCCGAAATTACAAGTGCAATTCGAGAAAAAGTAGGTACGGTTTATGGTGTTGAAAGTTTAACATTTGGCTCTGGTGGAAATTTTGGTGGAAGCCCGGTAGCAGTTTCATTATTGAGTAATAATATAAACGAATTAAAAGCTGCAAAAATTGAACTAAAAGAAATTTTAAGCAAAAATCCTTTATTAAAAGATATTTCAGATAACGATCCTGCCGGTATTAAAGAGGTGCAAATTAAACTAAAAGATAATGCATATTTATTAGGCTTAAACCTACAAAGTGTTATGAACCAGGTAAGAGCAGGATTTTTTGGGTTGCAAACGCAACGTTTTCAAAGAGGGCAAGATGAAATTAAAGTTTGGGTACGCTACAAAAAAGAAGACCGTTCATCTATTAAAAATTTAGATGATATGTATATTTCAACACCAAACAACAGTAAAGTTCCATTTTCAGAAATTGCAACTTATCAAATTAAACGAGGTGATGTACTCATTAATCATTTAAGCAGCAAAAGAGAAATTCAGGTAACTGCCGATATGAAAACGCCGGGAGAAAGTGCTACAGATATTTTAGATGAAATTAAAACAGTAGTAATGCCTGAAATTTCATCTAAATATCCTACCGTAAGTGCTGTTTATGAAGGGCAAAACAGGCAGGCACAAAAAACCATAACATCTGTAAAAAAGGTGGGACTTATTATTTTGGCACTCATATATATTACAATAGCATTCACGTTTAGGTCTTATGAACAACCTCTGCTATTATTACTATTGATACCTTTTAGCTTAATTGGAGTTGTTTGGGGGCATTGGATTCATAATTTTCCAATCAATATTTTATCATGGCTAGGAATTATAGCGTTGGTGGGTATCATGGTTAATGATGGTTTAGTTTTAATTGAAAAATTTAACGGTTATTTAAAACAAGGTTTAAAATATGACGAAGCCTTATTACAGGCCGGTATATCAAGATTTAGGGCTATTGTTTTAACTTCCATTACAACCATAGCCGGATTGGCGCCCCTCCTTTTGGAAAAAAGCCGTCAAGCGCAATTTTTAAAACCAATGGCTGTTTCAATTTCTTATGGAATATTTATAGCAACCGTACTTACTTTGGTTATGCTACCTCTACTTTTGTCTGTTTCAAATAGTGCAAAAGTATTTTTTAAATGGTGGTACACAGGTAAAGAAGTTACTAAAGAAGAAGTTGAAAGAGCAATTATTGAATTAAAATCTGATAACCATGAATAAAAAGTATATAACTTTTATAACCATAATATTACTCAGTAGTTTTGGCTTTTCGCAAGAAAAGCTCACAAAACAACAAGCCATAAATTTAGCACTCGAAAATAATTATGGTATTAAAATTGCTCGTAACAATGTACAAATTGCAAAAAATAATGCGAGTATTTTTAATAGTGGGTATTTACCGGTAATTAATGTAAATTCAAGTGCAAATTATTCAAAAACAAATTCAGAATTTACCCTCCAAAACGGTGCTACAAATACCACCGAAGGTGATGTTTCAAAATCATTAAATGCATCTATAGGGCTGTCGTACACGCTATTTGATGGATTAGGCAGAATTTATAATTTTAAAAAATTAAAAGAAACACACAACTTATCACAACTTGAAGCTAAAACTATTATTGAAAACACTTTATTACAACTTTTCACCATTTATTTTGAAGCTGCTTATTTAACCGAAAACACGAGTAATATTTTAAAATCGCTCAATATTTCAAAAGAACGTTTAAAAAGAGCTCAATACAACTTTGAATATGGGCAAAACACTAAACTTGAAGTATTAAATGCTGAAGTTGATGTTAATAACGACAGTATTTTATACATTAATACCAAACAGCAACTGGCAAATACTAAACGCGATTTAAATTTATTAATGGGTAGAAAAATAGCTACACATTTTGAAATAGAAACCAATGTTACATTCAATAGTCTTTTTAAACTTTCTGAATTAATATCCAAATCGAAACAACACAATGTAGAGATTGAAAAAGTAAATAATAATATTAAAATAAGTGAATTAGATATTAAAGTAAACAGGGCTGGTTTTTTACCAAATTTATCTTTTAACGGTGCTTATAGGCATAATAGAGTTGAAAACGAAGGTGATTACAATTTTGCAAAAAAAATTCTGGCAAATGGTATTAATGCAAACTTAAGCCTTAACTGGAACTTATTTGATGGCGGAACTACAAAAACTCGCACACAAAATGCAAAAATAAATGCTAATAATTATGCAATTGAAAAAGAGCAAATTATTGAAGAAATTGAAAGAAACGTAACCAATGCGTTGGAAATATATAACAACGCTTTATTTGTTTTAAAGGCTGAAGAAATAAATGTTGAAACTAATAAACGAAATTTTCAAAGAACCGAAGAGCAATTTAAATTAGGTCAAGTAACATCCATCGAATTCAGGCAAGCGCAAATTAATTTATTAAATGCACAAAATAGTTTAAATCAAGCCAAGTATGAAGCTAAATATGCCGAACTTAATTTATTACAGTTGAGCGGTGATTTATTAAATACTAAATTCTAAAATATTACATTCTTTTTTTATATAAAGTCTTATAAAGAACGCTAAAAGCGTTCTTTTTTTGTGATATATTTAACTTTATAATTATTAAATTGATAAATTATCATTAAATACAATGATATAAATCATACTATACCTCATCAGGTATCTTTAAATTTGTGTACTTTTTAAAATAACTAAATAATTAATTATAAATGGAGACGATTCAAGAAGTGAAAACAAGAGTATACAAGTTCGGAAACAAAACTGCAGATGGTAATAGTACTATGAAAAACCTTTTGGGGGGAAAAGGTGCAAATTTAGCAGAGATGAGTTTAATAGGTATTCCGGTACCTCCTGGGTTTACAATTACAACTGAAGTTTGTACAGAATACAATCAACTTGGAAAAGATGCTGTTGTTGAAATGATAAAAAATGAGGTAAGTGAAGCTATTGAAAATATTGAAAATATTATGGGCGCCAAATTTGGCGACAAAGAAAATCCCTTATTAATTTCTGTTAGATCCGGTGCTAGAGTTTCTATGCCCGGTATGATGGACACCGTTTTAAACCTTGGTTTAAATGATGAGGCAGTTAAGGGTATTGCTAAAAAAACAGGTAATGAGCGTTTTGCTTGGGATTCATACAGACGGTTTGTTCAAATGTATGGCGATGTGGTTTTAGGTATGAAACCAGAATCTAAAGAAGATATTGATCCGTTTGAAGAAATTATGGAAAACTTGAAAGATAAAAGAGGTATTGAATTAGATACCGAATTTTCTATTCAAGATTTAAAAGATCTAGTTTACGATTTTAAAGATGCAGTAAAAAAACGTACAGGTAATAGTTTCCCTGATAATCCTTGGGATCAATTATGGGGTGCTGTAATGGCGGTATTTAACAGCTGGAATGGTGATAGAGCTGTATATTACAGAAATATGCACGGGTATCCTGCCGATTGGGGAACTGCTGTAAATGTACAAGCAATGGTATATGGAAATATGGGTGACAACTCCGGAACAGGGGTGTGTTTTACACGTGATGCCGGTACCGGTGAAAATGTATTTAACGGTGAATATCTTATCAATGCTCAAGGAGAGGATGTAGTAGCAGGTACTAGAACACCACAACAAATCACAAAATTAGGTTCAGAACGTTGGGCTGAGTTAGCAAAAGTTGAAGAAGATGACCGTGTAAACAACTACCCGTCTTTAGAAGAATTGATGCCTTCAATATATAATGAGCTAAACGAATATCAAGAAAAATTAGAAAAACATTATGCAGATATGCAAGATATGGAGTTCACCATTCAAGATGGAAAACTTTGGATTTTGCAAACACGAAATGGCAAACGTACAGGGGCTGCAATGGTTAAAATTGCAATGGATTTATTGCACGAGGGTCTCATTTCCGAAAAAGAGGCCTTAATGCAAATTGAGCCTAACAAATTAGACGAATTATTACACCCAGTTTTTAATCCAAAAGCTTTAAAAGAAGCTAACATTATTGCTCAAGGATTACCTGCTTCACCCGGAGCTGCAACAGGTCAAATTGTGTTCTTTGCCGATGAGGCAAATAAGTACAAACATTCTATTTTGGTGAGAATAGAAACTTCTCCTGAAGATTTAGAAGGTATGAACATTGCTAAGGGTATTTTAACTGCCCGTGGTGGTATGACATCACACGCAGCAGTTGT
>CAYFFC010000014.1:31174-39184 GCA_964342295.1 uncultured Lutibacter sp. | reverse complement strand
CCTAAAGATGCCCAAGTGGCTCGTAATTTTGGTGCTCAAGGAATTGGATTAACCCGAACTGAACATATGTTCTTTGAAGCCGACAGAATTAAGGCAATGCGTGAAATGATTTTGGCTGACACAGTGGAAGACCGAAAAAGAGCTTTAAATCAATTATTGCCAATGCAACGTGAAGATTTTGAAGGTATTTTTGAAGCTATGAATGGACTTCCTGTAACGGTTCGTTTACTAGACCCACCATTACACGAATTTGTGCCTCATCAGCTTGCTACTCAAAAAGAATTGGCAGAGGAAATGCATATTTCACTGGAAGCAGTTAAAAACAAAGTAGCTGATTTAGAAGAGTTTAATCCAATGTTAGGCCACAGAGGTTGTAGATTAGGAAATACATATCCTGAAATAACCGAAATGCAAACCAGAGCTATTATTGAAGCTGCCTTAAATTTAAAGCAAAAAGGGATTGAAGCTAAACCTGAAATAATGGTGCCGTTAATTGGTACTTTAAAAGAATATATTGAGCAAGAAACAATAATTAGAGATACTGCTTCAAAAGTTTTTGAAGAAAGAAACGACAGTATTGACTATTTGGTGGGGACAATGATTGAAATTCCAAGAGCTGCCCTCACAGCCGATTTAATTGCTCAAAGAGCTGAGTTCTTCTCATTCGGTACAAACGATTTAACACAAATGGCGTTTGGATACTCTCGTGACGACGCCGGTAAGTTTTTACCTATATACATTGAAAAAGGAATTTTAACTTCAGATCCGTTTGAAGTACTTGACCAAGAAGGTGTTGGACAATTAGTGCAAATGGGTACTGAAAAGGGAAGAAAAACAAACGAAAACCTAAAAGTTGGTATTTGTGGTGAACATGGTGGTGAGCCAAGTTCAGTTGAATTCTGTTATAATACGGGAATGAACTATGTAAGTTGTTCTCCATACAGAGTTCCAATTGCACGTGTTGCTTCGGCACAAGCTGCAATTAAAAAGAATGCTTAATTTTTAAGTAGTTAGTTAGTAAATGGAAATTCCACCTTTTTTAAAGGTGGAATTTTTTTTATAAACCAATTCAATTATCTTCGCACTATGGTTAAAGTTGTTGTATTGGGAGCCGGTAATGTTGCTTATCATTTAACAAATAAATTGTTAGATTGTAAAAATATTCAGCTTGTACAAGTTTACAATAGAGATATTGAAAAAATTAAATATTTAACATCCAAAACGACTATTACCAACAATTTAAACCAATTAGCCAAAGCTGATGTTTATGTTATTAGTGTTTCAGATAACGCAGTTCCTATACTCTCAAAAAAAATTAATGCTCCAAATAAATTAGTTGTTCATACCTGCGGAAGCTTGGGTATGAATGAGTTAAAATGTAATGCTAAAAAAGGCGTTTTATATCTGTTACAAACATTTTCAAAAAATCGTGATATTGATTTTACTAAGGTTCCTATGTGCATTGAAGCTCAAACTGAAGCCGATTTAATTACATTACATAAAATAGCAAACGCTTTATCTAACAGCGTTTATATCATTAATTCAAAACAACGCATAAAATTGCATACAGCGGCTGTTTTTGTGAATAATTTTGTTAATCATTTATATTTTCAAGGTCAGGAGATTTGTAAAAACAATGATGTTTCTTTTGATGTTTTGAAACCTCTTATTTTAGAAACGGCCTCAAAAGTTAATGAACTGCCACCCTTTGATGCACAAACAGGTCCGGCTAAACGAAACGACACACTAACTTTAAATAAACACTACAGCTCATTAAAAAATAATCAACTTAAAATTTATAAATTACTTACAAAATCTATTATAGAAACGTATGGAAAAAAGTTATAAAGAAATAATGCCCCAAATAAATACCTTTATATTTGATGTAGATGGTGTTTTAACCGACGGCTCTGTTATTGTAAATTCAGATGGCGAATTGATGAGAAATATGAACACCAAAGATGGATATGCTTTAAAAAAAGCGGTAAAAGCCGGGTACAACGTCTGTATTATATCGGGAGGCACAAATGAAGGTGTACGGTCACGACTAAAAGGCTTGGGAATTACTGATATTTATTTGGGTACACATAATAAAATGGAACAATTTGATGAGTTTATTGATATATACAACCTCAAACCGGAAAACATACTGTTTATGGGAGATGATATTCCCGATTATCCCGTAATGAAAGAAATTGGATTACCTTGCTGTCCTAAGGATGCTGTTCCTGAAATTCAGGATATATCTCTATATATTTCTCAGAAAAAAGGAGGTAAAGGTTGTGTAAGAGATGTAATTGAACAAGTTTTAAAAGTTCAAGGAAAATGGAATAACGAATTTGACGCTAAATATTATTAATTATGATTAAGAAAAGTTTATTTATTATTTTTTTATGTTTTACAACTTTTAGTTTTGGACAAAATATTGAGGGTTTGTGGAAAACTATTGATGATGAAACCGGTAAGGAAAAATCCATTGTAAAAATTTATTCGGAAAACGGAAAAATTTATGCCCAAGTAACTGAATTATTGGAAGAAGGAAAACAAGACAAGGTATGTGAGAACTGTAAAGGAGCTAATAAAAACAAACCAATTAAGGGTCTAAAAATTATCAATGGTTTAAAAAAAGACGGTAACGAATGGAATGGTGGTAAAATATTAGATCCTAAAACCGGTAAAGAATATAAATGTTATATTACCCTTGAAGGGAGTACTAAATTAAAAGTACGAGGGTATATTGGTTTTGCATTAATTGGACGTACTCAATACTGGCACAAAGTCTCAAAATAATTGTTCCGTAAATAAAATTAATAAATTTTAATTCATGCTAATGTTCACTTCAAAGCGCGAAAAAAACCTTTGGCTTTGGGCATTAGTAATTATTACAACAATTTTTTCAACACTTTTTATTGGGCAACCTTTACTACAACTATTCGGAAGTCAAAATATACAAGCTGCTATTTTTGTATTGGGTATGTTATTGATTGGGTTGGCAATTTTATCACACGCCTTAAAATCGGGGCAAAAAAAAGTTGATATTGCTATTGTACTTGGAGTTGCAGCAGTTTATGTCCTCTTCTTTTTTAGATTAGGGCTTGCAGAACGCAGCCATATAATGGAATACAGTGTTTTAGCAATTTTAATTCACAAGGCAATACTAGAACGTTTAGGTAACAGAAAACCTAACTTTGTAAAAGCTCTAATTGCATTTTGTATTACCTTTATTGTAAGCTTATTAGATGAAGGACTTCAGCTAATCATCCCAAGTCGCGTTTTTGACTTTTATGATATTGCATTCAACGCTTTTGCAATCGCATCAGCTATTACGATAAAGTTGTTATTTTTGTGGATGAAATTCCTAAAAAAAACTTCCTAAAACAGTGTATACCCCCCTTTGTTTAGCTTCTTTTTTTTAGCATAGGCACAAACCTAAAATTGCCAAATTCCTGTTTATCAAAATCCTTTTCCCCTTTCCTTACAAACAAGGTCATAACCTGAACATCATCACCAACAGGTATTACCAACCTACCCCCAATTTTTAACTGAGTCAATAGCGCCTTTGAAACGTATGGAGCACCGGCAGTTACTATTATTCCATCAAAAGGAGCTTCCTCAGGCATTCCTTTATAACCATCTCCAAAAACTATTTTTTTAGGCTTGTATCCTAATTTTGGTAAAAATAATTTGGTTTTTTTAAACAATTCTTGCTGACGTTCTATAGTATATACCTTTGCTCCCATTTCAATTAAAACAGCCGCTTGATATCCCGATCCGGTTCCAATCTCCAAAATTTTATCGCCGGGTGTAACGTTTAAAAGTTCAGTTTGATAGGCCACGGTATAAGGCTGAGAAATAGTTTGCTCGGCAGCAATAGGAAAAGGCTTGTCTTGATAAGCAAAATCTTCAAATCCAGAATCCATAAACAAATGTCTGGGAATTTTTGCAATGGCATCTAAAACATTTTTATCGCTAATTCCTTTTGCTTCAATTATTTTAACTAACTGATTTCTAAGCCCTTTATGTTTATGATTGTCTTTCACTTCATCAAAAAATTTGAGTGCCTAAAAATAGAAATAAATGGGTAAAGATTGCTATTTTTGTTTACATAAAAATAAACAAATTTATTATGTTAAAAGCAGGAGTTTTAGGAGCAGGTCATTTGGGGAAAATTCACTTAAAATTACTTAATCAGTCTGACAATTACGAATTGGTAGGGTTTTACGATCCTAGCATTGAAAATTCAAAAAATGTTGAGAAAGAATTTGGTTACAAGGCATTTAATACTATAGATGCATTAATTGATTCCGTTGATGTTGTTGATATTGTTACACCTACCCTATCGCATTTTGATTGCGCTAAAAAAGCCATTGAAAATGGTAAACATATTTTTATTGAAAAACCAATTACCAAAACCATTGACGAAGCCGAAACGTTAATTAAACTAATTAAAGAAAATAACGTAAAAGGACAAGTAGGACATGTAGAACGTTTTAATCCGGCTTTTACAGCAGTTAAAAATAGCATTAAAAACCCTATGTTTATTGAAACCCACAGACTGGCCGAATTTAACCCTAGGGGAACTGACGTTCCTGTAGTATTGGATTTAATGATTCACGATATTGATGTTATATTAAGCGTTGTAAACTCAAAAGTAAAAAGTGTACATGCAAGTGGCGTATCAGTAATTAGTGAAACTCCTGATATTGCTAATGCCCGAATTGAGTTTGAGAACGGATGTGTGGCTAACCTAACATCGAGCAGAATTTCGCTAAAAAATATGCGTAAATCGCGATTTTTTCAAAAAGATGCCTACATTGCAGTGGACTTTTTTGAAAAAGCGACCGAAGTTGTTAAAATGAAAGACGCCCCTGAAAATCCGGGAGATTTTGATATGATTTTGCAAAATGCGGAAGGTGTTAAAAAACAAATTTATTTTGAAAACCCCGTAGTAAAAGCAAATAACGCTATTCTGGATGAACTTGAAACATTTGCTTATGCAATAAATAACAACACAACTCCTATTGTAACGTTAGAACAAGGAACTGAGGCGTTAAAAGTGGCTCATTTAATTATAAACGATTTTTAAAATGAACTTTTATCAGGTTGACGCATTCACTAATGAAATGTTTAAGGGGAATCCGGCCGGGGTTTGCCCTTTAAACAGCTGGTTATCAGAAGAAAAAATGCAAGCAATTGCTAAGGAAAATAATTTATCTGAAACTGCTTTTTTTGTAAAAAATAATCAACAATTTGATATTAGGTGGTTTACACCATCAAGTGAAATTGATTTATGCGGGCACGCAACTTTGGCTACAGCACATATTTTATTTACTGAACTTGGTTTTGAAGCCAATAAAATAATGTTCAACTCAAAAAGCGGTACATTAACCGTTGAAAAAAAAGATAATTGGTACACCTTAAATTTTCCTTCTGAAAAAATTGAAGAAATTGAAATTCCTGAAATACTAAAAAAGGCATTTAATGTGCCAATATTAAAATGTTATAAAGGGAAATGGAAATGCTTGGTTGAATTAAAGGATGAAACCGCCATAACAGCCTTAACACCTAATTTTAACTTACTTAAACAATTAGAATTTTACGGGGTTATAGTTACCTCTAAAGGGGATTCCTCAGATTTTGTATCGCGATTTTTTGCACCAAAAATTGGTATAAACGAAGATCCGGTAACGGGCTCGGCGCATACTTTACTAATTCCATTTTGGGCAAATAAGCTAAATAAACAAAACCTCACCGCATATCAACTTTCTGAAAGAATCGGTTTTTTAAAGTGTCAAAATTTTGAAGAACGTGTTGAAATGAGTGGCCAAGCCATCACATATTTAAAAGGACAAATAAACATAAATTAATAAATATGAAAAATATAGCTGTTATAGGCGCAGGAACAATGGGTAACGGAATTGCACATGTTTTTGCTCAAAATAATTTTAATGTTAATCTGATAGATATTTCAGATAAGGCACTTCAAAAAGGAGTTACTACTATTGAAAAAAATTTAAATAGGCTGCTTTTAAAAGAACGGATATCAGAAACTGTTAAAACACAAACCTTATCAAAAATTAGAACTTATACTAATTTAATTGAAGGTGTAAAAAATGTAGATTTAGTGGTAGAAGCAGCTACGGAAAATGTTTCGATAAAATTAGACATTTTTAAAGAGATTGATACGCACGCACCACAAGAAGCAATTTTAGCTTCAAATACCTCTTCTATATCCATTACTAAAATTGCATCGGTGACCAAACGTCCGGATAAAGTAATTGGAATGCATTTTATGAATCCGGTTCCAATTATGAAACTTGTTGAAATTATAAGAGGTTATAATACATCAAATGAAGTAACCCTAAAAATTATGGAACTTTCCAAAAAATTAAGTAAGGTTCCTGTTGAAGTTAACGATTATCCCGGTTTTGTTGCTAACCGTATTTTAATGCCTATGATTAATGAAGCAATTGAAACACTTTTTAACAAAGTTGCCGGTGTTTCAGAAATTGATACCGTTATGAAGTTAGGAATGGCACATCCTATGGGACCTTTACAACTTGCCGATTTTATTGGGTTAGACGTATGTTTATCGATTTTAAACGTACTTTACGACGGATTTAAAAATCCGAAATATGCGCCCTGCCCGCTTTTGGTAAATATGGTTCAAGCCGGAAAGCTGGGAGTTAAATCGGGAGAAGGATTTTATGACTACGCTGCATCCAAAAAAGCTGAAACCATTTCAAAACAATTTGAATAAAAAAAAGCCGCATATAGCGGCTTTTTTTATAAGTATTTTAAAAAGAAATCCATCATATCCTCTTTGAGCTCATAGTGCATTTTTACAAAAGTTTTCATTTCATCTTTTAGTAAAACTTGTTTTTCATGGTACTTAATTTCAGGGGTATTTTCAAATTTAGCTTTGGCTAATTCTCGTTTTTTCATTCGTATTCTATGTCTTAAATGTCCCATTACTTCACGTTCACGAATTATTTTATTTTGAAAACCCTCTAACTGAATCATTACATCAACACCTAAATTACGCATAGCTACATGTTCTAATTTTTCTTCAAAATAATCCATTTCACTTTCTTGGAATTTTAACTCTCTTTTCCATACGTCTAAATTAAAATTTAGATCACTTAAGAATACTAACTGACTTTCCATTTCTATTTTGCTTTTAAATTTTATACTATAAAGTTCTTACTTTTAAATTAAAATTTCTCTGATAAAAATCATAAAAAATGTAGTAATTAAGAAATTTCACCAACCTAAAGTAATTGTATAAATATACAAAAAAAGCGCTTCAAATTAATGATAGCGCTTTTAATTTTTAGCTATTTTACCTTTTAGCTATTTTCTTCTTTTTCTTCTTTCTTTGAAGTTTTGTTCCAAATTTTAATTTCATCATCTACTGTAACGCCCGATAAAACTTCAACATTAATTCCGTCTGAAATACCTAATTCAACATCTCGTTTTTCAAATTCTTGATCTCCTGTTTTTACTTCAACATACGGTTCCTCTGTTTTTTTATCAAACTGTAGCAATGCTTCTTTTATAGATAACACACTATCTTTTTGTTCTAAAACAATATCGGCATTGGCGCTATAACCTGCTCTTACAAAAAATTCATCATCTAAGGTAACATCACCTTTAATTTTAAATTGTACCGCACCGTTTTCCTCAGTACCCTTAGGAGCGATAAAATTTAATTTTGCCTGATATTTCTTTTTTTCAATGGCTCCTAATGAAACTTCTAATACAGTACCGTTTTTAATTTTACCAACTTCAGCTTCGTCAACTTTTCCTTCAAAAATCATTTTGCTCATATCTGCAATAGTAGCAATGGTAGTTCCATCATTAAAGTTGTTACTTTGAATAACCTGATCTCCTTTTCTAACAGGAATTTCCAATACAGTTCCGGAAATTTCAGCAGTAACAAAAGTGTTGGCCGATTTGCCCTTTACAATTGAACCTCTCCTTAAAATTTCAAGGTTATCTTTGGCATTT
>CAYFFC010000014.1:26996-31074 GCA_964342295.1 uncultured Lutibacter sp. | reverse complement strand
TTTGGTTTAATTTCAACTTCTTCTAAAGGAATCACCTTTCCCGTGGCCACTGTTTTTTTAACAATGTTTGTTTTAAATGGTTTTTCCGTTTCATACTCAATTGGAGATTTACTGTTTTTAACACCAAACCAAGCCAAAACAGCAATTAAGGCTGCTCCCAACACTACAAAAATTATTGTTTTTTTCATTCGAATTATATTTCAGGTTATTGATTTTGCTATTTCTAAATTTTATTCTTCTCTTAATGCTTCAATTGGTCTGATACTTACAGCCGTTTGCGCAGGTATTAATCCAATTAACGTACCCAATACTATCAATGTTAGGGCGGCTATTATTATTACAGGAATATCAACCGTTGGGTTTGTAAGTGTGGCTTCCGGCCCTTGCCCCATTGTTGCATCAATCAACATCAAAATAAGCCCTCCCGAAATAATACCCAGCGTACCTGCAAATCCGGTTAAAAAAACCGATTCCAGAATAATTTGACGCTTAATTTCCCAAGGTTTTGCCCCCAAAGCACGCCTTATTCCTATTTCTTTGGTTCGTTCTTTTACTGTTATCAATAATATGTTACCAATGGCAAATACACCTGCTATTAGGGTAGCAATACCCACAAACCAGGTTAAAAACTGCATACCCGATAAAAACCCGGTTACTTTTGCAAATTCCTTTCCTAAATTAAAACTTCCAAAAGCTCTTACATCTTCAGGATGCACTTTGTGTAAGTTTTTTAAAAGTAATTTTACATCTGCTTCTATTTGAGCAATATCAAAGCCGGGTTGCCCGGTAATCATCATCCACCCCATACTATCACCTCTGTTATAAACTTGCTGAAATGTTGTAAAAGGAATATGGATGTTTCCTTGAGGACCACCTGTACCTATTTGCCCTTGTTTGTACATGCCAATAACTTTATAATTTATATTGTTAATTTTAATGTATTCACCAATAGGAAACTCATCTTTGTCAAATAACTGTTTGTAAATTTCTTCTTCAATTACACATACTTTTTTCTTTTCTTTAATATCACTGTCATTTATAAATCTTCCATACACCAAATCTTTCTTCTGAACCTTGTCCAATTCAGGATAATCTCCATAAATACCAAAAGTACCCGATTTAAAGTTATTTATTACCAAGGTTTGAGTTTGATGCCTTGGCACCACAAATTCTAAACCTTCAATTTCATTTCTTATATTGTATAAATCAGACATTTTTAGTGTAAGCCTCTTCCCTTCCTGAAATCCTTTAAACGGTTTGCTTGTTTGCTGTGCCCATACAAATACACTGTTGGTCGCAAAATTCCCAAATAATTTATTGAAATTATTCTCAACACCACGTGCAGCACCCAATAAAACCACCAATAAAAATATACCCCACATTACACCAATTATAGTAATTGCTGTTCGTATTTTGTTTTTACGGATGCTTCCGTAAATTTCTTGCCAAGTATCTTTATCAAATAAAAATTTCATAACTATTCGTCGTTTAATGCTACAATTGGTTTTATTCTTGCGGCTCTTTTTGCCGGTATGTATCCGGCTATGGTCCCTGCAATTACCAACACTATGGTTGCACCCACAACCACATAAGTTTCTACACTTGGGTTAATTATAAAGTATTTTTCAAGACTGTCTCCAATAGCTCTTAATGCAAAAACGCCTATTAACAATCCTAAATATCCTGCTATAGCAGTAACAAAAACAGACTCTAACATAATCATTCCAATAATGGATTTTGGTGTGGCACCCAACGCTTTTCTTATTCCCAATTCTTTGGTTCGTTCTTTAACTATATATACCATAATGTTACTGATACCTATTATACCTGCTATTAAAGTTCCAATGCCAATAAATAAAATTATGACATTTAATACCATCATAAATTGTCCAACTCCCTTATTAGCTTCAGCCATATTACTAATTCTAATAGCTGCTTGATCTCTAGGAGCAATATCATGCTTATCTTTAAACTTTTTAAGAATTGAATTTCCAAAAGAAATGGCTTGTTCTAAATTTAAAACCGGATTATAGGTTAAATTTAATTGATCGATATAGTCATTGTTTCCATATAAAGATTGAGCTGTAGTTACCGGTATATAAATTAACCGCTCTTCATTATCTCCACCGTCATCAGAAAAAACACCAATTACCTTATATGAAATACCGCTTAAATTAATGTTTTTGTTTAGAGCTATTTTATTTCCAAATAAATCCTCTTTTACCAGTCGTCCTATTACCACAACTTTCGATTTGTTTTTTAAATCGAACATATTTAAATACCTGCCTTCATCTATAATTGTTTTTTCCAAAAACTGATGATCGGGATGTACGGCTCTCACGGTATAATCGTTTTGTTCATTTTTATAAATAGCCTTTACATTTTTATAAATACGTGCACTTATAAATTGAACCTTGTTTCCAAATTCATCTATTACGTAGTTGTAATCGTCATTTTTAAACTGAATTTTTCTACCGCTTTGTAACCCCCTATAAGGTTTTGTAGTTCTTCCTGCCCTAATAAAAATAGCATTGTTGGCGTCATCATTAAACGATTGTTCAAACGTGTGTTTTAAACCATTACCTATACCAAATAATAAGGTAAAAAGTAAGATAGCAAAAGCAATTGTAACACCTGAAAGTACAGTTCTAAGCTTATTTTTGCTTAAAGTCTGAAAAATTTCTATCCACCTGTCTAAATCAAACATAGCTTAGGCCTTTACTTTTTTTACTGTTTTTTGGTCACTAATAATTATACCGTCTTTAAGGCGTACAATTCTATTGGTTTCAGCTGCAATATCTTCTTCATGGGTAATAACAAAAACTGTCATACCTTCCCTATTAATTTCTTTAAGCAATTCCATAACCGAGTGGGATGTTGTTGAATCCAATGCCCCGGTAGGCTCATCAGCCAACACCACTTTTGGATTGGTCACCAATGCCCTAGCAATGGCCACACGTTGTTTTTCACCACCGGATAACTCACTTGGCAAGTGTTCAGCACGTTCCTTTAATCCAACTTTATCCAAATATTTAAGTGCTATTTTCTGACGTTCTTTTCGTCCCATTCCTTGGTAATACAATGGAAGCGCCACATTTTCCAAGGCAGTCTTATAGGTAATTAAATTGAAGGATTGAAAAACAAAACCAAGAAATTTGTTTCTTAAAATAGCTGCTTTTTTTTCATCTAAATCTTCAATCAATTTACCATTTAGGTAATAATTTCCTTCATCATGATTATCTAACAAGCCAACAATATTTAATAAGGTACTTTTCCCTGAGCCCGAAGAGCCCATAATTGATACAAATTCGCCCTCTTTTATATGCAAATCTAGTCCTTTTAATACGTGTAGGGAATCTTTTCCTATCGGATAAGATTTGTGTAGTTTTTCAATCTTAATCATTGGGTTAATTGTTTTAAACGAATTTAAATATTGCTTGTGATAGTTGTTATTAATTTTATGTTAAAAGATGGTTCATTTTTAATGTTTAATTTTGTGCTATGAATGCACTTAAAAACAAACCGGTAATACTTTTTGATGGCTTTTGTAATTTATGCAGTTCAACGGTAAAATTTATAATTAAACACGATAAAAAAGCACAGTTTTTATTTGCCTCTCAACAATCAGACGCCGGTAAAAAGATTTTGTTACAAATTAGTGCAAAAAAAGTAAAATCAGAGTCCATTTTACTAATTGACAACCAACAAATTTATAAAGAATCTACTGCTGCTCTTAGAATATTAAGGGCATTAGGTGGTTTATATGCAGTTTGTTACGTTTTTATTATTATACCTCCAATTTTGAGAAATGCCTTATATAAAATTATTGCAAAAAACAGGTACAAATGGTTTGGGAAAAGAACTACTTGTTTAGTACCCACCCCCGAGTTAAAAAAACGGTTTATTACTTAACTTTCACCTTTATTTTTTTAGGGTAATTGTCATCCCAATCCTTTATCTTAGGTTTTCCCAGTTTTCCAATAGATTTAGCCACCATCATTGATACAGAGGCATCACCGGTAACATTAACCATGGTTCTACACATATCTAGTGGCCTGTCAATTGCAAAAATTAAAGC